>OMWE01000008.1 GCA_900314685.1 uncultured Actinomycetes bacterium | reverse complement strand
CGAGGTCGAGACCCCGTCCCTCTTCAAGTCCACGCCCGAGGGCGCGCGCGACTTCCTCGTGCCCAGCCGCACGCAGCCGGGCCACTTCTACGCCCTGCCCCAGTCCCCGCAGCTCCTGAAGCAGCTCCTGATGATCGGCGGCGTGGAGCGCTACTACCAGGTCGCCAAGTGCTTCCGCGACGAGGACCTGCGCGCCGACCGCCAGCCCGAGTTCACGCAGGTGGACGTCGAGATGTCCTTCGTCGACCAGGATACGGTCATGCACGCGCTCGAGGACGTGCTGCACGACGCCTTCGCCAAGGTGGGCGTGGACATGCCGACCCCGCTGCGCCGCATCTCCTACTGGGACGCGATGGACACCTACGGCACCGACAAGCCCGACACCCGCTACGATATGAAGCTCGTGGACGTGACGGACATCTTCAAGGACACCAAGTTCAAGGTCTTCGCCAATTCCGCCAACACCGAGGGCGAGGTCGTCAAGTGCATCAACGCCAAGGGTGCCGGCGCCTGGCCGCGCGCGCAGATCGACAAGCTCGAGCCGGTCGCCGCCGACCTCGGTGCGAAGGGCCTGGCCTGGATCGCCTTCCGTCCCGACGGTACGATCAACAGCCCGATCGTCAAATTCTTCACGGACGAGGAGATGGCGGCGCTGCGCGAGCGTGCGCAGGTGGAGCTGGGCGACCTTGTGATGTTCGCCGCGACGACGCGTCTCGCGGCCGACGAGATCCTGGGCGGCATGCGCACCCACATGGCCGATGCGCTGGAGGTGCCGCGCGAGGGCCACGACTTCCTGTGGGTCGTGGACTTCCCGCTCTTCCACTGGGACGAGGACCGCAAGGCCTACGCGTCCGAGCACATGCCCTTCACGCAGCCGATGGAATCCGATATCGACCGCCTGGAGGCCGAGCCGCTAGCCTGCGGCTCGCACACCTACGACTTCGTGATGGACGGCTTCGAGGCGGGCGGCGGCGGCATGCGTATCCACGACGCCGAGCTCCAGATGCGTATCCTCAAGCTGCTGGGCTTCACGGAGGAGCGCGCGGAGGCGCAGTTCGGCTTCCTGATGGAGGCGCTCAAGTACGGTGCGCCCCCGATGGGCGGCTTTGCCCTGGGCCTGGACCGCGTGTGCATGCTGCTGACCGGGTCGGACTCGATTCGCGACGTGATGGCCTTCCCCAAGACCAGCTCCGGCTCCGACCTCATGAGCGCCGCGCCGAGCGAGGTGACCGTCCGCCAGCTCAAGGAGGTCTCGCTCCGTTTGCTGTAATGCGCCTGTCGGAGGACGTATGGGTGTAAGTGCATTTTCCGAGGTGGCGGGCCAGGCGCTCTGTGTCGGTCTCGGCGGGTTCGTCGGTAGCGTCTGCCGATGGGGGACCGGAAACGCGCTTCGGGGCCTTGCGCCAGGTTTCCCGCTCGGGACTCTCACTGCAAACGTGGCAGCTGGCCTGATCATCGGCATCGTGACGGGTTACGACCTAGCCAGCCCCCTGTCGCCTGAGCTGCGTCTGCTGCTCGCCACGGGTCTGTGCGGCGGCCTCTCGACTTTTTCGACTTTCTCGTCCGAGACGCTGCAGCTCTTCCAGGCGGGCAGATATGGGCTCGCCCTGGCGAACATCCTGCTCAATGTGACAACCTGCTTGGCTGGCGTCTGGTTGGGCCTGCGTCTCGGCGGTATGCTGGCCGGGGGAGAGGTGTGATCGCTTGCCGACGAGTCCGTGACGCGGCCGTCCCTTGACGCCCATTGCCCTCGCGGTCGCGTCCCGGCATTCGGCTCGATCCCTTTTATGCGTTCTACCTGCGGTTAAAGAAACCGCAGGTAGAACATGCCGTTAGAATGCGCGAGAACGCACGGAAACGGCGGCATATGACTCCTAGGCCATCCGCACCGCCAGCGGGCCTTAACCGGGCTCTCAGCGGGCCTGTTGCATTTGCGCAGGTAGGAGGCTTGTTTCACAAGCCTCCGGACACCCGTCCGACTCGCCGTCGAGCATGGATCTCGCTCATCGGGATACCGCACCTTCCGAGTGCGGAAACGCACCAGAATTTCGGGCTCTCTACCAGCGGTTATATCGGTGCCGATAGACACGGGGCACGTGCGAGACGAAATTTTCGCCCTTTCTGACCTGCGGCGATAGATGGCTGTCTCGTCCCATACGACGATTTTTGACCCAAAAAGTACCACAAACAAAGATACGAAAATATATAACCGCAGGAAATCAATAGATAAATAAGTGAAGTATAGGCGAATTTGTGGTACTTTATAGGGTGCCGATTGGCCCTATGGAGGGAGGCCCATGCATGTGATTACCGGTCGCTCGGCGTTGCGGCTGCTCAGGGCCATACGCACCCGGTCCTACCGGGGGCGGGAGGTGTGGCTGCCGGCGGTCGATCCCTTGCCGTCGGCGGACGACCTGTCTGAGACCGATACGGCCTCGGCCGAGCTACCCGCCGAGGAATCGCCCGTCACGCTGGCTGACGGCGATTTCGACTTCGACAGCGTCGTCGCAGGCAAGAGAGTCGACTTGGAGCGCTTCTACGACCTCGGCCCCTTCACGGTGGACGACCCCCTCGAGCTCGGCGTTTTCGACCTCAACAAGCGCATCAACCTCAAGACGACCAAGTCGCGCGTCCTCTCTCGCGCGTTGCCGGAGGCCGCACTCCTGCGCGTCAACCGCAACCTGTACGTGGCCTCCCCCGAGCTCGCCGTCGTGCAGATTGCCGAGACGGCGACGCTCATGCAGCTCACCCAGGTCATCATGGAGCTCTGCGGTACCTACTCGCCGACGCCGCACCCTACAGCCGACCATCCCGAGACGGCAAAGTATGAGATTCCGCCCGTGACCTCCCTCGAGAGGATCTCGACGTTCGCGGTCCGCGTCCGCGCAAAGGTAAAAGCCCGCGACCTTGTCAAACGGGCCGTGGCCATCGCACGCGAGGGTGCGGCGTCACCCGCGGAGACCAACCTCGCCCTCATGCTCGGCCTGCCGGTGAAACAGGGAGGCTACGGCTTTGGCATGCCTCAGTTCAACGCGCGGCTCGACGCTCCGGAAGACGAGCGGCCGTACGTCACCCAGGCTTACTACCAGCTCGACCTCTATTGGGAAGACTGCAAGGCAGATATCGAGTACGAGAGCACCGCGTTCCACCTCGACCCGCTCTACGGCATCCCCTCCAGCCGCCTGACATCGGACAAGGTGCAGGTGTGGCGTGAAGGCTGCATCGAACGCGGCGCCCACGACCGCACGCGTCTGCGCGATATCCAGACACTCGGCACACGGGTTATTCCCGTGCTCGCGACCGACCTGCGGGATGCCCGCTCCCTTGAGCGTATCGCACGCGCGCTCGCGCGCAGGAAAGCCGAGACGACCGGCTTTGACGATGCGGCATACTTGGCAGGTCTCGACACCAAAGCCAGCCGCGACGCGCATGAGGCTCTTTTTGCCGAGCTTTTCTCTCCCGCGGCGGAGGGGGAGACGTCGTATTGGGGCACGCTATGACTGCAACGGAGCGCGCCACGACTGCAACGGGGCGCACTATGACCACAAAACGCATCGTTGGTCTGGACGTGGCGCGCGTCGTCGCTATGTTCGGCATCATCGGCTACCACGTGCTCAAGGGCGGCGGCGTCCGCGACACCGCGGAGCCCTGGCAGGCATCCTACTGGGTCGCCTGGTACCTCTACCTGCTCTGCGTCGCGGCGGTCGACCTCTTTGCCCTGCTTTCCGGGTATCTGGGCTACACCAAGAAGTTCTACGGCAGCTACCGCCTGATCGAGCTCATCTTCACGCTCTTCTTCTGGTGCGCCCTGATCACCTGCGTCCTGCGCGTCGCCACGCCCTGGCATTACACGAGCTGGTGGGACTACGCGGTCTCGCTCTGCCCGCCCATCATCACGCGCTACTGGTACATCGTCTGCTATCTGCCCGTCTTTCTGCTGATGCCCTACATCAACCTGCTGCTCCACAGGCTCACGCTCCGGCAGGCCGACACCTTCTGCCTGATGCTCGTGACGGTGTTCTCGGTGATCCCCTCCTTTACGGCGCATGACCTCTTCCGCCAAAACATCGGTTTTTCCGCAGGTTGGCTCGTGGTCTGCTATATCGTCGGCGCGACTACCCGACGGCGCGAGATCGAAGAAGCGCAGGGCGGCGTGCGGTTGGCGGGGGCAGACGCACAGCTGGCGGGGGCAGACACGGCGTCGGATGCCGAGCGGCAGGATAAGACGGACGCACACCTCCCGGCTCGCCTGTGGGCGGGTGTCCGCGATTTCCGCTTGAACGGCGTCGTGCTCTTCTTTGTGCTCGCTCTGGTGCTGCTGGGCATCAAATGGGTCTGCATCACGGTGCGCGACGACGACTGGATCTCCATCCGCTCGTACTCGTCGCCCTTCATGCTGGCGATGGCATACGTGCTGCTGCAGACGCTGCGCCGCAGCTTCGGGCATGCGCCCGTGTGGCTCGGTCGGCTGATGGCGTTCATGGCGGACGCGGCCTTTGACGTCTATATCATCCATGCGCACGTCTTCATCTACAGCGTGCTGATGCACGGCGCGTTCTGGTGGGTGGTCAACCTGCCTTTGCCGGTGATTCCGCTCTTTGTGCTGGGCCTCGCGACGGCCATCTACCTCTCCTGTGCGGTGCTCGCGCAGATACGCATGCGGGTGTGTGGAACGCGGCCCGTGCGGCGGCTGATCGGAAGGGTCTCGGGTTGGCTCGACTCGTGGATGTGCCCACCTGAATGGTTGCCCGCGCGCAAGGGCTGACGGCGGCTGGCCGAGGCGCTGCCCGCTGCGGCCCCGCGGGCCCGGGAACTGAAATGGGGTATGATGCCCGACACGTGTCGATGACTGCGTATGCCGGCGACCGTGCATGCCGGCGACCGTGCATGTCGGCGGCTGCATATACCGACGGTTGCACTGCGGACGCGAGAAGCGGCGAGGGGGCGGATGACGAGCCTGGCGGACTTTGCGGTGGGGATGTTGATTGGCGTGACGTGCGCGACGACGTTGCTCGGGCTGGCCATGGGCGGCCTGCTCGACCGCGCGGCATGGCGTGCGGTGCAGGGGGAGCCGCGGGAGAGCCGCAACCTGCCGGTGCGGATCTGCTGTGCCGCTCTCTATCTGCTCGTCCTGTGGCGTTACGGCATCACGCTGCAGGGGCTCGAGATGGGCGGACTCGCGAGCGTCCTCCTGGTCGCCTCGCTCACGGACCTCTACGACTATCTCATCCCCAATGGCTGCATCGTGGCCGCCATCGCGATACGCGTCTCCTACCTCGCCATATGCGCCCTGCGGGGCATGGAGGTCGCCGCGGTCGCCACAGAATCGCTCGTCGGGGCCGTTGCTGTGACGCTGCCGCTCGCCCTCCTCGTGCTGGTCATGGACCGCGTGCTCGGCAGGCCCTCCATGGGCGGCGGCGACCTCAAGCTCTTCGCGGTGGCGGGCCTCTACTTCGGCTGGCAGCAGTGCATATTCCTGGTCGCCGTCGCGTGCCTGCTCGGCATCGCCTTTGCGCTGGCGGGCCGGCGACGTGCGAAGACGGACGGGCCGTCCGAGGCGCCCGAACCGTCCGAGGTGCCCGAACCGTCCGAGGCGCCCAGGGACGCCTTCCCCTTCGGCCCCTCCATCGCCGCGGCCATGGTCGTCACGATGCTGTGCGGCGGGCAGGCGCTTGCGTGGTATATCGGCTTGTTGGTCTGAGGTGGCTGCCGGGTTGCAGTCGCCGGTGCAAGGTGGCTGTCCGAGCTCGGTTTTCAGGTTCCTTTGGGCCGTCTTTCAGCTAGCTTCAAACGTTGCGCGAGTGGGATGGGTCCTGGCCGACGAGCGCATGCATGTCTTCTCCGTGCGGTATCACATACACAGCCGCGGCGGCACAGCTGAAGCGGCATAGCCGCAACGGTTTGCGGCTGACGGTGTCGACGAGAGGGGAAGACATGGGAAAGACCATCGCAGAACGCCTGCACGACCCGCTGCGCAAGGCGGGCATCGCCGTGGTGACCGGCGCGCTCGTGCTCTCTGTCA
This sequence comes from uncultured Actinomycetes bacterium, assembly GCA_900314685.1. GTDB lineage: Bacteria > Actinomycetota > Coriobacteriia > Coriobacteriales > Atopobiaceae > Olegusella. The sequence continues at coordinate 79,404 of OMWE01000008.1, read as the reverse complement.
GTCCGGTGACCAGCGCCTTTGCGGCAGATTCGGCATCGGGGAAGACGAGCGCGGCCACATCGACCGCATCAACGGCGTCGACCGCATCGGATGCCTCCGACTCAGCGTCCGCTGCCGCCGATACCCAGGGCACGCCGCCTGCGATGCCGGGCGGCGACGGTGCGGCACCCGGTGGCGCCCCCGGCGACGGATCGGCTCCCAGCATGCCCGAGGGCGGCCAGCCGGGCGGCGGCGCCGGCGGGGCCGACACGATGACCTTCGACTACAGCGGCACCTACACCGGCGCCCTCGCCGCAGACGGGGAAGAAGTGACCTCCGACGGCGAGACCGCCGAGGCGACCGAGGCCGACCAGAATGCCGCGCTGGCGCAGAACGGCGGCACGCTGCGGATCACCAACGGCACGCTCACCAAGTCGGGCGACGACACCAATGGGGACAGCTGCAACTTCTACGGCCTCAATTCCATCCTGCTCGCGGTGGGCGAGGGCTCCAAGGCGGTCGTCTCCGATACCGCGCTCAGCGCCACGAGCGAGGGCTCCAACGGCATCTTCGCGACCGACTCCGGCACGGTCTACGCCCACAACGTCACGATCGACACGACCGCCGGCAACTCGCGCGGCCTCGACGCCACGTACGGCGGCACGATCGTCGGCGGCGACATCGACGTCACGACGCAGGGCGACCACTGCGCGGGCTTCGCGACCGACCGCGGCGGCGGCAACATCTCCGTGGACGGCGCCACCATCTCGACGGCCGGCTCGGGCTCGCCGCTCATCTACTCGACGGGCGACATTGAGGTCACCAACGCGACCGGCACGGCCACGGGCAGCCAGATCGCGGGCATGGAGGGTCTCAACACAATCCTGATTAGCGATTCCCAGCTCACGAGCACGCAGACCCAGGCGACGGCCTCCGACCCCGTGGCCGACGGCGTGATCATCTATCAGTCGACTTCGGGCGACGCCGAGTCCACGACGGGCGAGGCGGCGACCTTCCAGGTGGTGGACTCCTCGCTGAGCTCCGCGATCCAGTCCGGCGCGATGTTCTACCTCACCAACACCACGGCCGACGTCCTCGTGCAGAATACCACGCTCGACTTTGACTCCAGCGCGGCCGACCTCATCTACGCCGCCGGCAACGACGCCAACAACTGGGGCACCGCAGGCTCCAACGGCGCGACGGTCACCTTCACGGCGCGCGACGAGGAGATGAGCGGCGACATCGTGGCCGACACGATCTCCAGCGTCGACCTCTACCTGCTCGATGACTCCACCTGGACCGGCGCTGCCTCAATCGAGGAGAACGCCGCGGGCTCCACCTCCGAGGCGCCGGTCACGGTCAACGTGGAGGACGGCTCGACCTGGGTCGTCACGGCCGACTCCACCGTGTCCGCGCTCAACGTCGCGGACGGCGGCAAGGTCGTGGACGCCGACGGCAAGACCGTGACGATCGTCGCCGACGGCGAGACGGTCGTGGAGGGCGACTCCGACCTGACCGTCACGGTGACCGGTGCCTACAGCACGACGGTCGACACGAGCAAGGCCTCCACCGCCAAGACGGACGAGGACAAGATCGACCGGTCCGGCTACGAGGAGGAGTTCGGCGCGAGCACGACCACGGCCTCCGCGAGCCAGACGTCGGATGAGTCGGCGGGGTCCGCAGACACGTCCTCGCAGCCGCAGGGCGGCCAGTCCTGGTGGGACTCGCTGGTGGGCTGGTTCAAGGGCCTTTTCGGGCTGGACTGATCTGCTTTGCTTTGATTGGCCGCGCTGCTTTGCTCGACCGTACCGCTTTGTTCGACTGTGCCGCTTTGATCGCCCGTCCCGCCCCGATCCGTGGAATTCTGTGAGAGGGCGCAAGGGAGTGCTAGTATGGCTCCTACATACGCCAAGCGGTCGCAGCTCAAACGGAGGTCAGGCTTGGAAGAGAAACAAACTCGCCGGCACGATGCGTCGGCTTCCCTCATACCCGATATCGATACCGCCCTCACGCGGCGTGCGGCGCTGCGGATGTTGCTTGCGACGGGTGCCTTCGCCGGCGCCGCCGCCGGGCAGGCGATGCTGCCCAGGAGCGTCTTCGCGGTCGACAGGACCGACCTCGACAACGCCCAGGACGCCCTCGACGACGCGCAGGAGGAGTACAACAAGGTCAAGGCCCAGCTCGACAAGATCGGGGCCGAGTACCAGGAGCTCGCCAAGGAGCAGGCCGCGACGCTCAACCAGATCGAGACGGTCCAGGGCCAGATCGACGACGCGCAGGAGCAGATCGACCAGACCCAGGCCGACATCGAGCAAAAGCAAAAGGACCTCGACGCAAAGAAGGACACGCTGGCCAAGCGCGTCTCGACAGCGTACAAGGCCGGCGGCAGCAATTTCCTCGACGTCCTGCTGAGCTCGACCTCCTTTGAGGAACTCAGCTCCAACATCTACTACCTCGACAAGATCTCCGAGGCCGACGCGGACATGATCGCCGAGGTCAAGAAGGCCAAGGAGGAGCTCGACCAGCAAAAGGCCGTGCAGGAGCAGCAAAAGGCCGCGCTTGAGGAGCAACAGGACCAGCTCGAGCAACTCAACGAGACCCAAAAGCAGCAGCTGGCCGACATGGATGCCAAGAAGGACGAGGTCAACGAGACGCTCTCGGGCCTGTCAGCCGAAGTCTCGCAGCTCATGGCGGAGCGCGACCAGGAGCTCGTGGAGTACAACAACGCCCGTCTGGAGGAGCAGAAGGCCGCGGCGGCCGAGGCGGCGCGTCGCAAAGCCCAAGAGAACAACAACTCCGGCGGTAATAACGGTGGCAACAACTCGGGCGGGGGTTCAGAGCAAAGAAATGCGACCACCGGCTCCCAGGCGGCGATCGTGGCAGCCTGCAAGAGCACACCGTCGCCGGGCGGCGGCCTGTGCGCGATGTGGGTGTCGCTCGTCTTCTCCAAGGCGGGGTACGGGTACTACGGCGGCGACGCCTGCGACATGTACTCGTCCTGGTGCACGAGCTCCAACCGCAACGACCTCAAGGTGGGCATGATCGTCGCCGTCTCGACGCACAGCCACACGGCGGCGGGCCGCATCTACGGCCACATCGGCATCTACATCGGCGGCGGCATGATCATGGACAACATCGGTTACATCCGTACGAGCAGTGTCGACAGCTGGATCAGCTTCTACAGCACCACCGTCACCCCGCGCTGGGGCTGGCTCGGCGGCCGCGTGCTCTCGTAGCGAGGATGTGACAGGTGACGGGGGACTGTCACATCACCTGCCATATGCATGCGCGGGCCGAAGTATGCGTACTGGCGGTTATTCCCTGCCTTCCGATAAACGCGCTATTTTACCCGTGAACGGTTTGTCGGTGAGATGGTCTGGGAATTGGGGTAGTATATCCCTCGTGTCGCGCGAATAGGTCGAGCGGCAAAGTAATAAGCGCGCAAGCGCAGTGTTTGTGCCCGCGAGGGCACACGAAGGAAAGGCACGTCATGGCTCAAGGTACTGTTAAGTGGTTCAACCCCGACAAGGGCTACGGCTTCATCTCTCGCGAGGACGGCGACGACCTGTTCGTTCACTACAGCGAGATCCAGATGGAGGGCTTCAAGACCCTGGACGAGGGCCAGGCCGTCGAGTTCGACATCACCACTGGTCAGAACGGCAAGCTGCAGGCTTCCAACGTCCGCAAGATCTAAGCTCATTCTTGCAGAGGACTGATGAGAGGGGCTCCCGCGAGGGAGTCCCTTTTTGTATGCAATAGTCCTGCACCCGTCGACCCGTCGCGGTGTGCCCGAGCGAGCCGCGCACGCGCATGCAGGGGCCCGCCGGTGCATGCGAAGGCCCGGCTGATGCACGACGACGCCCTCCTTTATCAGGCTTTATGCCTTCTTCTTGTAATCGCTCCGCAGGTGTCCACAGCGGCAAATGTCTACGGTAAAATAGACAATGTTATGCCCCGCCTATGCTCAAGGTGTACTTGAGGGTTAGGCGTGTGGGGTTAGACGTGTATCTGTCGGCTACGGAAAGGCCCAAACGTGCAAGAAACTCCCAGAATGACCGTGACAAAGCGCGCCCTTCGCGGCGTCGCGTCTGCCGTGCTGGCATCTGTGCTGTTGAGCGGCGCGTTTGGCATGGCTACGGCTACCGTGGCCCACGCCGACGAGGTCTCCGACCGCCTGGCCGAGACGGCGCAGCGCGTGAAAGAGGCGTCGCAGGCATACGACGACGCCAAGTCCGACCTCGCCGACGTCAACCAGCGCATCTCGGACAACCAGGACCGCATCGACGAGATCGAGGCCGAGCTGCCCGGGCAGCGCCAGCAGGCGGCGGATTCCATGGTCGCCCTCTACAAGATGTCCCAGTCGGGCACGAGCCTGGTGGACCTGATCCTCTCCTCCGAGGACTTCAACCAGCTCGTCTCCACCATGCAGTACCTCAACGCCGTCACGTCCCACAACAACGACGAGGTCAATAAGCTCCTCGATATGGAGGAGGAGCTCGAGAGCACCCGCGAGGAGCTCGCCGACGAGAAGGCCGAGGCGGAGGCCAAGGAGCAGGAGGCGCAGGACGCGCTCGACCAGGCCAACGCAGCCCGTGCCGATGCCGAGGCGGCCGCGGAGGCCCAGGCCCAGGCCGAGGCGGCGGCCGCTGCCCAGGCGCTCGAGGAGGCCAAGAAGGCCGCCGAGGAGAAGAAGACCTACACCACCGAGTCGGGCAACACGACCGAGGTCGTCGTGCCCGCCGAGGAGCCCTCCAAAGAGGAAAACAAGAAGGCGGACATCCAGGAGGTCACCAACGAGACCGAGGTCGACCAGTGGGCGGCGCGCATCGATGCCTACCTGGCCGGCTCCCCGATGGCGGGCCACGGCCGCACCTTCGCCGAGGCGGCGCTGCGCTACGGCGTCGACCCGCGCTTCTCGCCGGCCATCGCCACCATCGAGTCCAGCAAGGGCGCCATCTGCTTCCGCCCCTACAACGCCTGGGGTTGGGGCAACTCCTCCTGGGGCAGCTGGGACGAGGCCATCAACGCGCATGTCGCGGGTCTGGCGTCCGGTTACGGCTACACGGTGTCCGTCTGGGCCGCCAAGAAGTACTGCCCGCCCAACTGGCAGTACTGGTACGCCGGCGTGAGCTCCCAGATGGCGTCCATCTAGCGGCCGGCTGCCCCTAGCGGCGGACCGTCTGACTAGCGGCCGACACGCGGCTCGTATAAGAACCTCACACAAGACAAACGCGAGCGCCCGTCACTTCGTCGGTGACGGGCGCTCGCATGTCTTGCCGCTCTCGTGTCCGATCGTGCCGGGGACGAGGCCCGACGCGCAGCCCGAGACGCGCGACGTGCGACCGGGCTGCGCGCGAAGCTTACTTCTTGGCGTGCTTCTTCTTGAGGATCTTGACCTCGCGCTTGAGGGCGTAGGGGAGGATGCCCTTGAGCTTGTCCTCGTTCTTCATCATGACCGAGGCCTCGGGGATCTCGCGCGTGAGGTGGATGGCGTCGAACTCGCACTTGGTGGTGCAGAGGCCGCAGCCCACGCACTGGTGTGGGTCGACGACCGAGGCGCCGCAGCGCAGGCAGCGCTGGCACTCGGTCTTGACCTGCTCGGGCGTGAGGCCCAGGTGCCAGTCGCGCAGGGTGCGGTGGATGTCGAAGTTGGGGTCGATGCCCTGGCGCTGCCGCGGCGCGCCGTCGTAGGTGTCGAGCACGATGTCGTCCTTGTCCAGCGACACGTAGCGGCGCTGGTTGCGGCCGCGCGTGAGCGAGTTGCCCGGCTGCACGTAGCGGTGGATGGAGATGGCGGCCTCGTGGCCGGCGGCGATGGCGTCGATCACGAACTTGGGGCCCGTGTAGTCGTCGCCGCCGACGAAGATGTCGGGCTCCGCCGTCTGGTAGGTCCGGGCGTCGGCCTGCGCACGTCCGCCGCGGCCGAGCTCCACCGCGGTGCCGTCGAGCAGCGTGCCCCAGTCGATGGCCTGGCCGATGCTCATGATCACGTGGTCTGCCTCGACGAACTGCGTCTCCGTCTCGTCGTAGGCAGGGGAGAAACGTCCCTCTTCGTCGAAGACACGCGTGCACCGCTTGAAGGTGATGCCGCGCAGGCTGCCGTCTGCCGCGCGCTCCACGGAGGCGGGGCCCCAGCCGTTGTGGACGGCCACGCCGTCCTCGCGCGCCTCGCGGACCTCCTCGGGTGTGGCGGGCATCTCGCCTGCACCCTCCAGGCACCACATGGAGACCTCGCTGGAGTCGCAGCGGATGGCGCCGCGGGCAGCGTCGATGGCCACGTTGCCGCCGCCGACGACCACGGTGCGACCGGGCAGGCGGATGCTCTCGTCCTCGAGCACCTCGGCCAGGAAGTCGACGGCCGTCGTGACCCCCTCGCCCTCCTCGCCGGGGATGCCGGCCAGGCGGCTCCGCTGCGCACCGATGGCCAGGTAAAAGGCCTTGTAGCCCTGCTTGCGCAGGTCGTCCAGGCTCACGTCGACCCCGACCTCGACGCCGCAGCGGATCTCCACGCCGAGGGCCCGCAGCACGTCGATCTCGGCGGCCACGACGTCCTTCTCCAGCTTGTAGGAGGGGATGCCGTAGGTCATCATGCCGCCGGGCAGCAGGCGCCGCTCAAAGACCGTGGGCGTGTAGCCCATCTCGGCCAGGTAGTAGGCGCAGGAGAGGCCCGCGGGGCCGGCGCCCACGATCGCGACCTTCTCGGTGTAGGGGCCGCGCAGGGAGGGCTGGCGGACGGGCGGCACGTAGCGGGTCTCGGCGTCCAGGTCGCGGTCGGCCAGGAAGCGCTTGACCGCCTCGATCGAGACGGGGTCGTCCAGCGTGCCGCGGGTGCAGGCGTCCTCGCAGAGGTGGTTGCACACGCGTCCGCACACGGCGGGGAAGGGGTTCTCCTTCTTGATCAGCGCCAGGGCCTCGGTGTATTTACCTCGCTTGGCCAGGTCCAGGTAGCCCTCGATCGCGATGTGGGCGGGGCAGGCGACCTTGCAGGGTGCGGTGCCCGAGTCGTAGGTCTCGATGCGGTTGTGCTCGCGGTAGTCGAAGTCCCACTTGTCGGGGCCCCACTCGGTCTCGTCGGGCAGCTCGTGCTGGGGGTAGGTGACCTCACCGTGCTTGGTGCAGAGGCGCTGGCCCAGCTTGACGGCGCCGGCGGGGCAGTTCTCCACGCACTGGCCGCAGGCGACGCACTTGTCGGGGTCCACCTTGGCGATGTAGGCCGAGCGGCTGAAGTTGGGCGTGTTGAAGAGCTGGCTGGTGCGCAGGCCGTAGCAGACGGACTTGTCGCAGTTGCAGATGGCAAAGATCTTGTTCTCGCCGTCGATGTTGGTGATCTGGTGCATGAAGCCCAGCTCCTCGGCGTGCCGGATGATCGCCATGGCCTCGTCGTAGGAGATGTAGCGGCCCTTGCCGGTCTGGACCTCGTAGTCGGCCATGTCGCCCACGCCGATGCACCAGCCCTCGGGGTCGGCGCCCGCGTTGAGGCCGCGGATGGTCTCGGACATGCGGCAGCTGCAGGTGGAGGAGGCGAACTTGTCGTACTTACGGAGCCAGTGGGAGATGTGCTCCACGTCCACGGACGTGGTCTCGGTGGAGATGGCGCTCTCGACGGGGATCACGTGCATGCCCAAGCCGGCGCCTCCGGGCGGGACCATCGGGGCGACCATGGCCGGGCCGACCACGGCGACGCGCTCGAAGTACGTCGCCATCTCCGGGTGCTCCTGCTCCATATGCTGGTTCATGGCGTAGAACTCGCCCATGCCGGGCAGCTGCACGGGCAGGACCCACTGCTTCTCGTGGCGGTCGTTCTCCCAGTTGTACTCCACGAGGCCCGCCTGCGCCATGTGGTCGATGATGGGCTTGACCTCGTCCTCGGTCATGCGGCAGGCGCGGGCGAGGGCCGGCAGGGTCATCGGCACGCGGACCTTCATGTGGCGGACGACCCGTTTCATGTCGTCCGTGACCCAGCTGTAGAAGCCCCAGTACTCGGGGTCGGTCGTGCGGACTGCGTGGCCGATGCGGTCGGTCATGCGCTGGGCCAGGCGGAGCTTGGCGCCGTCGGGCGCGGCCTCGGCCGCGGGCGGGAAGGGCGTCTCGGCATTGGCCTCCACCTGCTCGGGGTCGATGCCCGGTTCCGGCTCGGGGCGGTGCGGGGTGTCCGGCCGCCAGAGGTAGGGCATCTCCCAGAGTTCGGGGTGGTCGGACTCCTCCGGGCTCGGCGCCCACGTGGGCTCGTCGAAGACGGTGATCGGCTCCGTGCCGTGGTTGCGGGCGGGGCTGATGCCGGCGTTGATGTCCTCGCCGTCGCGGTTCGGGGCCATGGGGTGGCCGGTCAGCCGGGAGGTGTCGAGCTCCGCGGGTGTCTTCATATCCGCCGACCCTGCGTCCGCGGGTGTCAGGGGCGTTTCTTCGGTATCGTGCATAGCGCTCTCCTCGCTACAATAGATAGGCTGCAATCAGTATACGGGAGGTTCGCCCGCGCGGATGGTGCTGCGGGCGGATAGTTTGACTTTTTTGGAGGCTGAGCATGGCGGAGAACATGGCGGAGAACACGGCAGACGAGGCTCTCAAGCAGGAGGTAGACGCCTACGTCGACGAGGTCTGGGAGGACGTGGTCGCCGACATCGACCGGCTGGTGCGCATCCGCTCGGTGGAGGACAAGGCCGCGGCGGTGCCTGGCATGCCCTGGGGCCCCGCCTCGCACGAGGCGCTCGAGACGGCTGTCGGCATCGCCGCGCGTCTGGGCCTCGACGCCCACGACTGTGACGGCTACATCGGCTATGCCGACCTACCAGGCAAGACGGACGTGCAGGTCGCGACCATCGCGCACACGGACGTCGTGCCCGAGGGGCTGGGCTGGCATTTCGACCCCTTCACGGTGACGCGCAAGGACGGCTACCTGGTCGGTCGCGGCGTGCAGGACGACAAGGGCCCCTTCGTGCTCTCGCTGTATGCCGCGCACTTCTTTGCGCGCCAGGTGGAGCGCACGGGCGAGCGGCTGCCCTACACGCTGCGCTGCATCATCGGCAACGACGAGGAGACCACCATGGCCGACGTCGAGTGGTACCTCGAGCACTATCCGGAGCCGGCGTTCTGCTTCTCGCCCGATGCGGACTTCCCGCTGATCTGCGGTGAGAAAGGCCTGTACGGCGGCCAGTTCACGTCCGGGCACGTGGCGGGCCACCGCATCCTGCGGCTCGAGGGCGGTACTGTGAGCAACGCGGTGCCCGGCCAGGCGACGGCGGTCGTGCGTGCGACTGCCGACGAGCTGCCCGCCGCCGACGGCATCGATATCGAGGCAGGCGCGGACGGGACCTTCCTGCTCACCGCGCACGGCAAGGGCGGCCATGCCTCCATGCCCGAGGGTACGGTCAACGCGATCGCCCTGCTGGTGGACTACCTGCTCGACCACGACATCTGCTCGCGCGGGGAGATGACCTTCCTGGGCATGGAGCAGCAGCTCCTGAGCTCGACCGACGGCTCCTCGGTCGGCGCCGCATCCGCCGACGACAAGTTCGGCCCGCTCACGCTGATCGGCGGCACGGTGCGCACGGTGGGCGACCAGTTCGTGCAGACGATCGACAGCCGCTATCCGACGAGCATCACGGGCGACGAGCTGCGCGAATGCCTTGCCGAGTTTGGCATCCAGTTTGGCTGCGACTACGAGCAGTGGCGCGATGTGCCGCCCTTCTACGTGGACCCCGAGCTGCCGGAGATTCGCACGCTGCTCGACACGTACGAGGAGTACACGGGGCGGCCCGGCAAGGCCTTCACGATCGGCGGTGGCACGTACGCGCGCCATTTCCAGCGCGCCGCTGCGTTTGGCCCGCACGACCCCGCCGTGCAGGATCCCGACTGGGTCGGTATCGAGCACGGTCCCGACGAGGCCGTCTCCGAGGAAGCCCTGCGTCGCGCGCTCAAGATCTACATCGTGAGCATCGCCCGCCTTATGCGCCTCGATCTGGCGTAGGGGGCGGTGGCGCAGTTGCGCGCGCCAGTCCCCGCGTCCGAGCCAGTCCCCGCGTCTGAGCCAGCCCCCGCGCCCGCAGCCCGCGCAACGCGCGACCGTCCGAGGTTCGTGCCAGCCCTCATGGCCTGTGTCTGGCGGGTACCCCTCCGAGTCACGGTTCTGCACGGATTTGCGGAAAACCATGGGTACGAGGTGGATTTGGGTCTGGCCCAGGCTGGCGAGTACCCCTCTAAGGATGGGTTTTGCGGGGATAAGCGGAAAACCGTGGGCGCGAGGGCAATCTTGGCCAGGCGCAGGCGCGCAAGCAACCCTCCGGGGTACGGTTTTGCACGGCTTTTACGGAAACCCCGCGTACGAGGGTAATCTGGACTGGATGCGAGCTAGCAGATAACCCTTGCAGGCAGGGTTTTGCGTGAATTTGTGGAAAACCGTGGGTGCGAGGGCAATCCGGTCAAGCGCGAATGCAATGCGTAGATACAGCCGGCGGAAGCGGCTGACAGTGCTGTGCTCGCTGCATAGCTCGGATATACTCAGAGGGTATCTCCAAGGGCACAAGGGCGAGGTGAGGACCACGATTCAGACCGAACGCGAGGAGTTGCAGAATCGCGCGAGCCGCGAGTGCTGCACGGGCCAAGCCTGCCTCTGGCCGCCGAGCTTCAAAGGGGCGATTTTCGACTTCGACGGGACCATATCTCTCACGCATGACGTGTGGACCGAAGTCGACCGCGTCTTTCTCGGCGCACGTGGCATCGAGGTCACGCCTGACTACCAGCGCGCGCTTTCCGCATTGGGCTTCGAGGCCGGCGCGCGCTACACGATCGAGCGCTACAACCTGCACGAGACGGTCGAGGACATCTGCGACGAGTGGTACCGGATGGGTCGCGCGCTCTACGAGTCGCGGGTGACTCTGCGTCCGGGCGTGGAGACGTATATACGCGCTCTTCAGAGCCGTGGGATTCCCTGCGCGCTCGCGACTGTCAACGACCCCGAGGTGCTCTTCGTCTGCCATCACATCGACGTGCGCGGTCTCTTCGATGTGCTCGTCTTTAGCAAGGAGGTCAACAAACCCAAGGACTCGCCGGACATCTACCTTGAGGCGGCCCGACGGCTGGGGGTTGCGGCGACCCAGTGTATCGTGTTCGAGGACCTGGCCATCGGCTTGCGGTCGGCGCACTCTGCCGGCATGCAGACGTGTGCCGTGAATTCCTGCGACGACGTGCAGGACATCGCCGAGGTGCAGGGGAGTGCCGACCTCTGGCTCGCCGACTGGCAGGACATACCGCTTGGCTGAATGTTTCCAAAGTGTGTCTCGATAGGCTAGACTAGATTTGTTATGCATGTCTTACCGCTGCGAGACAGAAAGGATTCTTATGGCAGACGAGCAGCTCAAGCAGGAGGCGCGCGCGTACATCGAGCGCGAGTGGGAAAACATAGTTTCCGATATCGCCACGCTGGTACACATCCGCTCCGTGGAGGACATGGAAGCGGCCGAGCCGGGCAAGCCCTACGGCCCCAAGGCGTTCGAGGCACTCGACGCCGCGGTCCAGATCGCCGACCGCCTGGGCTTCGACGCCCACAACTGCGACGGCCACATCGGCTACGCCGACATCAAGGGCGCGTCCGACAAGCAGATCGCGCTGATCGGCCACACCGACATCGTCCCTGAGGGCACCGGTTGGACCTTCCCGCCCTTCGAGGTCACCCGCAAGGACGGCTATATGATCGGCCGCGGCGTCCTCGACGACAAAGGCCCCTTCACCCTCGGCCTCTACGCCCTCAAGTTCTTCGCCGAGCGTGCTGAGAAGACGGGCAAGCCCAACCCCTACACCCTCCGCATGATCATCGGCAATAACGAAGAGACCGACATGCGCGACGTGGAGTGGTACCTCGAGAACTACGAGCAGCCCGCGTTCCTCTTCACGCCGGACGCGGACTTCCCCGTGATCTGCGGCGAGAAGGGCGGCTACTCCGCCACGATTCGCTCTGCCGCCGCGATTGCCGACCAGATCGTCGAGCTGGACGGTGGCTCCGCCGGCAACGCCGTGCCCGGCCAGGCGACCGCCCTCGTGAAGGCAGACGCCTCCCAGCTGCCCGCCGCCGACCGCATCGCCGTCGAGCCCGCGGGCGACGGCCTCGCCAAGGTCACCGCGACGGGCATCGGCGCCCATGCCTCGATGCCCGAGGGCTCCGTCAACGCCATCCTCGTCCTCGTGGACTACCTGCGCGCGCAGGGCATCGGCAGCGAGGCGGAGCGCGTGTGGCTGGACCTCGAGCACGACATCCTGTGCACCACCGACGGCTCCTCGATGGGCTTTGCCAGCCACGACGAGATGTTCGGCCCGCTGACCTGCATCGGCGGCACCGTCCGCACCAAGGGTGGCGTCTTCGAGCAGACCATCGACTCCCGCTACCCGACGTCGATCTCCTCCGACGAGATCAGTGCCGCGATCGAGAAGTTCCTCGAGGGCCGCAACGCCACGCTGACCGTGGACCTCGACATGCCGACCTTCTACATCAAGCCGGACAACCCCGCCATCGAGACCTGCGTCGCCACCTACAACGAGTACACCGGCCGCGACGCCAAGGCCTACGTGATCGGCGGCGGCACCTACGCGCGCCACTTCCGCTGCGCCTGCGCCTTTGGCCCCAACGACCCCACCGACCCGATGCCGGACTGGGTCGGCGCCGAGCACTCCGCCGACGAGGGCTTCTCCGAGGCCCAGTTCAAGCGCGCGCTGGAGATCTACATCGTGACGCTTGCCCGCCTGATGGAGCTCGAGCTCTAAGGGGAGACGCTCAGAAGAAAAACCCTGCTGTACGTGACAGACCCCCGTCCCCTGTCACACGAAAAGCCCCGCATCGGCAGTTCGCTGGTGCGGGGCTTCTGTTATACGAGGGCTTGCCTTTGGGCGTGAGCCGGGCGTGCGTGACAATCCCCCGTCCCCTGTCACACGCGCCGTCACAGGCGTGAGTCGGGGGCGTCCTCGAGGGAGCGCAGGATGCCCACGATCACGTCGTCGGGTGCAAAGGCCGCCAGCGTGGTCATGAAGTTGCGCGCCACGGGGAAGATCTCGGCGTCGAGCGCGGCGTGCGCGCACTGGAAGAATGCCTCGGACACGCGGTCGGTCGGGGCCTCGGGGATGTCGTGCGCGGCGAGGGCGTCCATGACCTCGCGCTCGCTGAGCTCGTGGTCGAATCCTTGGATGTCGCCCGTGCTCATCGCGAGGGTCGCGACCTCGAGCGAGATGGTCTGAACGGCGGCCGGCAGGAAGCGGACGGCCAGCGCGTAGCACGCCTGGGCCGCGATGATGTTGCCCGTCTTCCACTGGAAGTAAGCCATGCGGTAGTAGGCGGTACCGACGCTCTGCGGGTCGTGTGCGATTTCCAGCAGCGCGCGGAGCTCGGCGATCGCCTCATCGTCCCTGTTCTGCGCCTCGAGCGTGCGGACAAGCTGCAGGCGGGAGCGCGTGTCGAGCGGCGCGATGCGGACGAGCAGGCGGGCGTGGCGCTCAGCGTCCTCGAAACGGTTGGACGCGAGCAGCGCGACGGTCATGAGCAGGTGCGCGTCAAAATAGCTGCGGGGGACGAGCATGAGCGAGCGGCCTCCGAGGTCGCCGATGCGGTTGAAGAGCGCGCGGGCGGTGTAGTCCGCGAAGTAGCGCCAGACCATGTGGTCGGTGTCGTCGTAGTAGCCTGCCTCGTCGATGGGGGAGAGCACGGCGCTGAGCATCGCGGCTGCGCGGTCGAAGTCGTGCTGCGCGAGCGCCTGATGTGCGGCGCGCACGGCGCGGGTCAGGTCGTCACCGGAGACAAACTCGTCCACCACGGCCAGCGGGTCGTCGCTGATCGAGCCCGCAACCAGCGCACGCGCGGTGCGCTCGGCGGCCGAGCGCACACTGGGGTCGGGGTCGTCGCCCGCAATCTCGAGGATGGCATGCACGTCGTGCTCGGTCGCGCGCTCGTCGTTGGGCAGGGCGAGGTGCCGCAGGATATCGTCGGCCACGGCGACGCGCTTCTCGCCCTCGTCGACGGCGAGGCCGCTCACGTGGTCGGTGCCGAGCGCCTCGGCGACCGCGCCCTTGAGACGGCGGGACGAGAGCGACACGCTCTCGAAGCGGCGGCGCGGGCAGAAGCGCTCCTCTCCCAGCGAGAAGGTCTGCGCGACCGGGCGAAGAAACCCGTCCTCCAGACGTATGGCGGGGCAGAAGGGATGCAGGACGCGTTCGAGGTCGTCCACCTCCTCGAGGTCGACCTTGGCGAAGCGCCAGCGGTCGAAGTCGATGGAGTAATAGCAGTCCCGGCGCGTGGCGGTCTCCAGGATGCCGGCGACCCACACGTGCTTGATGCGGCCGGACGCGCGGAACGCCGAGGCGGCGAGCAGGATCGCGAGGCGCAGGGCGTAGTCCGACGCGCGCATGCGGCGCATCTGCCTGGTGGCCGGGATGCGGTGGTCGCCCATCTCGCGGCTGATGCACTCCTCGGGAAAGACGTCGCCCGGGGTCAGCTGGACCTCGATTGCGACGTTGCCGTCGGCGACGTTGCTGCGGAAGTTCGCGACCAGGCGGTAGGGGAGCTGGAAGCTCTCGATGGCCTGCGAGATGGCGTGGCGGACTGCCCATTCGCCGTCGGGGTCGATGCCCTGGTCCTGCTTGACGGGCTCGTCGATCGGCGCCGCCTGCGCGACGATGCTGGAGCTGATGCGCTGCACGAGGCTGATGCAGTCGTCCTCGCTCGGCTCGCGGTCGTCGTAGTAGCGCAGCGCGAAGCGCACGGCGTTGAGCGCGGCCTCGATGCGCAGGACGACGAGCATGGTCCCGTAGGGCACCTGGTCCTGCTCGACGCGCAGGTAAAACATGCCGGAGCTGTGCGGGCACACGATGTGCATGCGCGGCATCTCGACGTCCTCGTCGTAGAGGCCCGACGCACGCAGGCGGTGCGCGAGGAAAAGCTCGGCGCCGGAGGGGATGGGCGTGACCTCGGGGTCGGGATCGGGGGAGTCGTCTTCGGTAGTCTCCTCGTGGCCCAGGGCGTGTGCGACGAGGCGTGCACGTTCGCTCTCGGCCCTGCCGTGGCTCCAGCGGCCGTGGCCGGTCCACGCCCGCTCGCGGTCTGCGATGTCCTTTTCCATGAGCTTGAGCTCGGCCACGGGATCGGGGCATCCGACCAGGCGTTTGCTGAGCGACTGCAGGTCGAGCTTGGAGTACTTCGTCGGCTCGGCGGTCAGCGCAAGCTCTGCTTCGGCTCCGTCCCCGCCGGAGTCCTTTGCATCGGCATGAGCGCCCACGAGATCCGTACCGTCCGAACGTGCGGCTGCGAGATCCGCGCTGCCCGAGCGTGTGTCTTCGGGGTCTGTGGCGCGAGAGCTCGCGTCCCCGAGCGCAGCGCCGCCGTCTGCCACCGGCACTGCCGATGCGAAGACGAGCGGTGTGGTTGCCAGTGCCGGTGTGGGGTCGGCTGACGCTCGAGCGGCCTGCGCGCGGCCGGTATCGGGGGCCTGCGCCACGCTGGCAGATGTGTCGGTGCCGGCGGCCTGGTCGGCCGCGGCGGCACGGTCTGCCTCTGCGGCCTGCGCGCTCTTGCGCTTGGTGTAGGCGAAGGTCCCGATGGTGACCCCGCCCAGCGTGAGGCCCGCGACGAAGGTCACGACATCTGCCACCTCGTCCGTCGCAAAGACGGCGGCGAGCAGCACGGCGGCGGCAGCCAGCACGACCGCGGTCGTGATGACATGCAGGGCTACGACCGCGAGCGGCAGCTCGATGCGCGTGTTGTTGTCGGTACGCTTCATGCGATTCCAATCTTGTCTGCAGATTGGAAAGAAATATACCCGCTCGCGCGACATCTATAACGCGCGTCGTTGGGTCGGTACACCGTTCGGAAACAGCGGGCCTCTATTCATCAAGTTGTAATCTAATGAAATAAGAAACGTCATAAAACGTCATTATTATCAACCATATCAGGATGGCCGTGGTGCATCGGTTGTTGCGGGGGCGCCCTTGACCGAGGGCGCCATTTGCAAGGGTCTGTGCCTCACGTCCGCGAAAGACGTGATTTGGGGGGGACAACATGAGCACACTTTCGAGAAGGAACTTTCTGAAGGCAATCGGCGCCACCATGCTCTCGGGCGCCGCCATGGGTGTCGCGGGCTGCGACAGCTCAGGCAACGGCGGTGCGGGTGCCGCGGGCAGCGCCGACGGCGAGGAGAAGTACCCCGCCGGCTCCACGCTGCGCATCGGCTCGGACTGCGGCTACGCCCCCTTCAGCTGGGTCCAGAGCGACGACTCCAATGGCGCCGTCGCCATGTCCGACGGCAGCGGCTACGTGGGCGGCTACGACAGCCTCATCGCCGACAAGATCTGCGAGGCCAACGACTGGACGCCGCAGTTTGTGCGCGTCGACTGGGACGGCATCATCCCGGCGCTCAACGCCGGCACCTTCGACTGCATCATCGCCTCCATGTCGGTGACGGAGGAGCGCAAGCAGTCCGTGGACTTCTCCGACTTTTACTGGAGCTCCCCGCAGGGCGTCGTCTGCCTCAAGGACTCGCAGTACGCCAGCGCCACGAGCCTGGAGGACTTCTCCGGCGCCAAGATCGCGGCGCAGACCGGCACCTTCGAGGACGACATCATCGACCAGATCCCCGACGTGCAGCACGAGAACTCCATGGCCGACCAAAACACCCTGATAGTCGCCATCCAATCCGGCGTGATTGACGGTACCGTGCTCGGCGAGACCGAGGCGCAGTCCGTGATGAAGTCCAACCCCGATCTGGCCTTTGTGATGCTCGACAGCACCATCGGCGGCACCGAGAAGGGCAAGGGCTTCGACTACGACCTGTCCAACTCCTCCGCCGCGATCGCCGTGCGCAAGGGCGACACGGAGCTCCTGGACAAGATCAACAAGGTCCTTGCGGACCTCGACCGCGACGAAGAGGAGCAGATGATGCAGGAGGCCTTCGACAACCAGCCCCTCTCCGTGAGCGAGTAAGCCGGCTGATTCGCGCCTGTCCGCATCCACACATCCCGTGGGGGCGGCCCCTCACCACTCCCACGGGATGCCTGAACAGCACCGCCGCACATCGGAAGAAAGGTCGCAAACCTCATGCCAGAATATCCGACAACGTTTATGGGCTGGGTGCTGTTCTTACTCGAGCGGTATAGCGCCCAGTTTCTCAACGGCACGATCACCACGCTCGAGATCGCGATTGCGGGCACCGTCCTGGGCTGCGTCCTCGGCTTCATCGTCGGCGTGATCCAGAGCGCCGTGGTCGACAGCCACGCCTCCCCGGTCACGCGTGCGGTCAACCGCGTGCTCAAGGTCATCGCCGGCATCTACGTCGAGGTCTTCCGCGGGACGCCCATGATGGTCCAGGCGATGGTCGTCTACTACGGCGCCGCCCAGTATTTCGACTTCAACATGAACTCCCTTCTTGCCGGCATCCTGGTCCTGAGCATCAACACGGGCGCCTACATGGCCGAGTCCGTGCGCGGTGCCATCACGGGCATCGACCAGGGCCAGCTCGAGGGCGCCTACGCGATCGGCTTCACGCACGTCCAGGCGATGACCCGCGTCGTGATCCCCCAGGCGTTCCGCAACCTGATCCCGCAGATCGGCAACATGTTCGTCTCGTCGATCAAGGACACCTCGGTCCTCAACGTGATCTCCGTGAGCGAGCTCTTCTTCGTTGCCCGCGGTGTGACCGGCTCCTTCTATCGCTTCTTCGAGACGTACGTGATCATCAGCGTGATCTACCTCGTACTGACCTTCATCACCTCGCGTCTGCTGGGCCTGCTTGAGAGGAAGCTCGACGGCGCGAAGGATTACGAGCTCGTGGCTGACCCGGAGGTGGCCTAATGTCGCAGGAGATATTGAGGGTTGAACACCTGAGCAAGAGCTTCGGCACCCACGAGGTCCTCAAGGACATCGACTTCAGTGTGGACAAGGGCGAGGTCATCAGCATCATCGGCTCGTCGGGCTCGGGCAAGTCGACGCTCCTGCGCTGCGTGAACATGCTGGAGGACCCGACCTCGGGCACCATCTATTTCGAGGGCAAGCCCATCTCGTACGCGCCCAAGGACAAGAGCGCCTTCCGCGCCCGCGTGGGCATGGTGTTCCAGAACTTCAACCTCTTCAACAACATGACGGTCCTCGAGAACTGCATGAGCGGCGTCGAGATCGTCAAAAAGGGCAGCAAGCAGCAGGCCCGCGAGCTCGCGGAGAAGTACCTGCGCCAGGTGGGCATGTTCCCGTACCAGAAGGCGCGCCCCGACCAGCTCTCCGGCGGCCAGAAGCAGCGCGTCGCGATCGCCCGCGCCCTGTGCATGGAGCCGGACGCCATCCTCTTCGACGAGCCGACCTCGGCGCTGGACCCCGAGATGGTCGGCGAGGTGCTCGAGGTCATCAAGAACCTCGCCGCCACGGGCATGACCATGGTCATCGTGACCCACGAGATGCTCTTTGCCCGCGACATCTCGACCCGCGTGATCTTTATGGACAAGGGCGTGATCGCCGAGGAGGGCGCGCCACAGCAGCTCTTCGCACACCCCAAGAACCCGCGCACCGCGGAATTCCTCAGCCGTTACCGCTCGTAGGCGTGCGCCGCCAGGCGGCTGTACCTAGATCCTCCGGATAAAGAGGCCCGAGAGCAGCTTGGGCTCGAACCAGGTGGACTTGGGCGGCATCAGCCGGCCCGCGTCGGCCACGGCCATCAGCTGGTCCATCGACGTGGCATGCAGGGTCAGAGCCACGCCCGTCTGGCCTGCGCGCGCATCCGCCTGCTCGGCCGCGTCTGCGCCGCCCACAAAGGAGATGCGGCTGTCGCGCGTGGGGTCCGCGATGCCAAAGACGGGACCCAGGATCCGGTCCTGCGCGATGGCCGTGTCGAGCTTGGCCACGGGGTCGATGGCGGGGTCGTCAGCTCTGCCCCCGACAAGGCGGACCGTGTACCAGCGCCCCTCGATCTTGAGGCCGTACTCGCCGTGGGCCTGCGGGTCGACGACGCCCTCGGCGGGCTCGACGGTGAAACCTGCGGCGCGGATGGCGGCAATGGCCTCGTCGGCGGTGAGGCCACCAGCATCGGTCAGCACGCGGTCGTAGGGCATGATCTGGAGCTGGCTGGCGGGGAAGAGGACCGCGAGGAAGCGGTCGTAGGGGGCGACCTCCTCGCCGGGAGCATTGGTCGGGATGTCCGCGACGTCGGTCGTGCCTGCGTTGCTCGCCCCGGCGGCATCCGCAGCGGCACCGTCCGTCTTTGCCGCTCGCGCGGCGGCGCGGCGCTCCTCGCACACGGCGACGGCCGAGGCGCAGCGGTGGTGCCCGTCGGCGATGTAGGCGTCCGGGACCTGCTCGAACATCAGCTGCAGCGAGCCGATCGCGACGTCGCGCGAGATGCGCCAGATGGTGTGGCGGCAGCCGTCCTCGGCGACGAAGTCGTAGAAGGGCTCGCCCGTCGTGGTCAGCGCGACCAGGGCGTCGATGGTCGGGTTGTCGCGGTAGGCCAGAAAGATGGGGCCGGTCTGGGCGTTGGTCGTGCGGATATGGCGGATGCGGTCGGCCGCCTTCTCGGCCAGCACCTCCTCGTGGCGGTGGACGGTCCCGTCCTCGTAGTCGTCCACGGCGACGCCGCAGACGAGGCCGGTCTGCGTGTGGCCGCCCGCGGTCTTGAGGCGCCAGATGTAGTAGCAGGGGTTTTCGTCACGCAGGAGGGTCCCGTCGGCCACGCGCTCGTTGAGCAGCGTGCGGGCGTGCTCGTAGACGTCGTCGGCGTACATGTCGTGGTCGGGCGCGAAGCCCGTCTCGGGCCGGTCGATCGCGAGGAAGGAGCGCGGGTGCGCGGCGACGTAGGCGGCGGCGCCGGCGCGGTCAAAGACGTCGTAGGCGGGCGCGGCGAACTCGGCGGCGCGCTCGGGCGTGGGGTGGAAGCAGTAGATGGGATTGGCGTGCATGGGGCCTCCCTCGATTGCGATGCGAACCAAATCATCGTAGCCTAAAGACGTCTTGACGGTGCCGCGGATGACGTACGCTTGGCGCAGTCTGATGCCCATAGGTTCTATCGTCGCAGCTCAGGAGGTCGCTCATGACCGATATCGCACATCGCCCCTGCATCGCGTGGGATTTCGACGGGACCTTGGGCGACACCCTGCCCGCCATCGTGGAGACGGCGCGCACCGTCCTGCTCGGCTTTGGCATGCGCCCAGACGAGCTCGGCGACCTGAGCCGCCTGGTGGGCCCTCCCTTCCCGCAGGCGTTCTCGCAGGTGTACGGCCTGTCCGAGGCCGACGCCGCCGAGGTGACGCGCCGCTACCGCGAGATATACAACACGCTCGGGGCCGAGGCCTGGCCGCCTTTCCCCGGCGTGCCCGAGCTCTTGGCCGACCTCAGGAAAGACGGACGCACACTGGTCGTGGCCTCGTCCAAGCGCACGCCGCTGCTGCGCCGCTGCGTGAGCGACGGGGGCATGGCCGACGATTTCGCCTGCATATACGGCAAGAACACCGATGCGGCGGTGTCCAAGGCCGATACTGTGCTCGCCGCCGTGCGCGAGGCGGGCTTCACGCCCGACGATGCCGTGATGGTGGGCGACCGCCACTTCGATATCGAGGCGGCGCACGAGGCGGGCATGCCCGGCATCGGCGTGTACTTCGGGGATACCGCGCCTGCGGGCGAGCTCGAGGCGGCGGGCGCCGACGCCGTGGTCCACTCGGTCGGGGAGCTGCGCGCGTTCTTCTTGGCCTGATCGCACGCACGGGACCTTGGGCCGATCGCGCTTGCCTGAGCTGCGCGCCGGCTGCCTCACCGGCAGCGCGCACTGGCTGCCGCCTCGTTTACCGATGGCCCGTTTTTTGCGCAACAAGACCCGCTAGGATGGGTATATCTGGGCGTACGGGCGCGGGTGGCGCCCCCATACGAGAGAAGGGGTACAGCATGAGCTTTATCGATGATATGAGCGATACCGCGCGCAAGGTCTTCCTGGCCGGCGTGGGCGCCGTGGCCATGAGCGCCGAGAAGTCGTCCCAGCTGATCGACGACCTGGTCAAGAAGGGCGAGATCACCGTCGAGCAGGGCAAGGCCCTCAACGAGGAGCTCAAGCACAAGGCCAGCTCGGTCAGCAGCGACACCGAGGCCTCCATCCTGCGCGGTCGCATGCGTGTGATGACCCCCGAGGAGCGCGAGGCGTACGCGGCCAAGGTCTCCCAGATCAAGGACGACCTCAACGCCGAGCCCGTGGAGGTCGAAGCCGAGCCCGTCGAGGAGGCCGAGGACGTCGAGCCCGAGGCGGCCGACGAGCCCAAGGACGACGCCGAGTAAACAGACCCCGGGCATCCCCCGGTATCCCTGAGGCATATCACTCGTGGCAGATCCAGAGTTTGACCCCAAAGACGAGCTGGGCGGAGCATCCGACGAGCTCCCAAAGGACGAGGGGCCGACGCAGACCATAGGCATCCTCGGCGGTAGGAATACCGTCGAGGATCGCTATCAGATTACGCGCTCGAGCAAGGCGGCACGTCTTCGCGAGATCTTTGAGATCGCGCAGAAGTACGACGTCCTGCACGGGCTCACCCCGCAGTCGCTGCGCCAGCTGCTGGAGGAGCTGGGCCCGACCTTTGTGAAGGCCGGCCAGATACTCTCCATGCGGTCCGAGATTCTGCCCGAGAGCTTCTGCGACGAGCTCAAGAAGCTGCGCACCGAAGTCGAGCCGATGGACCGCGAGACCATGCTCCAGGCGTTGCGCGACGAGTACACCCAGCCCATAGAGGACATCTTCGACGCGATCGACGACGTGCCGCTCGGATCGGCGTCGGTCGCGCAGGTGCACAAGGCCCGCCTGATCTCGGGTGAGCTGGTGGCCATCAAGATTCAGCGCCCCCACGTGCAGGAGATCATGGCGCAGGATATCTCGATCATGCGCTCGCTGGCGCGCCGCGCCGACCGGTTCCTGGGCGACGACCAGTTCATCGACTTCACGTCGGTCGTGGACGAGCTCTGGCAGTCCTTCCGCGAGGAGACGGACTTCCTCGTGGAGGCCAAGAACCTCCAGGAGTTCCGCCACAACAACGCCGACGTAGCCTTCATCGACTGCCCCAAGATCTACCCCCGCTGGTGCACGCGCCATGTGGTCGTGATGGACTACGTGAAGGGCATCCCCATCGACCGGACGGCCGAGCTCGTGAAGGGCGGCTACGACCTGACCGAGATCGGCACCAAGCTCGTCGACAACTACACCAAGCAGATGCTGGACGACGGTTTCTTCCACGCGGACCCGCATCCCGGCAACATCCTGATCCGCGACGGCAAGATCGTGTACCTGGACCTGGGCATGATGGGCCGCCTGTCCGCGCACGACCGCGCCGCGCTGCGCGAGATGGTGCTCGCGGTCGGGATGCGCGACTCCGTGAGGCTCAAGGAGGGGCTGCTGCGCTTCTCGATCTCCGACGTGTCGGACGTGGACCACGCGCACCTGCTCGCCGACCTCGACGAGATCATCGCCGAGTACGGCGAGGCGGAGCTGGAGGAGCTGGACCTCGGGAGCTTCTTCAATTCGCTGGTGTCGATGGCGCGCAAGAACGGTATCGAGCTGCCGGGCACGGTGACGATGCTGGCGCGCTCCCTCGTGACGCTCGAGGGCGTGGTGGACGAGTTTTTGCCCGGCGTCTCCATTGTGGACATCATCCGCCAGCATGTCCGGGCCAACATGCAGATAGATGAGGAGATCAAGCGCGAAGGCAAGCGTTATCTCCGCGAGTCCTACGAGGCCAGCCATGCGCTGCTGCGCGCCGCAAGGGACCTGCCGACGCTCTCCCGCATGCTCACGCGCGGGCAGATCCGCACGCAGCTGGACCTCACCGGCATCAACGACGCGATGCGCGGCCTCTCCAACGCCGCCGACCGCCTGTCGATGAGCATCGTCGTCGCGGGCCTCTTCATCGGTTCGTCGGTCGTGTACTACGCGCGCATCAAACCCGTCATCTTCGGCGTGCCCGTGATCGGTTTCGTCGGCTACTTCCTCGCCGTGATCCTGGGCCTGTGGATCGTCGGCTCCATCCTCCGCAAGGGCCGCAAGAACCGCCGCCGCTAGCACCGTAGCTGCAGGTAACAAGTACAACCCACCTGCAAGCAGAGCCTGGTGCAGCACCCCCCCGATGCAGACAGAAGGGGAGGGTCCGTCTTGCCTCGGCCGACTATCGGACGCGAAGCCCGTGAGGCCGAGGCGGGACGGACCCTCCCCTTCGTCAGGCCGAGGAGAGCTTAGTGCGCCCCAGAGAGCCTACTGCGCCGCAGGTGCGTCCAGCTCGTGGGCGATGTCCTTGGTCGCCTCGTAGAGGGCCTTGAACTGGCGGCGCAGCTTGCGGTAGACGGGATAGGTCTCGGGGCGGGGCTCGACCGTGCGACTCGGTTGTACGACCTGCGCGAGGTCGTTCCAGCTCCGGTAGTCGCCGCAGCCGACGGCCGCCATGAGCGCGTCGCCGTAGGCCGCCCCGACGGTGATGTCCGTGGTGTACACGGGGCGCTCGAGCATGTCGGCGACGGCCTGGAGCCAGACCTCGTTCTTTGTGCCGCCGCCGGTGCACATGATCTTGTTGACCGCGAGCCCGTCCTCCGCGAGCACCTCGAAATGCTGCGCGATCGTGCACGCGATGCCCTCGATGGCGGCGCGTGTCATGTGGGCGCGCGTGTGGTTGGTGAGCAGGCCAAAGAACGTGCCGCGCGCGAGCGGGTCGTTGAGCGGGGTGCGCTCGCCGGCAAAATAGGGCAGGCAGATGAGCCCGCCGGCCCCGGGCGGCACGCTCGCGGCGTCCGCGGCCATGACGGCAAAGGCGTCGGGCCCGCCCTGCTCCTGCGCGGCGACCGCGTCGGGGTAGAGCTCGTCGCGCATCCACCTGGTCAGGGTCCCCGCGGTGTTGGTGCCCGCGCAGAGCGCCCAGGTGTCCGGGATGATAAAGGTCCCCGGCCAGAAGCGGTCCTCTCTGACCCGGTGGTCGCTGAGATAGATGAAGTAGCAGGTGGAACCCATCTGCACCATGATGTCGCCGGGCAGGAAGACACCCGTGGAGATCGCCTCCGCCCCCGAGTCCCCGGTGCCCACGAGCACGGGCGTGCCTGCGGCGAGCCCCGTCTCACCGGCGGCGCGCGCGGTGACGGTGCCCGCGATGTCGGTCGCCGCCGCCAGGCGGGCGAGCTGGTCGGGCCTGCAGATGCCCTCGCAGCCCCGCTCGTCGATGCGGTCGGCCCCAAAATCGTAGAGCGGCATCCAGTCCTCTGCCAGATAGCGGTCTATCGTCACCTGGCCCGTGAGGCGCATCGAGAGGTAGGAAGAGCCGGTGAGAAACTTGTCGGCGCGCTCCCACACTTCGGGCATCTCGTCCCTGAACCAGCGGATTTTGGGCGCGACGTCGCTGGAGCAGAGCTCGTGGCCAAAGACCTCGGTCTCGCGACCGGCATAGCGCGCCTTGAGCCATGCGATCTGGGCGGACGCCCGCGAGTCGATGCCGTAGAGGACGGCGGGTGCCAGGGCGTGGCCGGCAGCATCCACAGGCACACAGTCGCAGCCGAGCGCCGAGAGTCCCACGCAGGCGGTCTGTGCGGGGTCGATGCCGGTCTCCGTGATCACCCGCTGGCAGAGCGTGCAGAAATCGCCCCACCAGACGCCGTCCGCGTCCATCTGGTACCAGCCCGGCCGGGGGTTTTGGATATCGTGCTCGACCGAGCAGACGCGGACGGGCGTGCACGTTTCGTCTACTAGGGCTGCCTTGCTCTGACCGGTGCCGATGTCGATGCCGAGGTAGTAGCGCCGCCCGTCGCCCGCCTGCGAGCGGGTGCCTGTCGCCCTGGTGCCTGTTGCCCTGCTGCCCGCCGTCATCACTTGTCACCCCGGGCAGCCCTGGCGACCTCCATGAAGTGCGCGACGCGCGCCTGGTCGACGGGGTTGTAGATGATGCCGTCGCGCTTGAACGCGGTGCCGACGAAGGCGCCGTGCGCACAGGAGAGGATGTCGGCCACGGTGTCCGGCCGGCAGCCCGTGCCCGCGACCACGGGCACGTCGCCCGAGCGCTCCGCGAGGCGGCGGAACTCCCGCGCGTCCGGGGCGACGCCCGGGCCGGTGCCGCCGACTACAAAGGCGTCGGGATGGCACTCAAAGACGAGCGAGTGCATGCGCTCCTCCACCGTGCGGCCGGCGAGGTCATGGTCGTCTTCGCTGGTGATGAAGTAAAAGAGCTTGAGGTCGTCGAGCCTGAGGGCGTATTTGTGCCGCATGGTCGCCGCCACGTCGCGGTCGACGATGCCCAGGTCGCCCGCCCAGGCGTCGGTGAAGAGGCACCGGGTGAACTGGGCGCCGGTCGCCGCGCACAGGTCGATCGTCGCGTCGCCGTCGTAGATGGCCTCGCAGCCGTACGGCACGCGGATCTCGCCGCGGAGCCGGCCCACGACGTACGCCATGGAGGACGTCACGACGGGGGAGACCTGCTGCTGATAGGGGACGCTGAACTCGTTGGTGAAGAGGACCGCGTCGACGCCGCCGTCCTGCAGCGCCGCGAGGTCGGCGCGCGCGGCGTCGACGATGCCCTCCAGCCCGCCGCCGGCGTCGTAATAGGGGTCGCCCGGCAGGGGCTTGAGGTGCATGAGTCCGATAATGGGCCGCTCCGTGCCGAAGAGATCTTTCATGAACGTCATGGGTCCTCCTGTGTCTCGTGGCCCGTCTGCCGTACGCGTAGGCAGGCGACTCAGCGCATTGCATCTTATAACACGTCATAATACGTACTATAACGATGAAGAAGAGCGGTGCAATGCTGAAATCGGGCGGCAGGGGCAACCGCGGCTTCTCACACGATAGGGATCCGTGCTTTCCCCACGGGGGAGTCGCGGCTCTCAGACGACGGGGGTCACGGTTTTCGAAAGGTAACGATGTGTGGCTTTTCTTCCTTGGTCGCAACAGGAATTGATTAAACTTGTTTCATTGGACAAGTTGCGCCGCATGCCCGGAGGGAAGCCCATGAAGCTGCAGGACGGATCGCTCACCCCGCTGTACCAGCAGGTGATGGATCACATTAGGGATGACATCCATCGGGGCACGTACGCGGAGGGCGACCGCATACCGTCCGAGGCGGAGCTGTCGGAGATCTACGGGGTGAGCCGCATCACGGTGCGCCGCGCCGTGAAGGAGCTCTCGGACGACGGCTACCTCACCAAGCGCCAGGGCAAGGGCACCTTTGTCTCGCGCCCCAAGCTCATGCGCAAGCTGCATCAGGACAGCTCGACGCAGAGCTTCACCGACACGTGCAGGGAGGCCGGCCGCAAGCCCGGCGCCCGGCTGCTGGGCCGCGAGCTGACCGAGGCCTGGACGGAGGAGCGCGAGTTCCTCGGCCTGGGGGAGGGTGCCCGGCTCATCCACGTGCGGCGTCTGCGCACCGTCGACGGCATCCCCATCATGCTCGAGAACAATTTCTTCCCCGCGGAGGGGTTCGGCTTTTTGCTGGACGAGGACCTCGAGGACGTGTCGATCTTCGACGTGGTCGAGCGGCACACGGGCAGGCGGCCCAATGGCGACGACGCCTGCACGCTCGAGATCGTGCGCGCCACGTCCGAGCTGTCGGCCCCGCTCGGCGTCCCCCTGGGCGAGCCGCTCTTTTACGAGCACATCGACTTCACCGACCAGGACGGCGCGCCGATGATGATCGGCAAGCAGTACATCGTGGGCAGCCTGTACGTCTTCAACATCTAGGCTCCCCATCTCGGCCCATAGTCCTGTCTCGATCCCATAGCCCCATCCCGGTCCCATAGCCCTGGGTCTTGCTCGGTCCCGCGTATGGCACGCGCGCTCCCGGCAGGGGCGTACGACGCGGCAATTAATACGCAGCCGCCTGAAAAGAAAGCGCAGTCGCCTGAAAAGAAGACGCAGACGTGCGCGTTGCAGGGGGGAACTAACGCGCACGTCTGCGTTTTCTTTATTTTGCTTTGCGTACTTTTCCTGGAGCGGCGATTGCGCTGCTTCGTCGCGCTGCTTCGTCGCGCTGCTTCGTCGCGCCGCCTCGAATCCCGATATCGCCCTCTCCGCAAATCGCTCTTCACAAAGTCGGTATGATGAGATATAACGTTATATGACGTAATACAAAGAAGCACGAACGAGCGAGAGGAGCCGCCATGGCGGAGGGCGAGAAAGGCCTGCGCACCGAAGGGAAAGGCGCGCCCAAGAAGAAGAAATTCCAGCTGCCGCACGTCTACACGATCATCTTTTTGCTGATGGTCGTCTTTGCCGTGCTCACGTGGATCGTGCCCTCGGGCCAGTACGAGCGGCAGGTCGTGCAGACCGCGGCAGGCGAGAAGGAGGTCGCGGTCGCCGGCACCTACACGCCGCGGGACAAGGTGTACACGGACCCGGAGACGGGCGAGACCGTCGACCTGCGCACCAATGTCCAGCAGCTGCTGATGGCCCCCACGCAGGGCATCCAGGCGGCGGCCGACGTCGTGGCGTTCGTCCTGCTGATCGGCGGCTCCTTTGCCATCATCACCAAGACCAACGCGATCAACGCCGGCATGAGCCACGTGATCGGCAAGCTCCGCCACAGGGACTACCTCATCATACCCATCATGATGACCCTGCTGTCCATCTGCGGCACCACCTTTGGCATGTCCGAGGAGGCCCTGCCCTTCTACGCGATCATCATCCCCATCATGATGACGCTGGGATATGACTCCATGACCGCCTTTCTCATCTGCTTCATGGGTCCCAACATCGGTTACATCGCCTCGACGCTCAACCCCTTCAACGTGCTGATCGCCCAGGGTATCGTGGGCA
The DNA here is from genome assembly GCA_900314685.1 of uncultured Actinomycetes bacterium. GTDB lineage: Bacteria > Actinomycetota > Coriobacteriia > Coriobacteriales > Atopobiaceae > Olegusella. The sequence continues at coordinate 51,673 of OMWE01000008.1, read as the reverse complement.
TCGAGGGCAACCCCCAGCTGTGGCTGCGGTTCGTGACCTGGATTGTCTTTACCGCGCTGTCCGTCGTGTGGGTCATGCGCTATGCCCGCAAGGTCAAGGCCGACCCCACGTCCTCCATCACCTACCAGGACGACAAGGCCAAGCGCGTCGAGTTCTCCGTGCAGGACGACAGCGTCGCCATGCCCTTTACCGCCCGCCAGCGCGGCGTCCTGATCGTCTTTGCCGCCGGCATGGCGCTGATCGTGTGGGGCCTCATCACCCAGGGCTGGTACATGGACGAGATCTCGGCCGTCTTCTTTGGCATGGGCGTCCTGAGCGGCATCGTGGGCGGCCTGAGCGAGCGCGAGATGGCCGAGGAGTTCGTGAAGGGCCTCGCCGACTTCTCGTACGCCGCGGTCATCATCGGCCTGGCCCGCTCCATCCTGGTGATCGCCGAGAACGGCATGATCATCGACACGATCCTCGACGCTATGGCGACCCTGCTCGCCGGCGTCCCGGCGCCCATCTACACCACCCTGCTCTACATCGTGCTGGGCCTGCTGTCGCTGCTCGTGCCCAGCTCCTCGGGCCTCGCCGCGCTCACGATGCCCATCCTGGGGCCCCTCACGCAGCTGATGGGCGTGAACCCCGAGGCGGCCGTCACCGCGCTCTGCCTGGCCAACCAGACGATCAACTCCATCTCGCCCACGGCGGGCATGACCGTCGCCGGCCTCTCGGTCTCCAAGATCAGCTTTGGCCAGTGGTGGCGGACGTGCTGGAAGTTCATCCTGCTCATCACGGTGCTCGGCATCGTCGTCACCGCCGTCTCGGGTCTGTTGCCGGCGTAGGGAATAGAGATTTGAGGTTCTTCTTCCAAAACGTCATATAACGTCATATACTTACTAACTAGGACATTAAGCAAGACAAGAAGCAAGACAGGAACAAGACAGGCAACCCAAGGCGCGAAGACGTGCCTGGCATACGAAAGGATCACGCATGGACGCAAAGACATACGCACAGCAGGCATTCGACAAGGCGGGCACGGTCGGCCAGGTGTACTGGGTGGCCTGCGGCGGCTCGGTGATCGACCTGTACCCGGCGCACTGCCTGGTGGAGCAGCACAGTCCCAGCATGGAGAGCGGCATCTATACGGCCGCCGAGTTCACGGCGCTGCCGCCCGCGCGCCTGGGCGAGCACTCCGTGGTCGTCACCTGCAGCCACTCCGGCGGCACCCGCGAGACGGTCGAGGCCTGCCAGCTGGCCGCCGAGCGCGGGGCGACCGTGCTCGCGATGACCAACAACGCGGGCTCCAGGATCGACAACGGCCAGTGGCCCTGCTGGATCTACCAGTGGGAGGACGCCACCCCGCAGCTGGAGAAGCCCGCGGGCTTCACGATCGTCTTTGCGGCGGAGCTCATGCGCCTGCAGGACGGCTACCAGGGCGAGGAGGCGCTCGTCCGCGGCATCGGCCAGCTGGACGGCATCATCGCCGCCGCCAAGCCCCGCGTGGAGGCCGAGCTCGGCCCCCGGTTTGTGGAGCTGTGCCAGAGCCACGACTTCCTCTACATCCTGGGCTCCGGCCCCACCTTCTCCCAGACCTACGGCTTTGCCATCTGCTCGCTGATGGAGATGCAGTGGCAGAACTGCAGCTACATCAACTCCGCCGAGTACTTCCACGGCCCCTTTGAGTGCACGGAGGAGGGCGTCTTTTACTTCCTGCAAAAGACGGGCGGTGCCACGCGCCACATCGACGAGCGTGCCGAGGACTTCCTCAAGACCCACACCGGCGACCTGATGGTGCTCGACTCGCTCGACTACGGCATGGACGCCGTGGACGCGGACGTGCGCACCTACCTGGACCCGATCTTCTTCTACGAGATGAACGTGTCGCTGCGCGGGGTGCGCGGCAAGGCGTTTGACCACAGCCCCGAGTACCGCCGCTACATGGGCAAGGTCGAGTACTAGAGGGGAAACGATGGAAGAGCTCAACGTCAGCGTATGCGGGTTCGGCGACAACGTCGTCGACGTGTACGAGCATGTCCGCACCATGTACCCGGGCGGCAACTGCGTGAATTTCGCGGTCTATGCCAAGAAGGCCGGCGTCGCGCGCGCGGCCTACATGGGCTACTTCGGCGACGACGATCGCGCCGAGCACGTGATCCGGAGCCTGCACGAGGAGGGCGTGGAGACCGTCAAGTGCAAGCAGCTGGTGGGCGAGAACGGCTACTCCTGCGTGTCGATCGCGCCGGACGGCGACCGCATCTGGGGTGACTTCAACCAGGGCGGCGTCCGCGGCGAGACGAGCTACGTGCTCGACCGGTTCGATATCGAGTACCTGCGCCGGTTCGACGTGGTGCACACCGGCAACTACTGCTACACCGAGCGGCAGCTGCACAAGATCCACGAGGCGGGCATCCCCCTGTCCTTCGACTTCTCCGATGACTCCACCTGGGAGTACTACCAGCAGGTCGCGCCCGATGTGACCTATGCCTTCTTCTCCGCCTCGGGCCTCACCGAGGACGAGACCCGGGAGCGCCTGGCACAGGTGCACGAGCTCGGGCCCGCCTGGGTCAGCGCCACCCGCGGCGTGGAGGGCTGCTACGCCTACGACGGCAAACGCTACTACCGCCAGCCCTCCAAGCCCGTGGAGCACATGCGGGACGCGATGGGCGCCGGCGACTCCTTCCTCACGGCCTACCTGGTCAAGAGCATCGACCTCAAGAAGCGCGGCTTCGCCGACGAGGAGGCCAACGTGGCGGGGCTCGACTTCGCCGCCTCGTTTGCGAGCGACGTGTGCTGCTCGTGCGACGGCAGCTGGGGACACGGGCTGAAGTACTAGGACAAGGATGCTCAGAATGAGAAAAGGCGAGGTCAAGAGCGTGGCGGCAGTGGGCTTTTGCTGCGCCGACGTGTACCGCGACCTGGGGAAGTTCTATCCCACCGGCAACGGGATCGACTGGGGCGTGCACCTGGCGCGTATGGGCGTGCCCGTCTCGGCCGTGAGCGTGGTGGGCACCGACGAGTACGGGCGCAGGATGCGCGAGGCGCTTGCCGCCGAGGGCATCGACACCAGCCACCTGCGGGTGGAGGAGGGCGACACCTGCGTCATGCTGATGGGCCTCAGGAACGGGACCGACCGCGTGCACCTCGAGGAGATCGAGGGCGTGATGGCGGACTACGCGCTGACGCCGGAGGACGATGCCTTTGTCCGCAGCCACGACATGTTCCACACCGACCTCTTTGGCAACTGCCTCGGTCACCTCAAGCCCTGGCACGAGGCCGGCATCAGGAGCGTGATGGACTTCTCGGTCTTCAGCGAGGACCCCGAGTACCACTGCGAGGACTACTTCCCGTATGTGGACTACGTCTTTATGAGCTACGACGGGGACGACTACCAGCACATCAAGGACTGGATCGCGCACGTGCAGGGCTACGGTCCGCAGGTCGTGACCGCCACGATGGGGGAGCGCGGGTCGGTGAGCTACGACGGCGAGCGCTACTACGAGTGCGGCATCGTGCCGACCGAGGTGGTCAACACGGTCGGTGCCGGCGACTCGTACATCGCGGGCTTCACGTACGGACTGATCCAGGGGGAGGACATCCCCAGCTGTCAGCGGCGCGGGGCCGAGCTCTCGAGCCGGGTCATCACCAAGTTCGAGCCGTACTGACGGCAGGCAAGCCGCACGACGGACAGACACGAGCGCAAGGAGTAGCACATGGTCATCGATATGAACGTCCACCCGCTCCTCTACCAGGCGATCTACGACGACGAGACGTTCGCAGACTGGGAGCGGGTCTTTGGCATGGGGCTCATGGGCCCGATGGACTACGACGAGATCTTTGCCGAGATGCGGGTCGGCGGCATTGACAAGAACGTCCTGCTGCCCCTGGACCTGACGACGACCGAGGGCCTGTGCCTGGCCACCAACGAGCAGTGCGCGCAGATCGTCGCCGACCACCCCGGTCGCTTCATCAATTTCGCGAGCGTCGACCCCAACCGGAGCGATGCCGCCGACGTGCTCGAGCACGCCTTCCGCGACCTCGGTGCGCGCGGCATCTCTCTGCACCCTGCCAAGCAGCGCTTCTGGGCGACCGACCCCTGCATGGAGCCCGTTTTTGACCTGTGCGAGCAGTACGACCGCCCGATTGTCTTCGACGCGGGCCTCTCCTGGGAGCCCAACGCCCCAACCAAGTACGGCCACCCGCTCGCGCTGGAGGAGGCCATCATGCGTCACCCGAAGGTGCGCGTGTGCCTCTCGCACTTCGCGTGGCCGTGGGTGCGTGAGATGGTGATGCTCATGCTCAAATACCCCAACTGCTACACGGAGTGTTCGGTGCTCTACCTCGATTCGCCCGAGGAGTCGATCGAGCGCCTCTTCACCGTGGACATGGGGCCGCGGTGGTTCCAGCGCAGCCTGTGCCACCAGGTGATGTTTGCCAGCAACACGCCCCGCTTCCGCGCCTTCAAGATCCGCCGGGCGATCGAGCACCTCGGCCTGCCCGACTATGCGCACGACGCCCTGCTGGGCGGCAACGCAGTCGAATTCTTGGGCGGCGTCGAGAGCAGCGCCGCCGAGATGGGCGCCGTCGTGACCTCGAAGGAGGAGTAGACATGGTCAAACTCGAGAAGCGCAGCTACCTCACGACCGAGGTCTCCCAGATGATCAAGATCACCGAAGACGTGCACCGCATGGTCGAGTCCTCCGGCATCACCGACGGGCTGGTGGCGGTGATGAGCGCGCACACGACCTGCGGCATCATCGTCAACGAGGGCCTGCCCTGCGTGGAGCGCGACCTGCAGGACATGCTCGAGGGCATGGTCCCGCTCGACGCCCCCTATGCACACGCGCATTTCCTGCCCAGCTACGGTGCCACGGGCAACAACTCGCAGGGCCACCTCAAGCAGACGCTCACGGGCAACAGCTGCATGTTCCCCGTGCAGGGCGGCAAGGTGGTGTGCGGCGGCGCGCAGGATGTCTACCTCGCCGAATTCGACGGCCCGCAGCGCCGTTCCGTCTACTTCGAGGTCATCGGGGAGTAGGGCTTTCTAGCGGGCCTGTTAGCAGGGCCTGTTAGCAGGGCCTTCTAGCGGGGCCTTCTGGCAGGGTCTCCTAGCGTTCGTGGGAGGTGCCGCTCCGCCCAGTCGCGCACAAGTTGCCATTTTTGCCGCAATCGTGTCAAATGCCAGCGTTCATGTACGACGTACCCGCTGGGCCTGCCGTCATTCGTACATGAATGGCGGCATCTGGCAGAAGAAGGGCAGGAGGGCTCCGTTCGTGTACGGATGCCGGCCGGTCCATCGGCCGGGGCGGCGTAGCGCCCGCATCAGCCCGGCGGGCAGCGCAGCGCCCCCCGCCGGCGTACGTGGCGACCGGAAGCCGCCACCCCGTCAGCTGGGCGGGGAGCGTAGCGATACCCGCCCAGCGTACGTGAGACAAGCGAGTACAATCCGCCCGCAAGCAGGGCCCGGCGCAGCGACCCCCTCGATGCAGACAGAAGGGGAGGGTCCGTCTTGCGTCAGCCGACTATCGGCCGCGAAGCCCGTGAGGCTGAGGCAAGACGGACCCTCCCCTTCGTCGGGTCCAACGGAGCGGGGCGGACGTGCCGCCGAGGGAGCCGCTACTCCAGCTCGAACGCACCCGTGTAGAGCTGGTAGTACGTGCCCTTGGCAGCGATGAGCTGGTCGTGCGTGCCGCGCTCGATGATGCGGCCGTGGTCCAGCACGATGATCACGTCGGAGTTGCGGACGGTGGACAGGCGGTGCGCGATGACGAAGGTGGTGCGGCCCTCCATCAGCTTGTCCATGCCGCGGGCGACGATCTGCTCGGTACGCGTGTCGATGGAGCTCGTGGCCTCGTCGAGGATCATGACGGGCGGGTCGGCGACGGCGGCGCGGGCAATCGAGAGCAGCTGGCGCTGGCCCTGCGAGAGCGACTCGGCGTTGTCGGTGAGCATCGTGTCGTAGCCCTCGGGCAGGCGCTCGATGAAGCTGTCGGCGCCGGCGAGCTTGGCGGCGGCGATGCACTCCTCGTCGGTGGCGTCCAGGCGTCCGTAGCGGATGTTGTCCATCACGGTGCCGGTGAAGAGGTTCACGTCCTGCAGGACGATGCCCAGGGAGTGGCGCAGGTCGGCCTTCTTGATCTTGTTGATGTTGATGCCGTCGTAGCGGATCTTGCCGTCGGCGATGTCGTAGAAGCGGTTGATCAGGTTGGTGATCGTGGTCTTGCCCGCGCCGGTCGCGCCGACGAAGGCCACCTTCTCGCCCGGCAGCGCGTAGAGCGAGATGTCGTGGAGCACGAGGTGGTCGGGCGTGTAGCCAAAGTCGGTGTTGACCATCACGACCTCGCCGTGCATGGGCACGTAGGTCAGGGTGCCGTCCTCGTGCGGGTGCTTCCAGGCCCACATGCCGGTGCGCTCGTCGGACTCGACCAGCTTGCCGTCCTCGTCCTTCTTCACGCGGACCAGGGTCACGTAGCCGTCGTCGGTCTCGGGCTCGGCGTCGAGCATCTGGAAGATGCGCTCGGCGCCCGCGAGGCCCATGACCACGAAGTTGATCTGGTGTGACACCTGGCCGATGGAGCCGGCGAAGCGCTTGGTGAGGTTGAGGAAGGGGATCACGATGGAGATGGACAGCGCCATGCCCGAGATCGAGAGGTTGGGCGCGCCCACGGCGAGCAGGATGCTGCCGGCCAGCGCGACCACGACGTAGGCCAGGTTGCCCAGGTTGAAGAGGATGGGGCCCAGCGTGTTGCCGTAGATGTTGGCGGCCTTGGCTGCCTCGAAGAGCGCCTCGTTGACCTCGTCGAAGTCGGCCTGCATGGCCTGCTCGTGGGTAAAGACCTTCACGACCTTCTGGCCGTTCATGGCCTCCTCGGCGAAGCCCTCGGCGCGGGCGATCTCCTGCTGCTGCTTGAGGAAGAAGCGCGCGGACTTGCCGCCCATGTAGCGGGTGAGCCAGCCCATGAAGGCCAGCATCACGATCACGACGGCGGTCAGGGGCACGGAGTACCAGATCATCAGGAAGAAGACCGAGATCATCGCGACGGCCATGGTCAGCAGGTTGGGCAGCGCCTGGCTGATGAGCTGGCGCAGGGCGTCGACGTCGTTGGTGTAGTAGCTCATGATGTCGCCGCGCTGGTTGCGGTCGAAGTAGCTGATCGGCAGGTCCTCCATGTGGTCGAACATCTTGTCGCGCAGCTTCATCAGCGTGCCCTGCGTGACCACGGCGCCCAGCTGCAGCTGGATGGTCTGCGCGGCGAGCGCGCACACATACAGGAGAATGAGGCTCAGCGCGATGTGCATGACCTGCGGCTGCGCGGTCGCCCAGTCGCCCGACTGCCAGCACTGGTTGACGACGTCGATGGCGCGCTGGAGGAAGACCGAGGGGAAGGTGGACAGGAGCGACTGCAGGATGATGCAGACGATCATGACCACGAGGTGCACGGGATAGAAGGAATAGACCAGCTTGAGCACGCCCATCAGGACGGTCATGGTGCCGGCCTGGGGCCCCTTGCCGTGGCCCTTGCCGTTCTCGGGCAGGGAGCCGGGCTTGGGCGCCTTGGAGTAGCGGGCGGGGTCGTTGGCGGCGCTGATGCGCTCCTGGGCCGCGGTCGTGGGCTCGCGGGTCAGGTAGTCGGTCACGGCGTGGTCGGTGGTGTCGCGCATGCCCTTGGAGGCGGCGTTGCCCGTGTAGTTCTTCTTAGTCATGCTGCTCTGCCTCCTTTCCGTCGGCGGCGGCGTCTGCGGCGGCATCGGCCTCCTCGGCGAGCTCCTCGAGCTTCTCGTCGTGGCTCGCCTTGTTCTGCGTGAGGTAGATGTCGCGGTAGATCTCGTTGGTGCGCAGCAGGTTCTCTGGCGTGTCGAAGGCGTCGATGCGGCCGTCATCCAGGACGATGATGCGGTCGGCGTCCTCCACCGAGCTGGTGCGCTGCGCGATGATGAACTTGGTGGTCTCGGGGATGTAGCTGCGGAAGCCGGCGCGGATCAGCTTGTCGGTCTTGGTGTCCACGGCGCTCGTGGAGTCGTCCAGGATCAGGATCTTGGGCTTCTTCAAGAGGGCGCGGGCGATGCAGAGGCGCTGCTTCTGGCCGCCAGAGACGTTGGTGCCGCCCTGCTCGATGTAGGTGTCGTACTTGTCGGGCATGAGCTGGATGAACTCGTCGGCCTGGGCGAGCTTGCACGCCTCGACGAGCTCCTCGTCGGTGGCGTCGGGGTCGCCCCAGCGCAGGTTGTCCTTGATGGTGCCGCTGAAGAGCACGTTCTTCTGCAGGACGACGGCCACCTGGTTGCGCAGGGTGTCCAGATCGTACTCGCGGACGTCGTGGCCGCCGACCTTGACAGAGCCCTCGGTCACGTCGTAGAGGCGGCTGATCAGCTGGATCAGCGTGGACTTGGACGAGCCGGTGGAGCCGATCACGCCGATGACCTCGCCGCTCTTGACGTGGAGGGTTATGTCCTCCAGGGCGTTGCGCTCGGCGTCGGCGGAGTAGGAGAAGCTCACGCGGTCGAAGTCCACGGAGCCGTCGGGCACGTCCATCAGCGGGTGCTCGGGGTTCTTGAGGTCGGACTCCTCCATCAGCACGGAGCAGATACGGCGGGAGGACTCGTCGGCCATCGTGATCATCACGAAGACCATCGAGAGCATCATGAGGCTCATCAGCATGGAGAAGCCGTAGGTGATCAGGGCCGACATCTGGCCGACCTGCATGGCCTGACCGGCGCTGGTGACGATGGCGCGCGAGCCGAAGTAGACGACGAAGGTGTAGACGATGTCCACGCACACGGTCATGATCGGGCCGTTGAGGGCCAGGATGCGCTCGACGTGCAGGAAGTCGTGGTAGATGGCCTCGGACGCGACGTTGAACTTCTGCTTCTCATAATCCTCGCGGACGTAGGACTTGACCACGCGGATGCCCGAGACGTTTTCCTCGACGGAGTCGTTGAGCGCGTCGTACTTCTTGAAGATGCGGTGGAAGATGGGCATGACGCCGATGGCGATGCCAAAGAGGCCGACGCCCAGAAGGATCGAGACAAAGACGTAGATGACCGCCATGGGACCGCCGGTCATAAAGGCCATCACGATGGCGAAGATGATCATGAGCGGGCTGCGGATGGCCATGCGGATCAGCATCATGAAGGCCTGCTGCACGTTGTTGGTGTCGGTCGTGAGGCGCGTGACCAGCGAGCTCGTGCTGAAGCGGTCGATGTTGCTGAAGGAGAAGGTCTGGATGTTGGCGAACATGTCGTGGCGCAGGTTCTTGGCAAAGCCCGCCGACGCGATGGAGCAGGTGATGCCCGCGCCGGCGCCGCACAGAAGCGAGACCAGGGCGAGCGCGATCAGGATGGCGGCGTAGCGGCCGACCACGTCGAGGCCGCGGCCCAGCTGGATCGCGTCGATGAGCTGCGCCGTGATGAAGGGGATGATGCACTCGATGATGACCTCCGCGATCACCAGCACGGGCGTCACCTTGACGTATTTGGTGTACTCGCGGATGCTGCCGGCCAGCGTCGAGAAAATCGTCCGCAGCGGGAGCTTCTTCTCGAATTCGCTATTGCTCATGTACTGCCACCCTCTCCCTGTCCTCAATCTCGCGCCAATGCGCCGCGACGCGGTCGAGCATCTCGACCAGCGTGGCCTGCTCGTCCTCGCTGAGCGGGGAGAGCGCGTCTTGCTCGAAACGGAGCCTGTGCGCCTCTATCTCGGTCGCCTTTGCCGTGCCCGCCTCGGTCAGGCGGACCATGCGCTGGCGGGCGTCGGTCTCGAGCGGCACGCGTTCGATCAGCCCTTCGCCCTCCAGTTTAGCAAGCACCTCGGACATCGATGCCGATGCGGTGCCGCCGACCTCCTGCAGCTCGCGCTGGGTCAGGCTGCCGCCGGATTTCAGCAGGCGTATGAGCACGTACTGCTTGCCGGCGCGGCCTCCCGCGTGCACGTGCAGGAAGTGGCCGAAGTAGCCGAAGTCGTGCAAGACGCGCCTGCCGACGCTGCTTCCTACTGGATTTTCATGCATGTATTGATACCTCCTAACGGTAGTGCAGGAAAAATGTTAGGCACCTAACGAATTGATGTCAAGGTACCTTGTGAAATACTTTAGGTACCGAACGAATCATTCATATTTGAGGGTGGGGGAGACAGAGTTGAGGGGGCCACCAGGGTTGAGGGAGGCCATCCGAGAGGGGCGGCATCTGCCAGGGAGATGGCTCGAGGCAAGAAATGAGCGATTATTTCTTTTTACGTGGGCGAAAATGAGCAAATAAGAGCGATATTGACCGTATAGTGGAGAATTACTACCGTTCGCGGAGAAGGAGGAACTAATTTGAGCGAAATTGAACAAAGAGGTGCATACTAGATGACGGCGGAACGGAGGGGGGTGCCATGCTGGCTCAGGAGCGACAGGATCGCATTACTCAGCTCGTCGAGGAGCATGGCAGCGTCTCCGGGAGCGCCCTCGTGGAGGAGCTTGGCGCCTCGCCAGCCACTATCCGCCGCGATATAGAGACCCTGGCCCGCGCCGGTCGCGTGATCAAGGTGCACGGTGGCGCGACGGCCGTCCACAACGTGGTCTACGAGACCTCGGACCGCGCGATGGACGAGAAGTATCCCCTCTATATAGATGAGAAGGACGCTATCGCCACCTACGCCGCCACGCTTATCGAGCCCGGAGACTTTGTGTACGTGGACGCCGGCTCGACGACCGAGACGCTGGTTGACCACCTCGGGCCTTCCGCCGCGGGCGCCACCTTCGTCACCAATTCGATCGTTGCGGCGCGCAAGCTCGTGCGCAAGGGCTACCGTACGCTGATGACCGGCGGGGAGCTCAAGGCGTCGACGGAGGCCCTCGTGGGGCCCGAGGCCATCGCGGGCATCGAGTGCTATCATTTCACCAAGGGCTTCTGGGGCACCAACGGTGCCACGCTCGGGCAGGGCTTCACGACACCCGACATCAACGAGGCGCAGGTCAAACGCACCTCGATGGAGCGCACGGGCAAGAGGTACGTGCTCACCGACGCGAGCAAGTTCGGCACGGTGGCGCCCGTCACCTTTGCGGAGTTTGCGTCTGCTACCGTCATTACCAGCGGCGGGGTGGACGAGATGTATCAGCAGCAAGTCAATGTAGTGGAGGTACCCGCATGATCTACACCGTCACGTTCAATCCCGCACTGGACTACGCCGTGGGCGTCGAGCACCTGAAGCTGGGCGCGGTCAACCGCACGTGCTCCGAGAAGATCCTGCCCGGCGGCAAAGGTATCAACGTCTCGATCGTGCTGGGCAACCTGGGCCACGAGTCGGTGGCGCTGGGCTTCGTCGCGGGCTTTACCGGCCGCGAGATCGAGACGCGTACCGAGTCCTACGGCGCCACATGCGACTTCATCCACGTGGCCGAGGGCCTCTCCCGCATCAACGTCAAGATCAAGAGCGACGAGGAGTCCGAGATCAACGGCATGGGCCCCAACATCACGGAGGCCGACGTCGCCGAGCTCATGGCCAAACTCGACCGTCTCGTCGAGGGCGACGTGCTGATCATCTCCGGCTCCATTCCCACGATGCTGCCGTCCGACATCTACGAGCAGATCATGGCCCGTCTGGACGGCCGCGGTATCCGCATCGTGGTCGACGCCGAACGCGACCTGCTGACCAACGTGCTGCCGTACCACCCCTGGCTCATCAAGCCCAACAACCACGAGCTCGGCGCCATCTTCGGCGTGGAGCTGCGCACGCGCGACGAGGTCGTGCCCTATGCCAAGAAGCTCCAGGAGCGCGGTGCTGCCAACGTGCTGATCTCCATGGCAGGGGAGGGCGCGGTGCTGGTCGCCGAGGACGGCACGGTGACGGGCGGCCCCGCCCCCAAGGGCACGGTCGTCAACTCGGTCGGCGCCGGCGACTCCATGGTCGCGGGATTCGTGGCCGGCTACCTCGAGAAGGGCACCTACGAGGATGCCTACAAGATGGGTGTGTCCTGCGGCAGCGCATCGGCTTTCTCGTCCGAGCTCACGACGCGCACCGAGGCCGAGGCGCTGCTCGCGACGCTCTAGCCAGGTGCTCGGGCGGACAGACCTCGCGCTCGCCAGTTCGGCGAGGCGCAGGTGCTACTTCCATATGTGGTAATTCCCAGACGCGGGGATGCGGCTGGTAAGGATGGTTCTGCGAAGGAGATCGCAGAGGGAAGGGAAAGAAGACATGAGGATTGCAGACCTGCTTAGTCCTGGTGCCATCAAGATCGATGGTGCGCCCAAGGACAAGGCCGATGCCATTGACCAGCTCGTCGAGCTGATGGTGGGCCAGGGCAACATCAACGACGAGGAGACCTACAAGGCGGCCGTCCTCGCCCGCGAGGCGGAGATGTCGACGGGCGTCGAGAACGGCGTCGCCATCCCGCACGGCAAGTCCGACGGCGTGAGCAAGCCGGGCCTGGCCGCCATGACCGTGCCCGCCGGCGTCGACTATGAGTCGCTCGACGGCGAGCCCACCACGCTGTTCTTCCTGATCGCCGCGCCCAACACCGAGGACAATGTGCATCTGCAGGTGCTGGCCTCGCTCTCCCAGCTGCTCGTGGACGAGGGCCTGTGCGACAAGCTCCGCGCTGCAAAGAGCGCCGACGAGTTCCTGGGCATTCTGACCGACGCCGAGGACGCGCAGTACGCCGCCGAGCAGGACAAGAAGCGCGAGATCGCGCAGAACGCCGGCAAGTTCGAGGTCCTGGCCATCACCGCCTGCCCGACCGGCATCGCCCACACCTATATGGCAGCCGAGTCCCTCGAGCAAAAGGCCGCGGAGATGGGTGTCTCCATCAAGGTCGAGACCCAGGGCTCCGGCGGTGCCAAGAACGTCATCACCGCCGAGGACGTCAAGGGCGCCAAGGGCGTCATCATCGCCGCCGACAAGAACGTGGACCTCGCGCGCTTCGCGGGCAAGCCCGTCTACAGCACCAACGTCACCAAGGGCATCCAGGAGCCTGAGATGCTCATCAACAAGGTCCTGAACGGTGAGGCTCCCGTCTACGAGGGCAACGGCGCCGCGGCGCCCGCCGAGGACACCGGCGACGGCATCGGCCACGAGATTTACAAGCACCTGATGAACGGCGTCTCCCACATGCTGCCCTTCGTCATCGGCGGCGGCATCATCACCGCGCTGGCCTTCCTGGTGGACATGGGCGCCGCCGGTACCGCGGCGTACGGCTCCTCCACGGTGGCCGCCAAGTTCATCAAGACGATCGGCGAGGAGGCCTTCGGCCTGATGCTGCCGATCCTGGCCGGCTACATCGCCATGTCCATCGCCGACCGCCCCGGTCTGGCTCCCGGCTTTGTCGCGGGCGTCTTCGCCAAGGCGGGCTACAGCCTGGGCTTCGTTCAGGCCTCCGTCGCGGGTGACGCCGAAGCTGCCGCCGCGGCCTGCGTCTCCGGCGGCTTCATCGCGGCGCTCTTCGCGGGCTTTGCTGCGGGCTACTTCATGCGCTGGTTCGAGAAGGTCTGCGAGAAGCTGCCCAAGTCCCTCGAGGGCATCAAGCCCATCCTGCTCTACCCGCTCGTCGGCGTCTTCGTCATGGGTGCCGTCATGTTCCTGCTCAACCCGATCTTCGGTGCCATCAACACCGGCCTCAACAACTTCCTGAACGGCCTCGGCGGCGCCAACATCGTCATCCTCGGCGCGGTCGTGGGCGGCATGATGTCGATCGACTTCGGCGGCCCCTTCAACAAGGCTTCGTACGTCTTCTCCACGGGCCTGCTCGCCGACGCGACCCTGGGCTCCACCGGTCAGATCGTCATGGGCGCCTGCATGGCCGGCGGTATGGTGCCGCCCCTGATCATCGCCCTCTCCACCATGATCGCCAAGAACAAGTGGAGCAAGGCCGACCGTGACGCGGGCCTGGTCAACTGGATCATGGGCCTGTCCTTCATCTCCGAGGGCGCCATCCCCTTCGCCGCCGCCGACCCTGGCCACGTCATCCCCAGCTGCGTCGTCGGCTCCGCCGTTGCCGGCGCTCTGTCCGCGATGTTCGGTTGCTACAGCCCCGCTCCCCACGGCGGCGCCTGGGTCATCGCGGTCATCGGCAACCCCGTGATGTGGCTCGTCGCCCTCGCCGCGGGCACGGTGGTCGGCGCGCTGATCCTGTCCGCCTGGAAGAAGCCGCTGGACGAGCAGTAAGCCGCGGTCGACAAACTGCTAGGCAGGCCTCCGCTCGGCGGTAGGTCTCCCGGTCAATAGCAAGCGTCCTTGTGTGGGGTGGGTTCGCCCACCCCACACGTGTGTCAAAGGAGATAGCAAGATGTCTGAAACCGTTGCAACACCGCACCTGAACTGGGGCGTCCTGGGTTGCGGCGTGATCGCGCACGAGATGGGCGACGCGCTGGCGGCCGAGGGCCGCACGATGGCCGGCGTGGCCAACCGCACCCACGAGAAGGCGGTGGCCTTTGCCGAGCAGTACCACATCCCGACCGTGTACGACAGCTTCGACGAGATGCTGGCCGACCCTGCTATCGACGCCGTCTACATCACCACGCCGCACAACACCCACATCACGTACCTGCGTCAGGCGCTGGCCGCCGGCAAGCACGTGATGTGCGAGAAGTCGATCACGCTCAACTCCCGCGAGCTCGACGAGGCGAAGGCGCTCGCCAAGGCAAACGACGTCGTGCTGATGGACGCCTGCACCATCCTGCACATGCCGCTCTACAAGGAGCTCGCGCGCCGCGCCGCTGCCGGCGAGTTCGGCCGCGTGAACCTCGTACAGGAGAACTTCGGCAGCTACAAAGACTACAACATGAAGAATCGCTTCTTCAATCCGCGCCTCGCGGGCGGCGCCATGCTCGACATCGGCGTGTACTCCTTCACGCTCGCGCGCCTCTTCCTGGAGAGCAACCCCAACCAGTGGGTGTCCCTCTCCAACCCCGCGCCGACCGGCGTGGACGAGATGGACGGCATCGTCGCGCGCAACGCCGAGGGCCAGATGGTGGTGCTCTCGCTCACCATGCACTCCAAGCAGCCCAAACGCGCGATGATCAGCTGCGACAAGTGCTACATCGAGATCATGGAGTACCCGCGTGCCGACGTCGCGACCATCACGTGGACCGAGGACGGCCACACCGAGGAGGTGCGTGCCGGCGAGCGCCCGCGCGCCCTCAGCTACGTGCTGTCCGACCTGGAGGCGGGCGTGGCCGACCGCGAGCTGGGCAAGCGGAACCTCGCCGTCTCCTCCGACGTCATGCACCTGATGACCGGCCTGCGCCGCGACTGGAACTTCTACTATCCCGAGGAGCTCTAGTCTCGTGTGATGGCGCGCTTGCACGGTGCGCTGCGCCTACTTGCGCAGTTGTGGCGCACGTGTCTGCCTTATCGGCTCATAGTCACTTTGGAGCGGCCTCTGTCGGGGCCGCTTTCTTTCTTCGTTCGTGCTACCGAGATAACCGGATTGCGCACTTTAGGACTCCCGGTACGCATATCAGGACTCCCAATACGCACTTTAGGACACTCAGTACGCATCAGCCCATCCAAGCGGGTCTATTGCGAGCTAGTAAGACTTTGATGCAAGTCGTCTACCTTGGGTTTTTCGGAGCAGGCAAAGGGAGGCTCGACGGCACGCGACCAAGCAGCTGGATTCTCGCGTACTGAGTGTCCTGATATGCGTACCGGGAGTCCTAAGGCGCGCATTGGGAGTCCTAAACTGCGTATTCGTACTCCCGTGACAGGCGATGCATGACAGGGATGCATGACAGGGGACGGGGGTCTGTCACACGTGACGGGGGACGGGGACTGTCACATTGCCGAGATGGGCCCGCCCTTCTTGACCAATCATGGCGCGAAATATGCGGATTGTGCCACGAGTCCCCGCGCGACGACAGACGACCTACATTCAGGGTGTCTGAATGTCGTACAAGGAGGGCGTGACGTGGGCGTGTTGCTGCGGTTCATCAAGAAATTCCTGAGGGGCTTCGGGGCGCTGCTGGGCGGCCTGATGGAGCTGGTCTGCATCCTGGCCGTGGTGCTGGGCATCGCGGTCGGACCCCTCTTCGCCAACGCCATCACCATGTACACGGGCGCAAAGGACTACAAGGTGGAGGGCGGCACCGACGCCACCTACTTCGCCTCCGACTACGCCGACGCCGACGAGCAGTACGACGCGGCCGCGCAGCTGGCGCGCGAGGTGGAGGCCGGCGGCATCGTGCTGGTGCGCAACGACGACGTGGCGGACGACCCGGCGCTGCCGCTCGCGCGCGGCTCCCGCGTGACCCTGCTGGGCCAGGACGCCGTGGACTTCGTCTACGGCGGCTCGGGCTCGGGCTCGGTGGACTCCTCCAAAGCCGACACCCTCAAGCAGGCGCTCGAGCAGGCGGGCCTCGAGGTCAACCCAACCGCCTGGGACTTCTACGAGGAGGGCCCCGGCAAGGATTACCGCAAGAAGACCCCCGATGTCACGGGCAAGGGCGACTACGCCGTGAACGAGTGCCCCGTGAGCGAGTTCACCGACGAGCTGTGCGACAGCTACGCGAACTACTCCGACGCCGCCGTGGTGGTCATCGGCCGCTCGGGCGGCGAGTCGTCCGACCTGCCGGTCAGCTACCTGGCCCTCACCCAGGAGGAGAAAGACCTGCTCCACGAGGCGCGCGCCCATTTCGACCGCGTGGTCGTGGTGCTCAACACCGCCAACCCCATCACGCTGGGCGACCTGGCCGATGCGGACGCCGTGCTCTGGGTGGGCTCGCCCGGACAGGCCGGCATCGACGCCGTGGGCGACGTGCTTGCCGGCCTCGTGAACCCGTCCGGCCGCCTGGTGGACACCTACGCCTCCGACCCCGCGAGCGCGCCGGCCATGCAGAACTTCGGCAACTACCTCATCGCCAACGGCAACCAGACGCACGACTTCCTCGACCCGGACACCAAGCCCTACGCCAAGTACCTCTCGTACTCCGAGGGCATCTACGTGGGCTACCGCTACTACGAGACCCGCTACGAGGACAGCGTGCTGGGCCAGGGCAACGCGGGCGACTTCGATTACGCGAGCGAGGTGGACGCCCCCTTCGGCCATGGTCTTTCTTACACGAGCTTCGACTGGGCCAACTACACGGTGGACAAGACGGACGATGGATACGTGGCCTCCGTCGACGTGACCAACACGGGCGACGTGGCCGGCCGCGACGTGGCCGAGCTCTACCTCCAGCGCCCCTACACCGATTACGACCGCGCCAACGCCATCGAGAAGCCAGCCGTCGAGCTGGCCGGCTTCGCCAAGACCGAGCTGCTCGAGCCGGGCGAGACCCAGCACCTGACGATCACCGTGAAGCAGGAGCAGCTGCGCACCTACGACTCGTGGAGCGCGGGCACCTACATCTTGGAATCCGGCACGTACTACCTGGCCCTGGCCCGCGACGCCCACGAGGCCACAAATGACGTGCTGGCCGCCAAGGGCAAGACCGCGGCCGACGGCATGGACGCCGCGGGTGACGCCGCGCGTGCCTACTCCTGGGACATCGCAGGGCAGCAGGACGGAAAGAAGGACGCTGCCGTCGCAGCCGATGCCGACGACACCAAGACGGACGATGCTGCCGACACCGATGCCACTCCGAGCGCCGATACGAACGTCTTCTCCACGGCCGAGACGGGCAAGGAGATCCACAATCAGTTCGACTCCGCCGACCTGCGCACCTGGGACGACGGCTTCACCTATCTCTCTCGCGCGGACTGGCAGGGCACCTGGCCCGAGACCTATGCGGGCGGTAGCTGGACGGCGCCGCAGGCCTTCATCGACGCCATGGAGGTGGCACAGCCCGCAGGCGACACCACCGAGCCTGCCGGCAGCGCAGCCGACATGCCCGTCTTCTCCACGACCGATGAGCAGTACGGCCACCTCTCGCTTGCCTCGCTGGTGGGCCTGCCCTACGACGACGCCCGTTGGGATGCCCTGATCGGCCAGATGAGCAAGCAGGAGCTCTGGAACCTGGTGCGCCAGAGCGGCTATGTGAGCCTGGCCATCCCCAGCATCGACATGCCCCTCGTGACCCTCAAGGACGGCCCGGCGGGCATCTCGGCGACGCTCACCGGCGGCGGTGTGGACTGCATGTCCTACCCCATCGAGATGGTCCTGGCCTCCACCTACGACACCCAGCTCGTGGAGCAGATGGGCCAGATGGTGGGCGAGGACTCGCTGGCCTCGGGCGTGGCGGTGTGGTACGCGCCGTCGATGAACATCCACCGCACGGCGGCGAGCGGCCGCAACTTCGAGTACTACTCCGAGGACCCGTTGCTCTCCGGCGCGATGGGCGCGGCCGAGACGCGCGGCGTGCAGAGCAAGGGCGCCGTGGTCACGATCAAGCACTACGCGCTCAACGACGAGGAGACCAACCGCTACGGCGTGGCCGTACTGGCCAACGAGCAGTCCATCCGCGAGCTCTACCTGGCACCCTTTGAGATGAGCGTGCGCGAGGGCGGGGCAAAGGGCGTTATGGCGTCCATGAACCGCGTCGGACCCACCTGGTCGGGCGCCACCGAGGGCCTCATGACCGGCACGCTGCGCGACGAGTGGGGATTCACGGGCTTTGTCACCACCGATCAGGCGACCTTCCCGACCTTTGAGTATTGCGGTATCTACCAGGGCTTGGGCGCGGGCGCCGACATGTGGCTCAACGACGCCGACCTCATGAACAACGTCGACGTGGACAAGATCTCCGACGCCGACTGGGCCAACGTGCGGCAGGCGGCCCACCGGATCCTCTATACCTACGCCAATTCCAACGCGATGAACGGCATCTCGGCCGATGCGCGCATCACGGCATCGGCGGTGCCCCAGTGGCGCCTGCTCCTGCTTGCGCTGGTAGTCTTCGCGGGTCTGCTGGGTTATGCCTTCGCCAAGCTCTTCCATGCCTGCACGCGAACGCGCACCCTCTGGCAGGTGATCCGCAAGAAGCCTCGCAAAAAGTAAGGTGACAGGTGACGGGGGAGTGACACGCCGTGTGACAGGTGACGGGGGAGTGACACGTCGCGTGACAGGTGACGGGGGACCGTCACATTCGAAAGGGGGCTGTATGGACGACAAACGGGTATGCGTGGTGACCGGCGGAGGCTCCGGTATGGGCCTCGAGGCGGCTAAGATCCTGGGCCAGGGGCGCATAGCGGTGCTTACAGGCCGCACCGTGGCAAAGCTCGAGCACGCGGTGACCGAGCTGGAGGCAGCCGGCGTGGAGGCCCACGTGCACGCATGCGACGTGTCGCAGCGTCAGAGCGTGCGCGAGCTGGCGGAGTATGCCGCCGGCCTGGGCCGCGTGACTAACGTGGTGCACGCGGCGGGCGTCTCGCCCACCATGGGCACGCCGGAGCAGATGGTGCGCATCGACGCCCTGGGCACGGTCTACGTGAATCAAGAGTTCGCGCGCGTTATGGGCGCCGGCAGCGTAATCGTGGATGTGGCTTCCAACTCCGCCTATGCCCTGCCCAAGCTGCTCATCAACGAAAAAATCTATCGTCTGGCCGAACAGGACGAGGATGCCTTCATCCGCCGCATGCTGAAGAAGGCCAACCTCGCCAAGAGCGACTACAACAAGTCTGGCTTTGCCTACGCGCTCTCCAAGAACTTCGCCGTGTGGTATGCGCAGAAGTCGGCCTTTGACCTGGGTGAGAAGGGCATTCGCGTGGCTTCGCTCTCGCCCGGACTCATCGCCACGGGTATGGGCAAGGCGGAGGCCAGCCACGGCGACAGCATGCTGAAGTACGGCGCCGAGCGGCGCATGGGCACGCCCGAGGAGCTGGGTTTTGCCCTGGCCACGCTCGCCGATGAGCGCAACGGCTACCTCGCGGGCGTGGACGTGCTCGTGGACGGCGGCTGCACCAACGGCAGGCGGTTCAGGAAGTAGCGCGGGAGCGTCTGCCTTCGGGGGCCGCATTGGTTCCCGAAGGGCTTCCTCGGCGTCTCGCAACAAGCACGCAAAGCCCCGAGGAAAAATACGCAAAGCCTCAGCAAAGAATACGCAGAAGTGTGCGTTTGTGAACAGCGGGAACGCTTCCAAACGTGCACTTCTGCGTGTTTTTCGATAGCGATTGCGTATTCTTTTCGCGAGCTATGGCAGTCGGCCGTGAGCTGCAGTGGATGCTCGAGAAACGCGGCGCGTGCGAGAACCGCGATGGGCGCAGATGGCTTGGTCGGCGGAAAGACGGCCTTTGTTACTCCGCGGCGGCGATGGTGACGAGGAGCTCGCGCAGGACCGCCTCGGGCGCGACCTTGGGCAGCGTGTGCTCGGCGCCGGACACGATGACCTTGTGCGCGCCGGGGATCGCGGCGGCGATGCGGGCGGTCTCCGTCTGCGGGATCTCGTCGAGCGCGCCGGACATGATGCAGGCGGGGCAGGCGATGCGGACCAGGCTGTGCGGGTCGATGTGCGGCTCGACCACCATCAGGTGCAGGAGCTCGGCGGTCCAGGCGGCCTGCTCGCGGGTGGGGGCTGGCGTGCCGTCCTCGTAGGTCGCGGCTGCGGTGCCTGGCTGGGCGGAGTGGCCTGATGGGGTGGGCTGGGTAGCTCGGGTGGGCTGGCCCGACCGAGCGGACTCGGTTGCCTGCTCGGGCTGCGCCGATTGCAGATACGCCGCCCACGCGGCGTACGCGCGCGAGACCTCCTCGAACTCGTCGTTGCCGGGCAGGCCGTCGGGCGAGAGGTTGGCGCCCACCGCGGTAAGAGACGCGACGCGCTCGGGATAGTCGCGCGCCATGAGCAGCCCCTCGATCGCCCCGTCGGAGAAACCGAGCACGTGCGCGCGGGCGACCCCGGCGGCGTCGAGCACCCGGACGGCGTCCTCGGTCATGAGTTCGTAGGCGAGCGGGGCGGTGCCGCGGGTGGAGCGCCCCTGCGCGCGGGAGTCGACGGCGACGACCTCGCGGCCGCACGCGACGACCGCCGTGATCAGTGCGCCGAAGATGCCGTGTTCCTCGCCGTTGCCGTGCAGCATGAGCACGGGGTAGCGCGGCGGCACGGCGGCGTTGAGCGTGACCGCGGCGTCGGCCGCCGGCGCATAGCGGTAGGCCTCGATGCGCGCGCCGTCCGGCGTGTCGAAGTGGAGCGGCTGCGCGGGGAAGAGCGGCGGGTCGTACGGCCGCGCGACGTGGCGCGGCGGCAGCGGGACTTCGGTCTGGTCGGGAGACAGCGGTGCGGTTGCGGGTCGGCCGGCGGCTGACGGCGCGCCGACCGGCGGTGTATCAGGCAGCGGTGCGGTCATCGCTACTTCTTCTGGGTGGGGTGCTTCTCGAAGAAGTCGAAGCGCGGCGGCAGCGGCACGATCAGGTGCTGCTCGGGCGTCTCGCCCAGCACGGCGGCGAGGCCGGCGGGGTCGTCGAAGGCGTGCTCCCAGGAGAAGAAGAACTCAGGCTCGAACCCGAAGTGGCGGCAGATCTCCTCGCAGCCGGTGGGGGCGGCGGGGTGCATGAGCAGCGTGGTCGTGCGCAGCGCGGCGAAGGCGTCGGCGAGCGCCTGCTCGTAGGCGGCGTCGTCGCCCGCGGCGGCCTTGCTGGCGTCGCCCCAGCGCTTGTTGGCGGCGCGGGCGAAGTCCTCGGCCACGGCCAGGGCGCCATGCGCGTCGAAGACGGACGCGGCGCGCTCGAAGGCCAGCGTGGCCTCGCGGCACGCCTCCTGCACCTCGTCGTGCGGCGCCACCGTGGGCAGGTGCCCGTCGCACACGTTGGCGGCGCCGTAGAAGCAGCTGCGCGCCAGGCGGTTGAAGATGTTGGTGAGAAAGGCGGACTCCTTCAGCGCCGGGTCCACGACGCGCGGGTCGTCCTTGACCAGGACGTCCGCGCCGGTCTTCTTGTCCTTGTGCGAGACGGACGTGTCGAAGGCCTTGGGCGAGAACGACACGGCCTTTTGGTCGAGCGCGAGCGACAGCCAGTGGCAGCGCAGCTGCTCGGGCGTGTAGTAGTCCAGCAGCTCGGCGGCCATGGGCGGCTTGATCGCGCCGGAGCTGGAGGCCTTCTTGTTCATGAAGAGGATGTGGTAGTTGGCCACGGGGGTGTCCTGGAAGAGGCCCCAGTCGAGCGCCTCCCACATCGCGGGCTGCACCACGCAGTAGAAGTAGATGTTGTCCTGGCCGATGAACTGGTAGACCTTGGCGTCGTCGGCGCACCACCAGTCGCGCCAGTCGTCGGAGGAGTAGCGGCCCGCGCCGGACTCGGCGTCCAGCTTGAGCACGGTCTGGACAAAGGAGATGGGCGCCCAGAGGCTCTCGGGCCAGCACCACACGGTGAGCGCCTGGCCGGCGGCCGCGGCGGCGCCGTCGATGTCGGGAGCGGGGACGCCCCAGTCGATGTTGCCGGTGATGCGGAAGGGCAGGAGCGTCTTGCCCGTGCGGAAGCGGATGTCGGCGGCCTCGAGCACGCCGCGGGCCTCGTCGCGGTCCTCCCAGCCCTCGAACTCCACGGAGAAGGAGGTCGCGTTGCCCTCGGCCTCGTGCAGGGTGTGGGCGGGCAGTTTGTCTTCCACCTCGTCGAACGCGGCGCGGAACTTGGTCTGGATGTACATCACGGGCGCGGCCAGCGACTCGCGGACCGTCTTGGTGACCACGGCGCGGACCTGCGGGTCGAGGTCCCACTCGTCCATCAGCTCGTCGAGGACCTTGTGGTACTGCGGCAGATCGAAGTACCAGTTGGCCACGGGGCGCAGCTCGGGCGTGGTGCCCGTGAGCTGGCTGACCGGCTCGATCAGCTCCTCGGGGTCGAATTGGTGGCCCAGGTCGCACTCGTCGGCGTAGGCCTTCTCGGACTTGCAGCCGCGCACGGGGCAGCGGCCCTGTACCTGGCGGCCGTTGAGGAACTGATGGGCCTCGGTGTCGTAGAACTGCAGCGTGGAGCGCTTGACCAGCACGCCCCGCTCATATAGGCGGCGGATCACCCGGTCGGAGAGCTCGGCGTGGACGGGGCCCGCGGGCTCCAGGCCCGAGCCGGCGAAGAGGTCCAGGCTGATGCCGTAGGCGTCGAGCGCGGACTTCTGCAGGTCGTGGTTGGCGCGCACGTAGTCGACGATCGTGCCGGTGTAGCCCTCGGCCTCGACCTTTTTGCGGTAGCCCTCCATGATGGGGGAGCCGTAGCAGTCGGTGCCGGAGACAAAGATCACGTTCTCCGGCCCGATGCGGTCGCGCAGGAAGCGCGCCGTGAAGTCGGCGGGCACAAAGACGCCGCCGATGTGGCCGAAGTGCAGGTTTTTATTGCCGTAGGGCATGCCGCCCGTGATCACGGCGCGGCGGGGAAAGACGGGACGGCCGGTGGTATCGGCGGCGCGACCGGCGCCATCGGAGGCGAGGTCGGCGGGACGGGTGCTGGTGTCAGACATGCGTGCTCCTTGCTTGCAGACGTGAACCACGACAGTATCCCACAAACCGCAGCTCATGGCGCGCGGCGCGCGCGGGTGCCGATGCGGCCGGCTATCAGGAATTAACGTGCAGCGCCAGCCCGCGCGATTGAATGCGCTGGTTCGGCGCGCGGCACTACATATCCGGCGTCAGCGAGGGCAGCGTCGCCATGGAAGAAGAACCATAGCTCGGGGCTGACGTATCGGGGGAGGCGCCGAAGGGCGAGCTGGAGCTCGCGTCGGGGGAGGTGCCAAAGATTGCGTCGGGCGAGGTTCCGGGTGCGTACCCGAGCGGCGCCCCTGTGCCGTCGACGGCCATCACGGTGCAGTCGGTCGTGCCGGCGAGCTCGTCCTGGGCCGCCGGGCCGTCGGCGAGCGCATCTGCGGACAGCGCGACGGCGTGGGCGCCGCTGCGCACGGGGCAGTTCTCCTGGTAGGCCTCGAGGCGGTGGAGCAGGCGCTCGGCGCTGGGGCGCGAGTCTTGCGCGATGCTGATGCCCGAGACGATCGCGTCGCACAGTTCTTGTTCCTCGGGCATGTGAGGCGTGAGCGTCGGGACGGGTCGGCCGATTTTTGCCTGGTAGGGGTCGGTGTCGGGCTCCGCCGCGAGCCGGTAGGGCGTGTGGCCGCAGTAGAGCTCGTAGAGCACGGAGCACAGCGCGTAGACGTCGACCTTGTGGCTGCGGCGCAGCTCGGTGGCGTTGGGCAGGTCGCGGGCGAGCATCTCGGGCGGCGCGTACTCGGGCGTGCCGCGGCGGGCGACGCCGGTGAGCGCCGTGAACGAGGGCAAATTGGGGTCGGGGACCGCCGCGCTGCCGAGGTCGATGAGGCACACGTCAAAGTCGCAGCTCGCGGCCTGCGCGGCCACGGTGCGGCTCTCGGTGCGCAGCATGATGTTGCGCGAGGAGATGTCGCGGTGGGCGAGGCCGGGGTAGAGCCGGTCGGCGGCGATCAGCGTGCGGAGCACGGCGATGCCCAGGCTCGAGACCGTCTCGCCCGTGCAGCCGAGGTCGCGGCCGTCCCGGTCGAGCTCGTGGGGGAGGCTCGGCGCGGCTCGGCGCAGCGTGACGCCCTCGACCCATTCCATCACGATCATCGGCGCGCCGCCGGCTAGGCCGAACCCGAGCGGGCGGGCAAAGCCGCGCAACAGCGAGACGGCGCGCTGGGCGCGGTACTCCTCGCGCAGGATCGAGATGACGACGTTGCGGGTCTGGGCGGCGCGGTCGGGGTCCATGTCCTCCCAGATGGGCCAGGGGCGCTTGATGCCCAGCGTCTCGCCTGCGGCGTTGTGCGCGCGGCAGACGGCCGCGTTGCCGCCGGTGCGCACGAGCGAGCTGCGCTCCACGTAGAGCGTGCGGAACCGCCGGTCGAGCGCGTCGGTGTTGCGCGGCGACATGGGAAAGGCGGGCTCGAACTCGTCGAGCGCGAGCAGCTGGATGGGGCTGCCCGCCTGCGGCGCGTCCGCACTGTGTGTCCCGTTGTCAAACATCGAGCCGCCTCGTCCTGCTTGCCGGCCGTGCATGTGCCGCCGCGTGCCCGCGCTGCCGTGCCCGCGCTGTCGTGCCCGC
This sequence comes from uncultured Actinomycetes bacterium, assembly GCA_900314685.1. Lineage (GTDB taxonomy): Bacteria > Actinomycetota > Coriobacteriia > Coriobacteriales > Atopobiaceae > Olegusella. The sequence goes on along the minus strand of OMWE01000008.1, from coordinate 26,813 downwards.
GCTGCCGTGCCCGCGCTGCCGTGCCCGCGCCGTGCTGTGCACGCCCTGCCGCGCCCCGCGCCGTATCAGATTACACAACAATAATACGTGATGCGGTACGATACATCTGTCCGTCTTCGGCGGGGAGCGCCTGCCCGTCTGCGGTGGCCCGCACCCGTCTGCCAGGCGGAGTGCGCTGCCCGTCTGCGGCGGTCCGCGCTGCCCGCACGTTCCGTCTTGTCCGGAAAGGATAAAACATGTTCGGTACTATCTTGATGGTGATTTTGCTGGTGGTCATCGCGGCCGCCGTGCTCTCGACGGGCTATGTGGTCCGCCAGCAGCACGTGGCGATCGTCGAGCGGCTGGGCAAGTTCCAGGGCATCAAGGGCCCGGGCTTCCACGTGAAGGTCCCCTTTGCCGACCGCACCTATGACGTGGACCTCATGACCGAGGACCAGCACATGACCTTCGACGCCAAGACCTCCGACAACGTGACGATCGAGCTCGACGTCTCGATCCAGTACCACGTGGAGGGCTCCGACGAGGGCGTGTGGAAGAGCCGCTACACGCTGACCGACCCCGTGAGCCAGATGCAGGACTACCTGGCCGACGCCCTGCGCAGCCAGATCCCCAACCGCAGCCTGGACGAGGTCTTTTCCGAGAAGGACTCCATCGCCGCCGCCATCGACGAGGCCGTCGCGGCCAAGATGCTCCAGTACGGCATCGTGCTCGTGACCACGCTGATCACCTCCATCCGCCTGCCGCGCGAGGTCCAGGAGTCGATGAACCACATCATCGCGTCCAAGAACAACCTCGAGTCTGCAAAGAACGACGCCAACGCCGAGAAGGCGCGCACCGTCATCGCAGCTCAGGCGCGCGCCGAGGCCATGGCCGCCGAGGGCCAGGGCATCGCCGACCAGCGCGTGGCCATCGCCCGCGGCATCAAGGAGTCCATCGACACCATCAAGGGCTCCGAGCTGACCGAGGCCGACGCCAACCGCCTCTTCGAGTTCACGCAGTGGATCGACATGATGCGCGGCTTCGCCGAGAAGGGCGCGAGCACGGTCGTGCTGCCCAACGACTTCAAGGAGTCGGCGTCGCAGTTTGACGAGTTCCTGGCCGCGCGCGAGACGCCGCGCCCGGGCTACACTCCCGACCAGCGCAATTAGGGCCAGCGGCCGCGGCGTGCGGTGCACGGTGCAGCCCGGCCCGCAGCTCTAGTCCCCTGGCAGTCCGGCGCATACCATGCCGCCCGTCCGGCACGCGTCCGCCCAAGTCCGCGCCTGTGTCGGGTGAGCCCTGGGCCATCCACGCGACACCGACTGGCGGCTGGAACACATCAATAGAATTAACCAACTACCTGCGAAAACGTTCGTCTTCGCAGGTAGTTTGTTTGTAGCTCCAATCGTCATTCGGCGTCGCGGAAGGCGGGAGTACGGACCCCGCGCGACACCAGATGGCGGTGGTGCCGATTCGGTCCGCGCCATAGCCCGAGCGACGCGGCACAATCGGCAACCCACGCGGCCGGCCAGGCGGCACCTCCGCGCGGCCGGCTGCGCGGCCGGCCAGGCGGCACCTCCGCGCGACCGGCTGCGCGGCGGCTTCGCATTACCGGCTGTTTTCTCGCGGTTACGCTGAATGGCGGGGAGTCGTGCGAGGCCACGGTTGGCCAACTTCGGGAATTCCTCGCACAGACGCCCCTTTTCTGGATTTTGCACGTGAAAAGGCGCGGTAGTGCGGGATGCGTCGGGCGGGGCGTCTTTGGAACTTCGCACGGGCGGCGGCTTTTCCGCGGGGAGGGGGGAAACGGGGCGGTGGTGCGAGACGGCCTCCGGGCACCGGTGCTTGATACCCCGACGGGAACGCCTCGCCACCCGGGCCAACCTCGCACGGGCGCCATGGATCCCGCAAAGCCGCAGGGAAGGTTCCGGTTGTGCGAGGGACGAGCAAATACCGCGGCGCCGGCAACCCCCGCTATCGTCGCCAGCGGGTACCTCTCCGGAGGACGGCCTCGCACCATCGGTGTCTTTTGCCGGACTTTCCCAGAAATGAGGCGGCGGTGCGAAAGGGGGACTGGGGCGGCAACATGACGGTGGGCGGTTGGCCATGCCCGCGTGAAGCCGCGCTCGCCGGAAACCGTCCACGTGTGCGAAGAAGCCATGAGCGGCAGGCTGCTTGGCTGGATGTCGCGTGCCCATGGTGTTGTCGGGGAGGTTTCCCGTCGGTGCTTATTTCGGGGAGTTCTCGGGAAAGAAAAACATCTACGCAGGTCAGCGCGGCGGCGTGAAATGCCGAAGGCTGGGCGTGCTTTGCAATTGGGTGCACGTGCTGTCAACCTAAGCATTGCACGGATCGGCGCAAGCCAAACGCACGGATAGATGCCAGCGCGCGTGGATCGGAATGGGCGCACAGGATCGGTGCAAATGCACGATGAGCGCGTATCGCATGAGGGTACGACGGACCGAAGAGGGGAGGCGGACGTGGACGCGAAGAAGAGCCAGGACGCGCAGGAGATCCTGGATGCGAAAGAGATCCTGGGCGCGCAGGAAATCCTGGACGCGCGGGCGAGCGTGGACGCCGGGGAAAGAAAGCCCCTCCTCCTGCACGCGTGCTGCGGCCCGTGCTCCCTCGAGCCAGTCCGTCTGCTGCGTGAGCAGGGCTACGAGCCCACGATCTGCTGGACCAACCCCAACATCGCCCCCGTGGCCGAGCACGACCTGCGGCTCCGCACGCTGCAGGCGTGGGCGGCCGAGGTCGCGCACGTGGACGTGATCGTCGCCGGCGACGACCGCGCCGCCTGGGAACGGGGCGTCGCTCCCGCCGGCTGGGACCGCCCCCGCCGTTGCCGCGCCTGCTACGCCCTGCGCCTCGCCGAGTCGTGCCGTGTCGCACGCGAGCGCGGTTTCGAGTACATATCCACGACGCTGGTCGTCTCGCCGTACCAGCTCTTCGACACCTGCCACGACGTGCTCTTCGCCCTGGCCCCGCGCTTCGGGCTCACGCCGGTCTGGCAGGACTTCCGCCCGCAGTACCCCGAAGCGACGACGCGTTCGCGCGAGCTGGGGATGTACCGGCAGAACTACTGCGGCTGCCGCTTCTCGGCGGTGGAGGCGGCCGTCGACCGCCAGCACGCCCGCGACGCGCGCAAAGCAGCCCGCGCCCAGCAGCGCGCGGCGAAGAAAAACGCGGCGCCCGTCACCCACATCACTCAAGAAATCACGGCCTAGCAGATGGCACGCAAGAAGGACCAACGCACGGAAGACCAGCGCACGGGGGAGCATAAGAAGACCCTCTTCACCGGCATCGAGCATGGATCCATTCTCAGTCTCGCGAGACCGCACATCATACGAAAGAAGGTCGCTACCATGGAAAACGCGACTAACAATAACATCAATACAGCAAGCAACAATACGAACGGCGCGAATGGCATGAGCAGCACGGACGGCACGACCGCCACGAGCAGCACGACAGCCGCGAGCGCCACGAGCTCCACGACCGCCGCGAGCACCACGTCCACCGCGACCGCCACCAACGGCACGATGCTCCAGGCCTTCTCCTGGTACATGCCGGCGGACGGCCGCCACTGGCGCCGCCTGGCCCGGATGGCGCCGACCCTGGCCCGCATGGGCATCACGGCGGTCTGGCTGCCGCCCGCGTCCAAGACGGCCGATGGCGACCACGGCGTGGGCTACGGCGTCTACGACCTGTGGGACCTGGGCGAGTTCAAGCAGTGCAGCTCGGTCCGCACCAAGTACGGCACCAAAAAGGAGTACCTGGCCTGCGTGGCCGCGCTCAAGGCGGCGGGCATCCAGGCCATGGGCGACATCGTGCTCAACCAGCGCTTCGGCGGCGAGGAGACCGAGCACGTCCGCGCGGTCGAGGTCGACGGCTCCGACCGCAACCGCCCCGTGGGCGAGGAGCAGACGATCGCCGCCTGGACCCGCTTCCGCTTCCCGGGCCGCAAGGGCGCCTACTCCGACTTCACCTGGGACTGGACCTGCTTCCACGGCACCGACTGGGACGAGGACGCCCGCCGTAGCGCCGTGTACCTCTTCGCCGGCAAGCACTGGGACGACGACGTCGACCACGTCGACAACGGCAACTACGACTACCTCATGGGCTCCGACGTGGACGTCAGCGACCCGCGCGTGGCCGAGGAGCTCACGCGCTGGGGCGAGTGGTACATCAGCGAGACCGGCGTGGACGGCCTGCGCCTCGACGCGCTCAAGCACATCTCCCGGCAGTTCTACCGCACCTGGCTGGCCGAGATGCGCCGCCGCAGCGGCCGCGAGCTCTTCACGGTGGGCGAGTACTGGTCGCCGCGCCTGCAGGACCTGGTCGACTACCTGGGCCCCGACAAGCCCATGAGCCTCTTCGACGTGCCGCTGCACTACAAGTTCTTCTTCGCCTCCAACAGCATGGGGCAGCAGGACCTCTCCAAGCTCTTCGACGACACGCTGGTGGCCACGGACCCGATCCACGCCGTGACCTTCGTCGACAACCACGACACCCAGCCCGGCCAGGCGCTGCAGTCGACGGTCGAGGCTTGGTTCAAGCCCAGCGCGTACATGGCGATCCTGCTGCGCGAGGCGGGGTACCCGTGCGTCTTTTACGGCGACCTCTTCGGCATGCCGACCGAGGACGAGGACGCCGACCCGGTGCCGGCGGTGCGCGAGCTGCCGCTGCTGATGGAGGTGCGCCAGCGCCTGTCCTACGGCCCGCAGCACGACTACCTCGATAGCGACAGCCTGATCGGCTGGACGCGCGAGGGCGAAGACACACATGAGCGCAGCGGCCTGGCCGTGGTGCTCACGGACGGCACCGGCGGCGAGAAGCACATGTACGTGGGCACGCGGCACGCGGGCGAGCGCTGGAGCGCGCTCGTGGGCGCCAAGGTCGACGTGATCATCGACGACGAGGGCTATGGCGACTTCCCGACGCCGCCGGGCACGGGCAGCCTCTACGTCGACTCGGCCGCGCTGCCGCTGCTCTCGCACAAGCGCCGGGTCAAGGCCGTCACCGACTTCCCGGGCTTTGTCCTGCCGCAGGTCGACGAGGGCGCCGAGCCGACGCCCGCCAGCTCGATCGCGGCGGCGCGCGGCCTGCGCTGGTACCGCGGCGGCAAGAAAAAATAACGGGGAAGACGAACTGCCGCGCCGCCAGCCCGCATCTCGCGCCGCGGGCGCTGCCGTGTCGCAGCCGCACACCCCGCACCCCGCGTGCGGGCACTGCCGCGCGCCGTACCGATGGGCTATCATGTGGCAGTTGCCACGAAAGGGGAACTATGGCCAAGGACTCTACAGCCAAGGACGCCGTCACCGGCGCCAGGGGCACCACCGATACCGCCATCGGCACCAAGGGCACCGTCGGCACTACCGACGCGTTGCTCGCGATGGCTCGTTATTCTTACCAGCAGGAGAAGGACCGCTCCGTCGAGCTGCGCTCGCTCGCGATGGGCCTGCTGACCGTCGCCGCGCTCGTCGCGGTGGCCCTGGCGGTGCTCTCGCCGCGGGTGCTCGCGTACTTCGACGCGTACCTCGAGGGCTGGGTCGAGAACGCCCTGCTCATCACCATCGTCGTTCTCTTCGGCCTGGATGTGGTGTCCGCGATCCTCTCGATCACGGCGATCATGCAGATCGGCCACGAGACGCTCGCCACCCCGCAGGAGCTGCGCGCCCGCGCCTCGGTCGCCGACATCGACGGCACCGACGGGTCCCAGCGCACCTTTATGCACGACCTGACCGGCTCGCTGCAGGCGCCCTTCGACGCGCTGTGCGGCCGCAATTTTGCGATCGCCAACCTCGTCCGCACGTCCGAGTCGTTCCTGCTCGCGACCTTTGCCGCGACGCTGGCCGCCGCGATCGTCTTCCTCATCCTCTGGTTCGTCTTCTAGGTTTGGCTTTTAGGAAAGAAAAACATGCGCACCGATGACTTTGACTACGACCTCCCGCAGGAGCTGATCGCACAGGAGCCCGCCGAGCCCCGCGACTCCTGCCGCCTGCTCGTGCTGCACCGCGGGGACGGCTCGCTGGACGACCGCCGCTTCTACGACATCCTGGACTACCTGGAGCCGGGCGACCTGCTCGTCGCCAACAAGACCCGCGTGATGCCTGCCCGCCTGATCGGCCACAAGCGCCGCACGGGCGGCCTCGCCGAGACGCTGCTGCTCAAGCGCCGCGAGGACCTGGACCCGCTGGGCCATGTGTGGGAGTGCCAGGTCAACCCGGGCAAGCGCCTGAAGCCGGGCGCCGTGATCGAGTACCGCCCCGGCGGCGCGCACGCCCCCGAGACCGCGCCGGTGGTGCTGACGGGCGAGGTCCTGGACTTCATGGAGGCCAACCGCGGCGGCCGCATCGTGCGCTTCACGCCGGCCGAGGGGCTCACGCTGGACGAGGCCATCCACCAGGCCGGCCACGTGCCCCTGCCGCCCTACATCACGCAGTACGAGGGCGATCCCGAGAAGTACCAGACCGTCTACGCGATGCACGAGGAGCACTCCGCCGCCGCGCCGACGGCGGGCCTGCACTTCACGCCCGAGCTGATCGAGCGCATCCAGGCCGCGGGCATCGGCTGGGCCACCGTGGAGCTGGAGGTGGGCATCGACACCTTCCGCCTGGTCACGGAAGACGATCCCACGCAGCATGTGATGCACACGGAGCGCTACCACGTGCCGCAGGAGGTCGTGGACGCCGTGCATGCCACCAAAGCCGCAGGTCACCGCGTGATCGCCGTGGGCACCACGGCCGTGCGCTCGCTCGAGAGCGCCTACGACCCCGAGGCCCCCGTCGCCGAGCCGCCGATGGTCGCGCGCCGCTTCGAGGACGCGCCCGACTCCGCCGCCGCCCTCGGCCGCGGAGACATCGTGGCCCGCGCCAACGCCACCACTAACCTCTACCTGATGCCGGGCTCCACCTACCACGTGGTCGACGCGCTGATCACCAACTTCCACGTGCCGCGCTCGACGCTGGTGATGCTGGTCTCGGCCCTGGCCACGCGCGAGCAGATCCTGGCCGCCTACCGGCACGCCGTCGACGAGCGCTATCGCTTCTTCTCCTTCGGCGACGCGATGCTGATCGAGTAGGGGCTCCGTCTGCGGCTCCGCGCTTTCGAGGGCATTTTGCAGCGTTTCGCGTAGATATGCCATCCAAAGAACGATGCTCTCTGCCCAGCGGGATTCGAATCGTTCTTTAGGAGCTCTTTCTACGCGAAACGCGGAGAAAGGGCATCTAAAGCGTGATGCGCAAGGCGCGCGGCGTGGAGATTCGTACTTTAGGACCCATATCTACGCGAATCGCGGTGAAAGCACCTCCAAAGCGCGATGAGGTGTGGCGCAGCGCGCTCAGGCGAAATCGATTACAAGGTGTGCAAAGAAAAACGCCGCCCCCCGAGCTGCGGGGCGGCGCCAATATGGGCTGAGGTGGTGCCTACGGAAGTGGTGCCTGCGGGAGCGGCGCCTGTATGGGGCGGGAGCGCGTGCCTTACTTCGGTTTGACGATGAAGAAGAGCACCAGCGCCACAATCACCACGATCGCCACGGCCATCGCGATGAAGATCAGACGCTTCTCGCGCGTCTTGTGGCGCAGCTCCTGCTCGTAGCTCTGCAGCTTGTCGGCCTCGGCGGTCTGCTCGGCTAGCTCCTTCTGCGTCGCCAGGATGCGCTGCTTGAGCTGCGTGGTGATCTCGGGCGTGGAGTGGATGTCGTTGGCCTCGTCGAGGACCGCCTGCGCCTCCTGCTCGCGCTGGGCGGCGTCGCTGATGTCGGCCTTGCTTGTCTTGATCTGCTCGTCGCATTCGGCGATCTGCTTCTTGAGCTCGTCCTGCTCGGCCATGGCCCGCTTGTACAGCGTGTCGAACTCGTCCTTGCGCGCATTGGCCTCGCCCTTGGCCTCGTTGGCCTGGCGCTCGGCGACCTCCAGCGACTGCTTGGCGGTCCACAGGTGCGTCTGGGCGTTCTCGACCGACTGCTGCGCCTCCTGGGTCTTGGTCACCACGTCCGCCTTGGCGGCGTCGAGGCGGGCGTGCGCCGCGACGACCTCGCCGCGCAGCTTGGAGACGGCGCTGGGGGAGGAGCCGGCGTCCTTCTGCAGGCGGTCGAGATCGGCCTGCAGGCGGCGCAGGCGGTCCTGCGCGGAATCCACGTTGCGGTTGGCCTGCGCGATCGTCTGCTCGCGACGTTTGGTGGCGTCGGCGGCCTGGCTCTCGGTGGCCTTGGCCGCGCGGCGCGCCTCGGCGAGCGCGCGCGAAGCGTCATCTGCCGTGCCCTTGGTCGACTCCATGATGCTGCGGTAGGGGCTGAGCTTCTCCTCGTGCGCGGCCTTCATCGCAGCCAACTGGTCGTTGAGGTCGGCCTTGCGCGCCGTGGCGGCGTCGCCCTGGGCGCGCGCCTGCTGCGCGTCGGAGCGGGCGGTGTTGATCGCGGCCTGCTGCAAGCGGGAGATGCGGTCGTAGTTCATCTCGATCTCGGTGCGGTGGGAGAGCTCGTCGCGGTCGTCCTCCAACGATTCCTGCAGGTCGGCGATCTGTTTGCGGGCATCGTCGCTCTTCTGCGAGGCGTCGCGCACCGCGCGCATCGCGTGCAGGCCCTCCATAAAGGACGTACCGGCGCTCTTGGCAACCCCCGCCACGGCGTTGCCCGCGCGCACCAGCGCGTTGTCGCCGTCGGCCATGTCGGGGACCTGGTCTGCCGAGGGCGTGCGGTGGGGGTCGGTGGGCTCGTCGGGCGTGAGGTCGACGACGGGCGCCTTCGGTGCGGGGGTCGGTACGGCAGTGCCCCGCTGCGCTGCCCGCGTCTGCGCTGCCTGCGCGGCCGCCGCCTGCGGGGTTGCCGCCTGCGCAGCGCCTGCCGCCTGCTGCGCCAGGCCTGCCGCCTGCGCCGCACCCGCGGCCGCCGCCTGCGCCGCGGTTTCGACCGTTGGCGTATTTGTCAAAACCGCCTCCGCCGGCTCATCGAGCTCGGCATCCACGGCCGCTGCTCCCGCCCGCGCGGCATCGGCAGCCGCTGCCGCCACGGGTGTCTTATCTGCGTAAATTTGGTCATCTACCTCGGGATTTACACCCGCGGGCTCATCTATGTCGTTGGCGTCGATCGGTGCGTCTGCCATGAGGTCCCCCTTCGGTCTCGCAAGGCATATAAAATACTAGCCCTACGCACGCAACATTCTGCCGCAACTTTCCGTGCCGTGTCGGTGATGTTTGCTAGAATAACCTCATGTTCAGGTAATGGCGGGGCGCGCGCCCCCAACAGAAGGAGAGCAGCATGGTTTCAGCACAGACGACGATCACCAACGCAACCGGCCTTCACGCTCGTCCCGCGTCGGTCTTCGTCAGCGAGGTCAAGAAGTATCAGAGCAAGGTCACCATCCGCAACGTCGACAAGGACAGCGCTCCCGTCAAGGCCAACAGCATCATGATGGTCCTCGCCGCTGGCCTCGGCACCGGCACCAAGGTTGAGATCGCCTGCGACGGCCCCGACGAGCAGGAGGCCCTCGACGCCCTGATCGCCCTCATCGACAGCGGCTTCGGCGAGTAAGACATTCGCGCAGCTAGCGGCTGCAGTCGCAGTCGCACGCGACCACAGGCGCAACCGCACGACGGTCGCAGATGGTCGCACATACGCACGCACAAGCCCGGCGCTCACGCGTCGGGCTTTTGTGTGGCGTGGACCGACATGTGCCGCGGGTGAGGGCTGCTGCGAGCTGCTGCGGCAATAAGTACGCAATCGCCGAAAGAAAAGACGCAGAAGTGCGTGTTTCAAGCGGGGGGGCAGCACCTCCAAACGCGCACTTCTGCGTTTTCTTTATCAGCGATTGCGTACTTTTCCTATGGCCTCTGAGTAGCTGCCTACTATGCGTGTGACATACGAGCCTCTCGAGTTGCTTGGGCAACTTACGCCTATCGGGCAGCACCAGCGGTGCCTTGAGGCGTCGCGCATGCGGATTTGCACGGGATACTCGTGGGTAAGAAATAAAGGCAACGTTGATGCAAACTTAGATGTAAAAGACCTGGGATGCGCTTTGACAACCTCATCCAACGTTGACTTTATCTCGGTACCCCTGAGTAGCCGTCCGGCGGGGATGCATACTTTGGCCCACTTTGGGCGTATCAGTCGTCCCGGATAGCGCGGTGTGGCTCGGATGACATGCCGCGATCCGCGCGCAAAACCCCGCCGACGTAGTCTGCCAGCTGCAGGCTCAACTCGTCGATGGGCATGTCGCCGTACTCACCGATCGCCCAGCCGTGCAGCACGCCGAGCACCGCGGCGATCACAAAGTCAAAGGTGACCAGTTCCCACGGGGAGAGCTCGCGCATGCGCGTGAGTGCCATGTTGCGCATGCTCATACCGTTCTCGGTCGGCAGCGCGACCACGAGTGCGCGGTAGAGCGGCAGGTTCCGGTCGAAGTAGCGTCCGAGCTCCAGCATCACGGGTGCGAGGTCCACGTTGTTGTCCAGCGGGATGTGCTCGCACGCGTAGTCGATGATGCGGTCGGTCATCTGTTGCATGAGCTTCATGCGCAGATCCTCGATGTTGTCGTAGTGGGCATAAAAGGTCGAACGGTTGATGTCTGCCTCCCGGCAGATCATGGCCACGGTCATGTCCTCCGCCCTGCCCTGTTTGACCAGACGGACAAACGCCTCCTCGATCAGCCGCAGAGACCTGGTGGCATTTCTATTGCGTTTACCTGAGTCCACAGTGCGCCTCCGCCATCAAACCACCCACCAATTAGCCCCAAAGTGTCGGAATACCGACCTCAATCATAAAAATGCTGATTGATATGATCAAACGCCACCGACTAAGCTGCAGATACAAGCGGTAAACGGCGGGTTTGCCGCAGACTGTCGGACCTACGGAGAGGGGAGTCAGTATGGCAGAGATCAGTCGCAGGAATTTCATCGGTGGTGCGGGGCTCGCAGCGGCGGGGGCTTTCCTCGCGGCCTGCAGCACCGGCACGGCGCCGCAGGCGGGTTCCGCGGAGCAGGCGGCGGGTTCCGCGCAGGGCAGCGCAGCCGGTGCCCCGGCCGACGGCCCCGCGTTCACCCAGATCAGTTTCCCGATCGTCGTCGAGATCGCCAAGAACACCTACACCATCTCCGAGATGGGCATGGACAACGTCGCCCTGATCGTCGGCGACGAGCGCGCGGTGCTGCTGGACAGTGGCACGGGCATTCTCGAGTGGGACCCCGTAATCAAGTCCATCACCGACAAGCCCTACGACGTCTACCTGACCCACGGCCACGTCGATCACGCCGGCGGCATGCGCCAGTTCGACAAGGTCTACATGCACGAGGCCGACGTGGAGGCCGCCCTGGCCCTCACCGCGGACGAGCGCCGCAACTACGTCAAGATCATGATCGCCCAGTCCGGCACCCTCTACGCCATGACCGAGGACAGCGTCATCGAGTGGGACAACGACCCCGAGGTCGCGACCGTCAAGGAGGGCGACACCATCGACCTGGGCGGCCGCACGCTCGAGATCTACGACACCCCCGGCCACACGCCCGGCTCCATCAGCTTCCTCGACCGCGCGAGCGGCATCATGTTCACCGGCGACGCCTGCAACACCAATACGCTGCTCGTCCCGGGCGGCGGCAGCTGGTTCGTCGAGAACCAAAAGACGACCGTCTCCACCGAGCTCGAGACGGCCAAGAAGCTCCGCGACCTGCGCGACTCCGGCGCCTTCAACCGCAACTACAACGGCCACGTCGGCTATGCCCAGTGGCTCAACGCCTTCACCTCCGTCTATGACGGCTGCATCGACGACTGCATCACCGTCTGCGAGGGCGTGCTCGATGGCTCGATCAAGGGCGAGGAGCAGCCCAGCTTCGACGGTTCCACCACCAACCTGGTCGCCAAGCAGGGTGCCATGCAGATCCAGTATATGGACTGGCAGATCGCGTAGCCTGCCTGGTACGAGCGACCTAGCCTGATCAAGTTACCCCCTCACCCACGGTTTTCCGCTGCCTTGCGGAAAACCTGGCCTGAGGGGGTAAAGTTGTGTTGCCCGCCTGCATCGAATTACCCCCGTACCCACGGTTTTCCGCACACCTGCGCAAAACCCCTCCTGCGAGGGGAGAGGGCTCTACCGCCGCGCGTACATCCGCGCGTACACCACGCCGTCGACCGCCAGGCACACGGCGCTCACCACCGCCACGTACAGCAGCACGGCCCCGGCGCCCAGAGCCTCGCCGCCCACCACGGCCTCGAACCCAAACACCTCGCGCACCGTCGCCACAAACGCCCCCTGGTCGACCCCGCCGATCCCCGCGTCGATGTGCCCCAGCAGCCCGCGCATCAGCGCCTGCCGCACGAGGCAGCACACGCCGCTCGCAGGCCACAGGTTGCAAAAGGTCTGCACGGGCGTCGCAAACTGCGCCACCGGGATATACGCGCCGATCACAAATCCCGCCGCCGCCGACAGGATCCCCAGGAACGCCCCGCACGCCGACGTCGAGCGGAAGACGAGCATCAGCGCCATCGAGATCGCGGTGGAGGAGAGCGTCCCCAGCACCGTGAGCCCGTAGAGCGCCGCGATGTCGCCGCCCGTCCAGTGCATGTCGCCCATCGCGCCCAGCGCGGCGAGCCCAGCAGTCAGCAGCACGAGCGTCACGCACAGCGCGCACAGCGCCGCCGCGGCGAAATACCCCAGCACGATCTGCCACCGGCCGGCGGGTGTGGCCAGGATGTCGCGGTCCTTGAGCTTCTCGCGGTCCTCGACGATCACCTGCAGCGTGCCAAAGGGCACCGTGATCACTGACGACCCCAGGATGCCGGCCAGCAGCAGGCCGTTCACGAGGCTGTCGACGTCGCCCGACGCGACGAGCGGCGCCAGCGCGCCCATGCTCCCGTCGATACTGTCCACGTAGGTCCCGCGCAGAAACATCACGTACAGCGCAAACACGATCAGCGGCGCCAGCAGGGAAAAGAAGACCGTCTGCCTGTTGCGGAAGAAGACCAGCATGTTACGCACCGCAAATCCCCTAAATGCCCTCATGCCCGCACTCCTTCCTCGCGCTCGCGCTCCCCGCGCCCGCTTCCCTTGTGTCCGAGCCCCTCGCTCCCGCACTCCTCATCCTCGAATTCTTTCCCCGTGAGCGCCAAAAAGACATCGTCCATGCTGCCGCCCACCCACACCTGCCGCGGTTGCGTGTAGCGCGCCTTGAGCCCGGCGGGCGTGTCGTCCTCGATGATGCGACCCTGGTCCATGATCACCACGTGGTCGGCGCCGTCGGCCTCCTCCATGTAGTGCGTGGTCAGGAAGAGGGTCATGCGCTGACTGTCCCGCAGCCGGGTCAGGTAGTCCCACAGGTTGCGGCGGCTGCGCGGGTCGAGCCCCGTCGTGGGCTCGTCCAGGAAGAGGATCCGCGGCCGGTGCAGCAGCGCCCGCACGATGTCCACGCGCCGCCGCTGGCCGCCGGAGAGGGTGCCGTAGGGCTGGCGCATGATCTCGTCCAGGTCAAAAGGCCCGCGGAAGGGCTCGATGCGCCCCATGGTTTCCCGCCGCGAGAGCCCGTAGTAGCTGCCGCGCGTGGTGAGGTTCTGCGCCACGGTCAGCCGGTCGTCCAGCACGGAATTCTGAAAGACGATCCCGATCTCACGCCGGATCGCGTCGGCCTCGGTGTCCAGCGACCGCCCCAGGATGCGCACGTCCCCCGACGTCTTGCGCAGGATGGTGCACAGGATGTTGATGGTGGTGGACTTGCCGGCGCCGTTCTCGCCCAGAAAGGCGAAAAACTCGCCCTCCGCCACATCAAAGCTGATGCCCTTTACCGCCTCGTGCTGGCCGTAGGCCTTCACGAGGTCCCGCACCTCGATGGCTGCCATCGCTCTCCCTCCGTGTGTCGGCGCCGCGCCAGCGGTCGCGCCGGGCGGTCCACCCTTCGAGACCGCATGCTAGAGGGGAGGCGGCGCACACGGAAGGTCATCGCCACCAAGATGCACTCAGCGGTGCACAAGATGCACTTCGGGGCTACTTATCCGCATCGCCCCGACGCTGTGACAGCCGCTCGTTGATCCGCGCGTCGTCGCGTTGCCAGCCGCGGTAGACCACCGCCCACACCAGCGCGTAGATGCCGCAAAAGACCGCGAAGAGCACACCGGCCCCCACCGCGTCCTCGTACCAGCGGAAGAGACGCCCGGCGCTCATCACGATGCCTGCGAGCAGCAGGAAGTGCAGCCCGACCCGCACCCGCCAGCGCGGCGACGACTCCAGGTCGTATAGCAGCAGACTCGGCAGCGACGTGAGCACGGCGATCAGCACGAGTGACAGCGGCAGGTACCAGGGAAAGACGACCGCGCCTGCCGGGTCCTGCACCCGGCTCGCGACGCCGATCGCCGCGACAAAGACCAGCTCGCAAAACCCGATCAGCAGCACCTGCAGGAGCGTGTAGCGCAGCCTCTCCCTCACAGCCCCAGCCTCCTTTTGAGCTCCTTCACGTACCCGCGCGACACGATCAGCCGGTCGCCGCCGGCCAGCGTGGCCATCATGCGGCCGTTCATCTCGCTTCGCACAGACTCGATCATCAGGATGTTCACTATCTGCGACTTTGACGAGCGAAAGAAGCGCTCGTCCAGCATCGCCTCCAGCTCGTAGAGGCGCATGCCCAGCTCGTAGACCTGGTCCCGCGTGTAGGCAAACGTCCGCCCGTCCACGCTCTCGAAGTAGTAGACGTCGCTGGGGTTCAGCAGGTACTGCCGCCCGGCCCGGCTGCCCACGAGGGAGCCCTTGTGCCCCTGCAGCAGGCTCGCCGCCAGCTCGATCTCGCGCGTCACGCCGTGCACCCGCAGGTCGGCGCGCTCTTCCTCGCTCTCGGGTATGACCGCAATCCTCACGCGCACGCCGACCGTCCTCTCCGGTGCGCAACCCCGTAGACCACACGTCAAACCTTACTGCAGTTCACACGTCAAGCCATACCGCAGACCATACGCCAAACCTTACACCATCGTGCCAGCCGCAGGGGCTACGGCGTGAGCAGCCTGCGCAAGGCCGAGCCCGCCTCCTTTGCCGAGCGGCTCGTGTGGCTGCGCGGCATCGTGCCCCTGCGCACCGCCGCCCGCGAGTACCGGGAATACGCCCGCAGCATCCATGCCAACCCCGACGCGTCCGTGCCTGGGAGGACGACCCCATGGCCCACGAGTACGAGGTCGTGGGCCCCGACCGCGCCGGCTACCTCGTGCCGCCCGAGCTCTCGGAGGTGGACGACTACCTCGACTGGGCGATCGAACAGCTGCCCATGCGCCGCTTCGCGTAGTACCTGGACGCCCACGTGCCCGACGACCGCGACGACATCACCTACGCCGAGGAGGCGCTCGAGGTCATGTGCGACTCCTCGCACGGCCTCATGCAGATCCAGGACGTGATGCAGCAGCGCAAGTCCATCAAGGGCGAGCGCCGCGCCCGCAAGCCCCGCCCCCGAAAAAAAGGCAAGAAGCGCTAGCCCCCGCGCCGCCCGCTACACCGCGCGGCCCATCTCGTACGCCTCCACGAGCTCGGGGCGGCCGGCGGTGTCGCCCGGCTTGTCCACGCCGCCGCAAAAGACGGTGCCGCGCAGCGAGCACTCGGGGTAGCAGTCGATCCACCCGCCCAGGCCGGCGATCGCGCGCTCGGGCGTGGCGGGGTCCGTCTCCGCGGCGCTCGTCAGCAGGTACACGTCGCGGAAACGGTAGTCCTTGGGATACATCGGGTTCAGCCGGTCGATCAGGGTCTTCATCTGCCCGGACAGCTCGTAGTAGTAGATGGGCGTGGCCCAGCAGACCACGTCGGCCGCGACGACCTTCTGCTCGATCTCGACCGCGTCGTCCGCGATCACGCAGCGGCCCGTCTTCTGGCACGCGAGGCACCCTCGGCAAAATCCGATCTGCTTGCCCGCGAGCGACACGAGCTCCACGTCGTTGCCCGCCTCGCGTGCGCCGCGTGCGAACTCCTCGGCCAGTGCGTGCGAGTTGCTCCCGCGCCGCAGGGACGCCGAGATCACGATGACCTTCTTTGCCATGATGCCTCCGATGCCGTGGGTGCGATGGTGTCGATTCCAGCAGGCGTGCTGCCCGCTGTTAGCCCGTAGGTAAACATGCAGCTGGTCTGCGGATATATTGTGCCGCACCGCTCGCCGCAAAGCCAATGCCTATGTCGCACGGCAGGTATGCATTGGGAGCATGATTGCCCTGCATAGGTACTCCCTGCGGTCAACCCCATCGTGTAAAGCAGAACATAAGAAGGATCTGACCGAGTTAATTGGGTTCGAAATCCCCTAGCGTGACGTCTCAGATGAATTAATTCCGTCCGTGCTAGCCGGGTCTTTAACGCTCTCATATTGGGCTTCGCGTGTTGATTAGCGGCATCGGGTGGATTGGACAAACAATGTTGTGCGTCAATACTGCGGTCGTATCTTTCCTGCTAACATCGATTTCGATGTCGTCGCTGCAAGTGACGTGGATTGAAACAATTGATTTCTGAGGTACCAGTCTGGTCGCAATCCCGGTGGGACTAGCCGTCCACCGGGATTCGTATACCATTTGCTCAATTTACTTACCTAATAAAGCAATTGAATGAAAATAATGCTATTCTCAGGACAAGAGAGAGGATGGCACCATGAGTGGCACAGTCTTTGCCCACACCAAAGAAGGCGAGAGTGCCGAATCTTGGCAGATGCTTGCCGATCACCTAAGAGGGGTGGCCGAACTTGCCGGTGGCTTTGCAGGGTCATTCGGATATCGAAACTGGGGTTACGCGCTAGGCTTGCTGCACGATGCAGGTAAAGTTGACCCTGCTTTCCAGCGCAGGCTCTTTCAAGCAAACGCGCCGTCGTTCGACCATGCGGCTTATGGTGCCGCTGTGGCATCGGAACGATACGAGAAAGATAACCCTGCAAATCCAACTGGCTTTGACATCGCTGGCAATATGCTCGCTTTCGCGGTGGCGGGGCACCATGGTGGCATGCCGAACGGGACTGTCGCAGATGGAGGAGAGACCTTAACGAAGAGGGTTTCTTGGGCAAAGACGCTGCAGGATTCAGATTGTTATCTTGAAGTCTTGAAGGAAGCTGGTCTTGTGCTTCCTACAGAAGAAGACCTGGAGCCCCTCTTTCCCCTTTCGGAGATTCAACCCCTATTGGTCAGCCACAGCCAAGAAGCCATTGACCGCATGATCTTTTCCGTGCCTGTGCGTACGAGGATGCTGTACTCGTGCTTGGTTGATGCCGACTATTTGGATACGGAGAGCTTTACAAACCTAGATAATGCCAATAAAAGGGAATCGCAAGAGCAGCCATCGCTTCCCGAGCTGTTGACACGTCTCGAGCAGCATATGAACGAGCTGACTTTGAAGGCAGACGTTTCCCGGGTGAACGAGGGCCGGGCTCTCGTACTTGCAGATTGCAAGTTTGCATCGGAACTCCCGCCTGGACTTTTCAACCTCACAGTTCCTACTGGCGGTGGAAAAACGTTGGCATCTCTCAACTTTGCGTTGCGCCATGCCATTAAGAACAACATGAGGCGTGTAATCTATGCCATCCCCTTCACTTCTATTGTCGAACAGACTGCGGGGGTGTTCCGTGAGACCCTCGATGAGAAGGGCGCTGGCAGTCCGTCTTGCGTCCTCGAGCACCACTCCAACTACGATTTCGATGCTCTCGACAGTGAGCAGGCGCTTCGCGAGCGCCTTGCCGTCCAGAATTGGGATGCGCCAATTATCGTTACAACAAACGTTCAGCTACTTGAGTCGCTTTTTTCCAACAAGCCTAGTAAGTGCAGGAAGCTGCACAATATAGCCAATTCCGTCATCGTGCTCGACGAGGCGCAGACGCTTCCCAATGAGTTGCTCACGGTCTCCCTTGCCATGCTCGAGGAGCTTACAAATAGCTACAACGTCTCGGTCGTACTCTGCACCGCTACGCAGCCGGCGCTTGACGACCTTTGGCCGTTTGGAAGCAAGCCCCATGAGATAGTCAAAGATCAGTTGGCATTGAAGGAGCACTTCAAGAGCCGCGCCGAGTTCGTTGTGGACGGGCAGGTCGAAGAAGGCATCCTTGCTGAAAAGCTTTCCGAGTTGGATCAGATCCTCTGCATCGTCAGCACAAGAGCTCACGCACGGGACCTCTACCGGGATGTATGCCGTTGCTGCAGGGAGTCGGGCTTGCTGCATGGGAAGGAGCCCTATCAGGAGGGCATCTTCCACCTCAGTGCGAACATGACCCCATACCACCGCTCGCTGTGGCTGCAGAAGATTCGCGCACGCTTGGATGATGGCGAGCGCTGCATTGTAATATCGACCCAGCTCATTGAAGCGGGCGTGGATGTCGATTTCCCTGTCGTGTATCGCGAGATGGCGGGACTCGATTCGCTTGTCCAAGCGGCCGGCAGATGCAATCGCGAAGGACGCAATGACGTGCCGGGGATTGTCCATGTATTCGATTTCGCGGATGCCGAGGATGCGGTTCCGGGCAGCGGCACCCTTGCAACGAACTGGCTCGGTCTCACAGCCAAGATCTCGCGAGAACTCATCGAGAGGCATAGCGGGCACATATCGGCGGACATGACCGAGGAATATTTCCAGTGGCTCCACGGGGTGAGCAGCGAGAAAGATGCTCATACGGGCAGACAGATCCTCGATGCTACCGGGCTCTACAAAGACCTGTGCAATAGAGAGCTTCCGGCATCAAGGTTTTCCACAATGGACTTCCAAGGTTACGCGGACAAGTACAAGATTATCGACGACAAAGAGACCCCCGTATTTGTGCCTTGGGGTGAAGAAGGCAGGAAGCTGTATTTCGAGCTCGAGTGCTCTTGCCATGAAGGCATGCCGCCATCCGCCATGGCGCGCACGCTGCAGAGATTCAGCGTGGGTATCCCAAACTGGAAGTACAGCCAATATAAAGAACAAATGTTTGTTGATGACAAGACGTATGCGCCGATTCGTGTCCTGTGTCAGGAGGAGAATTGTATGAAACAGTACGACGATGAGGTCGGCATCTTGGAGGTGGGAGAGGGAACGCCGAACGATCTGATTATCTAGTGTGTATGGTTCGCAAGTCTAGTAGATACGAAAGTGAAGGGAGGTTTGGCATGGGTTATGGAATTCGCATCCTTATCGAGGGGCCGCGGGCATGCTTTACGCAACCAGAGATGAAAGCCGAGCGCGTGAGCTACGATGTAATCACCCCGTCTGCGGCTCGCGGAATCCTCGAGGCGGTCTACTGGAAGCCAGCGATTGCGTGGAAGATCGACCGCATCGAGGTGCTGAACGAGATAAGGTTCGACGCATTCCGGCGCAATGAGGTCGCGGGAAAGCTGCCTTATGGAAAAGCTACTTCAGCGATGAACAAGGGTATATCGATTACGCTCGTTGCAACGGAGCAGCGTCAGCAGAGAGCGACCCTCTATCTGAAGGATGTGGCTTACATCGTCGATGCCCACTTCGAGATGACGAAAAAAGCTGGGGAAACGGATACCCCGGAAAAGCACTACAACATTGCGCTGAGGAGGTTGCGGAAAGGCCAGTGCTTCAACCAACCGGTGCTTGGGTGCAGGGAATTTCCCGCAAAGGTGACGCTTGCTGATGAGAGCGTCGAACTGCGGGATGGCTTTTATTCTGACGTTCCCGAAAAAGACCTAGGGTTCATGCTGTACGATCTCGACTTCTCAGACGCGGAGTCACCGGTACCCCACTTTTATCGTGCCGTCATGCGAAATGGTGTAATCGATGTCGCGGGAGCGGCGGGGGAGATGGTCGCATGATCCTCCAAGAGCTATGCGACCTGTATGACCGACTTGCCGCTGATCCCAGCCACGCAAACGAAATCGCGCGACCAGGTTGGAGCAGAGAGAAAGTCGCCTGGGCTCTCGTGATTGATGAGTCTGGGACAGTTCTCGGACTATATCCCGTCCTTCAAGGCGAGAAACAAAAGTATCAAGAGCTCATGGTACCAGAGCATGACGGACGTACTGTTGGTATCAAACCTTTCTTCCTGTGCGACAAGGGATCTTATCTCCTGGGCATCGGTGATAAGAGAGCACAAAAGTGCCATGACGCCTCTCGAGAGCTTCACGAGTCGGTACTGCAAGATTGCGATGATGCGGGCGCCCGAGCTGCCCTCGCATTATTCAATAATAAAGATGCAGCCGAATCGTTAACGCAGGCAGAGGTTGATGCTCTTTCGCTAGGCGGAATGGTCATGCTCTGTCTGAGCCAGCCTGGTAAACCGATTTATGAGCGTGACGCTGTCAAGGAGGCCTGGCGGCTATACCGAGAATCGAATGCCAATGATACTTCGGTAGATGGATGGTGCTCCGTTACCGGCAGGCGCGAGTCTCTTGCCCGTCTTTTCCCGCAAGTAACCGGTGTTCCTGGGGCACAGTCATCCGGAGCGTCGTTGGTCTCGTACAACTTCGATGCGGCTACTTCGTATGGAAAGGATCAGGCATACAACGCATCTATCTCTGAGGAAGCAGCCTTTAAGTCGGGGTATGCCCTCAAGTACCTGCTCGGGGACAAACACCATAGGGTCTATCAGGGAAATACCGCAGTTGTTTTCTGGACCGATACGCCAATCCCCCTTGGCAATGACTTTTTACTCCTGATTTCGGGCGGACCCGTAGCCGAAGACAAGGAGGTGAGAGACGGTTTGGAGCAGACGCTCAAAGAAATGAGGCTCGGAAGGCCGCTCTCTCAGATTGATGCGAAGGCTGGATACTGCCTTCTGGGTCTCTCTCCGAATGCCGCACGGCTTTCCGTTCGGTTTTTCGAGCGGGGTACATTTGGAAGTCTTGCAAATAGATACGGATGGTATCTGCGCGATACAGAGATAGTTGGCGAGAAGGGTTTGTCGCTGTGGCAGCTTCTTGCCCAAACAGCTCCGATGGGTAAGCTGGACAACATTCCCTCTACATTGGTTACCCGTTGCTTCGAGGCGATGATGAGCGGAGGGGAGTTCCCCAAGGCGCTAAGTGAGCTCGTCCGGTCTCGTATGCGTGCCGATCACGGCATGGTAACGAGTGGAGGTAAGTCCTATGACTGCATGGGCAGAAGGGCGGCAGTCCTCAAGGCGTGCTATGTCCGTCATATGAGGCTGCAAGGCGTTGAGCCGAGCGAGAAAGAGGGGATTGAAGTGGCTCTCAATAGAGAAAACACCAACATGGGTTATCTGCTGGGTAGGCTGTTCGCTGTTCTCGAACGCGCACAGCAGGGCGCTATTTCCAGTGCAAATGCAACGATTCGAGACCGTTATATCGGCGCTGCATCCACTACTCCGGCGCGTGTCTTTCAGCCCCTGCTCAGAGGTTGCCAGGCTCATCTCAGTGCCCTTCGCAAAGACCCATCGAAGGCATGGCTTGCGAATAAACTTGAACGCGAACTGGATGACATCATAGGTAGGAGGCTCCCTGACACGGGCATCCCCAAGGTGCTCAGTGCTGATGACCAAGACATGTTTTTTGTCGGGTATTACCAGGAGCGTTGTGATTTGTGGGTGAGCAAGGCGGAAAGGGATGCGGCGAACGAGACGGCATCCGATGACAATAAGACTAAGGAGGACTAGCAATGCCTGAGCCTATCAGCAACCGCTATGAGTTCGTGCTTTTCTGCGACGTGAAGAACGGCAACCCGAACGGCGATCCCGATGCAGGTAACCTGCCGCGCATTGATCCCGAGACCGGTCACGGCATCATCTCGGACGTGTGCATCAAGCGCAAGATTCGCAATTACGTCGACCTCGTCAAGAATCAGCAGTTCGACGACTCCGACGTCGCGGACGGTGAGTTCGGTTACAAGATCTATGTCCAGGAGGGTGCGGTACTCAACGAGCGCAATGAGAGAGCTTATGTCCATAACGGTCTTAAGCCGGTGGATAAAAAACTCCCAAAGAAAGTCGAGGATCAGCGTAAGGTCACAAAATTCATGTGCGACAACTTCTACGATATCCGTGCTTTCGGTGCCGTCATGACAACCGGCCGTAACTGCGGGCAGGTACGCGGCCCGGTGCAGCTGTGCTTCGGCGAGTCCGTCGACCCTGTTTCTCCTCTGGAGATGAGCATCACGCGCATGGCAGCGACAGAGAAGAAGGAGGACAAAGACAACAAGACTATGGGTCGCAAGCAATATATCCCCTACGGCCTATATCGCATCGAAGGCTTCGTGTCGGCCTCGCTCGCGGAACGCTCGGGTTTTTGTCAGGAGGACCTCGACCTGCTCTTCGAAGCGTTGATGAACATGTTTGAGAACGATAGGAGCGCCTCCCGTGGCTTTATGACCTCCCGTGAGCTGGTGGTGTTCAAACACGAAAGCAAGCTCGGCAATGCGCCAGCACACGCGCTGTTCGATGCGGTGAAGGTAAGTAGGAAGATTCCTGCAGAGCAACCGGCGCGCGAGTTCAACGACTATGAGATTGTCGTTGACGCGGATTCTGTCCCAGATGGAGTGGATGTCCAGGTCTACACCTATATTCAGCCGTCAGCGTAGTGATAGCTTCAGACGTGTACTCGGAGGACGAACTTCTTGCGCTGTCGGGCCTGCAGCACATTGCATATTGCGAGCGACAATGGGCTCTAATACACGTTGAGCAGACGTGGAACGAGAATGTGGATACGTTGCGCGGCGAGTTTTTTCATGAGCGCGTTGACACAAAGGGGTACTCGTGCACGCGCGGTGTAAGAGCTGAGCGTCGTGTGCGCCTAGTGAGCAAGAAGCTTGGTATCTACGGGGTCGCCGACATCGTCGAATACGGCGGTGGAGGTGACCCCGCCTCGATTGTCCCGGTCGAGTATAAGGTCGGGCGACCAAAGTTGGAGGATTGGGATCGAATCCAACTAGCGGCGGAGGCTATGTGCCTCGCAGAAGCGACTGGTCGTGAGGTTACCAACGGTGCCATTTTCTATGGGGAGACGAGGCGTCGCGAGCAGGTGGTCATCAGCGGACCTCTCAAGCTTGAGGTAACGAGACTTGCGCAAAGAATGCATGAGCTTTTCAATCGGGGGACGACGCCAAAGATAAGCAGGAGCTCTAAATGCCGTAGGTGTTCTTTGAAAGATGACTGTCTGCCAGAGGCGAGTGGAGATGTTGCTGCCTATTGGCATGCATTTGATGTGAACCTTGACGACTGACGGAGGAGCGATGAGGCAACTGCTCAATACGTTGTACATGACCAATCCAGACGCTTTGCTCCGCAAGAAGGACGATGCCTTGTGTGTAGAGCTCGATTGTAGGCAAGTGATGAGTGTGCCCTTCCATGTCCTCGATGGAGTGGTGCTTTTCGGCCACGCTGGCTGTAGCATGGCTGCGCTGAGGGCTTGTGGTGAACATGGCATAAGCGTGGTCATGCTCGACGAACGTGGTCGGTATTCCGGTAGGTTCGAAGGCCCTACCCATGGAAACGTGCTATTACGCCGAGAACAATTCGAAAAGTCCACTGATCCGGGGGCATCTCTGAGGATTGCGAAGCGGTTTATCGCCGCCAAGATTCACAACACTCGCCTTGTTGTGCTGAGACAGGCACGAGATCACCCTGAAATCGCAGGGATGCTTGGATCAGTAGCTATAGCTCTTCAGGCTAGTGGCGAGGCTGTGGTGCATGTGGGAGCCTTAGATGAGCTCAGGGGTGTTGAGGGAGATGCCGCGCACGCATACTTTTCGGCGTTTGGCAGCATGATTAGGGCAGACGGGTTCTCCTTTACTGGTAGGAACCGGAGACCCGCGCGCGATCCCGTAAATGCCGCGCTTTCATTCTTCTATACGATGCTAGCGCGTGACGTTGCTACAGCGTGCGAAACGGTCGGCCTTGATCCGCAAATGGGCTATCTCCACACCTGTCGCCCGGGGCGGATGAGCCTCGCACTGGATCTCGTGGAGGAGCTGAGGGCACCAGTAGTGGATCGATTTGTTCTCGCACTCATTAACAGGAAGCAGCTGAACCCCAAAGACTTTCATATGGAGGGCGAGGCCTGCTGCTTCACGGACGCTGCATTGAAGAAGACCTTGAGTTTGTGGCAGGAGAAGAAACGCGAGGAGATTATGCATCCATATCTGAACGAGAAGCTGCCAGTCGGTCTCCTTCCCTTTGTACAAGCGCAGCTCTTTGCTAGGTACTTGAGAGGTGATTTGGAGGATTATCCAGCCTATCTTTGGAGGTAAGACCAGTGTATGTGCTGGTGACATACGACGTCTCGACAAGTGATTCGGGTGGTGCACGTCGGCTGCGTAGAGTGGCGAAGATTTGTACCGAGTATGGGCAGCGTGTTCAATGCTCCGTGTTTGAATGCCTGGTCGACCCAGGGCAATATGAATTATTGAAACACCGTCTCGATGAGGTCATCGATAGCGAAAAAGATAGTCTTCGCTTTTATAACCTAGGGAAGAATTGGAAGGGTCGCGTAGAGAAGATTGGCCGGAGCCAGTCTTACGATCCCGAGGGACTTTTATTCATTTAGTCAATTTTGACGTCGCGCGAACCTCAAGCTACGTCGTACTGGTGTGAGGTTCGCGCAAAATTTCTTGTTGTTTCCCGCGACACATGCAGTCCGTATCCATCATGTAGCTTGACAATTGTATATAGTTGTCACGTCGATATAGGATTTCTGCATGTATTGACAGTCGCGCCCCGCACGGGGCGCGTGGATTGAAACTTGAGCAGGTCAAGAAGATGCTCAGGACAGACGTGAGTCGCGCCCCGCACGGGGCGCGTGGATTGAAACGACGGGTGGAGCACCGACAAGTCTGCGGCGTCTGGTCGCGCCCCGCACGGGGCGCGTGGATTGAAACAGAGAAGATAACAGAGGCCAGAATGTCGCCTCGCGTCGCGCCCCGCACGGGGCGCGTGGATTGAAACCGGTGTCTGAGCCTGAGCGATGCGACCGCGTTTCCCGTCGCGCCCCGCACGGGGCGCGTGGATTGAAACTTATACCCGGACGCGTTGACGGTCTTGGCGCTCGTCGCGCCCCGCACGGGGCGCGTGGATTGAAACTCTGGTCGATGTAGGCTTGGTCGGTGCCCTCCACGTCGCGCCCCGCACGGGGCGCGTGGATTGAAACTTGTGCCCGTCGGTATTGGTCTTGTAGACCTCGCGTCGCGCCCCGCACGGGGCGCGTGGATTGAAACAAGGACATGGGCGCGAGGGTGGTGCCGTACCCGGAGTCGCGCCCCGCACGGGGCGCGTGGATTGAAACCAGCAGCCCATCGTTGTCGACAAGGACGGCACCGTCGCGCCCCGCACGGGGCGCGTGGATTGAAACCTCGCGCTCGCGACGGCGGTCATCAACGACGCCCGTCGCGCCCCGCACGGGGCGCGTGGATTGAAACAAGAGCCAGGTCGAGGGCGAGAAGGCGGAGGCAGGTCGCGCCCCGCACGGGGCGCGTGGATTGAAACCGGTGTCTGAGCCTGAGCGATGCGACCGCGTTCCCCGTCGCGCCCCGCACGGGGCGCGTGGATTGAAACATGTACCCGGACGCGTTGACGGTCTTGGCGCTCGCGTCGCGCCCCGCACGGGGCGCGTGGATTGAAACTCCCTCAAGTCGGACAACAAGAAGAAGGGCCAGATGTCGCGCCCCGCACGGGGCGCGTGGATTGAAACGTGTTGAAGCTCTGGTTGACCACCGTCGTGCGGGTGTCGCGCCCCGCACGGGGCGCGTGGATTGAAACCTCGCGCTCGCGACGGCGGTCATCAACGACGCCCCGGTCGCGCCCCGCACGGGGCGCGTGGATTGAAACATGTATGCCGTCTGCGTCTGGGTGCTGTACCTGCGCGTCGCGCCCCGCACGGGGCGCGTGGATTGAAACGCACGCTCGACGAGACATTCGAGCTGCTCACGCTGGTCGCGCCCCGCACGGGGCGCGTGGATTGAAACTGATAGATCGTGTTGGCGAACCATACCGCTTTAGTCGCGCCCCGCACGGGGCGCGTGGATTGAAACAAGGCCGGGTTCGGCATCCACTCGCCGTCCACGGGTCGCGCCCCGCACGGGGCGCGTGGATTGAAACATGACGCCGACGCCCTCGAAGAACTGGGAGATGAGTCGCGCCCCGCACGGGGCGCGTGGATTGAAACGACCAGATGGCGGCGGCGCTCTCAAAGCTCGCGAGTCGCGCCCCGCACGGGGCGCGTGGATTGAAACGCATGGGGCGTCGACGAGAACGATTTCGAGCTGACCGTCGCGCCCCGCACGGGGCGCGTGGATTGAAACAAGGTCAGCGGCGACATGCGCGACTGCGTCGCAGTCGCGCCCCGCACGGGGCGCGTGGATTGAAACGACAAAACTGCGAGCCGGGGCGCATACACTCATATCGTCGCGCCCCGCACGGGGCGCGTGGATTGAAACCTTGTCGGGTCCCTGTCCGACGCGCGCAGCGCCGTCGCGCCCCGCACGGGGCGCGTGGATTGAAACCACTGGGCCGTCGTGGCCTGCGCCACGGCCCACGGTCGCGCCCCGCACGGGGCGCGTGGATTGAAACGTCTTCTCCGGCACGCCCAAGAGGGCGGCCTCCAAGTCGCGCCCCGCACGGGGCGCGTGGATTGAAACTTGCAGAGTCGGCGCACGACGCTCTTGAGGTACGTCGCGCCCCGCACGGGGCGCGTGGATTGAAACTGCATCTTCGCGGGGACATGGCTGCTCGCGTGGATGTCGCGCCCCGCACGGGGCGCGTGGATTGAAACATCTCCCCTCCAATCCGTAGAACCTGACGCGGAGTCGCGCCCCGCACGGGGCGCGTGGATTGAAACTCCACGATGCCGATATGGTCTGAGACGCCGTCGCCGTCGCGCCCCGCACGGGGCGCGTGGATTGAAACAGGTATCCCTCGTCAATGTCTCCATCGTCCGCCATGTCGCGCCCCGCACGGGGCGCGTGGATTGAAACGCG
>OMWE01000003.1 GCA_900314685.1 uncultured Actinomycetes bacterium | reverse complement strand
CAGCTCACGACGGGAGCCAATGCCCTCGCCGCCGGCACCTCCGCGCTCCGCATGCAGCTCCAGCAGGGCACGGACCCCGACAACCCCAACGTCTATGACGGTATCACCGCCCTCGCCGCTGGCACCGACCAGGTAAACACCGGTGCGATTAAGGTCCAGGATGGCGCAGCCCAGCTACAGGGCGGCCTCACCACCCTCAAGGGCGGTTCTAGCCAGCTCGCAACCGGCACAAGTTCGCTCCAGAGCGGACTCGGCAATCTCTCCGCAGGCGCAAACCAGGTCCAGACCGGTGCCTCCCAGGTGCAGGCTGGCGCGGGACAGGTCAACACGGGAGCGAGCCAGCTGCAGAGTGGCGCGTCCGAGCTCCAGAGCGGTCTGAACACGCTGGCCAACGGCACCCAGACGGCCTATGAGGGCTCCGGCACCCTCTCCGACGGCCTCAACGAGCTGCGCGACGCCGTCTCCGGCATGGACCAGAAGGTCCTCGACGAGGTCCAGGAGACCATCGACGAGAAGCTCGGCCGCGGCTACCAGCTCCACTCCTTCGTCGACGCCGACAACACCGACGTCAACGAGGTCCAGTTCGTCTACGTGGTCGACGGTGTCGAGTCCGATGACGACGACAAGGCCGCCGAGACCACGTCCGATGACGAGGACACCGAAAACCAGACCTTCACCCAGCGCCTCCTTGCCCTCTTCAAGCACGACGACGAGTAGACCGAGCAGCGTAAGTTCGTCTTATACCGCTCGCATCGCGTAACCCTGCGGCCCCGCATCCCAATCCCCGATGGATGCGGGGCCCTTTTCATGCCGAGCGTTTCGCGTCTCTTCGATGCAGGAAGGAGAGACGAGAGGCATGTTCGTCTTCCCGTGTCCGTCTTGTGCGATGGCACGGCGGGCGTGAGCAGGCGGTATACTGAGAGGGTTGAAACGATTCAGACGACAAAAGGAGCACCTGTGGCCTCAAACGATACCGAGCGCGTAGTCAACAAGAACGGCGTACGCGTGCGTTTCGCACCCTCCCCGACCGGCAAGCTGCATGTGGGCGGCGCCCGCACCGCGATCTTCAACTGGGCGTTTGCCCGCGCGAACCACGGCACCTTCATCCTGCGCATCGACGACACCGACCCGACCCGCTCGACCGAGGAGAACACGCAGATCATCCTGCGCGCCATGCGTTGGCTGGGCCTGGACTGGGACGAGGGCGAGGGCGTCGGCGGACCGTGCGGCCCCTACAAGCAGACCGACCGCCTGGACATCTATCGCGAGGCGGCTGACAAGCTGGTGCGCGAGGGCAAGGCATACCCCTGCTTCTGCACGCCCGAGAAGCTCGCAGCGGACAAGAAGGCCGCACAGGAGCGCAACGACCCCTTCCAGGGCTACCAGCGCACCTGCCGCGACATCGACCCGGCCGAGGCCCAGCGCCGCATCGACGCCGGCGAGCCCTACACCATCCGAATCAAGGTCCCCCTGGACCGCGGCGACGTCGTGATCCACGACGCGGTGCACGGCGAGGTCACGTTCAATGCACGCGAGCTGGACGACTTCATCATCATCCGCTCCGACGGCACGCCGACCTACAACTTCACGACCGTCGTGGACGATGCCATGATGGGCATCACCCACGTGATCCGCGGCGACGACCACCTGTCCAACACCCCGCGCCAGGTCATGGTGTACGAGGCGCTCGGCTACCCCACGCCGACCTTTGCCCACATCTCCATGATCCTGGGCCCCGATGGCAAGAAGCTCTCCAAGCGCCATGGCGCGACCTCCGTGGAGGAGTACCGCGACCAGGGCTACCTCTCCGACGCCTTCGTCAACTACCTGGCCCTGCTCGGCTGGGCGCCCGACGGCGAGACGACCATCGTGCCGCGCGACGTGCTCGCCCGCGACTTCAGCCTGGACCACGTGAGCAAGAATCCCGCAACCTTTGACTTCAAGAAGCTCGACTGGATCCAGCAGCAGTACATCCAGGCCATGAGCGAAGCGGACTTCGCGCAAGAGGTGCTCATCCCGCAGCTGCGCGTCGCCGGCGTCGAGGGCGACGAGCTCTCGCACGACGCGGCCTGGTACAGCCTGCTCGCCCAGGCGCTCAAGCCCCGCACCACCCTCATGCCCGAGGTCGTGACCCAGTCGGCCTTCCTCTACACGGCAGACGACGAGCTCGAATACGACGAGAAGGCAGTGAAGAAGTGGCTCGGCAAGGAAGGTGCCCGCACCGCACTCGAGTCCGCGCGTGAGGCCATCGCCGGTGTCCCCGCCGACGGCTTCACACCCGAAGCCATCGAGGCCGCACTCGAACCCCTGCCCGAGCGCCTCGGCGTGGGCAAGGGCAAGGTCTTCCAGCCCGTGCGCGTCGCCTGCGTGGGTGGTGCCGCCTCCCCCGGCATCGGCGAGACGCTCGCCCTGCTCGGCCGCGACCACGTGCTCGCCCGCATCGACCGCGCTCTGCCCCTCGCGCAGTAGGCGCTAGCCTTCGCACGCCTAAATAGGCATAGGCGGTCTCAAACGCCCGTACCTGCACGCCCGTACCGTCATCTTGCCGGCACGGGCGTGTCTTTATTTACTACAAAGACGCCCAATCACACTTCAGGATACTGTCCGAATTCCGCCAGCAATCAATCTACGGCGAGCTCACGGTACAGGGGCTAGTGCTCGTCGGACTTGTTCTGCTTGGCACGGGCGCGGAGGGCCTTGAGGTCGACGGATGCGACGCCACGGCGCTTGTTGCCGCGCGGAGGTACGGGTTTTGACGCCGCCGCCTTCTTGTCCGCGGCGGCGGACTGCGCCTGTGCAGGCTTGGCCGCTGTAGCTGCGGACTGCTGACTTGCGCCCTTCTTGCCGGGGTGCGGGAGGGAGATGCCGCCGTGCCTCACGCGCACCGATCCGCCCACGGCACCACCCCGTACCGTTGCCGTACGCGACTCGCGATGCGTGAGACGCATCCAGCGATGGTAGAGGCTGACGCCCGAATTGGAGCGCAGGCCGAGCAGCGGCGCCGCAAGCAGGGTCGGCGCAAAGAAGGTCACGATACGCCACACGAGGTAGCCCGCAGTCGCGGCGTCGCCGAAGAGCGGACCGTAGAAGAGAGCGAAACCGCCCTCGGCGCCGCCCGTACCACCGGGCAGCGGTACCGCCGACGCGACCATCTGCACCATCGAGCCCGCGGCCAGGCACTCGAGGAAGTCGGCGTCGCGCCCGAAGGCGTGCAGCACAAACCAGGGGATCATGTACAGGCACGCGAGCTGTGCCATCGTCACCACGAGCGTCAGCCCCATGGACGGCAGGTCGGCAGCGGCGCGCTTGAAGGCGTCGGCGAACTCCTGCACCTGGACGTTGACGACCTCGGTCCAGCGCTCGGTGTCCTTGAGCCAGTGGCGGCGGTCGGCGAAATGGATCGCGGAATTGCCCACACGGCGCACAAAGCCGGGGCACAGGCAGATCACAAACAGGCCCACGAGCTCGAGCAGGTGCACGCCGAAGACCACGAGGTTGAGGAAGACGATATCGCCGTAGCTGCTGAGGAAAAAGCCGAACTTGGCCACCAGCATGATCGCTGCGAAGAGCACGACGCCCAGCTGGAACATGATGAAGCGCGTGAACTGCGTCGCGCTCGCCTCGCCGGGGTCGAGCCCCGTCCGCGTCAGGCGCACGATCTGGCTCGGGACGGACCCGGCCATCATCGGGGTGAGGTTGCCGAAAAAGACTCCCGACGCCTCGACGCTCATCAGGTCGCGGACCCCGACGGGCGAGTTCGGGTCGATGATGACCGCAATCACATAGGCGATCACGCCAAAGACGAAATACATCAGGTAGCACAGCGCCGCGGCCCACACCCATCGCGTGTCTACCCCGCTCAGAGCCTCGACAAAGGTGCCCATCTGGCCGGAAAAGACGAGATAGGCGACATAGACGACGAGCACACCGACCAAGAAGAGCGCACCCTTGCGCGCCTTGGCGGTGTTCTCGTCGTTGTCGGTGCCGCCGACCTGCGCCTTGGGCGCACGCGGCTTTTTGACCTCCAGCGCCATACCCCTCCGGTCGTCTCGAATGACGCCGGGCACCGCCCGGCGCTGACGCATGAATCTCTGTATCCCGTCGAACCTGTAGCTACCTTATTGTACCGTCTCCGCCGCACACTCATACATACCGCGCACCGAGCCTCGGGGATCCTTGCGACCCCTTGCAAAGACGGACGCACACGCCGCTGGTGCAGTCGCCTACCGCCACGGCGGCTCCGGCACAGCCGCTACTGCCGCATGTGGCGCGAGCGGGGCTTTGCGGCAGCCTGACTGCCGGATGCAGCGCTGGCTTGCCTCGTGGGCGTTTCGATCGATGACGCGTCGGACGCACGGCGCGTCGGTTTCGCCTGACGGCTGCGCGATGGCTGCGCCTGGCGGTTTCGCTCCGGCTCGGCCTCCCGGTTTGAGGCGGCGCGATACGCGGATCCGTGAGCCTGCGCATGGCTGCTGCCGTTGCGACCAGGGCCACCGTAGCCGGTCGTGTCGTACCTGCCAGCGGAGCGCCTGCGCTTCCTCGAGGCGCCCCGCGCGATCGCCGAGACGATGATCACCACGACCACGACGCCGATCAGGCCGATCGCAATCACAGCCACGTAATCCATCGTCCCCCAAGGGGTGTGCGAGGACGTCGCCACCAGCGGGTAGCTTCCGACGAGCTCCCCCGCCACATAGCACTCGAGCGTCGCGACCTGGGTGCCCTTTGCGACTGTGGTCACGAGGCGACGAACCCCGCTGTCGGCGGTGCCCGCCAGGTAGGAGTCGTCCCACACGACCTTGGTCGTGATGTCCTGCGTGGTGTCCACCGTGGTCACGCACGCGTCCTCGGTAGTCACTGCGAGCTGCGTCGCGCCGGACAGGCGGTCAGGCAATGTTGGGTTGTCGAGCGCGATGTCCGCCACGTCCGCCTGGCCGTCGCTCCAGACGTGGCGCTCGAACTGCCCGAGCACCGTCTTGAGCGTGCCGGATGCCTGGGCGTAGAGGGTTGGTTGGTCCGCCGCGTGCAGGATGATCGCCAGGAAAGACATACCGTCATTCGAGCCGGTGAAGACCAGGCAACGACCGGCCTGGTCCGTAGAGCCCGTCTTCACGCCGGTGGCCTCCGCGCAGTAGTACGGGTTCGCCACGTCGCCCTGGCCCTCGTCCACCAGGATGCCGTCCTTGTCTATCTTCTTGCAGGTCTCGTCGACCAGCCAGTTGGTGTTGTACCAGTCCATCTGCGTGCCTTCGCCGCTGGTGCAGCCGTAGTGGCTGTTCTTCACGACCTCGCGAATCAGGTCGCTCTTGAGCGCCTCCTGGGCGATCAGGAGCAGGTCGCTCGCCGTGGTGTAATGGTCCTCGTCGTGTATGCCGTGCGGGTTGACGTAATGGGTGTGCTGGCAGCCCAGGCTGGCCGCCTTCTCGTTCATCAGACGGGCGAACTCGTCGATTGCGTCTTTGTCGGAGAGCGATGGGTTGCCTGTCTCCATACGCGCGACGTTGACGGCGATGGTGAGGGCCGCGTCGTTGCCCGACGGCAGCAGCAGCGCGTAGAACATCTCACGCCAGGTGAAGCTGTCCCCCTCCTTCAGCTCCGCCACCGAGCTGCCCGCGGGGGTCAGCTTGACCTCCGACCCCACGGTCACGCGGTCGTCGAGCTTGTCGGACACGTAGTCAAGCGCCACAAGCGCCGTCGTGAGCTTTGTCGTGCTCGCGGGATAGGCGCCGGTATCCTGATTCTGCTGGTAGAGGACCGCGCCGCTCTGATCGTCGATCACGATCACGCACTCGTTGTCGGCAAACGCGGGAAAGTCGGCGGCCCAGGCCGGTGTGGCGAGCAGGCTGATTGTGAGCACCGTGCCGAGAAGACACACCGCGCACTTCGCGAGCCTCTTGCCGATGCAGTTCATGCCCTCCGTCATTTCCCACCTCTCGACGCTATTGTCTTCCCCTATTTACCTTACTCAGGATAGCGGAATGGCGCGCCAGGTATTCATACCCACCCCATTAACACCACGTTCACGTGTATCGGGTATCCTACCTGCAAAGACGAACAAGGAGCACGCATGAGCATTCGCGAAGACGCCCAGCAGATGAAACTCGACGCCCCCATCATGGCCGCCACGGGCATCGATAACCGCAACGACGCCCTGCGCCGCGTGAAGGAGGCCCTGCTCGCCCATGCGGACGAGGTCTTTGCGGCAAACGCCCAGGACCTCACTGCGGCACAGGCAAACGAGGTCGCCCCGCAGATCGTCAAGCGTCTGCGCTTCGACGAGCACAAGCTCGCCGACGTCACGGCGGGCATCGACCAGCTCGTCGCCCTCCCCGACCCCGTCGGCCGCGCCACGCTCGACCGCGAGCTCGACGAGGGGTTGGAGCTGCGGCGCGTGACCTGCCCGATCGGCGTGATCGGCGTGATCTTTGAGGCGCGGCCCGACGCCTTGGTGCAGATCTCGACCCTCTGTCTCAAGTCCGGCAACTGCGCGATCCTCAAGGGTGGCCGCGAGACGGCAAACACAAACAGGGTCCTCTTTGCCCTCATCCACGATGCGGCGGTCGCCGCAGGCCTGCCTGACGGATGCCTCAAGCAGGCAGAGTCGCACGCCGACATCGACGAGCTGCTCGCCTGCGACCGCGAGGTCGACCTGCTGATTCCGCGCGGCTCCAATGCCTTTGTCCGGTACATCATGGACCACACCAAGATACCCGTGATGGGTCACTCCGACGGCATCTGTCATATGTATATCGACGTGGACGCCGATCAGGGTCAGGCCCTCCGCCTGATCGTCGACGCCAAGACCCAGTACGTGGCGGCCTGCAACGCCCTCGAGACCTGTCTCGTCGACCGCGCGATCGCGCCAGTTTTTCTTCCCCGCCTCGCTGACACCTGCGCGGATGCGGGCGTGATCCTGCACGGCGGCGACGAGGTCCAGGCGTTTATTCCCGTCGAGCCGCTCGGCGAGGACGGCTACCGCCACGAGTACCTCGATATGGCACTGACGGTGGCGCTCGTCGACGGCGTCGACGCCGCGTGCGACCACATCAACCGCTACGGTTCGCACCACACCGATTCCATCTGCACGACCAATACGGCGCACGCCGACCGCTTCTGCCAGCTGGTCGACTCCGCGGGCGTCTATGTCAACGCGAGCACCCGCTTTGCCGACGGCTTCCGCTACGGGTTCGGCGCCGAGGTCGGCATCTCCACCGGCAAGATCCACGCCCGCGGCCCTGTGGGCCTCGACGGCCTCGTCACCTACAAGTACCTGTTGCTGGGGCACGGCGACATCGTGGGCGACTATGCCAGCGGCAAGAAACGCTTCACCCATCGCGACCTGCTCTAGGCAGCGAATCCACCGCGTAATCGGTTCACCATGACCGCGATACCCCTTGCCTAGGTATCCCTGCCTAGGCAATCGCCCTGTCAACTGGTTTTCCGCAAACGGCATCCTCCACAAGCCTGAAACCCCTACCGCCATGCTTCTGGTAGGATTTCATGGTTCTTGTTATGAGGAGGGTCCCATGAATAAATTTATTTATTTCACCGCGGGTACCGCATTGGCTCTTGCACTGGTAGGCTGCCATGAGACCGGCTCGGCCCAGATCGATACCGAGCAGGCTCCCGCTGGCTCTGCGGTAGAGGTGAGCGAAACCGTGCCCGACGCCGATACGAGCGACGGCACCTCGGCCAACACGGATATCCCCTTCACGGAGGTCTCTTCCGTGCAAGAGGCCGCCGACCTCGTCGGCTTTGGCATGGACGGCCCCGAGGACATCGACGGTTACTCGCTCTCGACCATCCTCGCCTTCACGTCCGACGACCCCATGATCGACATGCGCTACCTCAAGGGCGACGACGAGATCGCGCTGCGCAAGGCCAAGGCATCCGACAACGCCAGCTGCGACATCAGTGGCGACTACAACGAATATGCCCAGACCGGCACGGTGACCAGCCCTGCGGACGACAGCATCGAGGCCACCACCTACGGCGAGGACGACCTGATCCACAAAATGATCTGGGGGCACGACGGATACGTCTACTCCATGACTTCCACCGCAGGCATCGACTCGGACACCGCCGCCCAGCTCCTCGTCCAGGCGTATTAGGCTCAGACGGACTCTCGCCCCGAAAACTACATGAAGAGAATGGCGTTGCCGTACCGGCCGGCGCTCACGCTGTCGCCGCCGACGGCGATGCGGCTAAGCGCGCTGCGTGTGGTATCGCGGTGGTCAAACGTACGGTAATGCTTCATAATCGAGCCGCCGTCCGCGGTGAAATCCGCGTCCGACCCGAGCGTCCAGCTCAGGCGCAGACCCTTGACCCTCCGGCTGCGATGTGTGCCGCTCTTACCAAAAATCATGGCTGACCTCCTCTTTCCCGTCTGTCAGTCTCATGATAGGGGCAGGTCCCTTTATGTTTCTGTTTTGTTTCGTACCATCACAAATAAGACAATAATTCACAGTTTTATGCAGTAGCTATTACAATTATTTTTTGTTGCCACGAGCACGGCATACCCTCCTACCTCTTGTGCCACAATCGAATGGACACATAGGAAGGAATCCCCATGCCCGATACCACCATGAGCGGCGCTGCCGCGACCGCCGGCTCCTCCATCGAGGACGTCGTCTACCCCCGCAACGTCCGCCTGACCCCGGACGACGATGCCGTCGTGATCATCGACCAGACCCAGCTGCCGGGCCGCCTCGTCTACGAGGAGCTCCGCACGCCCGAGGCCATGTACGACGCCATCAAGCGGCTCAAGGTCCGCGGCGCGCCGGCCATCGGCATCGCCGCCGGCTACTGCGCCTACGTCCTCGCCCGCCATATCGCCGCGCGCACGCCCGCGCCGACGACCGACGAGTTCCTCTCGGAGCTCGAACGCCAGGCCGCCTACCTCAACTCGTCGCGACCCACCGCGGTCAACCTGAGCTGGGCGCTCCGCCGCATGCTCGGCGTGGCAAAGACAAACGCTGCGGCATCCGCTCCCCTTGCCCGCATCGTCGAGCTCCTCGGCCGCGAGGCGCGCGCCATACACGAGGAAGACGTGCGGATGTGCACTGCTATCTCCGAGTACGGCCTCACTCTCTTGCATCCGGGCGACGGCGTCCTCACCCATTGCAACGCCGGGCCCCTCGCCACCTCCAAGTACGGCACGGGCCAGGGCCCGCTCTTCCTCGCGCAGGAGCGCGGATATGACCTGCACGTCTTTGCCGACGAGACCCGCCCGCTGCTGCAGGGAGCCCGCCTCACCAGCTACGAGCTCTCGCGCGCAGGCGTCGACGTGACCCTCATCTGCGACAACATGGCCAGCATCGTGATGAGGCAGGGCTGGGTGCAGGCCTGCATGGTGGGCTGCGACCGCGTGGCAATGAACGGCGACGCGGCAAACAAGATCGGGACCTCCGGCGTCGCCATCCTCGCCGCGCACTACGGGATCCCCTTCTACGTGCTCGGCCCGACATCGACCATCGACCGCGCCTGCCCGACCGGCGACGACATCACCATCGAGCTGCGCGACCCCGCGGAGATCCGCGAGATGTGGTACGCCGAGCCCATGGCCCCGGCCGACGTCAAGACCTACAACCCCAGCTTCGACGTCACGGACCACAGCCTGATCACGGCGATCGTCACGGAGAAGGGCATCTGCAGGCCGCCGTACACCGAGTCCCTGGGCGCGCTTTTCGAATAAGGACGGCTGTTGCCGAGCGGGATGTACCGGGTCCGTCCTATTCCGATATCAGCTGCTCGCGGCAGGCAGCGAGGTTCTCCCGCTGGTCGGCAGGCATCTCGGGATAGTGCGGGTCGATGTCCTTGAGCGTCTTGAGCACGGCCTGGCTCACGAGCAGGCGCGCCACCCATTTCTGATCGGCGGGGATCACGTACCAGGGCGCGTGTTTGCTGGCCGTCTCGTTGATCGTCCGCTCGTAGGCGTCCATGTACGCGGGCCACAGCTTGCGCTCGGCCAGGTCGCCAGAGGAGAACTTCCAATTCTTGGCAGGGTTGTCGATGCGCTCGAGGAAGCGCTCCTTTTGCTCGTCGAGGCCTACGTTGAGGAAGACCTTCACAAGCCGGTAGCCCTCCTCGTAGCAGCGCTCCTCGAAGTCCCGGATCTGCCGGTAGCGCCGTCGGTAAAAGGCGTCCGGCCCGTCCTCGGTGCACCGGGCGGGCATCTTGTACCCCTCCTCGAGATGGTGCACGCGTGCGACCAGCACGTCTTCGTAGTAGCTGCGGTTAAAGACGGCGATGGACCCGCGCGGCGGCATCACGCACTCCGCACGCCAGAGGTAGTCGTGCGCGAGCTCGGTCGACGTCGGCTGTTTGAAGCTGTGGACGGACACCCCCTGCGGGTTGAAGGCTCCCATCACGTGCTTGATCGTGGAGTCCTTGCCCGCGGCGTCCATCGCCTGGAAGAGGATCACCAGGCCCTCGCGGCCGTCGGCATACAGGCGGTCCTGCAGCTCGCCCATCTTGAGGAGGTTCTTCTCGGTCTGCCCCTCCATCTCGATCCGACGGTCCCGGTCGACACCGAGCGACGTCGGCGCATCCGCGATCCTGAATTCGCCCGACCCGTCAAACACGCAGTTCTTTGCGGTGATTTCCTCTGCCACGTCCGCCTTCTTCGCCATCTAGCCCATTCCGCCCCTTACAGAATCAATACATAGACAGTGTAGGCAAAAAGCTCGCTCACGGCCCAGCTCACGGCCACCGTCGAGGCGAGGTCGCGCGAGCGGTAGAAGTACCAAGCCGATGCCAGCTCCCCGGGCCCGTACAGCAGCGCGCAGTAGAGCACCGGGCCCCTCAGCGGCGACGCGTTGAGCAGACTGCCCGCCGCAAAGACGAGCAGGGCCGCAGCGGCCCACTTCCACATGGGCGCGGATCGGAACCGCTCGGTGCCGACGGCCCACGCGACCGCGGTGGCGACCACCATCTTGTGAAACGCCATCAGGCACAGATCGGTCACGCACACGACCGCACAGACGCGCGCCGACTCGAACTGCACATCGCTGAGCACATACGGGAGGCTGTCGAAATAATCGCTGGGTAAAAGCTGCGTGAGCAGGGAGCTGACCACCAGGGCGGCCAGGCACAGGGCGGCGTACAGCACCGCCAGCTTGGTCCTCCCGAACCTACCGAGCGTGCGTCCCCCTGCCAGCCGCGGGTCACGCGGTGTCTGCAGCATCTCCCGCGACGCGCGCCGCCCGAGCCCGACCCAGAGCAGCGCGACGGCCAGCAGCAGGGCGCACAGGTAGCCGCCGACCACGATCGCATAGTCCACCGCAGACGCCTCGATCTGGAATGCGTCGGGGTCCACGCTGAGCAGGCGCGCCAGGGAGTTGTCTGTGTTGAGCGTCAGGAAGAGGAACCACCAGCCGACGACCATCACCGCCAGACGCGTCTCGCGCAGGCAACTCCAGATCCGGCGCATGCCGCCAGGAGCCACGTCCACGGTCCCCGCCTCAGTCTGGTCGGTATCGCCCCCGACGGCACCGTCCGTCTTATCGAGCTCCTCCGGCCTCACTGCGTCACCTCCAGACTCGCTTCCAGCCGGTCGAGCGGGTACGTCACAACGCGGTCGACCCCGACACCGTACCTGTTGCGGTACTCGGCGGCACCTGACTCGTGCAGCGTGTACAGGGCACCGTCCGCCGCATCGATGTCCTCGAGCATCGGCGGCAGCTCAAAGGACCCGACCGCCTTGCTCGTGTCAATCTCGCCCTCCCCCTCGTTGCGGTACACGTAGATGTGCGACGACTTGTGCCCGTACGACTGCGAGACATAGAGGTAGTCGGAGGTCAGGCAGACGCCCTGCGCCAGCTTGGGGATACTGTAGGTGTCGGTCGCATGCCGCGCGGTCCGCTCGGGCAGGTCGCCCGACCACGTGAGCTTGTAGCGGTAGAGCCTGCTTTTCCTCTCCGCGTAAAAGACGCCCACGTAGATCGACCCGTCGTAGTACGAGACAAAGGAGGCACGCCGGGGCTGCGTGAGCACCACGCGCTCGTCGTAGACCAGCGGGTTCGTGGCGTCGGCGGGATACGCCTCGAGCTTGCGCAGGCTGACGACCATGAGCTCCGCCTTGCCGCCGCGCTGCCCGCAGATCCACAGGCGGTTGTACCGTATGTCGTATGCGAGTCCTCCCACGTGCGGCTGGCCCTGCAGCACCACCGTCTTTTGCAGCTCGCCCGTCGCGCGGTCGATCATGTAGACGACGGAATTGGCCTTGTACGAGCTGTCGTACGCCGAGACAAAGACCCAGTCGGTCGACACCGCTATCCCCTGCGGCACCATCGTCCTGCTTACCGTGCTGACCTTGTTTGCCGTGTGCCACGAGAGCGTGTTCGCAAGTCCCGGCAGCACCGAGAGCGTGTCGATATCCAGCGCGCTGGTCTCGGGAAAGACGGACAGCAGCTGCCGCAGGTTGGTGTCGTGAAAGATCTTGATCTGCGTGGTCTTGCTGGCAGGCAACGCGACCTCGGCGCGGATGGACTTCGACGCCCTGTTGCCGTGCAGCATCACGTCGAGGCGGATGCTCGGCAGGTCGCGGCGCTCGGGGAAACGCCAGGGGTTCTGCAGCAAAAAGACAATCGTGCCCAGCGCCGCGAGCAGCAGGACAAAGGCAGCTATACGCTTGTCGTACGTCGCCATCGTCTCCCCTCCCGGCAGCCCGTGCCCTGTATGCGGTTTGCCTTAGAGCTGCTCGGCGATCGCCTCGATGAAGCCCTCGGTCGTGAGGGTCACGGGATCGGGCAGCTCCGTGATGCGGGCGAGGTCGCCGGTCATGCGGCCGCCCTCGATCGTCGCGATGGTGGTGCGCTCGAGGCGGTCGGCAAATTCGCCCAGCTCGGGCGTGCCGTCGAGCTCGCCGCGCTTGCGCAGGGCGCCGGTCCACGCGAAGATGGACGCCACGGAGTTGGTCGAGGTCGTCTCGCCCTTGAGGTACTTGTAGTAGTGGCGCTGGACGGTGCCGTGCGCGGCCTCGTACTCCCAGTAGCCGTGGGGGCTCACGAGCACGGAGGTCATCATCGCGAGCGAACCGTACACGGTCGAGACCATGTCGCTCATCACGTCGCCGTCGTAGTTCTTGCAGGCCCAGATGAATCCTCCGCGGCTGCGGATCACGCGCGCCACCGCGTCGTCGATCAGCGTGTAGAAGTACTCGATGCCAGCTGCGGCGAAGCGGTCGGCGTACTCGGCGTCGTAGACCTCCTGCATGATGTCCTTGAAGCGGCGGTCGTACGTCTTGGAGATGGTGTCCTTGGTCGCGAACCACACGTCCTCGTGCTTCTCGAGCGCGTAGTCGAAGCAGCTGTGGGCAAACCCGCGGATGGACTCGTCCAGGTTGTGCATGCCCTGCACGACGCCCGGCGCGTCGAACTCGTGGATGAGCTCGCGCTGCTCGGAGCCGTCGGGGGCGGTGTAGACCAGCTCCACCTTGCCGGGGCCGGGGATGCGCATCTCGGAATTCTTGTAGACGTCGCCGTAGGCGTGACGGGCCAGCGTGATCGGCGCGGTCCAGGTGGGGATGTAGGGCTTGACACCCTTCACGAGGATCGGCGTGCGGAAGACGGTGCCGTCCAGGATCGAGCGGATCGTGCCGTTGGGGCTCTTCCACATCTGGCTGAGGTGGTACTCGTCCACGCGCTGGGCGTTGGGCGTGATGGTGGCGCACTTCACGGCCACGCCGTACTTCTTGGTCGCCTCGGCCGAGTCGACCGTGACCTGGTCGTGGGTCTCCTCGCGGTGCGGCAGTCCCAGGTCGTAATAGTCGGTCACCAGGTCGACGTGGGGCGTGATGAGGTCGTCCTTGATCAGCTGCCAGATGACGCGGGTCATCTCGTCGCCGTCCATCTCGACCAGTGGGGTCTTCATCGCAATCTTGCTCATGACTGCTGCTCCTCAGTCTCGTGCGGGCTGCCGCCCCGCGATCTGCCAACCAACTCGCTCACCAGTATGGCGGCAAAGATCAGCCCGAAGCCCAGGAGCATCGGAACTGTCACCTGTTCGTGATAGAAGATGATGGAAAAGACGACGCCGAAAACACTCTCGAAACTCATCAGCAACGCGGCCTGCGCCGACTCGACGTGCGCCTGCGCGGTGTTTTGCATGATGATCGCAAAGATCGTCGCGAGCAGGATCACGTACGCCAGCTTGGCGACGACCTCGGGCGTGAAGGTCGCCGCCGTCGGCACGGGCTCGCCGAGGACGAGGGCCGCCACGGCGCTGAAGAGGCCGAAGACGTAGAGCTGGATCACCGAGAGCGTGAGGGCGTCGTGCGCGGGGGCAAAGACGGAGATCGCCACGATGTTGACGGCAAAGAAGAACGCGCCCACCAGGCTCAGCACGTCGCCCTGCCCCATGCTGAGGGACCCGAAGCCGCCGGCTGCGCCGCCGAGCGTCACGAGGAAGGTGCCGCACACGCAGAGCACGGCCGCCGCCAGGTTGTTCCAGTGGGGACGGCCGCGGCCGACGGCCCAGTAGACAAAGGGCACCATCGCGCAGTAGGTGGCGGTGAGGAAGGCGTTCTTGGCGGGCGTCGTCGAGACGAGGCCGATGTTCTGCACCAGGTAGGCCGCCCCGCCCGTGACGCCGATGATGGCGCCCGCCAGCAGGTGCGAGCCGTCCAGGTTGTCGCGGAGGCTGCGCCAGAAGACCACCGTCGTGATCACGCCCGCAAGCGTGAAACGGATGGCCAGCAGCCAGCTGGGCGGCAGCGCGGAGAGCGTGTCTTTGAGCACGACGAAGGAACCGCCCCAGATCATGGTGGTGAGGAGCAGGGCCACCTTGTAGGCGCCGACGGGCAAAGCGTGTGTCTTCATGGGCCTCCGTCCGCTCGTCTGTGCGGCAGCGCGTCTCCCGCCGCGGCCGCCATCGGCAACCCCGCAAATTCCTCCGCACAGTATAGCGCGGCGCCCCGCGAGACGGCATAATGGTGCGAGCACGAGAGACCCGAGGGAGGCACATGGCCGAGCAAGACACACGCGACGAGACGTTCCTGGCCGAGCAGGCGCATCTGAGCGACATATACGCCCAGCTTGTGGCCCTGCGCGACGACCTGACGGAGGAGATCGAGACCAGCCACCACGGCGCCCGCCAGGACCTGATCGACCTGTCCGAGGAGGTCACGGTCGACTTCGGCGGCGCGGACGAGACGATGGAGACCCTCGCTGCGATCGAGACCCTCAACTCCGTGATCGACACCTACAACAAGTACCACGACATCAGCGTCGAGAAGCTCGCCCATGTCCTGCTGCTGCTCGAGCAGCCCTACTTCGCCAAGGTCACGCTCAAGATGCGCCCCGGCCGCCCGCCGCGCGACGTCTACATCGGCACTGTGGGCGTCACCGACCGCGACGCCAACCCGCTCGTGGTCGACTGGCGCAGCCCCGTCTCCTCCACCTACTACAATCAGGAGATGGGCCGTACGTCTTATGAGGTCAATGGCCGCATGCGCACCGTCGAGCTCACCTGCCGCCGGCAGTTCGACATCGTGCGCGACACGCTGCGCGGCTATTTCGACACCACGGTCGCGATCGAGGACGCGCTGCTGCTCGACGCGCTGCGCCGGCACCACTCCAAGAAGCTCCGCGCCATCACCGCCACCATCCAGCGCGAGCAGAACAAGGTGATCCGCCACCCCGACGTCCCCGTGCTGCTGGTGTCCGGCATCGCCGGCTCCGGCAAGACGAGCGTGATGCTCCAGCGCATCGCGTACCTGCTCTACCGCCAGCGCGAGACGCTCGACGCCTCGCAGGTCTGGCTTTTCACGCCCAGCGAGGTCTTTGGCCGCTACATCGACACCGTGCTGCCGCAGCTCGGCGAGGCCAACCCGCAGACCGGCACCTGGACGGACTGGGTGCGGGGCTTGGGGTTCACCGACCGCGGCGACGGCGCGCGCGGCGATGCGGCCCGGCTGGCGCTGCTCGAGGAACGCATCGCGGACGAGCGGTTCGACGAGCACGACTTCCGCGCGATCGTGGTTGAAGGAG
The DNA here is from genome assembly GCA_900314685.1 of uncultured Actinomycetes bacterium. GTDB lineage: Bacteria > Actinomycetota > Coriobacteriia > Coriobacteriales > Atopobiaceae > Olegusella. Next base: position 95,055 of record OMWE01000003.1, on the reverse strand, counting down.
AGCAGCTGCTCAAGGCGTCGCAGGCACAGCGGGCGTGGGAGGGCTTCGACCAGTTCCCCGTCGGCGCGCGTCGCTGCGCGCTCACGGGCGACAAGCTGCACGACGCGCTCGAGCGCAAGTTCGGTCGCATGAGCCGCGAGGACCGCTGGCAGGAGGAGATGCTGGGGCTCGACCTCGACGGGCAGGTCGAGTGCTTTGGCCGCACGGTCGACCCCGGCAGCGAGGAGGAGACGATCGCCCTCACCCGCGACTACGTGGCATGGCGCTTCGCCGCGGCGCATGACGCGGTCGACGCGCTCGCCTGGCTGCGGCTCGACCGCATCGGCGCGCGCATGCTCGGCACCGACGGCCTTTCCGCCGCCGAGCACATCTGGCTCCGCCTGCTCATCTCGGGCCACGGCGCGCGCGGCGTGCGCTACGTCGTGATCGACGAGGTCCAGGACTACACCGTCACACAGCTCACGGTACTCGCGCGCTTCTTCCGCGGCGCTCACTTCCTGCTGCTCGGCGACCCCCACCAGGCCATCCGCGAGGGCACCGCCACCTGGGACGACATCCGCACCGTCTTCGGCGCCGCTGTGCCCAACGGTACGTCCGGCGCCGCTGCAACCAGCCCCGCCGCAATCGAGGAGTGCACACTCCTCACCAGCTATCGCTCCTCACCCGAGATCACGGCCCTCTTCGCGGGCCTTCTGTCCGAAGGCGAGCGCACGCAGCTGACCTCCGTCCAGGAGGCCGGCCACGCCCCGCGCATCGAGGCCTGCGACAACGACGTCTGGCTCGACACCCTCCGCACCGCCGTCAAGGACGCCTCCACAAAAGACGAGCTTACGGCCCTCATCTGCGCCGACCGCCCGCGCACCCGCTGGCTCTCGCGCCAGCTGGGAGACCTCGTGCACGAGCTCTCCCGCGATGAGGCGCTGCCCGTGCGCGGCGTGGTCCTGCTCGACCTCTCGCTCGCGAAGGGCCTCGAGTTCGACCGCGTGATTATCCCCGACGCCCAAGCCGAGGTCTACCCCGATACGCCGCTCGCCCGCCGCCGCCTCTACACGGCGATCAGCCGAGCCACGCACGAGGTCGAGATTCTCTCGCAGGGCCCCCTCACCCCGCTCCTGGAGCACTACGCATAGGCTACGCGCCGCTTTTCCCAGCCGCTCGAGTCCTGGCAGAGCCAGGGATTCCGGCGCGCTACGCCTACCGCACCCTTACCTTTGCACGCGCAGGCAGGACGAGGCCACCCGTGCGACGTGCACGCCCAGGTCGTCGTACACGTCGCACGTGGCAAAGACGAGCGTGCGGCCCGTCTTGTCCGCATCGCAGGTCGCCGTGAGCCACGTGCCTTTGGCGCCCGAGAGGTACTCGGCGGTGCTCGAGACGGTCACGGTCGGCGCCTGCCCGACGTTGGTCGCTATGGCGAGCGCAAAGTCCGCGAGCGTATAGATCGCGCCGCCCATCACGGCGCCCAGGGCGTTGCGGTGCACATCGCGGATTCGCATCCGCACCACGGCGTGCCCCGGCGTCGCCTCGACGATCTCGGGCTCGAGCGTCTCTGTCGCGTACCGGTCGCGCTCGAAGGCGGCGCGCACGTCTTTGATCGTGAAGCTCTCGTCGTAGATGGATGGTTTCGGGCCTCTCGGCTCCTCTTGCATAGGCACTCCCGGTGATCAGAAGGAACAGCGCAACAGAAAAACCGCGCGACCTCCCGGCCCGCAAGGGCAGACTCGGCAAGGCCGCGCGGCGCGTATGCAAGCTGAGCGCTACAGCAGGCGGTAACCAGCCTCCTCGATGACCTCGGCGGCCTCCTCGGCACGGTGAATCTTGAGCACGTCGATCGCCTTGCCGTCGCCGATGCTGAAGCAGTAGCCGTAATGCACGTCGTACCCGTGCTGGTCGAGCAGCTCCAGCAGGCGCGCGAGCGAGCCGGGCTCGTTGGGGAGCTCGACGGCGGTGACCTTGGCCACGCTGCCGGCAAATCCCTCGGCCTTGAGCGCCGCGCGTGCCTTCTCGGTGTCGTCGGCGATGATGCGGATGACACCGTAGTCGCTGGTCTCGGCGATGCTCAGCGCGCGCATGTTGACACCGGCGTCCGCCATCGTGCGGCACAGGTCGGCGAGGCGACCGCGCTTGTTCTCGAGAAATACGGTGATCTGGTCGATCATGATGTGCCTCCTGTGCCTAGTCGCGGATGCCTGTGCGCATATCGATCACGCGCTTTGCCTTGCCCTCGCTGCGCGGGATCGTCTTGGGCTCCACCAGCTGGACGTCCACCTGGATCATCAGGGCGTCCTTGAGCTTGCGGCGCATGCGCTTCTGCAGCGCCTCGATCTCGGCGACCTCGTCGAAGTCAAAGTCGGGGTTGACCTCCACCTTGAGCGTGACGTAGTCGAGCGAGTTGCGGGTCGTGAGCTCGATCTGGTACCAGGATGCGACCTCGGGGAAGGTCTCCATCACGTTCTCGATCTGGCTCGGGAAGACGTTCACGCCGCGTAGGATCAGCATGTCGTCGGTACGACCGTGGAGGCGTGCGATGCGGCGGTGCGTACGGCCGCACTTGCACTCACCGGGGATGATACGGGTGATGTCGCGGGTGCGGTAGCGGAAGACAGGCGTGGCCTCGCGGTCGAGCGTCGTGATCACGAGCTCGCCCCACTCGCCGTCGGGCAGGACCTTGCCCGTCTCGGGGTCGATGATCTCGGCGTAGAAGTGGTCCTCGGCGATGTGCAGGCCGTCCTGCTCCCAGCACTCGATCGCCACGCCCGGACCCATCGTCTCGGTAAGGCCGTAGACGTCGAGCACCTTGTAGTCGAGCTTTTGCTCCAGCTCGCGGCGGAAGTTGTCGCTCATCGGCTCAGCGCCATGGATGCCGAACTTGAGCTTGAAGTCCTTGTGGGGGTCGACGCCCATCTCGAGCGCCGTGTCGGCGATGTGCATAGCGTAGCTGGGCGTGCAGCAGAGGATCGTGGTGCCCATCTCGCGCATCACGCGAATCTGGCGCTTGGTGTTGCCCGCGCTCATCGGGATGGTGAGGCAGCCGGCCGCCTGGCCGCCGTAGTGCGCGCCGAGGCCGCCCGTGAAGAGGCCGTACCCGTAGCAGACGTTCATCACGTCGCCCTTGCCACCGCCGCCGTACAGCACGCCGCGGCCGAAGCAGTCGCCCCAGAAGTCTAGGTCGTGCTCCGTGTAGCCGCCGACGGTCGCGATGCCCGTGGTGCCCGAGGACATGTGGATCTCCACGCAATCCTCCAGCGGGCGGGCGAAGAGGCCGTACGGGTAGTTGTCGCGCAGGTCCTGCTTGGTGGTGAAGGGGGCGTCCTTCATATCGTCGAGCGACGTGATGCCGTAGGGGTCAAATCCCGCCTCGTCAAAGAGGTTCTTGTAAAAAGGCACGTGCTCGTAGATATCCACCGCGGTCTTCTTGATGCCCTCGAGCTGGATCCTCTCGATCTGCTCGTGAGGCAGGTGCAGGATCCGCTCCTGCTCTTGCGCGTCGAACATAGCTCCCCTTCCGATGCGTCTCGTGCGGCCTTGCACATCGCCGCAACAATGCGTCGTGAGCATAGAGGTTGATTGTTTCGCTTGAGTCACGGCTCAGGCGAGAAGCCCCATCCGTCCCGCGAGCGGTACGTCGCCTCAGAAACGTGATGCTGCGGTACAGATCGGGCTAATATCCCAGCACCTCGCGGGAGTCGCCGAGCTTGAGCAGGCCTGTGTTGAGCGCGCGGTACATATAGCGGATTGCGGTCGAGCAGTGCGGGTGCCAGACGTCGCAGACTGCCGCGACCACGTCGCGGTCGGTCATCGGCGCATGGTAGAGCCAGGCAAAGACCTGCCGCACCGCCGCGTCCTCCACAGGCAGGATGTCCTCCCGCCCCAGGTAGAAGAGCAGATACATGTCCGCGGTCCATTTGCCGATGCCCGGCAGGGCCACGAGGGCGGAGCGCACGTCTTCGTCGGGCAGAGCCGCCAGCTCGTCCAGGTCGTGCGAGAGCGCGTAGTCCGCCAGCGCGTGGAGGCTGCGCGCCTTGGTCCGCGACATACCGCAGGCCCTGATCTCGTCGGGGCTGAGCGCGCCGACCGACTCGGGCGTCAGGACGCCGCCGCACTTGTCAATGAGGCGGCCGCGGATGACGTCGCCCGCCTTCATCGTGAGCATCTGCTCGATGATCGAGTGGGCAAGTGCCTCAAAGGGAGTGCCGCCGTCGCGGTAGGTCAGCGGTCCCACGCGCGCGATCAGGTGGGCCAGCCGCCAGTCGCGCTCGCACAGGTAGCGCACCGCCTCATCATCCAAACCGATCGTCGGCATCGTCGCCCTCCTGTCCTACGCCGTCTCGCGCAGACGCTCCTTGTAGCTGGTCCCCCACGCGTCCATTGCATCGAGCACGGGGCCGAGCGACTGCCCCAGCTCGGTGAGCGAGTACTCCACGCGCGGCGGCACCTCGGCGTAGACCTCGCGGTGGACGAGGCCGTTCGCCTCCATCTCGCGCAGGTTTGAGGTCAGCACCTTCTGTGAGATCTTCCCGATCGAGCGCTGGAGCTCCTTGAAGCGCAGGGTGCCGATGCGTTTGAGGTCGCGCAGGATCAGGACCTGCCACTTGTTGCCGATGAGGGTGAGGGTGGTCTCCACGGGGCATGCGGGCAGTGTCGCAAGTTTTTCTTCGTTGGTCATAAAGTGTCCAATCGCGGCACAATCCAGATCAATCCATTAGTCACTTTTTTACACCTATAGCACTTTATAGCCGACGATCCTGCAAGGGTGCTTCGTGGCAGGCTTCCCACAATAGCTCAATACCTGCATTTGCGGACCCCCCATTCGAAGATATGGCCCTTTTGAGTCATTCTGATGGACGGGTCTGCGCGCAAAGGCACTGGTAGATGAGTCGCTGCCAAACCCCGGGGAAATACGGTATAAAACAGATTGTACGAAAACATATATGTGCTGGTAGAAGTCTCATGAAACTCGACGAAACGACCTACGAAGGCATCGAAAACGCCCCGATGACTCAAAAGGGTCATATCTTCGAACAGGGGTCTGATGGACACCGATTTTGTATTGTCCGCACGGGCTGTTCATAGAGCTATCGTCAGAGATACGCAGTCTCTCACATAGGAGCATTCCCGCGAGAGTTCTTGTGCCATAGTGGTCATGTCAGAATGCACACACCCAACCGCACCAATACCGACGCCCGTGGAGGCAGCATGAGAACGCTCATCGCCTATTTCTCGCTCGAGGGCAGCACCGCCTACATCGCAGAAGAGCTTGCACGACGCCTCGGGGCGGACACACTGCGCCTCAGACCGCTCGAGGCGTACCACACCGGCGGTTTCAAGAAGTACTTCTGGGGTGGGAAGAGCGCGGTCATGGGCGAGGCACCGGAGCTCGAGTCGTACGACATCGACCCCGCAGGCTATGACCTGGTCGTCCTCGGCACGCCCGTGTGGGCGGGCCGCTGCACGCCGCCCCTGCGCACGTTCCTCTCACAGCACAGCCTCGCGGGCAAGCGCGTCGCGGCCTTCGCCTGCGCGAGCGGCAGCTTCCCCATGCGCGCCTTCGACCAGCTGGCCGAGCTTGCAGGCACCCCGCTCGTCTGCACGGAGCTCTTCCGCGACCCGCGCACGGGAAAGGACCCCGCCGTCAATGAAAAGCTCGACCGCTTCGTCCGCGAGGTTTCCTAGAGCATCGGTCTCCGTCTAGTTTGAACAGTCCCGTCGTTTAACAGAATCGGTCTAATAACCCAGACTTGACATTCTGACCTTTTTGTTGCAAACGACCTGTTGAGGGTTTCATAAAACCCGAGGTAAATGCCTCGTCCTCATGGTGTGGGCAAAACCCGTGTTTTTACCGCACTTAGCATGTTTGCAAAAACGCAGCTAGGAGCGTTGCATACCCACGCTGAGGGCAGCGTAACGAGCTGAAAACACCTGTCTATGCAACAAAAGGGTCAAATTGTCAAGTCAGGGTCCCCAGCGTCACCATTCCGGAGACAAGCAAACCCTCAGTAAGCCAAAGGAATAGAGATCGTCCACGGTTCAGCCGTTACGCCCGCGCTGCGGCACCCGACGCGGCAGGCTGTGCGGCGCGCAGGCGGCGTCCGATATGGAAGGTCCTCTTGCCGAGCAGTTCGCAGGAAGCCGCGCCGCCGATGATGAGCGCCGCACCGAGAATGCGGACGGGGCCCATAGCCTCACCGAGCACGAGAGCCGAGAGCACTACAGCCGAGAGCGGCTCGAGATAGCCAAAGACCGCCACACGCTGGACGGGCAGGTCACCCATCGCGGAGAAGTAGAGATAGCAGCCGAGACCCGTATTGACCAGGCCGAGCGTCATGACCGCCGGGAGGTCAGCAGAGATCAGTTCGCCCACGGCGGGCAGCTGACCGGTCACCACGGAGTAGACCGCGACCGCCGCGAAGCTCGCGACGATCTGGATCGTTGCCGCCTCGACGCCGCCCACGTCGGACGAGCGCTTGGAGAAGATGACCATCACGGCATACATCAGGGCGGCCATCCCGCCGAGCACCAGACCCGCGGGGTTGATCGAGCCGGCGCCGCCCTGCGCGACCACCAAGAAGGCCCCCGCGACGACCGCGGCGAAGCCCATCAGCTTGACCGGTGTAAGGCTCTCCTTGAAGAGGATCGGCGACAGCGCCATCACGATGACGGGCCCGATGTAGTACGCGAGAGTCGCGACACCCACGCCGATCAGGCGATAGGCGGCGAAGAGAAAAATCCAGCTGATGCCCAGCGCCGCGCCGGAGACAGCGAGACTGAGCGCCTGCCGGGGATGGTCGGCGGAGGTGAGACGAGCGCCGGAGCGGCGGCAGGAGACCGCGAGCACCGCGACCAGCAGCAGGGCACCGAGCAGCGTGCGCGTGAGGACCACTTCGCTCGAGGGCAGGGCGATGGCGCTGGCGACGATGCCGTTGGAGCCAAACATCAGCAGCGAGGCCAGGTACTTCTTGAACGAGCGAGACATCGGGCAATTCCCTCCGAGCATGTTGCGAACGGTCCAGAAACGAAGACGCGCGACGTCGCGAAAGGTCGTGCGTTTTTATTCCGAAGTCATTTTGAAGGCAACCAATTCAGAAGAAAAGCGGATGTTTCTCATATTATATATGCGGTATTCTCATATATGCACATCAATAGCACATTGTCATTTTTCAGAGAAAAATTTATCCGTCCGCAGAGGTTCGCGTACATCGCACGACACTCCAAATCTGCATCACAAACAGGGTTTTCTTGCCGTAGATTTTCTCGCCGAACAAGGGAGGCCATCGTGGAATCATCGATCCAGAAATACCAGGCCCTCGTCGAGACGGTCCGCCAGGGCAGTTTCACGGCGGCGGCCGAGCGGCTCGGCTACTCGCAGTCGGGCGTGAGCCGCATGGTCGGCGACCTCGAGCGGGGCTGGGGCGTGACCCTGCTCGAGCGAGGGCGCGGCGGCGTGCGGCTGACCTCGGACGGCGAGCAGCTCCTCCCCGCCGTCCAATCCGTGTGCGAGGCCGAGCGCCGCCTCCAGATGCGGGTGGGCGACCTGCGCGGCCTCGCAGCGGGCATCATCCGCATCGGCGCCTTCTCGTCGGTCGCCACGCATTGGCTCCCGCCCGTCATCAAACGCTTCCAGGCCGACTACCCCGCCATCGAGTACGAACTGCTCGTGGGCGCCTTCGGCGAGATCCGCGCCTGGTGCGAAGAAGGCCGCGTGGACCTCGCGTTTCTTCCCGACTATGTGCGCAGCGACCTGCTGCAGACCACGCCCGCGCAGAGCGGCGAGTACCTCGCGGTCCTGCCCGAGGGACACCCGCTCGCCAAAAATAAGGCAGTCTCGGTGGCCCGCCTGGCCCGCGAGCCCTTCATCCTACTCGAAAAGACGAGCGACCGCAGCGTGAGCGAGATCTTCGAGCGCGCCGGCGTCGAGCCACAGGTGCGCTTCAAGACCTACGACGACTACGCGATCATGTCCATGGTGGAGAGCGGGCTGGGCGTCGCGATCCTCCCGTCGCTCATCCTGACCCGCAACCCCTACCGCATCGCGACGGTCCCGCTGCGCCCGCGCGTAATGCTGCCCGTCAACGTCTGCTACCGCAGCAAAGAAGAACTGCCGCTCGCCGCCGAGCGTTTCCTCGATTACCTGGACTTCCGTAGCGACAGGTGACGATGCATGGTGGTGCGAGACGGCACGGTCATGCTGAAGCCACGCCGGCAATCGGGTGCGGCCGGCTTTGCGGCTTGAGAACGATGGATCCGTACCTAGGAAATCACCGGGATCTCGCAGCGGATGGAGTCCTGGCGCACCGTGACGCGCGTCGCGACGAAGGGGCGCTGCGTCTCCTGCACGTCGGTCCCGTAGAGCACGAGCTCGAGCTCCTCCCCCGCGGGCAGCGTGGCGTCGGCGGTCACAAGGTCGAGCTCGTAGTGATAGTACTCGCCCGGCTCCACGTCCTCCTTGCGCCAGTTGCAGGTGCGATTCTGAGCGTTGAGCCATCCGCGGGTGATCACGCGGTACCGTGAGGGCGTCTTTTCGACCGTAAACTCATAGGAGTCAGTCAGCGCAGTCGCATCGCCGTCGGGTTCGGCGGTCAGCCGGCAGCGCTCGCCGACGTCGACGAGCATCGCCGAGAGAATCCCGGTAGGTTGGTCGATTGCGGCCTCGAAGATAATGCGTGCGATGCCGGATAAATGCAGGCCATCGGGCAGACGGTAGCGGTAACGCAGGGCACACGGATGGTCCGAGAGCACGAGCTCGTCGAGCCAGGCAGCGTCATTGGACTCGTCGTTGCCCCTCTCGCGCACCCAGCAGGTGGAGGCGAGGTCGTCGGTAAAGGCTGCCTCGCCCGCCAGCGAGCCCTCTGCCGTGGTCTCCCCCGCTACGGAGACAATAGGCAAGACGAACGTGCTGTTGCGCGAGGTCCAGTCGGGATAGGTCTCCCATACCCGCTGGTCGATGTCGCTCTCGATCGTGACGCCGAGCTCGCGGTCCACGCCGTTGTCGACGCCCCGCAGGTAGTGATCCAGCCAGCGGTCGATGAGCTCCACCGTCCCCGACCCGCGCAGCCCGTAGGTGTAGACGTGCTGGCCGCGATGCAGGAAGAGCTTTGCCTCCAGCCCGCGGCGCCGCATCGCCTCGTAGAGCCAGACGGCCTGGTCGGGCTTGACGTTCCAGTCGTTCAGGCCCTGGATGATCAAGGCCGAGCAGCGCATCTGGTCGACCACACGCAGGTAATTGCGCTCATCCCAGAAACGGCTGTAGTTGGCCGTCTCACGGTCCTGGCCGGCGAGGAGCTCCGCCTGCGAAGCCTCGTAGACGTCGCGGATACTCGCGAAGTCGTCCGGGTCGAAGGTGCGGCTCGTGCAGTATTTGGCGAGAGTGGCGAGATCATCGCCCTGCCAGCCGAGCGCCGGTAGGTTGAGACCCCCGCGCTTGTAGTACTCATAGAAGTTGGAGATACCCGCCTCCGGGATGATCGTCCGGAGCCCCGGCACGCCCGTGGTCGCGACCGCCATCTGCATCGTGCCCAGGTAGGACTTGGCGGACATCGCGACCTTGCCCGTGCACCAGTCGGCGCGGACCTCGGTCGTGCAGCTGCGGTCGGCAAAAGCACGGCGGTCGCCATGCAGCCACTCCACGACCGCGCGGAAGGCGTACGCCTCCTCTCGTGACCCCGTCAGCACGACGCCGTCGGAGTAGCGCGTGCCCAAGCCACCGCAGAAGACACCCGCATAGCCGCGCGCGAGCAGATGGTCATAGAGCACCGAGATGCACTCGAAGTCATCGGGGTTCCACTCGACGCGCTCCGCAGGACCGGCCGGCGCCGCGGGACGCACATGCTCGGGCGTCACCTCAGGCGACACCGAGAAGTCGTAGCGCACGTCTTCCTCGGCAATGTCCTGCCCCGGCACCGCGACAAGATTCCGGTCGACGTCGTAGAGGTCGTACCAGTCCTCGTTGCAGTGGAGCATGTAGGGGTTGGCGACCAGCACGGCGGGGACCCTGTCGCCCGCATCTGCCGGGCGCTTGACCCATACCGCGACGAGGTCCAGCCAACCGTCGCGGTCGGTATCCACGCCCGTCTCGACAAAGACGCGCTCGACGATCGGACCCGGCGCCGTGCTGTTCGTCATGTTACTTGGCCTCCTGCTTCGCTTCTTGCTTCTTGAGATAGGCCTTCCAGATCAGCACGGTGATGGCGCCGAGGACGAGCATCACGGTGAGCACGGTGAAGATCTGCATGTAGCCGGCGGTGCCGGAGTTGTTCTCGAGCATGGAGCCGGCCATGGTCGGGCAGAAGATCTCGGGCAGGTAGCCGACCGTGGAGATGATGCCGGCGGCGGTGGCGGAGTACTCCGAAGGGATGCCGCCCTTCTCCATCATGGCCCAGGACATGGCGTAGTTCACGTTGTAGAAGACGTAGCTCAGCAGAAAGAGGATGACGAAGGGCACGCCGCTGGTGGCAGCAGGCGGCAGCACCATGATGCCGACAGTGGCCGCGGCCATCACGACAAAGGAGATGAGCAGCGAATTGCCGGTGCCGACCTTGTCGGTCCAGAAGCCGCCGCCGATGTTGCCCAGCAGTGACAGCCAGCGCTTGGACGAGGCGATCAGGGCGCCCAGCGTCACGGACATGCCCAGGATCTCGGTGGAGTACGGGGTGAAATAGTACTGGAACTGGGTGTAACCGTAGTTGAAGAAGGTCACCATCGAGATGATCCAGATGGCGGGATTCTTGAGCAGCTGGCCGATGCCCTTGAAGGTCACGCGCTCGCTCTCCTCCTTGATGTCCTCCTTGACGGAGAACCAGGAGAAGACACCCATCAGGATGGTGATCACGGAGTAGTAGATGATCACGGTACGCATGCCGGCGATGTCGTCGGACCCCTGCTTGAGCGCGAAGGCGCCGACTGCGCCCAGGGACATGAGGGCTGCGGCGATGCCGCGGCCGCCCTCGAAGAAGCCGTACGCCTTGCCCTGATCGTCATCGTCGGACAGGATGCGGACGGCCTTCATGCAGGCGGGCCAGAAGGCAAAGAGCGAGGAGATGCCCCAGAAGGCGTAGAGTGCCAGCAGCTGCGGGTAGGTCAGCGGCAGCAGGTGGATGAAGCCGCCGAGACCGGTGCCGATCAGCGACACGGTCAGGATGGTGCGGGTGGAGAAGCGGTCGGCCACCACGCCGCCGAAGAGGTAGGAGATCATGCCGAAGATGCCCAGGATGGAGCCGAAGGTACCCATCTGGGTGTCGGTCAGGTTGTACGCCGCGACATAGGCGTCATAGTAGTCGTAGCGGAAATACGGCAGACCGTAGATGATGGCACCGCCAAAGGCAACGATGATGATGGCCAGGAGGTTCCTCGCCGTCTTTGGGCCGAAGCCCAGCTTTTTCAATAGGCTACTCATGTGAATCCTCTTCCTCTCTCTCGTTGAAGCCCTTGCAACCGAACCAGAGCACAAGGGCCGCAATCCCATACAAGACCGCAGCGATGTAGTAGGCGACGCGGTAGCCGCTCTCGTTCACGAAGAGGACGCTCCCCGTGAAGTTGCCCGAAAGAATGCTGATGATGCCCGCCGTGAAGTTGACCATAGCGGTGAAGATGGGTCGCAGGTCGCGCGGCACCACGTCCATGGACAGCGCGCTGTCGGCGGGGCTGGAGAGGTTGGCCAAGCCCGCACGGATGAAGAGCGCGGCACCGACGACCGCAACCACCGCGGAGCCGAACCTGTCGCCGTTGGCGATGATCAACATAAAGGGTATGGACGTGAGCACGGTAAAGACGATCGTGCCGACCTTGCCGATCTTCTTGACCACGCGGGGCGTGAAGAACATAAAGACCACGATGGCCACATAGCTGACAGACACCATGAGCGAGGCGGTGGCGCGGTCGATGTGCAGCACACGGTTGAGATAGACGGTGTAGTACGAGGTAAAGAGCCCCATGGCAAAGGAGATGAGCGCCCAATAGACGAGGTAGGCCAGCGCGGGACGCGAGGTCAGCAGGTGCAGGGCCTTGCGGAGACGCACACCGAGCGCTTCTCTCTGCTCGTCCTCCCCCGGCTTGCGACGGTAGTCTTCGGGATGCTCGCGAATCATGAGCACCGGGATGAGCGACAGCGCCGCGATAGCGCCGACGACGAGCAGCACCGCGCGGGTTCCCTCGAGGTAGGAGGCATAGAGCACCGGCGACATCTCCTCGATGAAGCGCGTGAGCTCCTGTGCCTGGCCGAACCCGATGTGCGCCACCTGAGCGAAAGCCACGACTACCAGCAGGCCGCCAAAGTACGTGGCGAGCAGATAGCCGACATAGCCCAGGTAATACGTGCGCGTGTACCAGGTGATGCCGTCGTCCGACTCGGAGTCCGTATAGGCGGCGACATAGGGCGAGAGCATTATAAAGTGCAGTTGCACGCCTGTGAGCGCGAGAAGCGTCGCCAGGTAGATCATGGCCCCCGTCGGCGCCGCGACCGCGGCAAAGAAGGCCGCGGCGGTACCCGCCGAGCAGAAGACCAGGAGCCTCTTGTAACCGATCTTGGGGACCAGCAGTAGCAGCGCCGCCGCAACAAAGGTGGCGTAACCATAGAAAGCCCAGAAGCTCGTGGCCGCCGAGGTCGCGACATCCTGCAGGTAGTTGACATAGGTGTCGTAGAGGACGCCGCTCGCGAGATTGTTGATGACATAGCTAACAATGAAAAGAACGACGTTCCGCCGCTCGCGACTCATCTTGCTATGTGGGCATGCATCCGCATTTTTCAATAGATTCACCCGCTCTCGACTCGACGAGCAGAACAAAATAATTAGTTTATTACTTTTCGTAGGAATAATTCCGCACGTTCACTTGCACAGTCGATAGACTACAAGCGCTCTGTTATCTTGATGTCCCGAAAATGGGTCGATTCGGTTACGGATGAAAATCCGGCCAAGACGAAATTGCTTATCTGGCGACAGAAGTCGGATTATTTCGCAATGTCGCGCGACGAGCCCAGCTACAGCAGCATAGCCAGGGTGCCGAGCACGAGGACGACGAGGCCGATCGCGCTGCGGCGCGTGAGCCGCTCGCCAAAGACGATTCGCGCAAAGGCGACCGATACGAGCACCGAGAGCTTGTCGATCGGCACGACCACACTGGCGAGGCCGTCGTGCAGCGCGCGGTAGTAGCACAGCCAGCTCGCCCCGGTCGCGATGCCCGACAGGCAGATCCAGCCCAGCTCCCCACGTGGTACCTTGCGTACCAGCGGCATTTTGCCCTCCACCAGCACGACCACCCAGGCCATCGCGAGCACGACGCAGGTGCGGATGGCGGTGCCGAGATTGGACTCCACGCCCGAGATGCCGATCTTGCCGAGGATGGCGGTGAGGCTCGCGAAGACCGCCGAGAGCACGGCGTAGAGCATCCAGCCATGGGGGCTCGTCTTGGCGTTATCTTTCTTGCCGCCCGCCGCGTCGGCCGGGACGCCCTCCTCCCCCGTGGGCGTCGGTTTGCGCTCGATCATGAGCCACGTACCGGCTGCGATGAGGACAATGCCCGCGAGTTTCCATGGGCTGATCGGCTCGCCCAGTACGAGGAAGGACAGGATCAGCGTGAGGACAATCGAGGACTTGTCGATGGGCACGACCTTGTTGACGTCGCCCAGCGAGAGCGCGCGGAAGTAGCAAAGCCAGCTCGCCCCCGTCGCGAGTCCCGACAGCACCAGGAAGAGCAGGGTACGCGGGCTGACCGCGGAGATTTGGTCAAGTGAACCGACCACCGCAACCATCAGCCACGAGAAGGCCAGCACCACGATGGTGCGGATCGCGGTGGCGACATCGGAGTCGGTCTGGCGAATGCCGAGTTTGGCCAGGATAGCCGTCAGTCCCGCGAAGAGCGCCGACCCGCATGCAAACAAGACCCACATAGCCTGTCCAGTCCTTGTCTACTCGCTGCGGAGAGCCTCGACCGGGTCGCGACGGGCGGCGGCGGTCGACGGGATCAGGCCCGCGACCAACGTCAGCACGACCGAGATCAGGATGAGGATGCCCGCCTGCTCAGGCGGCAGGGCAAGGATGTTTGCCACATTGTGGTCGCGCAGCACCACGGCGTTGACCGGCACGGACGCGATGTACACCACGGCAATGGCGAGCGCGCCGGCAAGCAGGCCCTCGATGAAGGTCTCGGCATTGAAGATGTTTGCCACATTGAGCTTGCTTGCGCCCATCGCGCGCAGGATGCCGATCTCCTTCTTGCGCTCGAGCACGCTGATGTAGGTGATGATGCCGATCATGATCGAGCTCACGACCAGCGAGACCGAGACAAAGGCAATCAGGACCATCGAGATCATGTTGATGATGTTCGTGACCGACTTCATCAGGACGCCCGTGATATCGGAGTACGAGATGGACTTGTCGGGCTCGCTGGCCTTCTCGACATCGTCGTTGTAGTCGGCGATGATGTCCTCCACGACCTGCTTGTCATCGAAGCTCTTGGCATAGATGTTGATGGACTCGGGCTTGTCTTCGTCCGCGTAGCCCAACTTGATCAGGTTGTTGTCGTAGGTGAGCTCCTCGGAGTTCATGTAGTTGACGAGCAGAGACGTCAGGTCGTCCTGGTCCATGTTGACGTTGATGGCGCTCGCGAAGACGGACGGGTCGAAGTGGATGGCGTTCTGGAGCTTGGCGGCAAAGCCCTCCATCTGCTGGCCCATCACGGCGGACATCTGCTGGGCGAGCATCTCGGGCAGCTTTGTCTGGATGCTGTCCATCACCTGACCGGCCACCTGGGACGTGGCGGAGGCCTGGGCAGTCGCGAGGGAGGCGCTGATGCTCGGGGCCACCGTGTTGGTCAGGTATTTGGTCATGCCCGCGCGCGTCGCGTCGGCGTTGTCGCCCGCGGCGGCGACGATGGCGTCAAGCGCCGCCTTGCCGTCACCCGCCAGATAATCACTCATCATCTGCGAGTACGACGCTCCATCGCCGCCGTGGGCGCTCGCGTACTTCATGTAGCCCTCGAAGATCGTCCCGATGTTCTCGCCGTACGCCTGGGCGACGGCGCCGAGGGTAGCCAGCCTCCCCATGGCCTCGGGGTACTGCTGCGCCAGCGAGACCATGGTCATGGGGTCGACGCTGTCGACGTCGAACTGCGCCATGTCCTGGAGGTTGTTGATGCCGAGCTGGGCGAGCGGCTCGGCGAGGTCGCCGAATCCCAGGTCCGCGAAGTCCGGGGCCGGCAGATTCTTGGTCAGCGAACTCATGACGGACTGCGCGATCTGCTGTTGGTCCGGTGCAGCGCCGTTTGTCAGGCTGCTCATGTCAAGGCCGGAGAAGTCAAAGGCGGAGGCGTCCACCCCGTCGGCCGTGAGCGCGCTCTGGTCGATGGTGAGCGCCTGCGAGATCTTGTCCTCGTCCACCGAGAAGAGGGACGACATGTCGAGCTGCGTATTCTGCGCGTCCTGGAGCTCCTCGAACGTCTTGCCCGTGAAGACGTCCACATCGGGGTCGGCGAGCTGCTCTTGCACGATCTCGGAGTCGGCCGCCTGTGCCATCAGGTGGGTGATGAGGTCGTGGCGGTACGCGATGCCCTCGCTGAGCGAGGTGGAACTAGCCGTGTCCTTGGGCCGCACGACACCGACCACATGCAGGTCGATGCCCTGGTCCACGAGTTTCTTCACATAGTCCGTGTCCTTGGACCGGTCGGTCCAGGTGGCGCCGTCCTCGCTGCGTGTATAGAGATCCGCTTGGTTGACCACGCGGAAGTCCAGGCCCATGGCATCGTCGTACGTAAAGTCCGTGCTGGCGTCGGGCACGTCGACCTTTTCGGATTTGATGGCGGAATTGAGCATGCGAGAGAGCTCGTCGGGATCGAGCACACCCAGCGAGTAGAGGGTATAGTCAGATATGCCGCCGCTGCTTGAGAGCACCAGCACGCACTCGTCGTACTTCTCGGGCCAGGTACCCTTGACCACGTCGTACTGGGCGTCGAGGATGTCCTGATCGTCGAGCATCTCCTGGAAGCCCATGCTGGAGCCGGAGCCCGCCATCATCATGCCGGACATACCGTTGGACATGATGCCCTGGAGCGTGGAGGGGTTGAGCTGCTTCACGCCGTCCGACGTGTCCGCCGCGTAGACCAGCGGCGTGATGCCGTAGTTGTAGGTAATCGCGGTCACGTGGTCCTTGACGTCGGATTTGCCGCTTTCGAGAAACGCCCGGAAGCTCTCGAGGTCGTTGTTCTTGATATCGGTCAGGATGTCGCTCATGATTGTCGACTCGGGGATCTCGTCGCTGCCGGCCGCTTGGCCTGTGCCGTCTCCGGCCGTCACGCCGCTCGCATCGCCGCGGCTCTCCCCGCCCTCGTCGGAGTAGCCCGCCGCCTGTGTCATGATCGAGGTCACGTCGAAGCTCGACTTGGTAATGGTGAGCGGCGAAGAGGAAAGGGCGTCTTCCTGCACCTTGTCGATGTAGTTGTTGACGCCGTTGGAGAGGGCCAGGATCGCCGCGATGCCCATGATGCCGATCGAGCCGGCAAACGCGGTGAGGAACGTGCGGCCCTTCTTGGCCATCAGGTTGGAGAAGGACAGCGACAGCGCAGTGAGGAAGCTCATCGACGCCTTGCGGTCGGGCTTCTGGGAAGAAGCACGCTCCTCTCGCGGCTCCTCTGGGCACGGAATCGTGACCGTATCGCCGGCAGTATTGGTGGGAATCGCCGAAGCTGTTTTCGCTTGCACGGGTGACGCGGCGCCGAGCTCACCCGGCACGATCGGGTCGGAGTCGCCGGTGACCTTGCCGTCGGCGATGTTGACGATGCGGGTAGCGTACTCGCGAGCTAGCTCGGGGTTGTGCGTGACCATCACGACCAGGCGGTCGCGCGCGACCTCGGCGAGCAGGTCCATCACCTGGATACCCGTCTCGGTGTCGAGGGCGCCCGTGGGCTCGTCGGCCAGCACGATGTCGGGGTCGTTGACCAGCGCGCGGGCGATCGCGACGCGCTGCATCTGACCGCCCGAGAGCTGGGCGGGGTGCTTGTGGATGTGCTCGCCCAGGCCCACGCGCTCCAAGGCCTCCTTCGCCCGACGGCGGCGCTCGGCACGACCAACACCCGATAGCGTCAGGGCCAGCTCGACATTGGAGAGGATCGACTGGTGCGGGATCAGGTTGTAGCTCTGGAAGACAAACCCGACATGGTGGTTGCGGTAGGTGTCCCAGTCTTTGGACCCGTAATCCTTGGTCGACACGCCGTTGATCACGAGGTCGCCCGAGTCCGCGTGGTCGAGGCCTCCCACGACGTTGAGCAGGGTCGTCTTGCCCGAGCCCGAGGGGCCGAGGATCGCGACGAACTCGGAGTCGCGGAAGGTGACGCTCACACCGTCGAGCGCCTTTTGCACAAAGTCACCCGTCTTGTAGGATTTACGCAGGTCGCGCAGCTCGATCATCGCCATACCTTTCGGTCGCACAGTGCTTTTTAAGCATACCCCTAGGTGGGGACATGCAGTCGCTCGCCCCCTGGAGTTCCCCGATTTTGCACGCAGGGTTTCGCCCATGCCGCACACGGGGGCTCACAATACACATGCGTATGAACGTGTCCTGCCGCCGCGCTAGAATCTATGGCGTGCTGCCTAAGGTAGACCACTCTGCAGGAATCGAAGGAAGAGGCACGTATGTCTTACGCACCCGGCTATCTCGGTCATGACACGCCCAAGCTCGGATTCGGCATGATGCGCCTGCCAAAGCTGGAGGACGGATCCATCGACATCCCGCAGGTCTGCGACATGGTCGACTGTTTCATGGACGCGGGCCTCACCTACTACGACACCGCCTACGTCTACGACGGGGGCGACTCCGAGATCGCCACGCGCAAGGCCCTGGTCGAGCGCTACCCGCGCGACGCCTTCACCGTCACCACCAAGGCCAACGCCTGGCTCCATCAGCCCACGGAGGCCGAAACCAAGGCCCAGCTCGAGACCAGCATGGAGCGCCTGGGCGTCGATTACCTCGACTACTACCTACTGCACGCCGTGCAGGACAACAACCAGCAGCGTTACGACGACTTCGGCATGTGGGACTGGATCCGCGGGCTCAAGGAGCAGGGAGTGATCAGGCACTGGGGCTTTAGCTACCATGCGGGCCCTGAGCGCCTCGAGCGCCTGCTCAGCACCTACACCGACATCGACTTCATCCAGTTGCAGGTCAACTACGCCGACATGGAGGAGCCGACTGTCCAGGCGCGTGCCAATATGGAGGTCGCCGCGGCGCACGGCGTGCCCTTCACCGTGATGGAGCCCGTGAAGGGCGGCACGCTCGCCAACCCGCCGCGTGCGGTCCGCGAGATCTTCGACGCGGCCGACCCGAATGTCTCCTACGCGAGCTGGGCCATCCGCTACGCAGCCTCCATGCCCGGCGTCCTGACCGTGCTGTCGGGCATGTCCACGCTCGCGCAGGTGCAGGACAACGTGAGCTATATGCGCGACTTCACGCCGCTCACCCCCGACGAGCAAGACGTGATTGCCCAGGCGCAGGCGGCGCTCGCGAGCGTCCACCAATACAAGTGCACCGCCTGCCACTACTGCTGCGAGGGCTGCCCGCAGCAGATCCCCATCCCCGACTTTCTGGCGGCTATGAACCGCAAGCTGATCTTCGAAGACGAACAGGGCGCCCGGACGCGCTACGCCCGCGCCGCGGAGAAGGCCGGCGTCAACGCCTCCGACTGCATCGGCTGCGGCCAGTGCGAGGGCGCCTGCCCGCAAGGTCTGCCCATTATCTCCTACCTCGAGGAGGTCGCCGCTGCGCTCGAGTAGCGCCCAGCTGGTACACGTCCATGGCTGCACATGCTTCCACCGGCGGTGTCCGCAACGCCGCTCACGACCCCTTCGCGCATTATATGTATGTCTTGAGCTGCGGCGACGCCAGCCTCTACACCGGGTATTCCACCGATGTCGAGGCGCGCCTTGCCGCCCATCAAGCCGGCCGCGGCGCCAAATACACCAAGTCGCACGAGCCGGTCGAGCTGGTCGCACAGGCACGCTTCTATTCCAAGGAGCGCGCGATGAGCGCCGAGGCGCACTTCAAGTGTCTGACCCGCGCTGGCAAAGACCGTCTGCTCGGGCAGGTCAATGATGGGAGGAGCGCCGAGACCTTTGCCGACGTGCTCCGCCGCGAATTGCCTGGCTTTGGCGAAGACACCGCATACGAGTTCGTCTGCCGCGAGCTCGCAGCCCACGTCGACCCCGACTACCGGAAGTTTATGGCGGGGCTCCTGCCCACCGTGGACCCGCGGCGCATCGTGGGTGTGCGCACACCTGAGCTGCGCCGTATCGCGCGCAGGGTCGGTCGGCGCGGCGATACCGTTACGTACCTTCGAGCGCTCCCCCACCAGCTCTACGAACAAGACCAGGTCCACGCGATACTGATTGACAGCGAGCGTGACTACGACCGCGCACTCGCTCGCTACCAGGCTTTTATTCCCTATGTCGACAATTGGGCAACCTGCGATCAGATGACCGGCAAGGTCCTTGCCACTCGCCCGGACGAGACCTATGCGCACATCGATGCGTGGCTCGCCTCTGACCGGTGCTATACGGCCCGCTTCGGGATTGGCGTGCTCCTGCACAACTACCTGGACGAGCTCTTCGATCCGGCGCAGCTGGCACTCGTGGCGAGTACGCATCTGTCTGGCGACGCCGACAAGTCGGACATCTACTATCTCAACATGATGCGGGCCTGGTATTTTGCCGAGGCGCTCGCGCGGCAGCAGGATGCAGCCCTCCCCTACTTTGAGCGCAGGGAAGACAGCGGTCAAAAGCACGCGTCGGCAGACGCCGCTCGCCCCACGGACGGCACGCCCTCCGGAGTCGAGCACGACCCCTCCGGAGCCTGGCTCGACGAGTGGACGCGCCGCAAGGCAATTCAAAAAGCCATCGAAAGCCGCCGCATCTCAGGCAAGTTGAAGGACTACCTACGCACCTGCAGGTAATTCAAACAATGATTGATGAGTCCGACGCCTCATCCATTCGATTGTCTCGTCGGAGGCTGCCTGCGCAGCTACCCTAAGGCGATGCGGGATTCCTTCTCGGCCTTCCAGGCCTCGAGCATCGCCTCTTGCTCCTCGGAGAGCGGGTGGCCGCATTCACCGTGGAACTTACGCTTCTTGGCATTCTCGATCATATTGACGACTGCTTTGGGCAGCTCGGGATAGATGTTCATATTCATGGTTTCCTCCTTCTGCGGGGGCGCATCGTATCGATGCTTGGGCGCGCTCATATCTGATGCGTACTCGTGTTGAGCGCATGCCCTCTGCACTTCTACTTTTTTCCGATGCGCTTGTGGGGTATTATTCCCCGGAAACGCTTCCAGAGCCAGCCCCATCATCGAAACTTTCAAATGTCATTACATTTGTGCATATATATCAGGTAGTTGACCTGTGATGTGAGGTCAACTTCATTGTGATTGCGTTTCCGCAGGTCATTGCGGAAGCGTCATGCTCGCGCATGACGTATCGCTTCTGATGGGTGTCCAGCCTGGCAGACATACGACAAAGACCTACCCCTCCGAAGGTGATTGGGTTGGGGTAGGTCTTCCGATGGTAGTCTCGGCGGCTGGTTAGACGGCAACGGTGTGGTCGGCGT
This sequence comes from uncultured Actinomycetes bacterium, assembly GCA_900314685.1. Taxonomy (GTDB): domain Bacteria; phylum Actinomycetota; class Coriobacteriia; order Coriobacteriales; family Atopobiaceae; genus Olegusella. The sequence goes on along the minus strand of OMWE01000003.1, from coordinate 74,477 downwards.
CAATCTGAGCCACCTTATCACGCCGGCGCGTGTACTTCTCAGCAGTAAGGGGCCCCGTCTGCATCCACGTCTCAACGATAGCCATAGCCAGCACGGGGCCGATAATCTTGCCGCCGATGCAAAGCACGTTGGCGTCGTTGTGCTGGCGCGCGAGCTCGGCGCACACGGGATCCTGGCACACGCAGGCGTAAATGCCACGAATCTTGTTTGCGATCATCGCGCTGCCATAGCCCACGCCATCCACGAATATGCCGCGATCACACTCGCCGCGCGCCACTGCCAGCGACGCGGGATAGACAAAATCGGAAAGGTCGCAGCTCTCCTTGTCATAGGTGCCGAAGTCGCGCACCTCGTGACCCTGCTCCTCGAGCCACTCCTTGATCTGGTTTTTGAGGTCGGTACCTGCGTGGTCGTTTGCCATAGCAATGATCATAGGAGCTCCTTTGCTCGTGATATGTGAGCCTATGATACACCGACTGTATTCGGCTACTCCACGACGCCGAGGAGACGATAGCCGGCCTCGGCGACGGCGCTGCTATACGCGTCCTCGTCGAGCGGAGAGGTGCAGCGGACGTGCGCTACCTTGCGGCTCAGGTCGACGGTCGCCCAGGTACCCTCGATGGAGTCGAGCGCGTTGGTGACGTTCTGGGCGCAGTTGTCGCAGCTCATGCCCGCGATGCGGTAATCCGCGACATAGGGATAGTGGCTCTCATCCGTATCGGCGATGCGCACGCGGGGGAAGCTCTTGGCATTGGACTTCTTGTCGCCGCTGCAGCAGTCACGCTTGCCCGACCAGGTCCCGACCGCACGGCGGGCGGCGAAGAAGAGCAGGCAGCAAGTCACGGCGATCAGAATCAGGTCTACGGGTTTCATACGCAACTCCTTCTCCCCCATCGTTTCGTTTTCTGCAGCGCCGGCGCTCCGCTCTGCATCCGTATCGGATGCGAGCAATCATGGCATTGACGTCAGAAATGGGCGCCGCCGACATAGGGGGATCGGCGACGCCCGGTGGCGGCTTCGTGCCGCGGGGAGAGGACCGCGGTTTTCGGCCTGTTTAAAACGAACCCAACGTTCCGCTCAAATGCCTTTGTTCAAACCAGCCGCTTGCTACCTTGCCAGTTGCCCGACTAGCCCTGGCGGCTACTTGGCATCTTTCGCGAGACACGTCTCGAGGAGGTCGCGCACGGTGACGGCCACGCCACTCACGACAATCGAAAGTGCAATCGCTTGAACCATCTGTGCACCTCCTTTCGACGTTTATAGTTATACTACACTAACTTTTGTGAGTCAACATTATTTTCGAGAAATCTCGTAGGAATTTCTTGGCGCACAAGGTGCTGACAAGATCAGTGGTGACAAGCGAGTGGAACCTGACCAGCGGAAGCTTGCATACGAGCAAGGCTAGCATGTGGACAGGTCCGGACGGATGACGGGCCGATGACCGAGAGGGACACTTACCCCTGCGTCTTGAGGGCGAGGGCTAGAGGGACCCGTCCGAGGTGCAGGCGGTTGACCGCGGCGACCGCCGCGTACGACCCCACCGTCAGCATCACATAGCGCGCGTACACATCCCAAGGCAGCTCGAGGGCGAACTCGATGTCGTAGTCCATCATCATGAGCTCCACCAGCGGCTTCAGGGATTGCATCAGCACCGGTATGCTCACAAGCACTGCGACGACCACACTCGCTGTGATGGCGTGCACATAGATCGAGCTGACCTCACGGTCCCGATAGCCGAATACCTTCAGCTGCGAAATGGCCTTTGCACTGCGCTCCATCACGGTCTTGGAGAGCAGGTACATCATGATCACGAAGATGACCACGGCGGCCAGTGTGAGCACACCCATGATGTCGCCCATCGAGGCCTGCATCTGCTCGGCGATCTTGGTCATGGCCGCAGGCGTCAGATCGCTCTGGATGTCTGTCGCCCTGAAGTGCAGCTCCTCGTCCGATGCCCATCCATTGAACGCATCGGTATCGTTGCCGAGCAGGTCGTTCAGCGTACCACGTCCCATGTAGACGTTGAGGTCCGTCGGTTTGCCCGCGATGCTTGTGACGGTCGTCTCGTACTGCTTGTCGTGATACGGATCGTAGAGACGCAGCGTGTCGCCCACATCGAGCCCCGCCTTGCGCGCGAGCCCCGCACCGATCGCGACATTCCCGCCCGACACATCCACGTCCCGCCAATAGCGGCTGCCTGGTTCGAGGCCGTAGACCGTGAGCGTGATCTGCTTATCGCCGAAAAGGCGGTCCGTCTTGAGGCTCGCGAGCTCCAGCTTCTCCGCCTGACCAGCCGCGGAGGCATCCTCATCGGGCAACTCACGTTCACCTCTGAGCATATAGATATGTTCCGCCGGGACGGATGTCGCAAGCTCGTCTGTGAGATCCTGTATCAGCGGTAGCATGCCGACACCCATCAGCAGTAGGGTTCCCGAGATGAAAATGCCGAAGAAAATCGTGACGATAGACCCCACATTGTTGAGCAGCACGCGCAGACGGAACCTCGTGAGGAAAGGCAGCCGCTGGGGTAGGCGCACCCCCTTGCCGCGACGCGTCCTGGTCGCCTCATGGCGCAGAAAGGCGAGCGGCGTGTACTTGAGCTTGCGCGCCAGGCCGACCAGCGTAATCACAAAAAGCAGGACGACGGGTATGCAGGTGGTTTCCAAAAAGACACGTCGGTCGGCGTGGAAGACAAACGGCGGCAGGCTGTAGGAGTTGTAGTAGGCGTCACGCGCCCATGCGGTAAAAATCCCCTGGCAAGCGGTACCCACAATTACCGCGAGCACGGATATGAGCGTCGGCAGCACCAGATAGTGGCGCAGCAGCTCACCGCGCCGATACCCAGAGGCGAGCAAAGTACCGATCACCGGAGACTCCTCCTCGATGGCGGCGCCCGTGATCACAACAAAAATAAATGCCATCACAGCCACGATAACAAAGAAAAACGTACGGTACATGTCCGAGTCCTGCGCGGTGTCGTCGATAGCGAAGCTGTAGCCCTGGTTGGACTCGATATCGATGAGGTCGGTCACGTTCGCATCGGCGAGCAGGAGCGCCTTCGCGAGGTCGCGTTCCGCAGCCGTACGCTCGGCCAGCGTCAGGTCGGGGTCGTCGAACGTGAAGCCGTAGGTATAAGACTCGGCCACGTCGTCGTATTGCGCGTACCCCTCCTGCGTCATGACCCCCACGCAGAAAGTAAGGTCATCCATGATGAAGTCGGTGTTCTTCTGGAAGAGTGTCGTGTAGTCAGGCAGCGAGACGATACCCGTGACCGTGAGGCGCCTCTCCCCCACCTCGATTGCATCGCCGGACTTGATCCCGTGGTTGCGGGCAAAGGTCGGGTCGATGGCGATCTCGTTTGCAGTCTCCGGCAGGCGTCCCTCGTGCAGGGCGGGCAGATCGATCTGGTCGCGCACGGTGTAGAGGCGCATCGTGATGCCATGGCTGGTCTCGATGGGGTCGTCCGGTACCGCCGCCATCGCGTCATGCGAAAAAAGCGGATACAGGCTGAGCCGCTGGTAATCATCTAGGTCGCTATCCTCACCGGATGCCGCGAGGACCAAGCGATCGTACCAGCTGAACTCACCCTGCTGTGCCGCCTCAACCTGTGTTTCGGTCAAAGGGGTCGCCACGGTCACACGCCCGTCCTCGAGATGATATTTGTCGGGGAGCTCATCCATCAGGCGGCCGATCGAGGACGCCCCGTTGAGGAAGCCTGCGACAAAGGCCACCGCAAACGCGATGAGGACAAACATCCCGAGGTACTTGCCGAGATTGTTCTTGAGCTGGCGCGGCACGCGCCTCATCAGCGGAGTCATATGCACCTACCAAACGAGGTCGCGTGCGTGGACACGTGTCTCGTTGACCTCGTTTTTCACGATCTGACCCTCGCGGAGGCGCAGCACACGATGCGCCATCTGCGCGATAGCGTCGTTGTGCGTGACGATGACCATCGTGCAGCCAAACTCGTCGTTGACCTGCTCGAGTACGCCCAGCACATCAAGCGAGGTCTCGTAGTCGAGGGCGCCGGTCGGCTCGTCGCACAGCAGCAGGCCGGGCCGTTTGGCCAACGCGCGGGCGATGGCGCAGCGCTGCTGCTGGCCGCCCGAGACCTGCCGCGGGAATTTCTTGGCCTGCGCCAGGATGCCGAGACGGTCGAGGAGGTCGTCCACATCGAGCGGGTCCTGCGCCAGGTGAGCACAGACCTCCACGTTTTCCCGGATGGTCAGGTCGGGCAGGAGGTTGTAGAACTGAAAGACAAACCCCAGCTCCCGCCTGCGATAGTCGATGAGACTGCGGCTCGAGAGGGCGCAGATGTCGGTACCGGCGACAGTGATGCTGCCGTGGTCGGCCTCCTCGAGACCGCCCAGCAGGTTCAGAAAGGTCGACTTGCCCGAACCCGAGGGGCCCAGCAGTACGCACATCTCGCCGCGCCCGACGTTCACGTCGATGCCGTTGAGCACGTCCACGCGCACGTCGCCCTGCCCATACGACTTGTAGAGTTTCCTGATGTCGACGTAGGATTCATCCGATTGCATCTAGTCCTCCGTATCGACGGGGTCGGTCTTGTAGAGGAACCGGACAGACCCCGTGGTCCCGTCAGCAAGACCCGTGTAGGTGTCGTAGCCCTGACCAGCCTGAGCCAGGCTCTGGAGACGATCGCGGACGCCGAGCACGTCGTCGTGGTAGTAGTCCGCAAGGGCCTGGATACCCTGCTCGTTGTACTGGGATAGCCCCGTGGTCAGCAGAGTGGCGCCGCTGGCGACCTGCGACGCCCCGGCGCTCAACGCTCCGGTTGATTCCGAGATTGTGGAAAGACCCTCGCTGAGACCCTGCGCGCCCGTGTTCAGGTCCTCGTTGTTTGCCACGATCGCCGAGAGGCCGTCCGCGACGGACGAAGCGCCGTCCGTCGCGCCAGCGAGCGCCTCGGAGGCCCCCTGCACCTTTGCCTGAGCCGCGATCGCCTGGTCCAACCCGTCTGCCGCCGCAGCCAGCGCCTCGACCGTCTCGGCTGAGGGATCCGCCTGCGCCTCCGCCAGTGCGGCATCGTAAGCCGACTGCGCCTGTGCCACCGCCGCGTCTGCCTGTGCCGCGGCAGCTGCCGTCTGCTCGGCCTGGGCCGACAGGCCGTCTCTCAGCTGGGCTGCCCCGTCGCTAACGGTCGCCACGCCGCTCGTGTATGCGCCGATCGCCTTTGCGAGCTCGGCTGCTCCCGTCTGGGCATCTACCGCCCCGTCTGCCAGAGCCGCGGCTCCGCTCGAGAGCTCGCCCACGCCACCTTCCAGCTCTCGCGAACCCGAGACAAGCTCGTCCATCCCGTCTGTCAGCGCGTCGACAGAGTCATCGATTTCGGACGTGTCGAAGTCAAGGGCGTCTTCTTCCAAGAGATCGCTCGAGACCACCGTGATCGACGAGTCGAGGGAAAAGCCCTTCACATCGGCTTCGACCTCCACGTATTCGGGGAGGTCGCGCTCGGCGCCGTCGGTCCCATCACCCGTCTCGCCGCCGGTACCGCCACCCCCGTCATCCCCATCGCCCTCGACATACTCCTGCAGGTCGGGTGCCGCGTATCCCATCACCATCGTCGTGTCGCCCATATCGAGCACGCGACCGTTGACGACCCGCACGTCGGAAAACGAGTCATCGAGCACGAGCGCCGTCAGCGCTACAAACGGTGTGGGAGTCTCCCCCTTCTCGGCCGTCAGGTTGTCATAGTCGTAACGGATCGCCACATGGCCGCTCGCACCCGCGAGCTTCTCGGGGTCGATCTTCTTCCCGTCGAGCGTATACGACACCCGAATCGCAAAGGGCAGGTCTTCCTCGCGTCCCGTGCCCTGGTAGCTGACATCCTCGCCGTCCGCCTCCCAGTAGAGGTCCTCCCCGTCGCGCTCGAAGGCGAGGTCCTCACCCGTACAGGAGATGTCAGACAAAGACGAACGGTCGAGCAGCACCTCGCCCCCATCGCCATTGGTCAGTTTCGCTGCGACATGCACGTCCTCGATCGTACCATCGGCCTGAGTGCGCACGGTGACGGTCTCGTTCTTGCCTGTGGCCGTCACGGCACGGGATGCGAGCGACCGCTCTGCGGCCATGCCGTACGTGCCGGCAGACAAAAAGAGCCCGGCACCGACGGCACATGCGGCGATAGCGGCTACGACGTGGTATCCGGGCCTTTTCCCATGCCTCATTTTCACTACTCCTCGATCATGCCAAAGCCGGAAGCCAGGGTCATGGCCATGCAGAAGAGCGTGGCAAAGGCCCAGAACTTGTGGTTGTTGAGCATATCGGTCCTCCTTCGGGCGTTATCTTCAGACACCGTTCGGTGCAGACTGTCGGCGGGTTTCGGCAGGCTCCGCGCCTCCGCGCAGGAGCGGCGTGGTATTGTGCGCGGCAATCGCGATGGTCGAGGCGTTGTGCGCGAGGGCGGCTGCCGTGATCGTGATGGCCTGTGCCACGCCGAGCGCGATCAGCGCCGAGTTGAACCCGACGATGAAGCGGTATTTGCGCTGGATACGACTCATGAGCCGCTGGGCCAAGACACGCATCGTCACGAGCGATTCGAGCGACGCATCGCGCACGGACACGTCCGCCACCGCGCGGGCGATGTCGCTCGCGTCGGACAGCGCGACCGAGACGTTGGCCGCAGCCAGCGCCGGCGAGTCGTTGATGCCGTCGCCCACCATGATCACGGTGTGACCCTCGTCGCGCAGGCGCTGCACGTAGGAGCTCTTGTCTTCGGGAAGTACCTGGTAGTAGCAGGTGTCGACCCCGAGCTCCCCCGCCACGGCGAGAGCCGCGTGCTTGGAGTCGCCCGTCAGCATCACGACGCGCTCGATACCGAGAGCGCGCATGCGGGCAATCACCGACGCGGCCTCGGGGCGCACCGGGTCGCCCACGCAGATCACGCCGACCAGGCGGCCATCCACCGCCAGGTAGATGTGCGACGCCGTCGGCGCCTCGCGCTTGACCTGCTCATCCAGGCCCGCCGGCTTTGCCACACGCTCGTCTTCGAAGACGAAATGGGCGGACCCGATCACGGCGTGCCTGCCCGCGATCTCGGTCGAGATACCGTGCGCCACGATGTAGCGGACGTCGGCGTGCAGCTCGTCCTCGTGGTGCAAACCGCGCTCGCGGGCGGCGTTGACGATAGCGCGGGCCACGCTGTGCGGGTAGTGCTCCTCGATACAGGCGGCGTAGCGCAGGACGGTCTCCTCGTCCACGTCGGCACAGGTCAGGATCCGCTCGACCCGGGGCTCGGCCACGGTCAGCGTGCCCGTCTTGTCGAAGACGATCGTGTCGGCATCGGCAAGTGCCTCGAGGTATTTGCCGCCCTTGATCACGATATCGCGGTCGATGCCTTCCTTCATCGCGCTCATCACGGCGACAGGCGTCGAGATCTTGATGGCGCAGGAGTAGTCGACCATCAGCACGGCCAGCGCCCGCTGTACGTTGCGCGTCACGGCGAGCACGCCGAAGAAGGCCGCGAAGCTCCACGGCACCAGCGCGTCTGCGAGGCGCTCCGCCCGGCTCTGGCTGGCGGCTTTGAGTTCGGAAGAATCCTGCACCAGCGAGACGATCTCGTCGATGCGAGCGCGTCCGGGCCGTGCCGTCACGCGGACCTGCACGTCCCCGTCCTCGAGCGCGGTGCCCGCAAAGACGGTGAGACCCTCGCCCTTGTGGACGGGCCGGGACTCGCCGGTCATGGTCGCCTCGTTGAACTCGCCGTCGCCCGCGACGATCTCGCCGTCGACGGGCAGTACTTGACCCGAGTGCATGTGCAAGACGATTCCCTCGCACACATCCGCGAGCGGAATCCGCACGTCTTGGCCGTCCACGACCTGCCAGACCGTCTCGACGCGTTCGACCATGCCCTCCGCGAGGGCGAGACGTGCGCGACGCTGGACGTGCTCCTGGAGGATGTCGGAGATTTGCAGAAGGAATAGAACGGAACTCGCGTCGCCGAAGGCACCGCGCGCCAGCGAGGCGGTGACCGCAGCCGCATCGAGCACCTCCACGGTAAGCTCGCCGGCAAAGAGGTGCCGCACACCCAGGAGCACGCGCGGGACGGCGCGCACGACCGTCCATGCGTAGCGCAGCGGCAGCGGCAAGGCCAGCCGACGGAGCACGCGCCAGACGACAAGCGTGCTGAGCCGGAGAGCGAAGTCGTTGTCCGCCTTAGTCAGCGACAGGTCACCGTCCTCGGTGCCACGCGGCAGGTGCAGGACGTCGAGTCCGTCTACCACAGCCAGCACCTGCTCGCGCATGGCGGGATCGCCCGCGACGAGGATGGAGCCGTTTGCCGTGTGGACCTCGGCGGAGCGCACACCCGGCACGTCCATCAGCACGTGCGCTATGCCGCACGCTTCCTCCTCATCGATGAGCGACGTTCCGCACCGCAGGCGCAGGCGGCCGGGTATGTCGGAGACGATTGCATAGCGCATGCCTACTCAGCCGCGCCCTCGGCATCGACCTTCTGCTCCACGTCGGCGCGGATCTGGGCCTCCATCTCGGCCAGGCGCTCCTTGACGGCGGCGTCGATCTTGGTTTGGCGACGGGCCTCGGCGTTGAGGTCGTTGGCACCGTCGATCACGCTCTGGGTCGCGGAGGACACCGCGTCACCCGCACGCATGCAGGCCGCGGTCGCCTTGACCAGTCCGTCGTGCACGCCTTTGCTCTGCGTCGCCGCGCTCACGGCGCCAGCCGCAGCCACGCCACCCGCAAAGATCCAGAAATTCTTCCAGCTCATCATCGCTCCTTTCGCGATAGGACACCGCCCCGCCCCGCATGTCTCAGGCGTCGCGGCGCCCGTTTCATATCGGCTGCTTCGGCTCCCCTCATGCCTCAGATGCCGCAATGTCCGTCTTACCGATAGAAAAGTGGCCCGGCACCCGCCTGCGCACACCCGGAAGGAAAGGAAGGGAAAGGGACTCCCGGGCATACGCGAGACGGACGTCGGGCCAGTTGACGCTAGGCCACCTCGTCGGCGAGGCTGGTCAGGATCTTGTCGTCCTTGTGCTCGTGCTTGGGCATCGGGCGGAAGATCTGGAAGAGCATGAGCGCCGCGACCACGATCGCGAGGACCGTCCAGACGGTGAAGGTGCCGTTCACGGCGAGCTCGTAGAAGTTGTAGATCATGAGGCCGACAAGCCAGCCGAAGCCGCACTCATAGCCGATGGCAGCCCAGAACCACTTGGGGTCGTCCATCTGTTTGCGGATGGTGCCCATGGCCGCGAAGCAGGGGGCGCACAGCAGGTTGAAGGCGACGAAGGCGAGCATCGGGCCGTAGTTGCCGCCGAACATCGCGGCGAAGGACTGCCACATGGCCGGGTCCTCCTCGGTGGCCTCGCCCAGGGCGGACAGGCTGGCGAAGGTCGCGACGACGTTCTCCTTGGCGATGAGGCCCGTGACGGTCATGGCAGCGGCACGCCAGCTGGCGAAGCCGAGCGGGGCAAAGATCCAGGCGATCGCGTTGCCGAGGCCGGCGAGCAGCGAGTAGTCGAGGAAGTCCTCAGCGCCGGCCGAGGTCGCGGGCAGCCAGCCGAAGCTCGTGCCGGGATAGACACCGAAGTTGGAGAGGAACCACACCAGGGCCGAGGAGGCAAAGATGATCGTGCCGGCCTTGACGATGTAGCTGCGGATGCGCTCCCACACGTGCAGCATCCAGGAGCGGAAGCTGGGGAAGTGGTAGTCCGGCATCTCCATGACGAAGGGGGCGGGGTCGCCCTCGAAGAGCTTGGTCTTCTTGAGCATGATGGCCGAGATGATCACGGCAAAGACACCCAGGAAGTAGAAGAGCGGGGAGATCCACTTGGCATCCGTGCCGCCGATGAGGGCACCCATGAGCAGGGCGATGATCGGCATCTTGGCGCCGCAGGGGATGAAGGTGGTGACCATGGTGGTCATGCGGCGGTCGCGCTCGTTCTCGATCGTCTTGGTGGCCATGACGCCGGGGACGCCGCAGCCGGAGCTGATCAGCATGGGGATGAAGGACTTGCCGGACAGGCCGAACTTACGGAAGACGCGGTCCATGACAAAGGCGACGCGGGCCATGTAGCCGCAGTCCTCGAGGAAGCAGAGCATGAGGAAGAGGACGATCATCTGCGGGACAAAGCCGATGATGGCGCCGACGCCCGAGACGATGCCGTCGAGGATCAGGCTCGTGGTGAACTCGCTGGCGCCGACCGCCGCGAGGCCCTGTGCGCAGAGGCCGTACACGCCGGGGACGAAGGTGCCGAAGTAGTCCCAGCCCTCGCCCATCAGGCCGTCGTTGGCCCAGTCGGTGATCGGGCCCGTGCCGATGGTGACGGCGAAGTAGTAGACGACCCACATCACGAGGAAGAAGATCGGCAGGCCGAGGACGCGGTTGGTGACGATCTTGTCGATTTTCTCGGTGGTGGTGAGCTTCTTGGGGGCCTTGACCACGCACTCGCTCATCACGTCGGCGATCCACTCGTAGCGGTCGGAGGTGATGATGGACTCGGCGTCGTCGTCGCGCTCTTTCTCGACCTTGGCGATGAAGGGCTCGAGCGCGGAGAGCTCGTCTTTGGTGAGGCCCAGCGGGCGGATGGCCTCGGCGTCGCGCTCGAAGACCTTGATGGAGAACCAACGGACGAGGTTCTTGTCGCACTTGGCGGAGATGACGTTGGCGATCTTGGTCAGCGCCTCCTCGACCTCGGGCGTGAAGCACTTGACGCCGGTCGCGACCTTGTTCTTCTGGCCGTCGGCGATGGCGGTCTTGACGAGCTCGTCGAGGTTCTTGTTGTGCAGGGCGGACACCTCGATGACGGGGACGCCCAGCTTGGCGGAGAGCTTCTTGGTGTCGATCTTGTCACCGCGCTCCTCCAGCAGGTCGCACATGTTGAGGCCCACGACCACGGGACGGCCGGCCTCGAGGATCTGCGTGGTGAGGTAGAGGTTGCGCTCCAGGTTGGTCACGTCGATCAGGTCGATCGTGGCGTCGGGGCGGTCGTCGACGAGGTAGTCACGCGAGACGACCTCCTCGGGGCTGTACGGAGAGAGGGAGTAGATACCGGGGAGGTCGACGAACTCGACATCCTTGTCGGCGCGCCAGGGTGCCTGTTTCTTTTCAACGGTGACGCCCGGCCAGTTGCCGACGTAGCCGTTGGAGCCCGTCAGCTCGTTGAAGAGCGTCGTCTTGCCGCAGTTGGGGTTGCCGGCAAGGGCAATGTACGTCTTATCTGCCATTCCAAACCTTTCTTGTTGCTGCGCTTGGCTGCGCTGCCGCGGTTGCTGGCACGCGGCGTTGCCTTGTTGCCCGTCCCGCTTTACGCGACCTCGATGCTGGCGGCCTCGTCCTTGCGGAGGCTGAGCTCGTAGCCGCGCACGGTGACCTCGATGGGGTCGCCGAGCGGCGCGACCTTGGACACATGGACGCGGGTGCCCTTGGTGAGGCCCATGTCCATGATGCGGCGCTTGAGCGCACCGGTGCCCGTGAGCTTGGTCACGGTGGCGTCCTGGCCGACCTTGATGTCTCGCAGTGTTGCCATATCTCTCCTTCTCTCTTCCCGAGTGGATACCCTGATTGGTTAGCAGGTCGTGATCTTGCGGGCCATGCTCTCGTCGATCGCGATGTTGGCACCCTTGACCTTGACGATCACGCCCGAGGCGGCGTGCGACACGACCTTGACCTCGGCGCCCTCGACAAAGCCGAGTGTGCCCAGGTGCTGCTTGGTCTCCTGATTGCCGTGCAGTTTGACGACCTGCACGGTCTCCCCCTCATGTACGAGGTTGAGCGGAAGCTGGCCGCCCCTGCTCACGCTGGCACCACCCGCGGTGGCCTGAGCCGCGCTGTTGACAGCACCCATCTCGATTGCAGCCTCCATATCACGGACCTTTCTAATCGCTAACGGTAGTTATTTCTCTCTAACTACATTTCAAGTAAGATAGCACTAATCGTTATGAGGTCAACCTTCTATCTGAAAGTTGCGGCTTTCTGTAACGTTATTCCACCGCGCGAGCCGCCCTTCGCCCTTCACTCACATGGGGAGAATATTTTCTAGAAATGGGTACAATGTTGAACGGTTGTTATGAAACACTAACTTCAGTACGGAGATGAACTATGAACAAGCGCGGCATCGGCAAATCATCCGAGGACTACCTCGAGTCCATGCTCAAACTCCGCGAGGAGAACGGCTATATCCGTGCCGTCGATGTCGCGGAAGACCTGGGAGTCTCAAAGCCCAGCGTGAGCACCGCCGTCAAGCATCTCCGCCAGGACGGCTACATCGAGCTCAATCACTCCAATTTCATCTTCCTCACTGAGAGCGGCGAGGAAATCGCGCAGAAGATTTATACACGCCACAAGACGCTGACCAAGTTCTTTACGTCGCTCGGCGTCGACCCCAGAATCGCGGCCGAGGACGCCTGCCTGATCGAGCACGACATCAGCGAGGAGACCTTTGAGGCGCTCTGCCGCCATGCGATGACCGGCGTGCTGCCCGAGGATGGCGCATCTTCGAATCAGGCGGACACCGGCTCCGAATAGCGCTGGAGCAGGACGTACTCCGCACCGATGAGGCTGGCCTCACCGGGATGCTTGCAGATATCCACCTGCACGCGCGGCAGGTCCTCGGACGCCAGGCCGTAGATGCGATCGAGCTCCTCCTGCACCAGCTGGAGGATGAGAGGCTCTCCTGCGATGCTGCCACCCAACAGGACCTTGTCCGGGTCGAGTATGCAGGCGGTGTCAAAGATCATGTACGCAATGTAGTCGGTCATGTCCTTCAGGCCGGCGAGCGCGTAGTCGTTGCCGCTCCCGATCATCTGGAAGATCTTCTTGCCGTCGAGAAGACGTTCCTTCATGCCCGTACGCCTGCTCACATAGGTGATGAGACCGGGTATGGAGGCGCTGTCGACCCAGCGGTGGTCCGCCTCGCTACGCATGGCCGGGCGCTCGTACACGTAGGAGAACTCGCCCGCGAAGGAACCCGCACCTTCCCAGACCCGGCCGCTCATCACGATGCCGCCGGCGATACCCGTGCCCAGCAGCATCACGACGCCGCAGGTCGTACCCGCGAGGTTGCCCTGCCAATACTCCCCCGCCGCGGCGGCCTTACCGTCGTTGACGATCACGGTCGGCAGGTCCGCGACCTGCGCACGGATGTCTTCCGCGAGGTGACGGCCGCGGTTGTACTTGAGGGCACCCGGGGTGATGACCACACCGTGCTCGGAGTCGATGCGTCCTGGCAAGCTGACGGCAATGCCGTCCACGGGGACCGCGTACTGGGTATAGGCATCCTTGAGCACCTGCAAGAAATCCTCGTAGGATCCCGTCTCGGCAGCGGGCACGGGGTGTTTGTCTTCTTGGAAGATGGCTCCGTCGGCACCCATGATGGCGGACTTGACGGTGGTGCCGCTGACATCGAATACGAGATATTCCATGGTGTGGTCCTTTGTGACGAATCGGATGGTTGGGAGTGACTCGGATGATTGAGAGGGCTTGTGTGCCTGAGGCGATGTGACGGAAGCGCACAAACGTGAGGCTGCCGGCACCCCGCTAAGCTATGAAGATGACGACGCAGGTATATACGATGAGCGTGATCACCAGATAGAGCGGAATGAATGCCGAGGCAAACGCCGCGTCGTCCTCATCCTTGAAGAGCGGCGAGATGACAGGCACCAGACCCGCGCCCGAAGGCGACATGAGATAGATGATGACGGCCATCATAAAGATCCTGTCGGCCATGAGCGCAGGGAAGAGCAGGAAGAAAAGGCCGATGACGATGCCGAAGTAGACCGTCTTGACCAGGGCGAGCTTGGCGAGCGGAGCGATGGTCTCGCGGTCGATCTTGAAATCATAGCCCAGGCAGTAGAGGATCATCGGTCCGATGGACTGTGTGGCCATTGTTGCGGTCTTGGTATACATCTCACCGAAGGGCGAGGCGATCAGTGCGCCGTAGAGGCCGCTCAGGTTCACGACGAGGCCCAACGTCACCGCGACGATGAAGGAGTTGGTGACGACAGACAGCAGGATGTCCTTGCCCGAGGCGCCCTTGGAGCCCTCGCGCGCCACCATGATCGGGATCACGATGAAGCAGGCGGCGGTACCGGCAAGGTCAAAGAAGACCGTGTTGCTGGACTGGCCGACGATGGAGAGGTACAGCGGCAGGGCTACGCTGCCACCCTCCTCCGACGAGAGCAGGTACGGTGAGAACTTCGCGTACTTCTTGCCCGTGAAGGGCGACACGAGTCGCCCGAGGAAAATACCCGCGATATAGACTGCAAAGGCAAACCCGACGACTGCGATCTTGCTCGAGTCGATCTCCGCCGTCGCCGCCAGGTTGAAGATCATGATCGGGAAGAGCACCTTGAAGACGACGCCGCTCACACCCGACTTCTGCTCGTCGGCGACCCAGCCGCGCCGCTTTGAGACGAAACCGAGTATGAGCATGAACAACACGGGAAACAGGGTCGTGACCGCCGCCATAAGCCCCTCCTCCAGCAGGTTGCGATTTCCCCAATTATATGGCTAGCCTTGCCTCCGCGCCGACGCCCGCGCCACGAAAGGCACGGTCTACCGCGCCGATGCCCGCGCCATGCGGTGCCCCAGCTCCGTCAGGATCTTGGGTCCGAAGCGGTCGTCCGCCCCGTGAAGAAGCGAGCTCCAGTAGATGCCCGAGACGACGGGCATGCCGGCATAGGTGAAATAGTGGTTGAGCCGGTCGAGCGCGCTCAGCGAGCCCGCGCGGTGCGCCACCGCGACCCCCGCCGCCGGTATCCCGTCGAAGAGGCGCCGGTGGCGGCTTCCCGCATAAAAGACGCGGTCGAGCACAGCGGCAAAGGCGCCGTTGATGCTGCCGAAATAGGTCGGCGCGCCCATCACCACGCCGTCGGCCGCCGCCATGGCGTCGATCAGGTCGTTGGCGATGTCGTCGTCAAAGGCGCAGCGCGCGGTCTCAGTGCACCGCAGGCAGCAGACGCAGCCGCGCACGGGGCCAGTACCGAGCTCGACCCAGACGGTCTCGCACCCGTCCCCTATGAGCGCTTCTTCCACGATGCGCAGCGCGCGTTTGGTCTCCCCGTCGCGATGCGGGCTGCCGTTCACCAAGAGGATTGCCATGTCGTCCACCCTGATCGCGGTTATTTGTATCGCAGCTATTTATATATCTACAGCCCCTGCTAGCGCCACTGCCAGAGATTGAAGCTCTGCACGCGCTCCCAGCGGACCTGCTTGAGCTTCTCTGCGGCGAGCGTCCGCACGCCGAGGAAGATGTACTCGGTGAAATGCGGCACCATGATGATCTTGGGCTGTTTCCCGACGGGGACGTAGCGCGCAAGCGCCTGGCTGATACCCTCGGCCTCGCAGGCGAGCTTGGACCGCACGCAGATTGCCTCCGGCGCGATGACGCCGATGTCGACGGCAAAAATCTTGGCCAGGAGCTCCGTCAGCCGGTCGGTATCCCATAGCTCGCTTCTGAAGGGATCGGAGAGCGACAGCCCGTCCTCCCGTAGGGTTCCGTAGAAGTTCTGCAGCTCCCCCGCCTGGGAGAAGAGCCCCTCATGGAGCTTGCCGTCGATCACGATGCCCTGACCCCCGAGGAGCATGCCGCGCGACTGGGAGTGGAAGACGACCGTCTGGTACTCGTCCTGCTGCCCGTACCAGCCCAGGGCGGCGGCGTTGACGTTGTTCACGACCTTGACGGGCTTTCCGTAGCGCGCCGACAGATCCGATTCGGCAGCCGCGCCGTCCATCATCGTGCCGGGCAGCGACACGACCCCGTGGTCGACCGCACCCATCACGGCAAGGCCGATGACTTCGATGCGCCTCCCGTAGGTCTCGTGAGCAAGGGCCGTGTCGATGATGTCGGTGATGTCGTAGGGCGTGATGAACTGCGCGCCGATGCGGGAGCCTCCGCCGATCGGGGCGCTCTTGGTCACGAGCTCCTGGAGAACGACCGCGCCCTTGTCGTACACCCGCCACTCGATCTCGATCGTGCCTGCGGTCTGCTTCACCACGATGGCGAGGACGCAGGCGTCGGCAGTCTCGTCTTCGGTGCTATCGCCCGCACCCGGGACCGTAGCGGGAGGCTCTGCCGGCTTTGGTTTCTCCAGCTCCTCGATCGTGTGCTGCACGAGGTCGATGCCGGCGATCGCGTTGTATGAGCCAAAGACACGCGCGGGAATATCCACGACCGGCTTGCGGAGCGCGTCGGCCAGCTTCTCGTGCAGGTAGACGGCCTGAGGCGCAAGCAGGATAAGGTCGTAGGACACGGCCTCCTGATAGACCTTGTCGAGGCGCACGGCGGCAAACTCGTAGTCCAGTCCGAGCTCGCCGGCGACGGTCCCCATCTTGGTCGCGAACATAAAGCTGGTCATGCCGGATGTGCACACCACCAGCACGCGCGTCGTGTGGTGGTGGTCCTGTGCGATGAGCGCATCCACCAGCTCGCCGTACAGGTCGAGCGCGTGCTCCCAGTCGTCCTCGCGCAGCTGGAAATGCAGGTGGAAGGGGTAGTCGTACTTCTGGGCCCCGAGCACCATGACCTCGACGATCTCATCCCAGAAACATATGCGCGCCACGGCGTGCTCCGCCCTGAGCTCATAGGTGTCCTCGTCGACGGTGACCAGCTCATATCCGTCGTGGGGTTGCCGCTCTATGAACGTGTGGTAGGCGGCAATGAGCCGCGCGTTGGTCTCGGCCGTGGATTCGCCGGCAACCTGTGCCGTGCCCTCGGCTCCAGAACTCGCCGCGGCCTCGGCCGGAGTCTTGTCCGCTGTTTCATCTGCCATGGTCTCTCCCCTCCTCCCCTAGCGTAACCGCCGCCCCATGCCGTCACCATCATCAGCAGGCCAATAGAGACACCGTGTCGGCAAGAGCAGATCCTCGAGGCTCACATCCGCGACATCGTATCGACGTCCCAGGCGTTCTCGCTGTACAGCTCGCCATTGCCGATGCGGTAGAGTGCCTGCTCCAAGCTGCGGTTTTCTTCGTAGTTGTCAGCAAAGAGCATGGTAAAGAGCGTGTTGAGCACATAGTGGGTCGATACGTGCCACACAACCTCGCCGTAGGTAGCCAGGTCCCCGTAGTAGCAGCCGAGCACGACGTCGCACACGCGCGCCAGGGGCGACTCGACGGCAGTGGTCAGCGCGATCGTCTTGATACCACGGGAGGTCAGTGCCTTTGCCGCCGCTATCAACGTCTTGTCGTTGCCGCCGCGGCTGATGAACAACCCCACGTGCCCTGCGGCAGCGGCCTGTGCATATCTGATGATGCGGTCGTTGGCGTTGCGCACCAGAGCCACCCGATGCGCAAGCGAGCACAGCATGTCTGCGTATGAGGCGATCGTGTCGTTGGTGTCTTTTGCGCAGATGCCGATGGCGTCCGCGGCAAGCAAGAGATCGGCCGCCTCCTGTAGGGCGGTCAGGTTGAGCGACTCGCGGGTCCGTGCGATGGCGAGGGACTCGAGCTCGGCGACTTTTGCGCTCGCGGAGAGGGCGTGTTCCCCCTGGGCCATCGCGGTCGTACCCGCCGGAGCGCGTTTGAGGTCGCTCGCGATGTTGTACTTGAAATCCTCCCAGCTCTCGAACCCGAGCCGCCGGCAGACTCTCATCACGGAAGATGCCGACGTGTGCGTCCGCCTACCCAGCTCCCGAGAAGACAAACGGGCGATCTCCTCAGGATGGTCGAGCACATACGAGACGATGGCCTGATCGTTTGCCGTCAGTCCCTTTGCCCTGCGGAGCTTCTCAAAATTGTCCATACGCACCTCCGCCGCCCATTATCCGGCAACGGGCATGGGCGACGGGGGCAGGTCGAACGATTATTCCGCAGCCGTAGCCATGACGGCCTGCGGCGGCATCGTCTTTGGTTGCTGGTTGTCGGCTAGATCAGGCCGAAGTGCTTGAAGCCGTTCATGAGGCCGTCCTTGTCGACGTCGGTCGTCACGAAATCGGCCGCCTCCTTGGCCTCGTCGCCGCCCGAGCCCATGCAGCAGCTGGCGCCGCAGCACTCGAACATGGGGATGTCGACCTTGGCGTCGCCGAAGGCAATCGTGTCGGCGATGTCCCAGCCCAGGTACTCGCAGAGCTTGCCGACCGCGAAAGCCTTGGTGATGTCCTTGACGCCCAGGTCGCCGAAGAGCGCGTGCTCGCCCTTGCCGCCCCAGGTGCCGGCCTTGAGGTTGGGGAACTCGGCGGCGGAGTCCAGGTGGTCCTGATAGCTCTTGAGCACAAAGCTGATCTTGTTGACGTCGTCGCGGTAGAGCTCGCCGCCCTCGATCATGCCGTGGAAGAGGGCCGTGGAATCGCCCATCGCGTCGAGCTCCTCCTGCGTGGCGCCCTTGCCGGAGGCGTAGGCCTTGCAGGCGGGCAGAGCGTCTTTTGCGAAGGTCTCGCTGGCAAAGAGGCCGTTGTTGGACTCGAGGTAGAAGCACAGGCCGCGCGCGTTGAGCCAGTCGACCACGCGCTTCTCCTCCTCCAGGGAGATGAGCTGGTGGAAGACCACCGTGTCGCCGCTCTCGATGTAGTTGCCGTTGCCACCGATCATGCCGTCCAGGCCGATGTCCCAGATCTCCTGCTTGTTCTCGGCCTTGGAGCGGCCGGTGCAGGCGTATACCTTGTGACCGTTGGCCTGCGCCAGGTGTATGGCCTCCACCGCGGAGGCAGGCAGGTTGTTCTCGTAGTCGACGAGGGTGCCGTCGATGTCGATGAGCACGATCTTCTTGTCGGACATATCAAATCCCTTCTCAGTTGCCGCGGCCGGCCACAGCGGGCCATCTATCTACTTGAGCATATCAGACGGGCAGGACACGCTCATGTTTGCGACTCGTCGTTTGGCACGTTGTGCCGCCTGGCGATTGGGCGCCGGGCGGCGCGTTCGTCTTTCATATACTGGAAATGCGCAGCACACCGTGCGAACGGGGCATAGCTGCCTGCGGACGTCAGCCGTCCGCACGTGTCGGACGCGCTATCCGCCAAGCAAGGCACACGACCAAAGGAGGACGCATGAGTTTCCCGAAAGGCTTTCTGTGGGGCGGCGCGACGGCCGCGAACCAGTACGAGGGCAGCTATATCAGCGGCGGTAAGGGTCTCGCCGTGGCCGACGCACTGACCGGCGGCGACGGCCGCAACGGTATCCCCCGCAAGTTCATCTGCGAGATGCCGGACGGCTCGCGCGCGACCTTCGCCGCGATGGAGGATGTGCCCGAGGGCGCCAAGGCCATCGTCGACCCCGACACCTACTACCCCAGCCACGTCGCGACGGACTTCTACGGCCACTGGCAGGGCGACATCGACCTGATGGCCGAGATGGGCTGCAACGTGAACCGCATGTCCATCAACTGGACCCGCATCTTCCCCAACGGCGACGACGCCGAGCCCAATGAGGAAGGCCTCAAGTTCTACGAGGACATCTTCCGCGCCTGCAAGGACAAGGGCATCGAGCCCCTCGTCACGCTCAACCACTTCGACATGCCGCTGCACCTGGCCAACGAGTACGACGGCTGGGTCAGCCGCCACACGCTGGAGGCCTTCGAGCACTTCTGCGACGTGGTGCTCGAGCGCTACAAGGGCCTGGTCACCTACTGGCTCAACATCAACGAGATCAACATCGACGTCTACATGACCTCCGGCCTGCATGAGGCCAACACCAACAAGCAGAACCGCGAGCAGGCGCGCTGGCACCGCTTCCTGGGCGCCGCCTACGCCGTCAAGAAGGCCCACGAGATCGACCCTGCCAACAAGGTCGGCCTGATGATCGCCCACGGCGTGAGCTACCCCTACAGCTGCAACCCCGAGGACGTCTGGTGCGAGCTCACCAATGCACGCGGCTACAAGTGGTTCTTCGGTGACGTGCAGGTGCGCGGCTACTATCCCTCCTGGAAGGTGCTGGAGCTCCAGCGCGCGGGCATCGAGCTCGTCAAGGAGCCGGGCGACGACGAGCTGCTGCGCGAGGGCACGGTGGACTTCTACTCCTTCAGCTACTACAACTCTGAGGCCCAGGCCGCCTCGCCCGAGGGCAAGGAGCGCGTCGGCGGCAACATGAGCTCCGGCGTCAAGAACCCCTATCTCGAGACCAACGCCTGGGGCTGGGCCATCGACCCGCTGGGCCTGCGCATCAACCTCAACCAGATCTGGGACCGCTACCAGATCCCGCTGATGATCGTCGAGAACGGCATCGGCGCCATCGACGTGCGCGAGCCCGACGGCAGCGTGCACGACAGCTACCGCATCGACTACATGCGCGACCACATCAAGGCCATGAAGGCCGCGGTCGAGGAGGACGGCGTCGACCTGATCGGCTACACACCCTGGGGCTGGATCGACATCGTATCTGCCGGCACGGGCGAGATGCGCAAGCGCTACGGCTTCGTCTACGTCGACATGGACGACGACGGCAACGGCGACATGAGCCGTTCGCGCAAGGACTCCTTCTACTACATGCAGAAGGTCTACAAGTCCAACGGTGAGGACCTGGACTAACGCTTTCGCTCTATCACGTACAGGCGGGGTGCCCTCGGGTACCCCGCTTTCTTATGCCGGCTCTTCGCGCACGTCTCGCCCCGCGCCGCGCCTCCTGGGAGGGGTATCTGCATTCTTCCCGCGTTCATAGATACCCCTCTCAGGCACAGTTTTCCGCATCTGTGCGGAAAACCCTACGTCGGAGGGTAATCAGCGAGGCGCCCGCAGCAGCAGAGCACCCTCCCAGATACGGTTTTCTACAGATTTCCGCAAAACCACATGTCGGAGGGTAACCAATGTCAACACTACCCCAAGAACGCATCGACCTCGGCGCGCGTGGGAATGGAGGGGGCGGCACCGGCCCTGGTCACCGCGAGCGCGGATGCCGCAGCCGCCAGGCGCATGGCGATAGCTGCGGATTCCCCTGCAGCGAGCGCCGCGAGCAGGTAGCCCGTGTAGGTATCGCCCGCCGCTGTCGTGTCGACCGCCTCGACGGGGTAGGCCTTCTGCCGCACCAGCACGTCTTCGCCGAGAGCCCCTTCACCGGGCAGGCCCCCGCCGATATAGACCGAGCCCCGCTCCCCCAGCGTCAGGACGACGGTACGACCCGCAAAGCGCTCGCGAAGAGCAGCGATCAAACGGGTTTCGACGGGGTCGATGTCTGTAGAGTCTCCTGACACTGGGTCTGTTGTACCGAGGTCAAGACCCGCCAGCGCCGCCGCCTCGATCTCGTTGAGGATGAGCATATCCACGAGGGAGTAGTCGAGCGCAAGCAGGTCTTCCGTGATAGGTGACGGGTTGAGGATCACGCGCAGGTCGCGCGCGTGTGCGGACTCGATGATGTAGGCGAGCTCGCTGATCTCGTTCTGCAGCAGGATCCAATCCCCCGCTTGCACGCCCGCGAGCACCTCGCCCACGTAGTCCCGACCGATCGCCTGGTTCGCGCCGCCGTAGAGCACGATGCAGTTCTCGCCGTGGGCGTCGGTCTGGATAATCGCGTTGCCCGTGCGCACGTCCGGGCTGGTGCGCACAGCGCCCGTATCGACGCCATTGTCCGTCAGCAGGTCGACGAGGAAACCGCCGTCTGGCCCGACCTGTCCCGCGTGCAAGACGGACGCTCCCGCCCGGGCGAGCGCTATCGACTGGTTGAGACCCTTGCCGCCGGGGTTGACCGTGAGCGACCGCGAGGCGATGGTCTCGCCGGGAGTCACGATGTGGTCGACCGCATAGGTAAAGTCGATGTTGAGCGAGCCGAAGTTGAGGATACGCATAGGGACTCCTACTGATAGTTCGCGAGCGTGGTGCACACCAGGTCGAGGAAGCGGCCGTAGTCCAAGTCGAGCGCCGCCTCAGCATTGGGCGCCTCGCCCTGCGGCCCCATCTGCGCCGTGCGTTCGATATCGACCACCGGTTGCGTGCCGCACAGGTGCCGATAGTCGCAGACGGTCATACCGCGGGTGTAGGTACCGCTGAGCTCGACGTCGATGTGCATTGGCGCGGCCGCGATCAGCGTCTGGTCAATCTCCCATGCCACGGCGCAGGCGTCGTGCATGTAGGCCCGCGGCGGCTGATGCCTGCTCACGCTGGACGCGACACCAAAGTCCGTGATGCGCGCGGCAAAGTCCGCCGCCTGCGTCCCGATGCTGCGGAAACGCGCGACCGTCTCGGGCGTGAAGCCGCACTGCCGCGTGAGGTTGAGGCCGCACATCTTGATGTGCGCGCCCGACCGGAAGACCCGCGCGGCGGCTTCGGGATCCACGTAGATGTTGAACTCAGCCACCGGCGTCCAGTTGCCCAGCGTCACCGAGCCGCCCATGATGCAGATCTCGCGCACGCGGTCGACGATGCGCGGCTCGCGGTTGATGGCCGCCGCGATATTGGTGAGCGGCCCGGTCGCGATCAGGGTCACGTCATCGGTACCCATCACCGTGTCGACGATGAAGTCCACGCCATGTTTGTCTTGCGCCACATGCGTCGGTGGCGGGACACAGGCGCCACCGAGGCCGTCCGCCCCGTGGACGCTCGGCGCCGTGACCAGGGGCGCCACCATCGGGCAGGAGTGGCCGGGGTACACGCCGACGTCATCGGCTACGCCCGCCACCTCGAGCACCTTGAGCGCGTTGCGCGTCACGTTCTCGAGCGGGCTGTTGCCGCCGATGGTCGTCACGCCGAGCACGTCGAGGTGCTGCGCCGCTAGCAGGATTGCGAAGGCGTCATCGATGCCGGGGTCGCAATCCAGGATGACCTTCTTCTTGCCCATATGCGCTCCTTTCGCTCTCGGCACCAGTATCTCACGTCACGCACATCAGATTTGGTCGTGTTTTGTCTTCTTGCGCGTCTTCCCGCGCCCAGAGGTAGGAAATCCGCGCGATTGGGTAGACTTGGCATGTTGAAAAATCCCGACAAAGGAGAACCATGTCCGCACAGCCCATCCCCGTCACGCTGATCACCGGCTACCTCGGCTCCGGCAAGACGACCCTGCTCAACCACATCCTCACCAACGACGAGGGCGTCCGCGCCGCCGTGATCGTCAACGACATCGGCGAGGTCAACATCGACGCCAACCTCATCCAGCAGGGCGGCGTCGTGGACATGAGCGACTCCAGCCTGGTCGCGCTCTCCAACGGCTGCATCTGCTGCTCGCTCGCCGGCGACCTCACCCAGCAGCTGGCCGACCTGGCCGACTCCGGCGCCTACGACCACATCTTCATCGAGGCCTCGGGCATCTGCGAGCCCATCCCCATCGCCTACAACATCATGGCCTTCGGCGAGCAGCGCGGCGAGGGAGAGACCCCGCTCGCGCTCGACAACATCATCGCCGTGGTCGACGCCAAGCGCATGTTCGACGAGTTCGCGGGCGGCAAGGCCCTGCTCGCCGACGACCTCGACGAGGACGACATCGAGACCCTGCTCGTGCAGCAGCTGGAGTTCTGCACCACCGTCCTGCTCAACAAGGCCGACCTCGTGACCCCCGGGCAGATGGCCGAGCTGCGCGCGATCGTCCGCAGCCTGCAGAAGGAGGCCGTGATCATCGAGTCGACCAACGCCGACGTCCCCCTGTCCGAGCTTATCGACACCGGCCGCTTCGACTTTGAGAAGGCGTACAGCTCGGCCGCGTGGATCGACGCGATGGAGCACCCCGAGGAGCACGAGGACCCCGAGGTCCTGGAATACGGCATCCAGACCTTCGTCTACCGCGAGCACCGCCCCTTCTCGCGCGAGCTCTTTGAGAACGTGCTCAACTCCTGGCCGCGCAACGTGATCCGCTGCAAGGGCACGCTGTGGTTCAGCGACGACCCCGCCATGTGCTACCTCTTCGAGCAGTCGGGCTTCCAGTTCGGCGCGGGGCAGAACGGCCGCTTCGTCGCGTCGGCCGACCCTGAGACCCAAAAGCAGCTCTTCGAGGAGAACCCCGAGATCGCCGACCACTGGGATCCCGTCTGGGGCGACCGCGAGACCGAGCTCGTCTTCATCGGCCGCCAGATGGACCGCAGCCGTGTGGAAGACAAACTCAACGCCGCCCTCGACCCCGACTTCGATCCCGCCGAGCTCGACTAGCGCGCCTCATCGGCTCACAATCAACCGCCGCCGGCATCGCAGCCGACGGCGGTTTTTCTTTGCCAGAAGGACGTGACGCAGCCACAGGTGACAGGCAGTTTGCCAGGCAGTTTGCCGGGCGCACGCACGCGACGGTGCATACACGTGGCTTACAGGCGCGTGGCGTTGCTCGGATCCATGCTCATGGACTGGAAGCGGTGCTCCATGAAGGCGTCTCCGTAGTGCTCGTTGCAGAACTGGTCGATAGCGGTCTGCTGCTTCGACTCCATTGTGCCCGCCTGACGCTGATACCAGCAGTCGAAGGACGACACCGTGAGCGCGCAGTCCACGAGCATCAGCGCGGCGCAGACGGCCGTCAGGGTGTAGCGCCAGTTCCAGGGGATGCGGTTGATGGTCTGCAGGAGCAGCGGCAGCATCCACCGCAGCCACACGATGCCGAGTGCGCCCCATATGAAGAGGAACATGGTCGAGGTGCGTCCGCCGCACATCACGGCGATGGGGTCGGGGATGCTCGTGAAGGGCAGCGTGTAGTGCGAGTAGTCCCAGGCGGTGATGCCAAAGGAGAACTCCATCCAAAAGCTGACCGCCCACTCGAAGCTCGCGCCGATCACGGCCGCCGCCCCAAACTGGATGAGCGGGTTCGAGCGCCACAGGCGGTTGAGCAGCACGGTGATCAGCACGCCGCCGAAGCCGTAAATCGGCGAGAAGGGGCCGTAGAGCAAGCCCGCGCGGTCCTGGTAGTGGCCCGGATCCACCACCGTCATGTGCCAGATGATCTCGAGGATGAGGCCCGCGACGCAGCACACGACAAAGATCCAAAAGATATTGAAGAAGTCGATCCGCAGGTAGCCCTCGCCCGTCTTGTCGCGGCCGAGCGTGCCGGCCTCCTGGTCCGCCTTGTCCTGCAGCTCGTCCTTGCGGCGCGCAAGGTCGCGCTCGAGCCTCAGGGTCGGGTCGGCGTAGGACTCCAGGACGGAGAGCAACAGGATCGAGACGGCGGAGCTCAGGATGCTGCCGGACAGGCCTTCGAGCATGAACTGACAGACGATGGTCAGGGCCTGCAGGGAGGCCAGGAGCTTGCAGGCAAGCGCCACGCCGCGGTTCTTGCCGCGGATCAGGCGGATGCCGAGGACCACGCGGGCCGCGGCGGTGGCTGCCAGCAATACGGAGCCCACGATGAGGATGACCGTCGTGACCGTGCTGTACTGCTCGAGCATGATGCCGCCGAGGGTTGCGATGCCGAGCAAGAAGGACGTGGCCACGTAGATCACAACGTCCACGACGCCCGAGGCGATGAGCAGGGCACCAAAGACCTTCAGGGCGGTGCCGAAGCGGTGGCCCGTCTTGCCGTCGCGCCGCGCCTCGGCCAGCGCTGCCGCCTCGGCCAGGTCCGCATCCTCAGCCAGCGCCGCATCACCCCGAACGACGGCCGCCTCTGCCAGCAGACCCGCCTCCTCCGCAATTTCGGTGTCGTAGTCCGCCGCGGCAGCCCGTACTACCGCGTCGTGCGTCGATACATCGCGCTTTGCCACCTCACGCGCAGCCACCTTACGCGCCGCCATCTCACGCGCCGCCATCTCACGCGCCGACACTGATTCCGCGAAGTGCTTACCCTGTGGCCTCATGACCGCTCCCGTCTACGGCACGCCGCTGGCAGTGTCGACCTGCGACCGCAAGCCGTCCCGATCGCCGCACTCCCAGCCCCATCGTCAGACTCCCCGTCGCATCGCCAGAATCCCAGTCGTATAGCTAGGCTCCCAGTCGTATCGGTCGTCTTGCGCACCATGATACAGAGTTCTTGTTGCGTGTCTGTCTCGAGTGAGCGCCCAATGCAACGGGCTCACAACGAGTACGTAGGCGTTGACAACAAGTACGCGGCGCTTTCCAACAAATACGTCAAAGTGCGACCTAGAAGACAAAAAATTGCTCGCTAGCTCGCACTTTGACGGTTTTCTTGTATGTGCCTACGTACTCGTTGTCAGAGGCAACGTACTTGTTGTCACAGCCACGTACTCGTTGTCAGAGGCAACGTACTTGTTGTCACAGCCACGTACTCGTTGTCGGAGGCTGCGTACTTGTTGTCGCATCTGCATGGCTCATTGCCAGCCTCTACGTGCTCATTGCAGTCCCCATACGGTCATTTCAGCGCTTGAGGTTGTAAAAGCTCCCGAGGCCACCATACACCGCCGCGTCTCCCAGGCCGTCCTCGATGCGGAGGAGCTGGTTGTACTTGGCCACGCGGTCGGTGCGGCAGGGGGCGCCCGACTTGATCTGGCCGGCGTTGGTCGCCACCGCCAGGTCGGCGATCGTAGTGTCCTCTGTCTCGCCGGAGCGGTGCGAGACGACCGCGGTGTAGCCGGCGCGCTTGGCTGTCTCGATGGCATCGAGCGTCTCGGTCAGCGTGCCGATCTGGTTGACCTTGATCAGGATGGCATTGGCGGCGCCGAGCTCGATACCCTTCTTGAGACGGGCGGTGTTGGTGACGAAGAGGTCGTCACCGACCAGCTGGACGCGGTCGCCGAGGCGCTCGGTCAGCTTGACCCAACCGTCCCAGTCCTCCTGGTCCAGACCGTCCTCGATCGAGATGATCGGGTATTTGTCGACCAGGGCTTCCCAGTAGTCGACCATCTGGTCGGAGGTGAGGGTACGGCCTTCGCCCTTCAGCTCGTAGCAGCCGGTCTCCTTGTTGTAGAGCTCGGAGGTGGCGGGGTCCATGGCAAACATGAAGTCGCGACCCGGCTCGAAGCCCGCCTCCCTGACCGCGCTCATCAGGTACTCGAAGGGTTCGGCATTGGTCTTGAGGTCGGGTGCGAAGCCGCCCTCGTCACCCACGCCCGTGTTGAGTCCGGCACGCTTGAGCACACTCTTGAGCGTGTGGTAGACCTCGGCGCACCAGCGCAGGGCCTCCTTGAAGGTCGGCGCGCCGACGGGCATGATCATGAACTCCTGGAAGTCCACCGTGTTGTCAGCGTGCACACCGCCGTTGAGGACGTTCATCATCGGCGTCGGCAGCGTGTGGGCGTTGGCGCCGCCCAGGTACTCGTAGAGCGGGAGGCCGGCGGACGCTGCGGCGGCACGCGCAACCGCAAGCGAGCAACCGAGGATTGCATTGGCGCCGAGCTTGCCCTTGTTGGGAGTACCGTCGGCGACCATGAGGGCCGCGTCCACGCCGCGCTGGTCGCGGGCGTCCATGCCCACGATGCGCTGGCACTCGCCATTCACATGGGCCACTGCCTGCGAGACGCCCTTGCCCAGGTAGCGATCCTTGTCGCCGTCGCGGAGCTCGACCGCCTCGAAGTCGCCGGTCGAGGCACCCGAGGGCACGATAGCGCGCGCAAAGCTGCCGTCCTCCAGCGTGACCTCGACCTCGACGGTGGGATTGCCGCGGGAGTCCAGGACCTCACGTCCGTACACTTTTGTGATCTTGCTCATGATGTTTCCTTTCTTATGTAGCTCTATTGTCCGACCTAGAGCATCAGCAGCAGCGCCATCTTGAAGCGCCCCTCGGCGCGCACGCTGTGGCGCCCGCCCGGCGCGAAGTGGAAGTTCTCACCGGCGGAGATGGGATACTCCTTGCCCTCGTAGCCGATGGTCGCCTTGCCCTCCAGGGCAAAGACGAGCGCGTCGCCCGGCGCCGCATGCTCGGAGAGCCCCGTCCCCTCGTCGAAGGCCATGACGACGAACTTCATGTGGTCGTTGTGGGCCACGTCCATATTGACAATGGAGCCCTCCTGGTACGGGACCAGGTCCTTGAGCGCGAATACTTCTCCCGCCTTGATTGCCTCGTTCATGACGAGCTCTCCCTTCGCTTGAGCCTCTGTGTACACGAGCCCTTCCCTGGTGCGGACGCCCACGCGCGTACCGCCGCGGGTAATGACGGCCTGGCCTGCGGATATGGGTGCAGCCGTGCCTTCCGTGCCGACCAGAAACTCCCCTTCGCCCGCGTTGCCCACATATAGGACCGTCCCAGGGTAGGTCTCCGGGCTGATGTCGGTGTGCGATCCTAGGGAGAAATACGTGACCCCCTCGCCCGCAGCCGAGCGGGACGATATCGTCAGCCCGGGAATCGGCGCGTGGTCCGCGGCGACCGAAAAAGCGCCGCGCTCCCCATCTGCCATGTTTGTCTCCTTCCTCTATTTCCTATCTGGTTGATAGGATATTGAAGAAGAACGGCGCAATCTGTTGTCATGGCAACACTTTGAGAAAAACCTTGCGACCCGCGATGCAATCCGTGAGGCGAATGTGATGCGACCTGTGCCGCGTAATACGCGCCTCAGTCGAGGAAGTCAGGGTCGGCAACGACGATGTCGCGCCCCTCGATCCGGATGAGGCCCTCGTCCTGCATGCGTCCCAGTTCGCGGGAGAGCGCGCTGCGGTCGACCGCGAGCAGGCGTGCGAGCTCGCTCTGGTTGGTGATGGGCGCCACGCTCCCCTGCCCCTCCATCGACGCGCGCGACATCAGGTAGAGCCGGATGCGGTCGCGGAGGCGGCGTTGCGAGAGGGTCTGGGCCTTGTCGGTCAGCAGCACATTCTTGTGGGCGAGCAGGCGCGTCAGGTTGAGAATCACCTGGTGGACCGCCGCATGCGCGGCCTCGTCCCGCGGGTCCACGACAGTCGGGTCGGAAAGCCGACCGAGGTCGACCCATGCGACACGGCACGCCTGCACGGCACGCACCTCCACCATGCTGGGCATATCAAGCACGGCCATCGCCTCCGCGAAGAGGGCGCCCGCGCCGAACCTCATCACCGTCGTCACCTTGCCGGCGTTGTCAAGGAATTCGCCGGCCACGACGCCCGCAAGCACGATACCCGCACTCCCGATCTCATCTCCCAAACGTACGGCCAGGTCATTTGGTTCGTATGACTCGACACGGGCATCCATGGCGCCCAGCAGGCGCGCGGTCTCGGCTGGGGCGACGCCCGCAAAGAGCTCGCACCCGCATATGGCGTCCAGGTCTTCTGCGCGCACGTTGTCCCCCTATTGTTCAGCCACCACGTACGTCTTCATCGCACCGTGGGCGGGGAAGACGAACCAGGTGCCCCGACCCAGGTGGGCGAAGAGCGCCTGCCGCTCCTGTGCCGCCAGCACGCGGTCGGTATCGACCGAGGTCATGAGCACGGGGGCGGCGCGGTTGTACTCGGCCTGCTCGGGGGTCATGTCGTGCAGGTTGACGTAGATGTCGCCCGTGAAGACCACGTGGTGCTCGTAGTCGATCAGCACGCTCTCGCCGCGCAGGTGGCCGCCCGCCCCTTCGTACACGTCGAAGCCGAGCTCGCCGAAAGCGAAGGTGCCCGTATGCACGAGCGGCCGCGACCCGTCCTGCACGCGCTCGGCAGGCAGGATGCGGATCTTGTCTTGCCGGGTCGGCGCGTACCCAGTCAGGATCTTGCAGATGCGGATATAGGGCCTGTGCAGCGGGTTCTCCTCGCGGAAGGAGGTGTCCTCCTCCGCCTCCAGCCGCAGGCTCTCCGCCGTGAGCGGGCTCATCGTCACGTCGTCGAAGAGGTTGAGCAGACCGCAGTGGTCGACGTCGGCGTGCGTGGCGAAGGCGTGCTTGGCCATCGTGTCCCACCCGGGCACGAGCTGGCGGTAGAGCCGCAGCATCTCCTCCTGGTAGCAGGCGTAGCCCGTGTCCACAAAGAGATAGTCTCCCCCACTGCGGATGATCGCCGTATTGGACCCCGCGGGCGGCTCGATCACGGTGATCTCCGTGTCGTCCGTGATCTGGTGGGTCGCGATACGCGGCGCAAACCGCCTGCCACGGTACCTGCTCAGCAGCTCCGCGAACTGGTCGATCGTCTCAAAGGTGCGGTAGGGCGAGAGGTGCTGCTCGGCCAGGGTCTGCATGGCGAGGTTGACGTTGATCTTGAGCTCGTCTAGCTGCGCCTGGCCGATGTCCATGTAGCCCGCGAGCGTGCTGGCAAACGTGTCGTAAAAGACGGTGTTGTCAAAGATACCCTCGGCCCCCGCGTCCACGCGCCTGACCTCGCAGATTCCGGACACCTCGTCCACGAAGCGTGCCAGCGCGTCATCCGACGGCGCGAGCAAGCCCATGCGGTAGTCCTGGTAAGACAAACCGTCCTCCGGCACCGGCTGCTGGTGCGAGGACATGTAGACGATGTTGATGTCGTAGCGGCTCACGACCTCGAGCACGCGCACGACCGCCCCGGGCACATCGGGAATCTTGAACTCGAGCATCACGACCGCGGCGCTCCCGTCCGCCGCGCGGTTGAGAAAGCCGCCGCTCGCAAGCTTTGCCTCGAGCGTCGCATGCTCCTCGGGCGTACCCTCGACCTCGATGAAGATGGCGTGCTCGTCGATGGCCTTGTTGTAGCTCACGCGCGTGATGTTGAGCCCCTCGCCGGCGATCGTCCGGCACGCGGCGAGAAACGCACCCACATGGTCGTCGACCGAGGTCGCATAGGTCTTCTTCATCGCAAACTCCCCTATTATCCCGCCTGTTTCTCCCGCGCAAAGACGTACGCCTCGCGCAGCCAGCCCATCAGCTCGTCGTCCACCTCCGCCTCGCTCAGGAGACATACGTGATTGGTCCACCGACCCGGATAGGGCTCCACCGCTACCGCCGTACGCGGCGACTCGAGCCGGTGCGCGAGCCCGATCGACACAGTCAGGTGCTCCTTGGGCACGCCGCGCGCCCGCAGGAATGAGACCGTCGCGTAGATGCGCGGGCACTTGAGCGAGATCTGCGTCTTGCGCACGTCGATGACGGTGTCGGGCAACTCGTCGTACAGCCGCGCCCGCAAAGCCCAGTACACCGGCAGCATGCTCGGCATTTCCGCAAAAAAGGCGAGCTCATCGCCCTGCACGCACTCCTCCATCAACGTACCTCCCCATAGACCCGCTGCAGGAGCTCGGCATTGCCCGCAAGCTGCGTATCGGGGCGGTAGAGCGCCTCACGCAGGCTGATGGCACCCGCCGCGAGCTGCGCAAACGTTGTCACCGGCACCGTCAGGTCGGGATCCGCATCGGTCCGCTCGACCGTCTGCGCCGCACCGTCCGCAAAGGTGACCGCGTACGTGCCGTCATTCTCCGTCAGGAAACCATCCTCCACGTGAATGGTGAAGACACCCTCACCAGCGGGATAGCGCGCCGCCGCGAGAACGCCTGCCACATCGAGCACGCGCAGCATCCAATGGCCGCCGACCGTGCGCTTGACCCTGTCATGCTCAGGCGCAAGCAGGGCCAGGTCGATACCGTCGAATTCCTCAAAGACGACCTCGTTGACCTTGGCGCGGAAGCGGTACATGAATCCCAGGACGTTGCGGAGCGCCTCGGGTGTCTCGTACGCGAGGCTGCTCACGGCCATGGTCCCGACAAAGGGGTTGTCCGGCGTTGTCACAAAGCTGAACTTGAGACAGGCCGCAGGCGCCGCACCTGCTGGCACGACATCTGCAGCTGACTCACCAGTAGACTCCGCATCCGCAGGTACCGCACCCGTTGCATTCCGGTAGAAAAGATAGCTGTACGTCGGGCTGTCGCGGTGCATGAAGTCGCGCTCCCCCACCTCGCCGTTGTCGTGCCAGTCCCAGTCCTCGTCCGCAGACAACATCGCGAGCGCGTGGCGGCTGGACGCGCGGTCCACGAGGGCCCGCATCGCCGCGGCGTCGTCGGGACCCGCCGCCTGTCGTACAACGTAGTCGCAGCTAAAGCCCGCGAGCTGATCGATCGGCAGCCGCTGGTCGAGGTGGCGGGCCATCAGTTCGAAGCCGAACTTGCGATAGAAGCCAAAGGAGAAGGGAATCAGCGTCGCGAAGAGCTCGCCACGGGCACGCGCGTCTTCGAGCACCTCATGGATGAGTGCCCTGACCGCCCCTCGCCCACGCCCCTCGGGCAGTGAGCCCACCATGTGGAGCTCGGTCGCGGGAAGCTCGCGTCCCGCAAAGACGAGCCGCTGGCGATGGGCGTCGATTGCCGTTATCAGCGCCCCGCCGTCACCGTAGAGGCCCCACATCGCCTCGCCGGCCACGTCCTCGCCGCGCTCGGCGCGCCGGTGCTTCTCAGCCCCGTCTGGGTCCCATGGGTCGAGAAAGGCGGTCGCGATCACGCGATCAGCCGCAAGTCTGTCTTCCCAGCTCGTAAGCTTGCGAATGTCCATGTACGGTGCCTCTCTTGCGCTTCCCTCTTATTCCCTATCCCTATCGACACTATCAATCTATCGCAACGAGCGGACATTGCCGAGTATCATGCGGGGAAAGACAATCGCGCGGCTCGAGCGCACTGCGCGCGGCTCGCACGCACCGGGAGGTCCCATGGCCGCGAACAAGGTATTCGATATGCCCTTTGTCAAGGTCTATCAGGCACTTGTCGCCAAAGCCGAGCGCAAGGGTCGCACGCGCGCCGAGGTCGACGAGGTCACCTGCTGGCTCACGGGATACACGCCCGCCGCAATTGCCGCCGACCTCGCGAGCGATGTCACCTACGGCGATTTTTTCCGCCAGGCGCCAGCTATGAACCCCGATCGCGCGCTCATCACGGGTTCCGTCTGCGGCGTCAAGGTCCAGGAGGTCGCAGACCCGCTGATGCGTGACATCCGCTACCTCGACAAGCTGGTGGACGAGCTCGCCCGCGGCAAGGCGATGGACAAGGTGCTACGGTCCCCCGCACCATCCGCATCCGTCACCGCCGAAAGCGCCACGACTCCTTCCGGCGCCAGACCCAGCGTCAGTAGTACTCCATAGCACCTTTTTTACGCCCCATAGCACCTGTCACAGAAAGACACGCGGGCCAATCAGTCCTACTCCATGCACATCGACCCCCTCTAGGGCGGGTTTTGCTGCGAGTTCGCAGAAAACCCTGTGTAAGAAGGCTAATCGACCTAGTAGCTAATTCGAACATCCCCCTCATAGGCATGGTTTGCCGCAGATATGTGCAAAACCCTTGTCAAGAGGGGCACCTCGCTATACGAGGAAAAGCCGAATCCCCCTCCTACTCATGGTTTGCCGTAGATGTGTACAAAT
This sequence comes from uncultured Actinomycetes bacterium, assembly GCA_900314685.1. Taxonomy (GTDB): domain Bacteria; phylum Actinomycetota; class Coriobacteriia; order Coriobacteriales; family Atopobiaceae; genus Olegusella. The sequence continues at coordinate 41,522 of OMWE01000003.1, read as the reverse complement.
CCATTGGCGAGAGGGTAACTTTGTAGAATCGCAGATTTCCAGATTCCCCTCCTCGCGTGTGGTTTGCTGAAAATCTGCGCAAAACCCTTGGTGGGAGGGTAACTTCCCTCCCGCACGTTTCGAGACAAATCTCGAATCAACCCTGAATCTCCCGTTCCACAAAAAGTGGGAAGGGGGGCATCACGCGTAGACGATGGCGCCCACGGGGCAGGCGTGTACGCAGGCGCCGCAGTGCAGGCAACGGTGCTGGTCGACCACGGCGGGTACGCCCGACACATCGATGCAGGACTGAGGGCAGACGTCGAGACAGGCACCGCACCCGGTACAACCGTCGGTCACGTGGTAGGTCTTGGCGCCGCCGACCGTGCCGCCAGCCGCGCCAGTGCCCGCATCGCCGCCCGCGCCGCCGATCACGACGTCGTCCCGCACCACGTGCGAGGGGTCGGAGGTATCGAAGTACTCACCCGTTGCCTCGTAGATCACAAAGACCCGCAGGGTGCCGCGCTTGCCTTCGGGATAGATTTCCCGCATGTAGGGGGCGGCGGCAAAGATATCGTCCAGACGGTCCTGTCCGATGCACCGCACCTTGCCGCGCAGGGAGACCGCACGTCCGTCTTTCACACCGGCGAGCGCAAGAAATCCCTGCTCTATCAGCTGCCGATAGAAAGCCTTGCCCTCAGCCGTCAGGAAGTACACACCGCCCTCATCCCAGAGCATCATATCGGCAGCGCGCACCTGCGGGTGCCCGTCTTCGCCGATGGTAGAGACGATGGTCGAGTGGATGTCTTCCACAAGCAGCTGCAGGTAATTCATTGTTTTCCTCTCTCAACCCGAGACGCTCGCCTTGAGGACGCACGTCACCTCGGCTTGCGGAAACCATTATCCTCAAGTGAGAAAACGTCGGCATCGAGCAGCACAGCGTCGCTCGCATCGTGGGTCGCAACAAGGACAGTCCGCCCCCGTTGATGCGCCAGGACAAACTGCGCACACCTGGCATGCGCGTCCTCGTCTAGCGAAGCAAAGGGCTCGTCAAGAAGAACGACACCGCTGCCGGCAGCCATCGCCCGCACAAGCTCGACGCGGCGGCGCTCGCCTCCCGAGAGCGTTGACACGGGTTTGTCCAGCACGTCCGCCGGTAGCAGTTCCGTCAGCAGGCGCCGCGCGCCATCCTCGGCAAGACGTGCCGCCAACTCGACATTCTCCACGGCAGACAGGCCCTCGAGTAAGCAGGTCGCCTGGTAGGCCATGCTCACGGGTGCTGTAGCCGCCTCGCTGATGACGGTTGCCCTGTCGGACCCATCGGACTCATCGACCCCACCAGTCCCATCGCCACCGGCAACCCCAGCGCCCCCGCTCGCACATGCCGTCTCACCCGCATCGGGCACCTCAAGTCCCGCAACCATGCGGAGCAGGGTCGTCTTGCCGCTGCCGGACGGCGCCATCACGCAAGTACGGCTCCCGGCGGCAAAGCCGCAGGTCAAGTCATGAAAAAGTACACGATTGCCGAAAGCCTTGGAGAGATGTGCAACCGTCACGCCTGGGGATACGGCCAACGCAGGCTTGGCAGATATTTGGTCAGAGGACGCCGTACGTGAGGACACGTCGGCTGACGGCCCAAGGGGCTCATCCCCCGCTACCGATACAGCGCGCCGCACGCCCCATGCCACCGACGCGGCGAGCAGACGCAAAAAGACCCGCTCGCACACGTACGCGATCGCCACGATCACGATGGTCCATGCAAAGACCTGCGCGGTCTCCAGCAGGATCTTTGCCTGGTAGATGCGCTCACCGATGCTGCCGACCGGCGTGCCGATGAGCTCGGCCGCCACGCCCGCCTTCCAGCTCATCCCGACGACCATGCGCGACGTCGCGAGCAGGAAGGGCTGCACCTGCGGCCACACGTAGGCACCGAGTTGGCTCGCGCGCGGGACGCGGTACATCCGCAGCATACCGAGCCGCTCGGGATCGAGCGACTGCAACCCCTCCAGCGCGGAGAAGTAGATCGCAGGCAGCACCACCAGGAAGACGGACACGGCGCTCACCCAACGCGAGCCAAACCAGATGAGCAGCATCACCACGATGCACACGACCGGAGTGGATTTGATCGCGGAGAGGGCCGGACGCAGGAAGGTCTCGACCGCCCTGCGCTGCCACGAGAGGTACGCCAGCGAGACAGCCGCGGCAAACGCCAGCACGAAACCGCCGGCGATACGCACGAACGACCAGGCGATCTTTGCCCAAAAGGCGCCGTCTCCCATCAGCCCGACCAGCGCCACGACCGTCTGGACCGGACCCGCGAGCAGCAGGTCGGACCCCACGACCCATGCGGCGGCCTGCCAGACGGCAAGCCAAGCTGCAACCGCCAAGACAGTCTGCCAGCGCCGGGTGCCGCGCCAAACGCCGGCATCGCGAACCACACCGGTATCGTGACCCGCGCCGGCATTGCGACCCGTACCGCTGTCCCGCCCCGACCCCATGGAGCACGGCCCATGGTTTTCTTGTCTTCTGTCTGTAAGCGCCATGTCTCCGTCAGCCGTCCGTAAGCCCTCCCAGCAGATTATCGCGCATCGCGGCTTTGCGTCATACTACAGACGGACGGGAGACCAGGCACACGACAAGTCGGGGGGGCGATGGCGACGGCACAGGGCGACAGCAGCGCAGGTGGCAGCAGCGCAGGCAGGGGCATCGGGCGAACCTGCGGCAGGCTCTTTGCAAACGCCCTGCTCTTCAGCCTGACGGCGTCAAACGGCTATGCGATCCTGGCATCCATGAAAGACCGCTATGTGACCCGTGAGCACCTGCTCGACGAGGAGTCGATGTCCGACTACATCGCGCTCGCTCAGTCCACGCCCGGCCCCGTTGCCGTCTCGGGTGCCTATATCATCGGCCAGCGCATCGCCGGAGTCCCCGGGGCCCTCGTCTCGGTCCTCGGCATCGTCATCCCACCTGTCGTGATGATGACGATCGTCTACTATGCCTACGACTTCGTCGCGACCAACCCCTACATCCGCCACATGTTCACCGGCATGCAGGCCGCCGTCTGCGCCTTCATCGTCAGCATTGCGGTCGACAACATCCGCGCCATCACCCGGCGCGACGGGCGCGTCTTCCTCATGCTCGTCTTTGCAGCGGGCTTTGTCGCCATCAGGACCCTGGGCATCAGCGTCCTCGTGACGATGGTCGTCGCTGCCATCGCCTCCGTCGCCTACTTCCGCCTCGCCGGCTACGGGAAGAAGGACGAGGGGGCAGACGGCAAGACAATCGATACGGATACCGCATCCGCGGGCAGGGCCAGCCACGACCGAGGGGGCAACGATGCCTGACCTCGGCCTCCTGCTGCAGATTTTCCTCAGCTTCGTCAAGATCGACGTGCTCTGCTTCGGCGGCGCATACGCTGCGGTACCCGTCGTCCAGCAGCAGGTCGTCGAGGTGCAGGGGTGGATGACCACCAGCGAGTTCATGGACCTGCTGGCCATCGACGAGCTCACGCCGGGACCCATCGTCGTCAACTGCGCGACCTTTGTCGGCAACAAGCTCGCGGGCGTCCCCGGCGGCATCGTCGCCACGATGGGCTGCGTGCTGCCGACGGTGCTGATCGCCCTTGCGCTGGTCCGCCTCTATCTGCGCTATCGCGATGCGGAGGTCATGAACGACGCCCTTTCCGGCATCAAGTCGGTTGTCGCCGCGCTCCTGCTGGCTGCCGCATTCACCTTTGTCACGTCGGTCCTCGTCGTGGACGGCCAACCCGACCTCGTGGCCATCGCCATCGCAGCCGTCGCCTTTGCGCTCATCCGCACGAGACGGTTCGACACCATCGCGATCATCGTCGGCAGCGGTGTCGTCACCCTGTTCCTCTATACGCTTGTCTTGTGAGCCTCGCCCTCGCAGTCTGGTGCGCTTCGACGCGGACCCGTCTACTTCAGCGCGAGCCCGTCGTGGAACGCTTGCCCCACCTTCTCGCCGATGCGGTGGTAGCCGTGGTGCGCGGGGTCGTACGTGATGGGGTCGAGCTTGGCGATGTCCGGCTGCCCGTCGTCCGCGAGGATGGACTCGTCTGCCAGCACGTTCACGACCTTGCCCACGGTACGGCCGTAGCCGTCGTAGCCGAGAAACTCGCACTCCAGCGTCAGCTTGATCTGGTCAAAGACAGGCGCGTCCACATGCGGGGCCTTGGCGTAGGTCCAGCCGGCGCGGGCGATCTTGTCGGGCACCTTGGTTGCCGACGCCACGCCCATCAGGTCGGCGGCCGCGGTCACGTCTGCCCCGGGGATGCCGACCGTAAAGGCGCCGGTGCGCTCAAAGTTCTTGTTGGTCGCGTGCGTGTGCGAGAGGCAGATGACCACCTGGTCGTCGTCCCCCGTGCCGCCCCATGCGGCGTTCATCGCGTCGGGCGTCCCGTCCTCGCCATAGGTCCCGATGATGAGCACCGGCTGGGGGAAGATGTAGGTCTTGACACCGAGGTCCTTGAGATTCGACATGTCCGCTCCTTCTTCAGCGTGCCGCTACGACATCCCTATTGTAGGATGGGCACCGGACACCAATAATGGCTTGCGGAAACACGTGATGGGATGTACATGCACAGAGAAGACAAGCAAGACACCGACCCGGTCATGCATCGCCAAGGTGATCCGACGGCACGCCCGGGCAAGGGTTCCGCCGCACAGGTGGACATGACACAGGGCAGCCTCTGGGACAAGATCCTGCTCTTCGCGATCCCGGTCGCCGTGACGGCCATCCTGCAGCAGCTCTACAACACGGCCGACATCGCCGTCGCAGGTCGGATGGTGGGCACCAACGCCGAGGCGGGCATCGGCAACAACGCCCCGGTCATCGCCCTGATCGTCTCGCTCTTCCAGGGCATCTCGCTCGGCGCCAATGTCACGATCGCCACCGCTATCGGCGCCGAGGAGCACAAACACGTGCACGACGCCGTCCACACGGCGTTCCTCTTCTCGCTCGTTGCCGGCGTCGTCTTTGCCCTGCTCACACAGGTCTTTGTGGCCCCGCTCATGGCAGCGCTCGGCGTCCCGGCGGAGGTCATGCCCGATGCGATATCCTACCTGCGGATCTACCTCCTTGGCCTGCCTGTCATTTTCCTCTACGACTTCGAGGCCGCCATCCTGCGCAGCGTGGGCGACACCTGGTCGCCGCTGCGCGCGCTCGCCGTCTCCAGCGCGCTCAACCTCGCGCTCGACCTCCTCGCCGCGGGCCCGCTCGCGATGGGCACCGCCGGCCTCGCCGTCGCCACCGTCATCGGCAACGCCGTCGCGGCGGCCATCCTCATGCACCACCTCATGCACAAGGACACCGACATCCGCCTCGACCTGCGCGAGCTGCGCTTCGACCGCTGGGCCCTGCGCCGCATCATCTCGATCGGCCTGCCCGCCGGCATCCAGGGCTCGCTTTTCTCTGTCGCCAATATCGTGATCCAGGGCGCGGTCAATAGCTTCGGCTCCACGGTGATCGCCGGCGGCTCCGCCTCGGCGTCCCTCGAGGCGATCGACTACTACATCATCAACGCGTTCGGACAGGCCGCCACCACCTTCATCGGGCAAAACAACGGCGCCGGCAAGCAGGACCGATGCAACCGCACGCTGCGCCTGACCCTGACCGAGTGCTTTCTTGTCTGCGGCAGCATCATCGTCTCGATTATCGTCTTTGGCCGCAGCCTGATCGGCATCTTCAACCCCGACCCCGCGGTCATCGACGCCGGCTACATCCGTGTCTGCTTCATAGTCGGGGCGCACTTCTTCAGCATCCTGATCGAGAACTTCTCGGGCTACCTGCGCGGCTACGGTATCTCTCTGCCGCCGGCCGTCTGGACCTTCTTCTCCATCGTCGTGGTGCGCCTCGCCTACGTGTGGCTCTTCTTCCCCGCGCATCACACCTATGAGGTCCTGCTGGCGGTCTACCCGATTACGCTGGGACTCAACGCCCTGGGTCTCGTCGTCCTGGCGGCCCGCGCCCGTGCCCGCCTGCGCGTAAAAGAAAAGAGCGCGACCGCCTGAGACGGACGCGCCCGAGGCGCTCGCTTTGCAATGGGCCGCTTCGATCGACCGCTCGTCGCCTAGCTGCTCTTCATGATCACGTTGCGCACGACGCCGGCCGCGTGGTCGCAGGAGTCGATCGCGAGCTCCATGCGGTCGAAGAGACGCAGCCAGCCGACCACGTGGCCGCGGCGCTTGTCCTCCAGGTCCTCCTCGTGGAAGAGGCGGCGCAGCGCGCGCTCGTAGACGTCGTCGGCCTGGTCCTCGATCTGGCCCACGGCGATGGACTTCTCCATGCAACGCTTGTCCGTCTTGTAGTTGGGCAGGTAGTCGAGCATGTCCCTGAGCTCCCTGCAGGCTGCCAGAGTCAGCGCCGCCATCTGTTGGGCCTCGACGCGCGTGCCGCTCATGTTGAAGAGGTCGAAGCGGATCGAGACCGCCTCCATGCCATCCACGACGTCATCGAGGCGCAGCGCCAGGTCGCTGATGTCGTCGCGGTCAAAGGGCGTGACAAAGGAGGCGTAGAGCTCCTGCATGATGCCACGGACATGCGCGTCGCATCTGTCCTCGTGCACCTTCATCAGGGGAATCATGCTCGCCGTCTCGGGGTAGCCGTTCACGAGCTTGTCGTAGTCCTCTGCGCAGGCCACGATATCGACGCCGAACTCCTTGAACATCGTGTAGAACGGGTCTTCCTTCTTGATGCGTGCCATGTGGGCTCCTTTGATAAGACGGACGGTGGGGACGTACCGCCGATGCTGGCGGTGTGACGGACTGTGCGTGCTTTAGAACCAGATCAGGAAGAGACGCGCGAGCGCGTAGCCGATGATGCCGCAGCCCGGGAAGGTGAAGACCCACGTCAGCACCATGTCCTTGGCGATGGCCCAGTTGACGGAGCGCACGTTCTCCGCGGCGCCCGCGCCCATGATCGCGGCCGTCTTGGTGTGCGTGGTCGAGACGGGCAGGCCCGTGAGGGTCGCAATGAGCAGCGACACCGTGGCCGAGACCGAGGCGGCAAAGCCCTGGTACTTGTCGAGCTGCACCATCTCCATGCCGACCTTCTTGATGATCTTTTTGCCGCCGACCGCGGTGCCCAGCGCCATGCAGCCCGCGCACAAGACCTCGATCCACAGCGGAAATCCGCCGATGTCGCTCGCACCCAGCCCCTGCGAGAGGGCGACCGCGAGCATGGCGGTCGACATAAACTTCTGGCCGTCCTGCGCGCCGTGCATGAGGGCGACGCCCGCCGCGCCGATGACCTGCATCTTGCCAAAGAAGTCGTTGGCCCGTCGCCGGTCGGCGTGCTTGCACGCGACGGGGATGATCTTGGCGATCGCCCATCCCGCCGCATAGCCGAGCACCGTGGAGAGCACGAGGCCGTAGATGACCTTGGCCCACTCGCCGAAGTTCACGCCGCCCAGACCGCCCGAGACGGCGATGGCGCCGCCGGTCAGGCCCGCGATCAATGCGTGGCTCTCCGAGGTAGGGATGCCGAAGATCCAGGCGCCAACGCCCCAGGCCACGATGCCGACGGTCGCCGCGGCGAGCGCGATGAGCGCCGCGTGCGTGTCTCCACCGAAATCGACCATGTTGCTGATGGTGTCCGCGACCGCGGTCGAGACAAAGGTCATCGCCACCAGGCCCACGAAGTTGCAGACCACGCTCATGGCGATCGCCGCGTCGACCCCGATCGAGCGCGTGCCCACGGGCTCGGCGATGGCGTTGGCCGCGTCGGTCGCGCCATTGACGAAGATGGTGCCCAGCACGAGGGCGATCACGATGGCCAAGAAGGGATTTTCCCCGACCATCGTGAGAAACTGAGAGAAACTGACCACAGGCGACTCCTCGATCGGAAAAATCGATATCGGGGCAAAGCGCACGACAGCACCCAACAGGCAGCCGGCGGCAAACTACCCGCATCTCACCTGTTGCAGTATCCAGTATCTCACATTATTTGACGTCGGTTTTACGTCGACCTTACACAGTCATTACAATCAATAGCGCACCTTACGCGCCGCTGTCACGACTCGTAGGCCGGGAAGTCCACCTCTATGGTGGTCCCCTTGCCCTCCACGCTGTGCAGGCTGATGTTGGCCCCGTGGACCTTGGCGCCGTGCTTCACGATGGCGAGGCCGAGACCCGTGCCGCCGCTCGCGCGCGAGCGGCTCTTGTCCACGCGATAGAAGCGTTCGAAGACCTTCTCCTGGTCGTCCTTGGGGATGCCGACGCCCGTGTCGACGACGCGCACGTACGGCCGCCCGTCCGTCCTCGTGCCGACGGATACCGTCACGTACCCGCCGGGGACGTTGTAGCGAATGGCGTTCTCGACCATGTTGCCGACCATCTCGTCGAGCAGGCGCGGATAGCCTGTCACACTGGCGTGTTCACCGTCGAGGTTCACGACCACGCGGTACGCATGCGCCCGGTCCGCCATACGGTCGCACACATCGCGAGCGGTCGCATAGAGGTCGGTAATCTGCGGGGTCCCTATCACGCCCATATCGTGCGACCGCTCGGTCTCGTCGAGCTTGGAGAGCGTGAGGATGTCGGACACCAGGGCAGACAGGCGTCGCGCCTCGCTGTAGATGCGCGCCGCAAATCCCTGTACGTCTTCCTGCAATACGATACCGTCGCGCAGCAGCTCGGAAGCGCCCATGATCGATGCGATGGGCGTCTTGAGCTCGTGCGTCACGTTCGCCGTAAACTCGGTGCGCATCGCAGCCGCGTCGCGGATCTGGTTCATCTGCTCCACCAGCTGCTGCTGCTGTTTTTGGAGGTGCGAGACGAGCGGCTCGAGCTCACGGTACGGGGCCCGCTGGTCGGTGTGCGAGGGGTCGATCTCGAGGATGGGTTGCACGAGCCGACGCGAGACACGGGTCGACACGACCCAGCTCAGAATCACGACACCCACCAAGACGATCAGCACCGTCGCGACTGAGGATCCGAGCAAGGCGAGAGCGCCCGCACGGTCGGAAGACAAACGCAGCACCCGACCGTCGCTCAGACGTTTGGCTTCATAGATCGAGACGTAGCCGAGCGTCGCGCTTTTGCGCTCCGAGGTGCCCGAGCCCGTCAGAATCGCCTCTCTGACTTCCTCGCGGTTCGCGTGGTTGGGCAAGTCGTCGGCAGCCACCTGGTTGTCATAGAGCACCGTGCCATCTTTGTCGATGAGCGTCACGCGCTCGCCGCCGAAGTCTATGCTGGCAAGCAACGCCGTGAAATCACCCGTGTCGTCGGCCATCGAGCTCGTGATCTCACATTCGCGTTTGAGCTGCTCGTGCGCGTCCGAGATCGCCATCGACTGAAATATATAAACGACGACAACGACCATCAGCGCCGACGCCACGACGGCCATGACCGTAAGCATCTTAAATACAGTATGCTGCAGCGACGCGGCCTCCTGCGTACCCTCATGCGAGGCGAGACCGTGGTTGTCCTCGCTTTGCCCGGACACGCCTAACCCCTCAGTCGGTAACCGACGCCGCGAACGGTCTCGATCAGGTCGGCATGGCTTCCGAGCTTGGAGCGCAGCTGCTGCACGTGGACGTCCACCGTGCGCGAGCCGCCGTCAAAGTCCCAGCCCCACACACGCTGGAGCAGCTCCTCGCGCGAGAAGACCTCACCTGGCGACTTCATCAGGAATTCGAGCAGGTCGAACTCGCGCATCGTGAGCGTGAGCTCCTCCCCGTCCACGGTCGCCTCGCGCCTGCTGGGCCACAGCTCGATCGCGCCCACGGACAGGACGCTCGGCTGGGTCTCCGCCGGCTCGATGCGCGACCGACGCAGCAGGGCGCGTACGCGCGAAACCATCTCCATCATCCCGAACGGCTTGGCCAGATAGTCGTCGGCGCCGTCGTCCAGCGCGCGCACGGTATCCAGCTCGGTGTCCTTTGCGGTCAGCATCATCACGGGCACCTTTGCCAGGTTGGGTGTGTGGCGGATGCGGTGCAGGATCTGCAGGCCGTCTGTGCCCGGGAGCATGATGTCGAGCAGAATCGCGTCCGGCGTCCGGCGCTCGCACGCCCCCCGAAACTCGATGTCGTCACGCAGACCCTTGGCCTCGATGCCAGCCTGCGTCAGCGCATAGACCGTCAGCTCGCGAATGTTGTCATCGTCCTCGACGTAATAAACCATGTCCGCTCCCCGCGAGGCGGTCTTCGCCTCGTTGTCCTGTATGTCTGACAAGAAACCTCCCTCATTGTAAACGCCGCGCACGGCAATGGGACCGAGCGCGGCGTCTCTGGGTGACATGAATTACGCGAGGCTTACATCAAGCCGTATGGCTTGCGGGCCCTACCCTACTGGGCAGCCTCCGCCGGCACGCGACCGCGGAACTCGCCCGTGGCACGGTAGATCGCCCAGTCCGCAATGCTCTGCGCATGGTCGCCCGTGCGCTCGTAGTACTTGGTCACACTGAGCAGCTCGGGGGCAGCCGTAGCGGCGTCGGCGCCGGTCTTGATCTCCTCGATGAGCTCCGCCTTGACCTTGTCGAAGAGGCCGTCCACCGAGTTGTCCATCGGGAAGACCTCCTTGGCCAGCTCGACGTCTCCCTCCTCAAAGGCCTGCACGGCCTTCTCGACCATATCGGCCGCGCGCTGGGCCATGTCGCCCAGGTCTCGGGCGATAGAGGCGTTGGAGCCAAACTCGATCTCCTGGGTGAGCAGGGCGGTCTCGTAGGCCATCTCGTCGATGCGGGACAGGTCACCCACCACGCGGAAGGTCGCGGTGACCTGACGCAGGTCGCTCGCCAGGGGGTTCTGCAGGAGCATCATGTTCATGCAGGTATCCTCGATGGTGTGGTGCAGGCGCTCGGAGGCGCGATGGCCCTCGACGACGTCGCTGGCAGCGCTCTCGTTGCCTTCCGCGATGGCAAAGCCGGTGTTGCGGACGTCCTCCACGATACCCTGGCCAAAGGCGGAGACGTGCGCGTCCAGCCTCGAGAGCTGGTTGCGGTAATTGGAACGTGTTCTCATGATTAACCAAACCTTCCCGTAAGGTAGTCTTCCGTACGCTTGTCTTTGGGCGCCGAGAAGAGCTGCGCCGTAGGAGCGATCTCGATCAGCTCGCCCAGGTAGAAGAAGGCCGTCTGCGTGGATACACGCGTCGCCTGCTGCATGTTGTGGGTGACGATCGCCACCGTGCACTCGTCCTTGATCTGAGTGGTGAGCTCCTCGACCATCGCCGTGGAGATGGGGTCCAAGGCCGAGGTCGGCTCGTCCATCAGCAGGACATCGGGCTTGACGGCCAGTGCGCGGGCGATGCAGAGGCGCTGGGCCTGGCCGCCGGACAGCGACAGACCGGAGCTCTTGAGCTTGCTGGAGACCTCGTCCCAGAGGCCGACGACCTTGAGCGTGCGCTCCACCGTCTCGTCCATCTCGGACTTGCTGGGACGGCCCTGGCGCTTCATGCCGTACACCACGTTGTCGTAGATCGACAGGGGGAAGGGATTGGGGCGCTGAAAGACCATGCCCACGCGGCGGCGCAGCGCGTAGACGTCCATCGACTGGATGTCTTCGTCGCCCAGCTTGATCGTACCCTCGACCCGGCAGCTCTCGATGCGGTCGTTCATGCGGTTGAGGCAGCGCAGCAGCGTCGACTTGCCGCAGCCCGACGGTCCGATGAAAGCGGTGACCTCGCCCGCCGGGACAGTGAGTGAGATGTTGTGGAGGGCCTGGTGGTCACCGTACCAGAGGTTCACATCCTCCACCGACATACCTATGGACATTAGCCGAACCTTCCCGTGAGATAGTCTTCCAGACGCTTGTCCTTGGGACGGTTGAAGATCTGGTCGGTGTCGCCGACCTCGATCATCTCGCCCAGGAGGAAAAACGCCGTCTTGTCGGAAACGCGGCCGGCCTGCTCCATGTTGTGCGTGACGATGACCACGCAGATGCCACGGGACGCCATGTCGCGGATGGTCTCCTCGATCGCGTAGGTAGCGATGGGGTCCAACGCCGAGCAGGGCTCGTCCATCAGGACGACGTCGGGGTGCATCGCCAGGGTGCGGGCGATGCACAGACGCTGCTGCTGGCCGCCGGACAGCGCGTAGGCGGAGTCGCGGAGCTTGTCTTTGACCTCGTCCCAGATCGCGGCGGCCTCGAGACTCGACTGCACGAGCTCGTCGAGCTTGGCCTTGTCGGTCAGGCCGTGCTTCTTGGGAGCGTAGGCGACGTTCTCGTAGATGGACTTGTGGAAGGGGTTGGGCTGCTGGAAGACCATGCCGATGCTCTTGCGCAGCGCATAGGTGTCGTACTTGGACTGGTTGTACTCGTCGCCGCGGAAATACATCTCTCCGCCGACCACGCAGCCCTCGATCTCGCGGTTCATGAGGTTGAGGCAGCGCAGGAAGGTCGACTTGCCGCAGCCGGACGGGCCAATCAGCGCCGTGCAGGTGCCAGCCTCGAAGGTCAGGTTGGTCTCGTTGAGGGCACGGTGTCCGGAATAGTCCACGGTCACGTCGTGCGTGTACAGCAGGGGCGTGCCTGCGGAGGTGGCGGACGCCGCTACCGGGGCGGTATCTATCTGTGTCTGCGTCATTCCGCCGTCATCTTTCTCGTAAGGGCACGGCCGATCACGCGTGCCAACAGGTTGAACAAAAGGATGCAAATCATCAGGACCGCTGCGGTACCCGCGGAGACCACGACGAGGTCGGGAACGACGCCCTCGGAGTTGATCTTCCAGATGTGGACGGCCAGGGTCTCGGCCGGGCGCATCACGTTGAGCGGGTTGGCCTTGCTCCAGATCGGGGCGGCCCAGTTGAGGGCGGGCGCAGACTGGCCGGCGGTGTAGATCAGGGCAGCTGCCTCGCCAAAGACACGGCCTGCGGAGATGATCGTACCGGTGATGATGGCGGGCATAGCACGGGGCAGCAGGATGTTGCAGGTGGCCTCCCAGCGGGTCAGGCCCAGGGCCACGGCGGCGTCGCGCTGGTCACGCGGGACCTGCTCGATGGCCTGCTGGATCGTACGGACCAGGATGGGGATGTTGAACATCGTGAGCGCCAGTGCGCCGGAGAGGATGGAGAAGCCCCAGCCGAACCTCAGGACAAAGAAGAGCATGCCAAAGAGGCCGACGACGATCGAAGGCAGGCTCGAGAGCGTCTCGATGGCCGTCTTGGCGATATTGGTGAATCGTCCGGGAGGCGCGTACTGCGTCAGGAAGATGGCACCGCCCAGGGAGATGGGCAGGGAGATGAGCAGGGTGAGCAGCAGCAGGTAGAAGGAGTTGAAGAGCTCGGGTCCGATGCCGCCGCCCGCCTTGAATTGCTCGGGCTTGCCAAAGAGGAAGCTCGGGTCGAGCGCCTTGCCGATGCCGGACAGGACGATGTAGCCGATGGTGGCGATGACCAGGACGATGATGCAGATAGCGATGCCCCACAGAATGCCCGTGGCGACATGGTCTTGAGTGCGGGCCCGGCTGACGGACTTGACGCGCGGGTCGACCTCGGGAGCCTGTTGTGTCTTTGTTGCTTCAGCCATTATTTCGCCGCCCCCTTCTTGCCGATGAGATGGACGATCAGGATGAAGAACAGCGACATCACGAGCAGGACCATGGCCAGCGACCACAGGACGTCGTTGAACATGGTGCCCATGGCCTCGTTGCCCATGCCCATGGTCAGGACGGAGGTCAGGGTCGCGGCGGGCGTGAAGAGGCCCTGCGGCATCTGCGCGGCGTTGCCGACGACCATCTGCACGGCCAGCGCCTCGCCGAAGGAGCGGGACATACCCATGATGACCGCGGTCAGGATGCCGGGCAGTGCGGAAGGGATCACCACGTGGACGATCGTCTGCCAGCGCGTGCAGCCCAGGCCGTAGGAGCCGTCCTTGTAGGCCTCGGGCACGGAGTCGATCGCGTCGGCGGCGAGCGAGGTCACGGTCGGCAGGATCATGAACGCCAGGACCAGCGAGCCGGCGAGGATACCGTAGCCCGTGCCGCCTGCCGCATTGCGGATCAAGGGTACGACCAGCTCGAGGCCCACGAGGCCAAAGACGACCGAGGGGATGCCCGTGAGCAGCTCGATGATCGGGCGCAGGACGCGGCGGCCAAAGCCCGGGGCGATCTCGACCATAAAGATGGCGGCGCCCAGCGAGAAGGGCAGGGAGATGAGGCAGGAAAGGAGGGTGACGGCAAACGAGCCAGCGATCATCGGCAGCGCGCCGACGAGGTACTGACCGTTGTCGCCCATCTGGTGGGGATTCCAAGTGGTGCCGGCAAAGAATGCCGCGGGACTCACACCGTCAAAGAAGAAGGTGGTAAGACCGCGCGAGCACACCATGAAGATGAGCGTAACGACCAAGGCCACCACGACGACGACACAAGCCCCCGTGATGACCCTGCCCTTATGCTCTACCGACCGCTTGGATGTAGGCTGCACAGCCTGTTTTTCTGCGGACAAGGAAGAGCCTTTCTACTAACACGTACAAGACGAACAGACAAGTCAAGCGATTGCCGGGCGAGGGCGGGCGGCCGCCCGTGAGTCGGGCGGCCACTCCCCTACCGGGCGACCGCACCCGTATCGGGCGGCCGCCCGTCAGGCATTACAGGTTGGTGACGTTGCCCTCGGCGTCGCGGGCGACCTTCATGCCGCCCACGGGGATGTAGCCGTTCTGCTCGACCAGGGAGCCCTGGACCTCGTCGCCCAGCATGTAGTCGATGAAGGCCTGGGTGGCGTCGTCGGGATCGGCGGCGGTGTACATGTGCTCGTAGGCCCAGATGGTCCAGTCGTTGCTCTCGACGTTCTCCTCCTTGGGCTCGACGCCGTCGACGGTCAGGGCCTTGAAGTCATCGGTGAAGTAGGAGAAGGCGAGGTAGGAGATGGCACCCGGGGTCTCGGCGACCATCTTGGCGACGGTGCCGGAGGAATCCTGCTCCTGCGGCTTGAAGTCCTCGGGGACGGGGTCGCCGCCGAGCACGGCGGACTCGAAGGTCGCACGGGTGCCGGAGCCGGAGGCGCGGTTAATCACGACGATCTCCTCGTCGTCACCGCCGCAGTCCTTCCAGTTGGTGATGGCACCGGTGAAGATGCCCTTGAGGTCGTCCATCTTGATGTCGTCGATCTTGACGTCGGAGTTGACGATGGGGCCCATGCCGACGACGGCGACCTTGTTGTCGGTGAGGTTCTTGGCGTCGTCGGGGTTGTCGAGCTTCTCCTCGGCGAAGACGTCGGAGTTGCCGATCTGGACGGCGCCCTGGGCGATTTGCGTGATGCCCTGGCCGGAGCCGCCGCCCTGGACGGTGATCTGGACGTCGGGGTTTTCGCTCATGAACTGCTCGGCAGCGGCCTCGACCAGCGGCTGCAGCGCGGTGGAGCCGACAGCCGTGATGGTGCCGGAGACGGAACCACTCGCGGCGGCGTCGGTGCCAGCGGCGGAACCGGAGGCGGCGGGCTCGCTGGAGCCACCGCAGGCGGCCAGCGACAGGCCGGCAGCGGCGACCGAGGACAGGCCGGCGAACTTGACGAACTGACGACGGTTGAGTTGCATAATTCCCACTCCTTCTGACGCACGTATGCGTCTTCCATAGGACGGGTCGCTCTTTTCTTCTTATCCCAGACGACCCCTTTCACCAACGCATCCTATGAGCAACTCGGGGCTCCGTCGTCGCAATCCGCCGCCCCTTACCGACCCGTGACCGCGCTTAACAATCAGGCAACATCGACAATTACATTGCGTTTACAAACAGCGCGCACTGGTCCTCCGCACATTACCTTTGACAACATAACCGCAGGTAACTGCCCTATTCTTCCGATTGTCGCTCGCTCACTTGCGCGATATTTTGCTTATCTGCGCCCTGTTCTTATTATCAATATTTGTATATTGGCGATTCATCGGCCGCGTGACGCAAAATGGGACAGCTCTATCCTGGAGCGACAAATTCCCGTCCGCTTCGCAGATTTTCTTGATCAGAAATGGGACGGACACCCCTGCGTCCAATATGTAATAAACGTGTGTAGCGCAACATCGCGTCACCGTGGCTGCGGTGCGCATGGCTGAGCTTGCGCTTGGCTGAGAATCGCGGTCGGTCAAGCGCACATGCACCTGAGCGCACGTACTGACGAGCGAGAAACACCCTCGCATGCCGGGTTTTCCGCAAATCTGCGCAAAACCGGGCCTCGGAGGGTTATCTGCCTTCCCGGGCCAAGCGCGAATCACCCTCGCACGCCGGGTTTTCCGCAAATCCGCGCAAAAACGTGCCTCGGAGGGTTATCCGTCATTACGGGCCCAAGCGCGAATCCTCCACAAATACCGCCTAGGCGCCCAACGCCGCGTCGAAGGCTCCGGCCACCATCTGGTCCACCGCTTCACGCGTGTAGAAGGCCATGTGCTGCGTGAGCACCGTATTGGGGAACTGCCGCAGGTAGGCCATATCGCGATTGGCGATGATGTCGTTCACGTGGGACTCGTGGTAGATCTCGCTCTCGCCGTCGAAGACGTCCATCGCCAGCGCGCCGATCTTGCCTGTCTCGATACCGTCGGTCAACGCGGCGACGTCCATCAGGTCCGCGCGGGCGGTATTGACGAGCACCACGCCGTCGCGCATGCGCGCGAGCGATTCGGCATTGACGATGTGGTGGGTCTCGGGCGTAGCGGGCAGATGGAAGGAAATCACGTCTGCCTGGTCGAGCAGCTCGTCCCAGCCCACATAGGTCGCAATGCCCGCCAGCGCGGGGTTCTCGTGCCGGCTCCACGCGAGCACGCGGCTGCCGAAGCCCTGCAGGCGCCGCGCGACCGCGCACCCGATCGCGCCTGTGCCCGCGATGCCCACCGTGAGCGACGAGAGCGTGCGACCCTGCAGGCCCACCAGGGAGAAGTCGTTCACATTCTGCCGGTAGACGGCGGCCTTGTAGCGGCGCAGCGCCACGAGCATCAGCATCACCGTGAAGTCGGCCACGCTATCGGGCGCATACGAGGTGTTGAAGACGGACAGACCGACCGTGCGGGCCGCGTCGAGGTCGATGTGGTCCATACCACGCGTACGCGTGACCAGCACCTTCACACCCTCGCGGGCGATGGCGGCGAGCAGCTCCTCGTCGTAGCGTACCATGCCAAGGACAAAGGCGGCGTCATACCCGCGCACCAGGCCCACGTGCTCCAGGTCGAGCTGCTCCGTGTGGAGGACCAGCTCGTCCACGCCCGCCCGCCGTGCCTGGCGCGCAAACTCCGCACGTTCGTCTTCCCGCACCTCAAAGGCCGCGATCCTCATGTCCGTTCCCTCCATTTGCCTTGAACGTTTGCCCGGCGTCCGCTGCATCGCTCGGCACCAGCTGCGTCGGTCGGCAGTCGCAGCACGGTCGGCAGCCGCGGCTCCAGCACCACTTCGGCACCACTTTGGCACAAGCGGCTATCGCTGACGGACGAGGCCCCAAATCCCCTGGGCGGCCACATACACGCCCGTCACGGCGAGCAGCCAATGCGTGAGGTCTGTCGGGTCGGCTATGATCACCAGGCTAAAGCCGATGGCCAGGAGGGCGTTCCATGTCAGCGGGCGCTTTAGCGCGGCGAGGAATTCCGTCCCGCTGGTGAGGTGCAATCGGCGCAACAGCGCGATGCCCCACGCGAGCAGGGCTCCGGCGATGAGCAGGTTGTACACCGCGGTGACGGCCACCCTGAAGAAGAGCACGGCGATCGCCGGCACCGCCGTGATCACGCCGACAAGCAGGTCCTCGACATCCGCATCGGTCCCGCGGCGCAACGCCGTGAAATACCGGGCGAGCAGAAAGACCGAGTACACCGCTACGGCGATCACCAGCAGGTAGGCAACGACGGGAGCAGTGCGACCCGCATTGGCGAGCACGACCAAGCCGCAGCCCAGGGTCGCGTAGTTGCGCAGCGCGTCGCTCGCGAGGACAGCCCGCACCGCGTTGATCGGCGCCATACGGTCCTGTGCGCGGCGCTTGCGGGCACGGTGCCGTTCCATCTCCTCGACAGACAGGTCGTCGCCCGGGGTCTGGGCAGCCGAGGTCGGCTTGCCCACAAGGTTCGAGACCGAGGAGTCCAGCATCTCGCTGAGCAACGAGAAGAGGAGGTCGCGCGTCGTGTCGCGCGAATCCTTGTCGACCCCGCTCAAGTGGGAGACGACAGACTCGATCCCCGCAGGCCCCATAGCCGCCAGCTCGTCGAATGTCGTGGCACCGGTTGCCGCGAGCGCGCCGAAGACATCCGAGACATACGACTCTCGACCGGCAAGGTCCCGATTCTTGAGGAGCTTGTCAAAGAGCCCGCCGATGCGCAGTGCCTCGGGACTGACCCGTTGGGCACGCACCAGCGCCCCGTCCCCCGTCAGCTCCCATCCTGTCATCCCATGCTGCAAGATGCCCACGTCGTCCGAGACCACGACCTCCGGGGTAGCGATGTGCTCCATCAGTCCGCCGACCACGCTGTATGCGGGAGTGAAGAAGTGCGTGAGCGGCGCGACCTCCTGCAGGCGTCCGAAATCCGCCACCAGCCGCTCGAATCCGGGAGAGTCGTTGCACCAGACGTCTGTGATGCGCGAGCGCACGTCTTTGGTGGCGTACGCAGCGGCATATGCAGCCAGGTTGCCGCCCTTGGAATGCCCGCCGACCATGAGGGGGCCCGCGCATTGCTTCGCGGCCCTTTGCAGATAGTCGCGCGCGTCAATCTGCGCCGGCACCACCTCGTAGCTCAGCATGAGGTCCTCGCGCCATCCCGCAAACGACGAGTCGGTCCCCCGGTAGGCCACATACGTCGTGCCGTCGGACAGCGTGACGTAGAGCGCCGCGAACTGCTCGTGACGCTCGTCAGACGCGATGCGCGAAAACCCTCCGATGCGCGCGTCCCCGAATCGCGGGCTTTTTGCCATGCCCTGCAGCACAAAAGGCGCGAGCGGTATTCCCACCCCGGACAGGCTGTAAATATAGTCGCGGTCGTAGGTCTCCACATAGCGGTGCCAGGCCTCGCGGATGCTCACCGTCCCCGCCCCGAGCGCCGGGACGCAACGCGCGAGCTCGAGATAGCTGATCTGCGCTATCGCGAGATTGTCGGCCTCGCAAAAAGGCCGTTCGGCAAGGGTGTCGCCGCAGCAGTCGCGCACATACTCAAGTAGCGTCATCGTCGGTACCGCCGTCCCGTCTCATGCGAAGAAGTACCCGCACGTTTTTGCCGATTGTCCACACCGCGATCGTGAAGGTCATCACGGCCACCAGCCACCCGAGGTAACGGGCCGTGATGTCCACCAGAAACTCGACGGGAGAGCCGTCCTTGCCGCCGAATGTATAGGCCGCCGTCAGCATCAGAAAGAGGATCGTCATCTCCACCTTGCACAGGCTCACGCCCTTTGCCGCCACGATGATCGGGCTCGGGTGGGACCCGTACCGGCGCCAACCGGAGACAGCCAGATACAACGCAACCGCGGAATAGAGCGCCATCACGGAAAACCTCACCATGCCGACGCCCCTGTCCATCCAGCCCATGCTCAGACGGCCGACAAGGCCCGCCACCGTCGCGTTGACCCCGAGGAGCATGACGCCGGCGGCGATGGCGACCAGCGCCTGTCGGCGCAGGCGGTCGCGCGGGGACGGGATGTCTTTGGTGCGTGAGAGGCCGGCAGTCAGCACGGCGCTCAGGAGGGCCAGCGACAGATAATACGAGCCTACCAGGTGCATGGGCTTGCCGCCGGCGAGGAAATCGCCCGCAACGAGCATATAGATGGCATAGACCAGATCCCACGCGGTCGATGCGCCCAGCGTGACGACCGTCCTCTCCACGACACCGGAGAGACTGTCGAGGAGCAGCTCAAACGCTTGCTGTAGATATCCGTGCCCCTGGGGCATAAGAACCGCCTCGCCTACAGCAAGTGCACGTTGTGCGCCTCGCAGGCCTCGATCATGTCCGCCGGCCAGATGGACGCCTGCACCTCGCCCACGTGCACACGGCCGAGCAGGAGCATGCAGAGGCGGGACTGGCCGATGCCGCCGCCGATGGTGAGGGGCAGCTCGTCGCCGAGGACCATCCGGTGGTAGGGCAGCGACGCGCGCTCCTCGCAGCCGGCCTTCGCGAGCTGGGAGTGCAGCGCCGCAGCATCCACGCGGATGCCCATGCTGGAGATCTCGAGCGCACGCTGCAGGGGCTCGTACCAGAAGAGGATGTCGCCGTTGAGCTGCCAGTCGTCGTAGTCGGGCGCACGGCCGTCGTGGGGCTCGCCGTTTGAGAGCTTGTCGCCGATCTTCATGACGAAGACGCAGCCGTAGAGCTTGCAGATCTCGTTCTCGCGCTCCTGGGTCGAGAGGTCCGGGTACATCTGGAGCAGCGCCTCGCTGTCGATGTAATGCATCCTGTCGGGCAGGCGGTAGAAGGCGTCGGGGTACTTGTACCAGACCTCGTGCTGCATGTGCTTGACGATGCGGAAGACCTCGGCCGCCGTGGCGCGCAGGTACTCGGGCGTGCGCTGGTCGCGGGTGATCACGCGCTCCCAGTCCCACTGGTCCACGTAGCAGGAGTGGAGGTTGTCGAGCTCCTCGTCGCGGCGGATGGCGTTCATGTTGGTGTAGAGGCCCTCGCCAGGCGCAAAGCCGTACTTGCCCAGCGCCATGCGCTTCCACTTGGCCAGGGACTGGACGACCTCGACGGTCTCGTCCGGCTCCCAGGGCACGTCGAACGACACGGGGCGCTCCACGCCGTTGAGGTTGTCGTTGAGGCCGGTGCTGCGCTCGACGAAGAGCGGGGCAGAGACGCGCGAGAGGTTCATCTCGCGGCCGAGCTCGCGCTGGAAGGTGTCGCGGATGTACTTGATCGCCTCCTCCGTCTCGCGGACGGACATCCGGGCGTCGTAGTTCTCAGGCAGGTAAAGACTCATATTCGGCACTCCTCGCGTGTCTTGTCGCATACGCCGTACAGGGCATGCGTCGTGTGAAAAAGAGCAAACGGATAGTCGTGAGATGTATTGTCGCTGCCCTTGTGTCCAAAGGCAGCGACAATCTCCAGCCGTTAGCAAATTGATAATGCGCGCGGCATCATGCACGAGCGTTGCGCACTTTGTGCGCGCCGGCCTTTGCCGCACTGACACCGGCGCCCAGGTCGACGTCTATGCCCAGGATCATCTTGCACAGCCACACAAAGAAGACGAACACAAGGATGGGGATCACGCAATCGGTCACGATGGCCACAACCAGTGCCTCGACCATGCGGTTGAGCGTCTCCTTGGCGGATTCAACGAGCTCTGAGGTGCCGCTCGACACCGCGTTGGTAGCATCCGTCGCCGCATCGGAGATAGCGCTTCCCGCCTTTTGCAGCCAATCCAATACCCCGTTGCCTCGATCGCCCGTGCTGTCCTGCCCGGAATCATCCGTGGACTCGGTGCCATCCGCGGAACCATCCGCGGCACTGCCCTGATCGGTAGCCGTGCTGCCCGCCGTAGCCTCACTGGTCGACACAACGGACTTGGCGGCATCGATGTCGTCCTGGTAGGTCTGCTCGACGAGATCGGACACCGTCACGCTGGCCGGGACCACGACGGCGGCGGCCAGCGCAAAGACGAGAAACTTGAACGCGAGCTGCCCCCACACATGGCGCCAGCGCGAGTCTTGCCCGGTCAGGAATACCCCCGCCAACGTCACAAAGCCGGCGGGAAAAAGGATGCGGAAGCTGGCCACACCGAATATCGTGAGCAGGTATTTCTCGAGGTAGATGGCGGCAAGCACGACCGCGAAGTCGACGCTGATATCCGCGAGCTTCTCGGCGATGGTACTGCCCCCGTCCCCCGGGACCAGGGTGATGAGACCCGACGCCGTCGCAGACGCAGCCGTGAGGGCGGTGACGTTCTCGGCCTTCTTATCCAGCGACGCTATTATCCCGGAGTATGTCTCCGGACTGCCGAAATGGTTTGCCAGGGGAATCGCAGAGACGAGCGACAGCGCAAGGACCGCGGCGATGACAACCACCGTATAGAGCGCCTTGTTTTTCTTCAAATTTGACATAGCTCCCATGTCTGTCAACTCATCCGCGAGCTCGTCGTGCCGCACCTCCGCCCGGTCATCTACGGCCTCTCGATCAGCATGAGCGGTATCGGCTCGTCGCATCTCGGTATCACCTATCGTCCGACGCTTCCCATCCATGGAGCCTCCCTCCGCATGCGCACTTTCCCCTAGGGTAACCCGTCCGACCACCCGCGGAGCTGCGAATGACAAGACCGGTCCGCCATACGGCTATACGCGCCAAAATGCGGTACCCTCTAGATACGCGCACGCGCACCGCAAGAGAGGAAACGGCACGTGTTCTGGTTCAGGAAATCAAAACCGGCCCGCCAGGGCGACGTCAAGGGCATCGTCAACCTGACTTCCGGCTACAACGTACGCGAGCTGGGCGGCTACGACACCCCCTATGGCCGCACGCGCAACCACCGCTACTTGCGCTCCGGCGGCATACTCGGCCTCTCGCGTCAGGACGCCGAATACCTGCGGTCCTCATACGGCGTGCGCCGCGTGCTCGACCTGCGTGGCGAGCTCGAGGTGGGCGGCGGAGACGGCATCCTCCCGACCCTGCCGGGCGTGGAGTACAAGAATGTCCAGCTCTACGACTTCGACCTCTCGGACCCCAAGCTGGACCGCCCCGACAACGCGGGCGGCTACCTGGCCTCCAACTACTTCACCATGCTGGCAAACCGCGATGCCATCTGCGAGATCTTCGACTACTTCGCGACCGCGCCGGCCGACTGCTGCGTGCTGTTCCACTGCGCCGCGGGCATGGACCGCACGGGCGTGACGGCCATGCTGCTCCTGGGCCTCTGCGACGTGGCGCGCGACGTCGTGGTCGCGGACTACGCGTACTCCTTCGGCTACCTGGGCGAGGTCAACGCCGCCATCTTCGCCGGCGCGGGCGACGCGCGCCACAAGGTGCGCCAGGACCTCGCAGACCGCATCACCGCCATATCGACCGTCTACGACCGGCTCATCGACACCTATGGGTCCGTGCGCAGCTACCTGACCGACGCGGGCGTGAGCAAGGCCCAGCTCGAGGCCGCGCGCCGTCACCTCCTCGGCTAGTCGGCGCTCCGCATAAAGGCAGGCAGGACGTCCTCGCCTGTCTCGTTGTAGATGCGACCGGCCTCCGCAATCTGCTCGAGGGCGATCGCAACGCCGTCGTCGGCACTCGCGCCGACATGCCAGCGCGCGGCGCGCGCGGCATTCTCGTTGGCGTTGGCCACGGCGCACGAGTTGGGCACCGCGTTGAGCATCCCCAGGTCGTTGTCCGCGTCGCCAAAGACGCAGACCTCCTCGTCGGCCAGCCCCAGCACGCGCTGGAGGATCTTGACGCCGTCGCCCTTGTTCCAGTCGCGCAGGCTCACGTCCATCCAGTTGACCACGGTATTGGGGAAGATCAGGTCCGGGCACATCTCGCCCAGCTGCCGCTGGAGCTGCGTCAGGCGCCCGGGGTCCAGGCACACGATGCCGGCCTTGACCACGGGGTAGTCCGGCAGCATCTCGTGGCGGCGTCCGCCGCACATAAAGGAGCGGTCGTACATGGCGCCCAGGCGCTCGCGGGGCTCCCCCACCCAGTCGCCGAAGTTGTTGTCGCGGTAGGTGATAAAGGCGCAGCCCTCAAGCGGCGCCACGAGCCGCTCGACGGCGCGGAGCTCGTCGCGCGGGAGGGTCTTCTCGTACACGATCTCGCCCAGATAGTAGATGCGCTGGCCGTTGACCAAGACACCCGTGTTGTAGCAGCTCGCGTCGCCGCCAAAGAAGCTCGAGAGCTCACCGCGGTCGCGCCCGCTCGCGGGCCCCACATCGATGCCCTGCTCCTGGCAGGCGTGGATGGCGTCGATGGTGCGCTGCGAGACGAGCTCGTTGCCAAAGGGAATGAGGGTGTTGTCCATGTCGGAGAGGACGAATTTGATCATGACGCTCCCGTCTAGCGGCCAAGTCGTTCTTCGCAGGTCGAGCACACATACCCATCGTAGCGCACGGGAACGCCCGTCTATCAAACGCACTCAGCCCGTCTATCAAACGCACTCATTATGCACGCGGGAGCAAAATCCGTGCTAGCCTTAGGCAGGCACCCGCAGGAAGACACACGCTCGGGGAGGGGACCGATGCGCGAAGGCAGGCTCAACCTATTCATGTCCCTTCTCGCCGTCTACGACGAGAACGACCGGGACGATTCGTCCTATACCCTCGCACGCTACTTCCTCGAACACTTCGACTCCCTGGCCGACCTCAACATCTACGACGTGATGGACGTCTGCTTCGTCTCGCGCTCGGGCGTGCGCCGCTTCTGCCAGTCCATCGGCTTTGACAACTTCAGCGAGATCAAGGCCCGCGCCGGCGAATACGGCCTCTTCCGCAACTACTTCCTGCGCTACGTCCGCGCCGAGCAGGCGGGCAACCGTGACCTCCGCCGCGACCTCGACGACCTCTACGACGGCATCGACGCCCTCATGCAGACCGACATCGCCGCAGGTCTGGTACGGTCCCTGCACGACTGCGACCAGGTCATGCTCTTCTCGGCGGACTCCTCCAGCATGGCGCTGCGCGAATTCCAGCGCGCCATGGTCGGCCAGGGCAAGGTCGTGCAGCTCGTCACCGAGTCGACCCCGGCTGCGGACGCGGTGCGTGCCTTGGGCCCCGACGACATGCTCCTGGCCGTATCGACCTCAGGCGCCTTCGTGCGCCGCCAAGAAGCACAGGTCCGCGACTCCGAGGCCTACAAGGTCTATGTGACCGCGGCGCCCTACGGCCGGTCGCTCTCACTCTTCGACGACGTGCTCTCCCTGTGCCCCGCTGACGCAAGTCAGCCGGGTCTCCCCTGGGACCCCGCATTACATCGCATCTACGCGTCGTACGGCGTGTCGTACTTCTTCGACCGTCTTTTCGACCGGTACGCCCGCGCCTATGACCTCTCCGGTCTCGAGCGTCCGGATGACGTCCCGGCGGGGCGCTTCTGCGAAGGGTAAGCGTCCCTTCGAGGGTAAGCACTTCTTCGGGGGCAAACACTTCTGCGAGTGATGACCGACACTCCGCCCCATCGCGCGTCGGCCGACCGTGTACCGTGCGGCGGGCCAAACGGTTCAAAATCTGGAGTGTTCCCATCCGCGGAGCACACGGCCCGTCCCGACAAGGTAGAGTATTGCCTGTAAAAGGGAGCTGTAGTATGGACTGTGCCTGAGCATGGAACGGCGCGGGACAGCAACAGCGAACAACAACTGCGGGTGAACGGACGGACCGGAGATGGCAGAAGAGAAGACACCGATGAGCGCCCAGAGGTACATGGACAAGGTGTATCTCGACGATCCCGGGCGGATCCTCCTCCGCCTCTCCAGCGTGGCGGAGCGCCTCGACGGCCTCACCGCCCGCATCGACCACAACACGCACGCGCGCAGCGACGCCGACCACGACTACATCACGCTCGACGTGCCGGACGAGGAGGTCGGGAGGATCTTTGCCCCTGTGGCCGGCGCCATCGTGTGCAGCTCGGAGACCAGCGTGGCAATCCAGCCCACGCAGGACATGCTGCTCTCGCCCGTGACCGGCCGCATCACCGCGCAGCTCCCCACCCGCAACGCCATCGGCATCATGACCTTCGACGGGGTGCAGCTCCTGCTGACCGTCGGCGAGAACCCCGAGCGCTATCAGGGCGACGCCTTCCGCCAGCTCGCCTGGCAGAACGACTCGGTGCACATGGGTGACCCCCTCATCAGCTGGGACCGTTTCAAGCTCAGCCAAGAGCATGAGGACAACCTGGTCTCGCTGACCCTGATGAACACCAATGAGTTTCGTATGGAACCCGAGGGACGCGACCCCTGGGAGCACCGCCGCTTCCGCGCGGGCGTCCCCATCCTGCGATTTGAGCCAGTCGGCCAATAGCGGCAAGGAGCGCGCATGACAGTCAGCGAACCCGAAGCGCAGCCGGAGACACGACCCGGACATCCCGTGTGGGTCATGCGTGCTGAGAACGCCGAGGCGGAAAAGACAATCGCCCAGGTCCGAGACCATATCGGCGCCGTGTATGCGCTGCAGGCTCCTTCCGCGCAGACCGCAGACGAGCTTGCCGGCGACATCGCCCTCCTCCGCGAGGCGCTCCCCCACTACAAGCGCAAGGAAGAGCTCCTCTTCCCCCATCTCGAGGCGCACGGCGCCGCCGATATCACCAAGGCCATGTGGGGCCGTGACGACGACATCCGCACCTATCTCATGATGGCATCCTCGCTCCTCGACGGAGCCCGCACCTCCCCCACCCCCGACAACCTGAGCTCGGTCGCCTACCAGTTGGAGGATGCGGCCAACGCTATGGCCGACGTGGCGGCTCGGGAGAAAGACACCCTCATCCCGCTCGCGCTAGACAGGCCCACTGCCGCGGAGTGGGTGCAGATCGCACAGGAGAGCGGAGAGTTCGGCTACTCCTTCATCGACGAGCCGCCCGCCTACGAGGCAGACGCCACCGTCACCGATGGCGAGGCTGCCGCGGGCTCAGATGTGGCCGCGGGCTCAAATGTGGCCGCGGGCTCAGATGTGGCCGCGGGCACAGATGTGGTCGCGGGTTCCGAGGCTGCAACGGTCCCCGAGGGCGCCAAGATCCACCTGTCCACCGGCGAATTCACCATCGCCCAACTGGAGGCCGTCTTTGCCACCATCCCGCTGGACCTCACCTTCGTGGACGCCGACGACAAGACACGTTTTTATTCGCACGGCGATGCGCGCGTCTTCCCCCGGCCAAAGAGCTGCCTGGGACGCGACGTCTACGCCTGCCACCCGCCAAAGAGCCAGCCCATGGTGCACAAGGTCTTTGAGGACTTCCGCAGCGGCGAGCGCGACTCCTACGAGTTCTGGATCCACCGCAAGGGCCGCTTCATCCTCATCCGCTACTTCGCCGTGCGCGACGCCGACGGCAGCTATCTGGGCGCGCTCGAGACCACGCAGGATATCACGGACATCCACGAGCTCAAGGGCGACAACCGCCGCGGCGCCGACATCCGCCGCGCGGACGCCTAACGGGGAGTTTGCATGGGCATCACCACCATCCTCTACATCGTGCTCATCGTCTTTGCCGCCGCCTCCAACGCATGGTTCTGGTACCTGCGCACCCACGAGGAACGCACGCTACGCCTCGGGCTGGCCTTCATGTGCTCGGTTCTCGGTGTCTTGGCACTGGTCGAGTGCCTGCTCGCCTCGGTCGACGCCGATGCCACGTACGAGGCGGCGCTGCTCCTCGCGGCTGCATGCGCTACCGCCCTTCTCGTCTTTCCCGTGCTCCTGGTGACGGTACTTATCTTGTCCGGCGTCCGACTGATCCGGCGTGAGGGAGCGCGTCCCGCCAATTTGCTCTCCCTGTGCCTGGGCATTCTGCTGGTGGCATACGTGCTCGTGTGGCCGTGGGCCAGCGAGCAGCTCACCGGGCTCCCCTTCCTGGGAAGGCTACTCGCCTTTCTCTTCGGCATCGCGTCGATCGTGATCGGCGTGGCGACTGTGGCCTTCACCTGCTTTACTGTGACCGGCCTCATCGTGCAGGTCCCCCATCGGCGCCGCACCTACAGCCGCATCGTGGTGCTCGGGGCGGGTCTCGCCGACGGGCGCAAGGTCACGCCCCTGCTCGCGGGTCGCGTGGATGCGGGCATCGCGGCTTGGCGGAAAAATCCGGGCTCGCTGCTCGTCATGTCCGGCGGCCAGGGTCCCGACGAGGAGGTTCCCGAAGCCTGCGCCATGCGCGACTACGCGATGTCGCAGGGCGTGCCCGCCGTAGCGATCCTCACCGAGGAGGCATCGCGCAACACCGAGGAGAACATCGCGAATTCCGCCGCGATCGTCGGCAGGGATGCCGCGTCCGCAGGCCGCGCCCTGGTAGTCACCGACGACTATCATGTGCTGCGTGCGCTCCTGCTCGCCCGCAACCTGGGCTTCGCCTGCGACGGCTGCGGGTCGCATGTCCGTCTTTACTTCTCGCTCAACGCGCTCGTGCGTGAATGGGTCGCCTACGCGGTCCTTCGCAAGCAGAAATACCTGCGCCTACTCGCCTGGCTGTGCGGCATCTATACCGTAGGATGGGTTTTGCTCACTTTGATCAACGTTATTTCAGCCTAACCTCGTCAGCCGTTGGAAGGTTCGCACTTGCCCGATTTCAACACACGGTCAGTTTTGCCTGTTTTTCGGATCTCTCCATTGCAATCGAGGGCTTGCCCCCATCAGTCAACTTATAGTTCCACTGACACGGGCGGCGGCGTTTCATTCAGAAAACATTCCACGGGGCTCATTTCTCCGTCCCCATATATGCTCGTGAAAGCCCCTGGGCATAAATCTCGGAAAAGCCTCAGCATTTCAGCGTCAACAGATAACGGAGAGAGTCGGATATCGCTAGGATTAATGAGACGCTCGTTGTGTGAGACTCGGTTTCTCAATTTATTTATTCCCGAAAGGGTAAATGCAAGTTCTGCACGGTCAGTACCTTCTGGCCAAGCTTTATGAAGGTATGGAATCCATAGGTCGCGCTCACGGCTACGATCGGTCATGTGTATCCAGAAACCAAGCATGAGACCTGCGACAATTTGATTTGGGTCAGTCGGGTCATGCGCCCGTCTTTCTGCGTCAGAAATGGCTTTGCGGTTCATCAGATTTACGTCGCGCAGTTTTTTCGTCTTGCTATTACGTAATATAGGGCGCACGACGGGAGAGGACTCATCGAGCAACCAGTGTTTGTCACTCTTGAAGTTCTCCTCGAGCACTCGATTGTAGGCATTGCGTATGGCAACCTCGAAGTGAGCAATATCCCCCATGAGCACCTTTCCCAGGGAGATGTTCCACTCATGGAGTTCAAGGGCTAGGTCAATATCGCCCTCGCAGAATGACAGATATGAGTCAAGGCGAGGTTTAGAGAGCCATCGCTCAGCCCACCTCCATTTGGCAGCAGAGTCCTCTTCTGCCATTTTGCCAAGATCCATATGAGCTTCGTTGGGCACCCATCCCCCTAGATAAAAATTTAGGCCCGGTGACTTGAATCAGCGGTCATCCCGGGCCCATCACTTTCAGTATACCCAGGGCGAGATGATGCCACACGCACCAAACATGATATTTTTCGGGTTCCTTGTCCGGAAGGCCGAAACTGAAAGCAATTCTTCTGGTTTTGCGCATGATTGACTGCATAATCCCTGCTACGGGGTTTTCGTGTGAGAGGCTCGCAATGGACAAGGGACCCTTCGAGCGCGTGCTGGACGCGCGTCTCATCATGTCGGTCATCGCGTCGGGCATCATGTCCTTCTCGGGCGTGGTCGTCGAGACCGCGATGAACATCACCTTCCCCACGCTGATGGAGGAGTTCGGCATAGGCACCTCCACGGTGCAGTGGCTGACCACGGCATATCTGCTGATGCTGGCCTTTGTCATCCCCACCTCGGCCTGGATGGGCAAGCGCTTTCGGACCAAGCACATCTTTGTCGTGGCCATGTGCTGCTACATCACGGGCATCGTGCTGGGCATGACCGCGCAGTCATTCCCTATGCTGCTCGCCGGGCGCATCACCGAGGGCATCGGCACGGGCATCGCCCTGCCGCTCATGTTCAACATCATCACCGAGCAGGCACCCAAGAGGTACATGGGCACGATGATGGGCATCGGCTCGCTGATCACGGCCATGGCGCCGGCGGTCGGCCCGTCCGTCGGCGGCTACCTGGTGGAAAACTACAGCTGGCGCATGGTCTTCGCCTGCCTGCTGCCGTTTCTCGCCGTCGCCTTCGCGATGGGCGTCCTGTCCATCCGCCAGAGCCACGAAGTCGGGCCGGAGCCCTTCGACGTGCGCGGCTGGCTCTGCCTGGTCGCCGGTTTCACCTGCCTGGTCTTCGCCACGTCGGCAGCCGGTACCCGCGGCTGGATCTCGCCGGCAGTGCTCGGGCTGCTCGCAGGCTTTGTGGCGATGATGGCGCTCTTTGTCCGCCACGCGCAGCGCGCGGCTGAGCCGCTCATCTCCACGGACGTCTTCCGCAGCGCGGGCTTTGACCTCTCGCTCGTCTCGCTCATGATCCTGCAGTTCACGGTGCTGGGCCTTAGCTACCTGCTGCCCAATTACGCGCAGCTCGTGATGGGCGCGGGCGCCACCGAGGCAGGCTCGATCCTGCTGCCGGGTTGCATGCTCGGCGCGGTGCTGGCGCCGCTCTCCGGACGCATCTACGACCGGCTCGGCGCGGCGAGGCCGATCCTGGCCGGCTGTGTCTGCACGCTCGTGGCATGCGTTCTCTACTACCTGCTGAGCGCCAGCCTCCCGACCCATACGGCCACGCTCGTCTACATGCTCTTCACGCTGGGGCAGGGCCTGCTCGTGGGCAACACGCTCACGCACGCCCTCTCGATGCTCGCGCCGCGGCTCAAGGCCGACGGCAACGCCGTGGTCAACACCCTGCAGCAGCTGAGCGGTGCGGTGGGCACCAGCGTCGTGTCCTCCATCGTCAACACTGCCCAGACAGGCATGACCGACGTCACCATGGCCTATGCCACGATACTCGGCACGCGCGGGGCTTACCTCCTGCTCGCCGTGCTGATGGCGGTGCCGTTCGTCTGCCAGATGTTCGTCTTTGCCCACAAACAGGCGCAGGGGTGGCAGATTTGACCGCCTTAGATCATTTTCAACCTCAGGCAATCGATGCTAGGTCTCGAGTGTACCGCCGCCGATGACCCTGACCTGACATTCTGACCCTTTTGTTGCAAAGAGCCGCCGGACCTCTCAGCAAAAAGCGAGGTAGATGGGCTAGTTTATTAGTGCGGGCAAAACCCGGGGTTTTACGTCACTCGTACCGATTGGAAAAGCCGAGGTAGACGGGCCGCCGTGCTACGCGAGCGCGCGGAATTTGCCGGGAAACTGCCGCGCTTGCAACAAAAGGGTCGGAATGTAAAGTCAGGGTCGCGTGACTCTCTCCAAAACGCCCATGCGCCCCCGCATGCCTTTGATTTCCGCCTTCCAGCCTGAGGCGTGCAGGGGTTCGGCGACCATTAGGGTACGATTGAGCAGCCGGCAGCGGTCGGTGCGGACAGGCTTGGTTTGCCGTCGTCCCCAAGCCCTTTCGCGTGCATATGCAGCTGGCTACGGTGGAAATCGGATTGGTTACGGTGATTTTCATGAAGAGGCGTCTCCTCGCTGTTCTGGGATTTCTATGCCTCTGCACGACGCTTGCAATCGGCGGCTGCAAAGGCACCCGGCCCGCCAGCTCCGATGCGCTTGCGGAAAAGACACCAACCGTGAGCGAAGGTTCGGGTGTGGGTTCGGGCGATGACAGAATCGGCAAAGACACGGGCGCAGGGTCAGACAAAGGGTCTACCGCCGACACTCAGGGCAAAAAGCCGCAGACCGCAAGCCCCGACGAGCAAGCCGACGGCGACACCTATACCGTGGCGGGCTGCACCGTCACGCTCCCCGCTGCGTGGCGGGGCCGCGTGACCGTCACCACGGACGAGCGCGGCCTGAGCGTCCATCCGGCCGACTACCCGCAAGAGGAGTTGTGCTCGGTGTACACGTCACCGACCGACCAGGTCACCGGGGGCGACATCGGATACACCTTGGTCTCGCAGACGGACCTCGGCGACGGCAATTCGCTCTGTGTGATGGCCGGCAACTACTCCTACATCGTCCCCGACGCGCGCCATTCGCAGTGGGTCGAGCACCCCTTCAGCGACGCCGAGGCGGCAGCGCTGGTCGACCTGACCACGGGCGGTTCGGTGACCGTGGAGGAGCTCGACCGGGTCTTCGAGAGCTACATGGAGGACCCGGGCGAAGCCGACCCGCTGCTTTTCGCTTCGGCAGACTATATCGCCGCCAACGTCAAGATAGGCAAGCCGTGAAAGGGAGGACCACCGTGCCCCAGCCCACACTCAGCCAGCTCATACGAACCTGCGCCGCCGACGACCTGCGGGCGTTTCTTCTCGACGCCATGGCGGAAGACGACCGCCTCGCCCGCAAGTTCCGTCAGCGGTTCGAGCCGCACGACGGCCCGGATGCGGCAGCGGACCTGTTGCGCGACATCGACGAGCTGTGCGAGGCCTACCCCGCCTTTATCTCGTGGCGCGCCGCCGGGTCGTTTGAGAGCGAGTACCTGGACCTCGTGGAATCCTACCTCGCGCCGGCGAGGAAGGCGCGCGGCCTCGACCGCCTGCTCGCCCTCTGCACGGCCAGCTTCACGGCCCTCACCGCCATCGAGATCGACGACTCGGACGGGTTCTTCTCCGTCGCGATCGGCCAGGTCCTCGACACGCTGCGCAAGGCCGTCAATTGGAGCTCGCGGGCGCGCGAGGGTGTCTTTGCATGGATCCTCGCCTTTGACCAAAAGGGCGTGCCCCGCAGGCCCAACTGCCCCCGCGAGCTCCACAGGGACATCCTCTCCTTCGAGCGCGAAGGCCTGGAGAAGCTCCTGCTCGACGTCTACGGGGAAGACGAACGGCGCGCTCGCGACTTCATCGCGCTGGCGGATGCGCGGATTGCCGCTGCGCTCAAGGAGGCGCAGCAGGACCGGGAGCGGGACCGGGAGCGGGCGAAGCGCTTCGGATCGAGCACAGGCCTCGGCCGCTACGGCTACCAGTCCTACACGATCGCCCGCTGGGTCCAAGTGCGCCTGCACGCCATGCGGCTCGCCGGCGAGGACTACCAGGAGCGTCTCGCGTACGCCCGGGACTACCTCGAGCTCAAGGACGTCCGCCAGTGGCTCGTGGACGACGCCGTTGCGCGCGACGACAGGGACGAGGCAATCCGCCTGCTGGAAGAAGAACAGGGCGACCTGACGCAGATCACCTGGGCGCTCCCCCAGCTCGCCGACCTCTATCGCGAGACGGGTCGCACCGCCGACGAGGAGACGGCCCTGCAGACCATGGTGTCGAGCGGGCGGCTGGCAACGGTCGGCCACCTGGCGCGCCTGCGCGAGCTCACGCCCGCCGAGGCGTGGCCTGCCCGGCGCGGGGACATCCTTGCCGGTCTCGACACCGGCAACCCGTGGCGCTGCCGCATCCTCGCCGAGGAGGGCATGGTGGCCGAGCTGATGGACGACATCGAGGCGCGCCCGAACACGACCGACCTCGACGAGTACCGCGACCTCCTCTTTGCCCACGACCCCGACCGCACGCTCGGCATATGGCACGACCTCCTCATGCGAGAGGCGCGTCAGATGCAGAGCAACCGGCGCGACTACGAGCGCTTCGGCAAGTCCGTGGCGCACGCGGCAAAGCTCCCCGGCGGGCCCGCGCTGCGCGACCGGGTGGTGTCCGAGGTGGTCGCCCTCTACCCTCGGCGCCCGGCGCTGCGCGAGGTGCTCGCGCGCGTCTAGCGCTTGCTGAGCGTACCCCTCACCCGTCGATCTCGGACGCCGCGATCTTGTTCACATAGCCGCAGCGCCGGCAGCACCACGAGTCGCGGATGTCGTCGAAGCCCTCCTGCGCGTTGAGCAGGTCGCCGCACTGGTCGCAGTACCACATGACGCCCGGGTAGCGATTGCCGTCGTAGACGCCCTCGCCGTAGAGCTGCTGGCCGCACGCGCGGCAGACCCAAAAGCCGTCGTTGTCCTCGAAGCCGGGCTGCGCGCCGAGGATCGCGCCGCAGTTGGGGCAGATCTCCACTACCTCGCCCGTGCGCGCGTCGTCCATCCGCATCGCGGGGCGGGACGCGGGCGCAAGGTGCGCCATAACGCGGCGAAGAAAAGACGGGAGCTCGGCAGTCCGCGCAGTTGTATACGCACGAGCGGGCGACGGTGTAAATCCGGGGTCTCCCGGCACATGCGTGGGTGCCAAGACGGACCGCGCGGCACCGTCCTCGTCGGAGGCGACGGCGACAAGCGCCCGGCGCAGGGCCTCTGCCGTCTGATAGCGGTCGTCGGGGTCGAAGGCGGTCGCGCGGCGCGCGATCGTGCAGAGCCGCTGGTCCCGGCACGCCCCGGCGAAACCGCGCTCGATATCGCCCCGCGTCGGCATGCGGCCCATCAGGCAGTACGCCAGCGTCATGCCCGCCCCGTACACGTCGGTGCGCACGTCGGTCTGCCGGTATCCGAACTGCTCCGGTGCGGCAAAGCCGGCAGTGCCGAAATGCCGCGTGTCGCTCGCCGCCCCCGGCCGGTACGCACGCGATATCCCCAGGTCCACGAGCACCGCCGACGTCGGCAGCTCCCCCTCGCCTGTGCACACGATGTTGCTCGGCTTCACGTCCCGGTGGATCACAGGCTCGCCCATGCCCGTGTGCAGTTCCGTCAGCGCCTCGCAGAGCTGCGGAATCGCCGACAGGGCGACGGCCATGCGTTCCTCTTCATCCGCGCCGGCAATCCACTCGCCGAGCGTGCAGCCGCGCACGTACTCCATCAGCACGACCATCCGGTCGCCCTGGTCGGAGCACCGGTAGATCGCCGGCAGGTGGGCGAGGCGCGCCCCCTCCTGCTGCGCGCGAAAGAGCAGCTCGTACCCCTTGCCCGTCGCACGCTCGCCGGCCGTGCCGGGAAACGTCTTGCGCACATAGGGACCCATCTCGGACCCGCCCGCTCCGCGCAGGTACACCAGCTCGGTCGTCTCCGATGCGTTCTGCTTCAGCACCCGTTCGACCCGCAGGTCGTCGTCGAGCGCGAGGTCGCGAAGGTAGGCGTCGAGCCCTGCGTCGAGCCCTGCATCGAGCCCTGCATCGAGCCCCGCGCCAAACCCCACATCGGACGAGCCGTCGGATAAACCGCCCATGTCGTTTGTCATAAGAGCCGCCCCTCTGCCCACTCGCAATCGCTGCGCTCGTCTTCTATGCGCTGCTTCCGCGCTCGTCTTCCTCGCGCTTCGTCCACGCCCGTCTTCCACGCCCGTCTTCCACGCGCCACTTGAATCGTAGCCGATAGCTAATGTCCCGAGACGCGAATCGCCTACCATTGAGGTTTGAGACGATGATAGGGCCGCGGTGTCGACGCCGTTTCGGCATCGTGGGTGACGGCTGTGGTGTCGACTCCGCGGCCGGAGCGCTGGCGCCACGGCGCACAGGAGACCGCATGGAAGAAAAACTGACCGAGGAGCTGCTCGACGAACTGCTGAGCTCGGAGAGCGCCGAGTCGTTCGTGGCGTCCCACGAGCTGCCGGAGCTCACGCTGAGCGACTACCTGCAGCAGCTGCTCGCCGACAAGGGCCTCGACCAGCCGGCGGTCATCCGCATGGCGGACCTCAACGAGACGTACGGGTACGAGATCTTCACGGGCAAGAAGAGGCGCCCCGGCCGCGACAAGCTGCTGCAGATCGCGTTCGCGATGGCGCTCACCCCGCGCGAGACGAACCGCTGCCTCGAGCTCGGCGGCGTAAACTCGCTCTACCCCAAGGTGCGCCGCGACGCCATCATCCTCTACTGCCTCTACCACGGCACGTCGCTGCAGAAGGTGGACGAGGAGCTGTGGCGCCTGGGCGAGCGGACCATCCGCCCGGCGTAGCGGCCTGCGCCGGCGGTCCGCTGCGGCGCGGCGTCTACTCCAATCCGATCTGGCTCTTGCCGTCCACGACGGCGTTGCTAAAGGAGATCGTGCAGTTGGAGCCCCACGTCTCGCCGTCCCAGGTGTAGATCTGCAGTGACTGGCCCGCCACGCTCGTGTCCGAGATGAGCTGGCCCTCGCCGCCCATGATGCCGACGACGTCCTCGTAGCTCATGCCCTCCTTGACCCGCTCGTACTGGTCTGCGGTCACGGCCGCCGCCGAATCGCCGCCGATGCCGATCTGGGTCTTGTTGACCACCTTGTCGTCCATGAACATCACCTGCGCGATGCCCCAGCCGTCGCTCTCCCACTGGTAGAGCTGCGAGGTCGACCCTCCGGCCTCGGTCTCCGAGGCCAGCTCGCCCTCGGAGCCCATCAGCGCCGCGACCTCCTCGTAGCTCATGCCGTTCTCGATTGCGGCGAAGCTGTCGGCGTTGACGCCGCCTGCCGGCTCGGCCTGATCTGCGTCGTCACCCGCGTCCGCCTTGCCCGCGTCCGCCTCGCCCGCGCTTTCCGCATCCGTCCCGCTGGCGTTTGCCTCTTCGACCGCGGCTGCGTTATCGGCCCTGAGGGCATCGGCAGCATCCGTCGATGCAGTCGATTCAGCCGCTTCCGATCCCGCGGCATCCGCCGGCGCGGCCGCCTCCTCGCTCCCGCCGCAACCGCCGCACACCGCCACCGCGACCAGCAGCACACCGACGAGTGCGGCCCACCTTGGCCTCGAGCCGCGCCCTCTATCAGCTGCAGCACGCC
Organism: uncultured Actinomycetes bacterium; assembly: GCA_900314685.1. GTDB lineage: Bacteria > Actinomycetota > Coriobacteriia > Coriobacteriales > Atopobiaceae > Olegusella. The sequence goes on along the minus strand of OMWE01000003.1, from coordinate 5,397 downwards.
TCTCGTCAGCCGCACCACGTCCCTTGCCAGCCGCACCGCGCCTCTGACCAGCCATGTCTCTCCTTTCCGAGAGGGATTTCGATGACCCCACGGTACGGAGCGGCAAGCACGCTCTCATTAGCCATCGGCTATGAATCCGTAGTCGGTTCTTAGCGGTGTTTCACCCAGCAGAACCCGGCAGCGCGCCACCCCGTCCTCAAATTCACGCCCGCAGCTAATGCGCCGCATAACGCCCACCGCATACCATCGCGGCAAAGAAGGGAGACGCCGTGGACACCGACAACGCAGAATCCTTCGCAGCCCAACTTGCCACGTTGCTCGAGACCAAGCGCGTCAGCGCACGGAGTGCCGCGCGCATGGCAGGGCTCACCCGGACGCAGGGCGAGGCGATTTTCTCCGGCGACCGCCGGCCCTCGCGGGACGAGGTTCTGTGCATAGCTTTGGCCGCGGCCGTCGGTGCGAGGGAGACAGACCGCCTGCTCACCCTCTCGGGCAATGCGCCTCTCGACTCGACGGTCGGCCGCGATCAGGCAATCGCGCGCTGCCTAGAGCAAGGTCTTTCCCCACAGAAGACAAACGAGCTGCTTCGGGGTCTAGGCGAGCAAGGTGTCGCATAGCGTTTCTTTGAAACGTGTGCCACGATAACCGTCCTAGGCATACAGGTCAGCTACAGGTCGCAGGTCAACTATCGCCCATCGGCGCCTCGACGCAATCGAGGCGCCTACGCAGCGGAGCCGTCCGCAGCGCTCCCGCTCCCCTGCGCCTCCGCGGCCGCCTTTGCCGCCGCAGCCTTGGCTTCGCTCTGTGTCATCACGTTCACGGTGTAGTCGTCAGGGAGCGCCTGTTCGAGATACTCCTTGATCAGCGCCTTTGCGTTTTCCTCCGCCTTGTCGAGGACACCGTTCGCGATCGCGGTGTCCTGCATCTGGGTCTTCCACGAGGCGCGATAGGAGTTGCGTGCGTCCTCGTCCAATTGGTTAAAGACGCTCTCCTGCTCGAGCACGGTGACCACCGACTTGTCGTCGATCTCGTTGGACATGATCCCGGCGGCGGGAATGGTGACGGTAACGCTCGTTCCGTCCTGCACGATATCGTCCTCGGTCATCTTGGCCAGGTCGACGCCGGCGAGGATCCTGCCGTCGTAGGTCACGAGCAGGCGCGACTCCGTGAAGGGAACCGATATGTTGAAGATCTTTGCCGTTGAGGTCCCCGTGTCGCCGACCCCGCGGTACTCGTAGTCCACGGTCGCCAGCTGGCCGATCGCCTGGAAGTCGCCGAGCATCGCGTCAGCGCGCACCTTCTCGCCGTCGGGGTTATACGGAGTCGCGATGGCCTGCGACAGGTCGTTTCTGACCGAGACGAGCCACCGCGCGGGGACCAGCATCACGAGGGCTGAGACCGCCACGACGCCCATTACCAGCCCCAGGAAGAAAGGCGATTTGTACGAGAACCTGTGCTGGTATTTCTTCTTTGGATCCTTGGACCCACCGCTCCCGCGATTCGGGTCTTTGCGGTCCGGTTGAGCCTTGAGCTCCGGTTTAGTCTCATCGTCATCCGGGCTCGGGAGCTGGATCACGTTCATCGGTATGCATCCCTTCATGTGCAGGCGCACGCTGTGGCGGGCGTCCTTCCTCCATCGCGGCAACACGGCGCATGGCCAAGACTGCCCCATTTCATTGTGGTGAAGAAGCGCGACCGTTCATTAGCTGGCAGCTATGAATGCTCCGCGGCGTGGCTGTCGGATACCCTGACTTGACATTCCGACCCTTTTGTTGCAAATCCGCCGCTTCTCGGCTGAATCCTGCGTCCACGCACGACGTCGCAGCTCATCTACCTCGTGTTTTGTAAAACTGTCTGATGCGGTAAAACCCCGGGATTTGCCCGTACTGAAATATCGGGTCATCTACCTCGTCTTTTACCGCAAGCTCTTTTGGCCTTTTGCAACAAAAGGGTCGGAATGTCAAGTCAGGGTGCCCGACAGCGCCGCTCCAGGATCACGTCGGCTGAATCGACCGCTGCAAGCTTGGAAATCATCAACGGGAGACCGGGCGAAGCGTCATGACAGCCGTTGCATCAGCGAGGGCTGGTCCTTTCTCACTATCCTCGGCTTACCTAGCCTCAGAAATCTGCAACGTTTAGGGCGACGGAGTGCGTCGCAACAACCCTGTCGCATTAGCGGGCGGCGCAACAACTTGGTGCAATCAACCCGCCGCCACAAAAATAGGAGCCAGGCAGGGACCGACAGCACACACAAAGGAGACAGTCATGCGCATCGTCACCATCGAGCACCCGGCAGAGGTGCACGTGCACGAGGGACAGCTCGTAGTGGAGCAGGAGGCAGGTACCGCCTGCGTACCCGTCGGGCAAGTGGAGATCCTCATCGCCTGCGGACCGTCTATCAGAATCTCAACCATGGCGCAGACAATGCTCGCCGAGGCGGGAGTCGTCACGCTGCTCATGGGCAAGAACCATCTGCCAAAGGCGATAGTGATACCGATGGTCGCAAACGCCCGCATGGCCCGTGTCACGGCGGCGCAAGCGGCACTGCCAGCCGAGGTCGCAGACCGGCTCTGGGCCACCATCATCCAACGAAAGATCGAGAACCAAGCTCGTGCCATCGAGCAGCTGGGGCTCGGAGACGCCCACCAGCTCTGGGAATTCTCGCAGCATGTGCTTTCGGGCGATGCCCTGAATGTCGAGGGGCAGGCGGCAGCTTGGTATTTTCAGATGCTCCACCCAGGCCTCAACCGCCGCTGCGACGACCCTTTCAACAGCGTCCTCAACTACGGTTATGCCATAGTCCGCGCGGCACTCGCACGAGCGCTTGTCACCAGCGGCTTTGTCCCTGCGCTGGGAATACACCACCACAGTCAGCTCAACGCCTTCAATCTCACGGACGACCTCATCGAACCGTTCCGCCCATGCGTCGACCTAATAGCTCCAAGTATCGTGAGCTCGAATGCCAAGCTAGATGCAAAGCAGCGGCACGCCCTGCGCGATGTACTGTACCTGCGCGTGCTCATGGGCAGCCGCAAGGTCACAGTCGAAGTCGCGATCGAGGAGGTAGCTGACTCGCTGGTGAGAGCTGCGCGAGATTGTGACCCGGATGAATTGCAGCTACCGATACTGATTGCCGCAGATTACGACCGAACCCTGAGAGACTGACGCCATGAGAATACTAGTGATGCTCGCACCAACAAACGCGAGGGGCACGAAAACCGCCTATACGAAGTTTCGCAAGAAGCTGGTCTCGTGCGGTTTCGTGATGCTGCAAGCAGAAGTGTATATGAAGGTCGTCCCAAACCGCGAAGTTGCGCGGACGCAGCTTTCCACGCTCGAAAGATATGCTCCCCCGACAGGCACGGTGCGCGCCTTCACGATGACCGAGCGTCAATTCGTAACCGGTGGCCCAGACTATCAGGAGCGCATGGTGGGTGCAAAAAAGCAGGTTGACCTATAGGTTGAACGACCCTGCCGTTTGGCAGGGTCGTTCAACTCATGAGGATGAAGTTCTGACTTCTATTCCTTGCTACTCTTGACAGCATCTCAGATGCTTCATCATCGGTAAAATGATTGTTCTCGCTAAGGTCGAAGACGACGGCGACGAGTCCCTCTTTCGCTTTCTTCGACTTCTTCACGTAGGCATCGAATGTTGAATACCTACTAGCCATCCGGGTGTTCTTTATCTCAAGACCAGTATCGAGGTCCGGTCTTGAGTGCGTTATTCCCCTCGAACCCTCATCTTGGTATTCGTCCATCCATAGAACTGCTCTGTTGAACGACCCTGCCGTTTGGCAGGGTCGTTCAACCTACAGCGCTGTGCCATATCGGCTTCGTACCGTGCCGTCAGACTTGTCGCAGAGGACAAGGGCAAGGGCGAGCATGTCGTCCGAGATGATGGGGTCTCCGACTTCCTCGGCCCTGTTCATGAACGCAATCATTGTCTCCATGTTTTCGGAACTTCCGGCAAGGTCGAGGCATCCTTCGACGTAGTCGTCGTCGTCGTACAAGGACCGTAGTCTTGACGAGAGTTCGCTCTTGATGGAATCGGCTGTGCTTTCCGCCATGATCTTCCTTTTCTCACATCAATGGTCTTCGCTTCACGACGATGTAATCATCATATCCCCTGTTTATCACCGTGTAACGGGTTGAACGACCCTGCCGTTTGGCAGGGTCGTTCAACTCTTGCGCTCGTCGCGTTCCGTCCACGCATCCCGATCATGCAGGGGAGAGACGCAGAAGGGCAGCATCAGCTCGCTCTCGGCAATCTCGCGCCAGTCGGGGTCGGCGCTCTCGGGATAGAAGACGAACATCCACACCTTGTGCTGGGTACCACGGCTACGGTTCTTCTTTTCCCATTCTCTCTGGGCTGCGCGCTGTCTCTCTCTGTCCTTGTACGGCATGAAAAAACCGCCCTTCTCGTCGTGGAGATGGCGGCTCGAAATAGTCTCTTACCTGCGGAACGTGGTAGAATCTATCTGCAAGCGGAGAGCCGTCTTCTCCGTTTTGATTTCTGCTGGTTATGGGGCCAACCAGAACCAGCACTGAAAGCATTATAGGGCACCCCGGAAGCGGGGTGCCCTATTTTTGTGCGTCTACCTGCGGGTTTAACAGCTTTCTATCATGCTATCAAACCACACGAGCGACCCTAGGAGCCAAGCCCCCGCCGCCGGGGCAAGATGGAAGCGAGGGGCACAAGACTCCACCAAAGTGGAGTTTGTGGCCACGCTTCCTACATCTTGCAACCGGGCGGGCGTCATGCGGCCATGGCGTCCCGCCCGGTCCCTCCTTGCCCCGCCTACTCGCAGAGAAAGCGGGGACGGACCCTTCGAATCACGTCGAGGTAGTCCCCCTCGACGCCCTTCTCGAGGTACGTGATGGACCGGACGCTCTGCATGACCCAGCGCTCCCGCGTCAGGCGCGCCAGCGCCACCGGCTGCGCCAAGAACTCGTCCGCGCCCTCCCGCGCCTGCCACGTGCCGCGCCCGACGCGGACGTTGCCGTACGGCTCCACGAAGGCCCCCACGCGGTCGTAAAGCTCGTCCGCCGTGGTCCCGTGCGCGGCGGCCCTCCGCTCGTCGAACTCTATCGTGAAGCTCGGCGCGGCGGGGGCGCCATCAACCGAAGAGGGAGCCATTGTGCTTGACGATGACGCGGCAGGTCACGGCGACCAGCACGAGCGTCGCGGCCACCAGGGCGACAGCGACGATGTCCGCCGCCGGGTCTGGCAGCAGAAGCGAGAACCCAAGGGCCGCGACGCAGAGGCCCGTCGCGGCGAGCCAGCGCCCGCTCTCGCGGGCGAGCGCTGGCCGATCGGCGTCGGGGACGTTGGCGTAGTGGTAGCCGTGAAGGAACCGCACTTCGCCCGTACGCATCTGCCAGATGGCCAGTGCGAGC
>OMWE01000007.1 GCA_900314685.1 uncultured Actinomycetes bacterium | reverse complement strand
GTCGCCCGGTGAAGGCGAGGAAGAAGGGCGTGAAGGGAGCGAAGAGCGTTGCTGCCTAGGCTAGCCCCTTGTCACACAAACTACCGAAGCCTCCTTTTTCCTCGAGCGATTGCGCGTTCTTTTTCGGCGGCTGCGTATTCTTTTCCAGTGCGGTCGCAGCGGGTGAGTGGCTCTTCTTGGACGACCGCGAGGGGCTGCCCCGCCGGCTCTTCCAGGAGTAGTGGGAGTGTGTACGGGGCAGGGGCGAAGAAGTGCGATGCCTCGATTTTTTATTAATATTCATTTGTGCTAATGAGATATTGTCTGGAGTCCCATGGCCGGTAGGACACCCATACCCGTGATGCGAGCACAGCGCCGGATCGCCGCCAACCTCGATTTGGCGCGACGGCAGCAGCGCGTGCCGATGAGCCTCCTGGCGGAGCGCGCCAACCTCTCCGAGCCTACGGTGAGCAAGCTCCTGCGCGAGGGCACGGGCAGCCTGGAGAACTTCCTGCGCGTGACGCACATACTGGGGCTCATGGACGGAGCGGTCGAGGCGACCGACCCCCTGAACACCCCCATCGGCCGCCTGCGTGCCGACGAGGACACGCCCAAGAGGGTGCGGTGACCATGCTGCCTCCCGGGACGGGACCGCGCGCGCATCGATAGAGCGCATGAGGTCATGCTTTACGGCCGGGATAGAAAAACTGCAGGCCGCGCATTAGGACGACCTGCAGCTTGATATTTGCTCGGTTTCTCGGTTGCTCGGAAAATCGGGTGACCGGCGCGGGATAAGCAAGGAAGGACCGACAAGAAGTGCCGCCAAGAAGAACAGCCTACGCAGCGGCCTCGGTCGCATCGGAGGCGGAGGGCTCGTCTTCGCCGGTGGCGTCCGCCTCGGACTCCGTCTCGGCTGCGACGGCCGCCTTGGCCGCGGCGGTCTGGGGCTTGCCGCACTTGCTGCAGAATTCGGCGTCGGCGGGCAGCGGCGCGCCGCAGTGGATGCAGAAGTGCGCGTCTTCGCTGCTGGTGACAGGGGCCTCGGGTGCCTTGACCTCCTTGCTCGTCCGGGCCTCCTCGGGCGCGGGCTCGTCTTCGCCCTCCATGCCCTCGCGGACGTTCTTGACGGTCTCGCCCATGGCCTTGCCCAGTTTGGGCAGGTTCTTGGGCCCAAAGATCACGAGGGCGACGACGAGGATGGTGATTATCTCAAAAGGACCGAGGTTCATGGTGTGCCTCCCATAGTGCGGCACCGGTCGCGGAGTCGCTGGCCGGCTGTGCCGACTGGCCGTGCCGGCCGGTCGCACCGCATCGACGCTGCTGTACTGCAACGATGCTAGGTCGCAGAGGGGGCCGCCGTAAAATACAATTGCTGTCCCGCAACCATACAGAAGCTATATACCGTGAGGTAGAGTCGACGCCTATCATCAAATACATGGCCGATATGGCAGCAGGCAGCAGTCAGGGCGGGAGACCTCATGGACATACGTCAGCTCAGCTATTTTGTGGCGATCGCCGAGGAGCGGCAGATCACGGCGGCGGCGCGCCGGCTCCACATCTCACAGCCGCCCCTGTCCTACGAGCTCGCCTCGCTGGAGCGCGAGCTGGGGGTCAAGCTCGTGGAGCGCGAGCCGCGCGGCGTGGCGCTGACCGAGGCGGGCAAGCTGCTCTACCAGCGGGCGACCGAGATCCTCGCGCTGACCAACGCGACGCGCCACGAGGTCGAGGGCTTTGGCAAAGGCGAACGCGGCGTGCTGTCCGTGGGCCTCATCTCGTCTTCCGGCGGCCAGGTGCCGGGCAGCGAGCTCGCCCGGCTCACGCAGGCGTATCCGGAGGTGCGGCTCGAGCTGCATGAGGCCAACACCTACCAGCTGCTCGAGCTGCTCGACCGGGGCGTGGTGGAGGTGGCAGTGGTGCGTACGCCCTTCCCGCGGGAGGGGCTGGAATGCCGCTACCTCGGGCCCGAGCCGATGGTGGCGCTGGCCTCGGAGTCCTATCCCTGCGGCGACCGTACGGGCGTCGCGGCGCTCGAGGACCTCGCGGGTGTGCCCCTGGTCGTGTACCGCAGGTTCGAGCAGATCGTGCGCGACGCCTTTGCCGAGCGCGAGCTCGACCTGGTGCTCGCCTGCGTGTGCGACGACGCGCGCACGACCTGCGTCTGGTCACGTGCGGGGTTCGGCGTCGGCCTCGTCCCGAGCACGATACTGCCGGCGATGAACGCAGAGGGCCTCGTGCCCAAGCGCCTGGAAGAAAACGCTCTCACGACCCGCATTGCCGTGGTGTGGCGCGAGGGGCGCCACCTGTCGCCGCTGGCAGAGCGGTTCATCGAGCTTTTCGGTGGCAGCAAGCTGCCCGCTTAGGCGCTAATCGTCGTCCACGCCGAGCGCGTTGCTGACGACCGCGTAGACGATCGAGATGATGATCGCGCCAAAGAACGCGGAGCCAAAGCCGGCGACCTCGATGCCCGCGTTGAAGAGGCCGACGGACAGCCAGCTCGCGAGCTCCAGCATCAGCGCGTTGATCACGAGCGCAAAGAGGCCGAGCGTGAGGATCGTGACGGGCAGCGAGAGCACCTTCATGATGGGCTTGATGGAGGCGTTGACCAGCGCCAGGACCAGGGCGCACATGATCGGCCCCATGTAGTCGCCTCCGACAGCCTCTATGCCGGGGACGACGGCGGTCGCCGCCAGGGTCGCGACGCTCGTGGCGAGCCAGATGAGAAGGAAATGCATGGTGTCCGCCTTTCTAGCGACATGAATCGACGCGGGACATCGCCCGGGTGTCGACGTGCCTTGTAGTATTCCCAAAGTCCCGTGGTCCTGTACGTTCGTTGGCGACAGGGGACGGGGGATTGTCACGGTGACAGGGGACGGGGGCTCGTCACGCGCGGTTGGCATGTCAGACTGCGCGGACCGTGACGGTACTTTAGTATGGTAAAGTGCTGGGGAAGACGAACGGAGGCGACACGTGGCGGCACAGGATCAGCAACAGACATCACACGAGGTAGAGCGCCTGTTTGAGGCGATGTGCACGCTGCGTACGCCCGAGGAGGCACGCGCCTTCCTCGCGGATGTCGCGAGCGCCAAGGAGATCGCCGACCTCGCGCAGCGCTTGGAGGTCGCCACGATGCTGCGGTCCGGTGCCTCGTACCTCGAGGTCTCGCATGCGACGGGCGCGAGCTCCACCACGGTGAGCCGCGTCTCGAAATGCCTCAATGGCCCCGCGGGCGGTTATCGCACGGTGCTCAGCCGTCTCGACGGGTGATTCCCCCGGGTCTCCCTTCCGTTCAATATCAGCCCAAAACGCACCAACCCCAAATTGCGTCACTCGGCCGTATATCCATGCGTCTGATCCGCGGCTTGTCGTGATGATGGTGTCCGGTCCCCGCTGTACCATGGAGTGGCGAAGAAGAAAGGGGAGGCAATGGCACTCCATATCGTGAGGACGCGAGCGCGGCAGCTTGCAAACAACGAGGTCAGAGCTGCATTATCCGCAGCTTTGGAAGGGACGGGCCGAGCGCTCGTCTTTGCGTCGTCCTTCGACCAGGCGCTGCGACTGCAGCATGAGCTGGCCGATGCGGGGTTCCCGACCTTGGGCCTCACGGTCACGACGCCTGCCGCATGGGCGGACGAGCGCTGGGAGGTCTACGGCGACGGCCGCCACCTCGTTGGGGACGAGACGCGCGTCGCCCTCATGCGTCTCGAGCTCGACGGGATGGCGGGTATAGAGCTGACGGAGGAGCAGTCCCCGCTGCCCCAGAGTCCGGGTATGCGTAAGATGCTCTGCTCGCTTGCCAAGGACGCCCTGCCTGCCATTCCCCGTACGTCGGCGGGTGACCTTGACCTGAGTGCGCCGCTCGCACGCGACTTGACGCCGGGGGAGCGGCGCGCGTGCCAGATTGCCTGCAACTACGCGAGCCGCATCGCGTCCCGCGGCTTTGCCGAGCGCTCCGAGGCCATGGTCCGTCTTCCTAGCGTGCTGGGCGAGGCGGGTGCCGTGCAGCCGCCCATTGTCTGTTGCGGTATCGACAGCCTGCCGTGGGCGACGCGCCGGATGCTGGCCGAGCTCGCAGCTTCGACCGAGGTCACGCTGGTCGTGCGTGAGCGCGGAAGCCTGGCGGACCAGATGGCGGAGCTCCTCGTCGCGCAGCTCACCGCGCAGGCGGGGGCGCTCGGCGTGACGGTCGATATGCCGGATGGGTTGAGTGAGGCGACGGGCGCTCCGAGCGAGGGTGCGTCGGACGCTGCTTGCGATGCCGACATCGACCCCGAGCTGGCGGCGCTCAAAGCCGCGATTTTTCGAGAAGACGCGCCGACGATCTCGGCTACGGGTGCCGTCTCCCTGCTCGAACCGGCAGGTCCGGCCGCACAGGCCGAGGCGCTCTGCCAGCAGATCCAGGACCTTGCCGCTGCGGGTGCGGAGACCGCGGTCGTCGTCACGGGGGACGTGGAGGCCACCTGGCGTCAGCTCGCCCCCAAGCTCGCGGCGCGTGGCATCGCCGTCCGCGCAGCCGTGCGCACGCCCGTGATGGAGCTGCCCGCTGCGCGTGCCTTCATGGGGTACGCGCGGACAGTCGCCCGTCTCGCTGAGCTCGACGAGGCCTGGCCCGAGCCCGAGGCGTCCGACGAGGGTCCCGTGCCCCAGCTCGGCGATATGAGCTGGTGGCCGCCGCGCGAGCTCACGGACTTCCTGCTTTCGGACATCTCGCATATGGACGCCCCGCGCGCCCGCGCGCTCGACGTCAGGTGGCGCGGCAACCGCATGCTCTCTCCCGCGCGTGTGCTGGCGGACCTCCAGCGCAAAAGCGACGTCTCATCCTCTGTGATGCGGGCAACCCGTCTCATGCTGCAGGGACGCGTGGGGACGGCGGCGGCCGAGCTCGCCCGTGCGATCGTCGATCCAAGCGTCCCGCCCGAGACCGCAGCCCCCGAGCGCAAGGGCGAGTCGCCGGTTGTGCCCGAGCCGCGCGCCTACGACCCGCTTCGCCACGACCGGAGTGTCACGGTCCTTGCGACCGTCCAGCAGGTGAGCCGCAGCCTGGCCGAGCAGGGCATCACCGCGGTCGACAAAGGCAAGCCCGACGTCCACCCGCTGAAACTCACGGAGCTGGTCTCCCTGCTCGAGGAGCTCCTGGAGCAAGAGGTCCTCATGCAGCGACTCGAGCTGCTGCCTGACCCTGCCGCTGTCGACCGCGTGGCGCAAGGTGGTAATGACGGTACCGGTACCTCCGCCGCGTCTGTGCCTGCGGGCACCCACGTCCGCATCTGCGGACGCAGCGAGGTCGTGGGCCTGCCGCCCGCCTCCGCGGACGCGCTGATCGCCTGCAACCTCACGGCGGCCGAGTACCCGCTCGCCGCGCCTGACGATGCCCTGGTCGCCCTCGAGGGGCGTCTCGGGTTGGGGGCTCCCACCGATCCTCTGGATCGCGCCCGTCGCGACTTTGCTGCCGCGCTCGACGTGCCCCGCTGCCGTCTCGTGCTCGAGCGCGCCTCCCACGACGACAACTCCGCCCCGACCTACCCGGCGGTCGTGCTCTCCGAGTGCCTCGCGGTCTACGACGTCTCCGCCGACAAGACGGACAAGATCGAGCGTACGTCTTCCTTGGCCCCGCTGGCGCCTAGGGTGCTTGGCGAGGAGCACCCTGCCGCGGCGGCAGCGGCGTCCGGGCGGGAGGGCGCGTCTGCTGTCAGCGAGAGGGTCGACACCCGCGGCATCATCTCGGACGCCAGTCGCGCCATGGTGATCGTGCCGCGCGAGGGACAAGGCGAGCTGCCCGGCGGCAAGCCCTCGCTGTCCGCCTCCCAGATCGAGTCCTACCTCGAGTGCCCCTACAAGTGGTTCACGCTGCGCCGGCTGGGACTGGGGTCCCACGACGCGGACTTCTCGCCGGTGCAGATGGGCAGCTACGCCCACCGCGTGCTCGAGGTCAGCCGCCGCAACATGGCCCTCGCTGCGGCGAAGCAGGCAGGGCTCCTGCCTGGGGACGCCGGGTACGCCGAGCTCTCCGATCTGCCCCAGACCTACCTGCCGGGCTCGGCCGTCACGGCGCAAAATCTCGAGTTCGCGCACGAGCAGGTCTCCACGGAGTTCGATTACCACCTGCGCCACCAGCGCCAACGCGCTACCACTCTCAATATGCAGTCCCTGGTTCCGCATAGCCAGACGGAGGAGCTCTCGCTCGAGCGCCTGCGCACGAGCCTGCTGTCCGTGATGGACTACGAGCGGGACCGCCTCGAGGGGTTCGAGCCGCGGTATTTCGAACTGCGCTTCGGCGGAACGCGCGAGGACGCGGTGCACGTGGACTATGCGGGAGCTGATTTCGTCGGCTCGGTCGACCGCGTGGACATCAATGCCCACGGCGTGGCGATCGTGATCGACTACAAGCACAAGGGCGCCCTCGGCTTCGCGAAGGAGTACGACGCCTTCCCCGCGGGCTGCCCGGCGGACGCCGGCCAGTTCGTCCTGCCCCGCCGCGTGCAGTCGCTCATCTACGCACAGGTCATCCGCCGCATGTACCCGCAGCTCAAGGTCCGCGGCGCCGTCTACCTGTCGACCCGCGGCTACGATGCGGCGGGCCACGAGATCGCGGGTGCCCTCGACGCCAACGTGGCCGACCAGGTCATGGGCGCCCTCAAAGACACGCGGGCGGCGGCGCTCGTCTGCGGCGGTCCCGGGCAGATGTCCTTCGAGGACCTGCTCGACCGGACCGAGGAGGAGATCTCCCAGGCCATCGCCCGCATGCGCGCGGGCGAGATCCAGGCCCGGCCGTGCGACCCGCAGGCCTGCTCGTATTGCCCTGTCATGAACTGCGCGAGGAGGCTCTCCTGATGCCGAACAAACTCACCGACGACCAGCAACGCATCGTCGATACCCTGGACCGCCCGCTCTTTGTGGCGGCGGGTGCCGGCTCGGGCAAGTCTTCCACGCTTGCCGAGCGCGTCTGCCAGGCATTTCTGCCGGGGCCGGACGGCGAGCCGCCCTACCTCGAGAGCCTCGACCAGGTGCTGGTCATCACGTTCACGCATGCCGCGGCCGACGAGATCAAGGAGAAGATACGCGCCCGCCTGCGCGAGGCAGGCCTGACCCGCCAGGCGCTCCAGGTGGACTCCGCCTGGATCTCCACGATCCACGGCATGTGCTCGCGCATCCTGCGCCGCCACGCGCTCGACCTCGGAATCGACCCGCAGTTCGCGCTGATCGGCGACACCGACGCCTCAAACGCCTCGGAGGCGGTGATCGACCAGGCCCTGACCCAGATCAGGGAGGATCGTCTCTATCCGGAGCTCCGCCGCGCGTTTGACCTCCGCGGCAGCATGGGCACCAACGACCGCGGCACCGTCTTCGGCATGGTTGACTCCTTGCGCGACGCCACCTCCAGTGCGGTCGCCGGCTTCGACTCCGTCTCGTTCCCGGGCACGGACCCCGACCTGTGGGCGGACCTCAGGCGCCTGCGGGATGCCTATGCCTCCCTGCTCAACACAGGCTGCGCGGAAAAGAGCTACAAGTCGGCCAGCGGGCAACAAAGCCAGGAGGAGCTGGAGGCTTCGCTGCAGTCGCTGGAAGAAGCCCTGCTCATGCCGCCGGGACAGCGCACAGCCGACGCCGCACGCGAGGCGCTCGCCCGTGTCGCCAAGCCCAACCGCCGCGTCGGCAACAAGACCTACAAGGCCGTCGCGGCCGACGCCGCATCCTGCCTTACCGCCTGTGCGCTCGACGTCTCGCTCGCGCAGATGGGCCCGCTGGCCGGCGACCTCCTGCAGATAGCCCGCTCGGTGGACGACGGCTATCGGCAGAGGAAGTTCAAGGAAGGCGTCCTCGACAACGACGACCTGCTTTCGCTCACGCTCAAGGCCTTCCGCGAGCACCCAGAGATCGCGGCCGAGTACTCGGACCGCTTCAAGCTCGTGATGGTCGACGAGTTCCAGGACACCAACGCCCAGCAGGTGCGCATGATCGAGCTGCTGAGCGGTCCCGACGCCTGCCACCTCTGCACCGTGGGGGACGCCCAGCAATCCATCTACCGGTTCCGCGCGGCCGACGTGCGTGTCTTCAGCGACCGCGAGGAAAAGCTCAAGGCTGCGGACGCGCCCGATGCCACAGGTCCGCGATCCCTCGTGCGCCTCAAGAAGAACTTCCGCTCTCATGCGGACGTGCTCAAGCTGGTCGAGAAACTGCTGGGAGACGGTCTCATGCCGGGGTTCATGACCTTGGAGCCCAATACGGAACGTCCGGACGGTCTCAAGGCCCAGGGCATGCCCCGTGCCGACTTCGAGATCGTATCCACGGGGTACCGCGGCGCCAATTCCGCCGAACGGACCGCGGTGGCCGCGGAGATGGTCGCCCAGCGCATCGCCGAGTGCGTGGCGGCGGGACAGGATGCGGGCGATGCGGTGCTGCTGCTCGGCCGCATGAGCAACGCCGCCGTCTATATGGACGCTATCCGCCGCCACGGGCTCGACTGCGTGGTATCGGGCGGCTCGACCTTCTCCCGCGCGGAGGAGGTTGGGCTGGTCGCCTCCATGCTGCACCTGCTCGCGTGCCCCAAAGACACCGACCGCGGTATGTTCCCGCTGTTGGAGAGCGACCTTTTCCGGCTGGACGGGGACGATCTCTGCCTGCTCGGCACCAAGGTGCAGGCTGCAAACGACGCCTACGCCAAGCGCCCGATCGACACCGGCCTGCTTGGCTTCGACCTGCCGGGCGGCGTGCAGCCCTCGGCACGCCTCGTGGCGGCGCACGAGGTGCTCTGTCGCGCCCTCTCGCGTGTGGGCAGCTGGCGCATCCAGGACATCCTCATCGGTATCATGCGCGAGTCCGGATGGCTCGCCCGCCTGGAGGCGCAGGGGGCCGAAGGCCTGGCAAAGGCAGCGAACGCCCTGGCGGCGGCCCGCTTTGTCGCCGAGCTCGCCGACGAGCACAGCATGGGGCCGGCACGTGCGGCAGAGGAGTTCGACCACTGGCTCCAGGTCTCCAAGGAGGGGCCGAAATCCCTGGTGGGCGGCTCGTCCAGCGCCGTGCGCGTGATGACCATCCACGCCTCAAAGGGCCTCGAGTTCCCCGTGGTTGCAATTGCGGACTGCTGGGACGCGGCGAGCGCCTCCGGCAGCGCGGGCATCACGAGCGTCAACCGCGGGGGAGCGGTGCTCGCGACGCTGGTTCCGGGCGACGTCGACCGTAAGGAGCTCATCGCGCAGGCACCCGACACGGAGGAGGAGTGCAAGACGCATGCCGACTGGGCGGGCTACCTCCTGCGCGACGATATCGAGGGGGACTTCGCCGAGTCCGTCCGCCTGCTCTACGTCGCGATCACCCGTGCCCGCGAGGCGGTGATCCTCGCAATGCCGGTGGCGCTGAGCAAGGAGAAGCGCGGCACCCGCCTGCAGGAGGGCGTCCTGGACGCCCTGGTGGGTATGGGCGAGATGCCGCAAGTGGGGGAGTCCTTCGTCGAGTACGGCGGCAGCGCCCCGTGCCGGATCCGCCGAGTCTCGCTGATGGTGGACAAGGGCGATGAGGACGGCTCTGATACCACGGATAAGAAACCCGAGGACGGGCAGTCAGAGGATAAGAAACCCCAGCGCTCGCTTGTCTTGGACTCCGTAGGCACGTTCGCCATGGATGACTCTCAGGATGCGGGCGGCGATGCGGAGGATGCGTGCTTTGACCTCTACGACCAAGCGGTTGCGGACGGTCTGGCGTTCGGCCTCGGCAAGGCCGAGCCGTGGCTGAGCCGTGAGGATGTCTTCTCGTACTCATCTGCCCACGCGCGGATGTGGGAGGCACATGCCGGCGACTTCGCAACCGGCTCTGTAGGCACTGGGTCCACAACCTCCGCAATCGGCGAGACTGCCGGTTCCGCGAATCGGGCTTCTTCGCCCTCCGGTGCTGAGCCGTCCAAGCTGCCCAAGGTCGTGATCGCGGACGGCGACGACACCGAGTCGAGCGAGTCCGCGCCCCTGCTCGATGATGCCGACAAAGCGACCAACCTGGGTTCCGCCTTCCACGAGCTGGCGCAGGTCCTGGTCGAGACGGGCCGTGACCTCACGCCGGACAAAATCCAGGCGTCCGAGCGCTACTGGCACCTCTCCAAGCGGGCCTGCGGCAGGCTCGAGGCTGCGCTGGGGCGCTGGCAGGGATCCCGACTTCGTGAAGAGGCTCTCTCCCATCGGCAGATCCGCGCCGAGGTGCCTTTCTTCAGCAAGGTCGCCGCGGACTACGGCTCCTACGTCGAAGGCGCCATCGACCTGCTCGCGACGGACTCAGGGTCCGAATCGGCCCTCGTCGTCGACTACAAGACGGGCGATGCGGGCCTCTCGCTCGAGCAGGTCCATGCACGCCATGTCATGCAGGCAAACTTCTACGCCTACGTGCTCATGCAGCAGGGCTTTGCCGAGGTCAGATGCGCGTTTGTCTGCGTCGAGCGCGATGCTGCGGAGGTGGGCGGCGAGCCGGGCCAGCCGGTTGTCGTCACCTACGCCTTCGACGGGGACAACCAGCCCGAGATCTAGCCGAATGCCCGCGTCTGACGCTGAGCCTCGAGCACGGTGAACATAGTCGTAGAGTCGAATGCCAGGATGGGGGAGTGGTTTCTGAACTTCACATCATTGGTCACCAAGAAGTCGGCATATGCCCGTCTTGTCGCTGCGAGGATGAGATTGTCCTCGAAGTCGTTGTGTATGTGCTGGAGGCCGATGGCGTAGTCGATATCGATCGCATCGAGAGTGACGAAGGTCGCTATCTGGCGTACCTCACGGATGATTTGCCATGCGTGGCTTGAGATTGCCTCTGTCTGCTCGGGCGAGACATCTCCCAGCGCCTCTCTGATTTCGCGCTTTCGCTGACGTTGATAAAGGAAGTACAGATCTTTGAGGGATGGGACACAGGAGTACATCACGAGTCCATGTGCCACTACGTAGTCGATCAGTTGACATGCCGACGCATGATATGGTCGCTCAGCCAGATAGTAATCGAGCCAGACGTTGGTATCGACAAAGATGCTAGGCGATCTCCCTGTCATGTTGCCACCCCCCGAGTTTACGCAGCTGTTCCTCGACCTCTTGGGGAGTCATGGGGGCGAAGTTCTTTGCCTTTTCTTCGTAAGCTTCAGCGAGCGCCTCTGCCAACTCATCATCGTAGTCATCGGAAATGTCATCGAGGGAATCGGCCTTCGATGGATCCGATTGAACGCTTGTCTTGCCAGCAAGGCCAAGCTTCTGGAAAAAGACCTGCTCTCGGTCACGCCCGGCACGTAGGAGCTGTAGGCGATTCTGGGCTTCCTCTGTAGGGACAAAGGGCTTCTCTTCCTCAGTTTCTGTTCGCAACGAGCTGTCGTACTCGATGGCGATGGTGCCGGAGAGAAAGGCCCGGATGAGTTCCGGACGGTAGCGCCCGGAGGCGGCGACCTCCCAGAGACCGCGGGCCGCCTCGGAGGGTGTGTAGCCGGCGGCGGCCAGCGCGGCGTCGCCCTGCTTCTTGACCTCGGGGTCGAGTCGGAAATTCATCTGTGCAGTCTTGGGGTGCTCTACGGTGGTGGGCATGTGTCCTCCTCCGATGTATCTATCTGTCTCTGTGGGTCTGTCTCAGCAAGAGTGCCGACCTGAGTTTTTACTGTATAACAGTATAACAAATGCGGCGCAACCACAATCGAACAAGCCGTGAAAGGTCCGCGAACGATGCCCACCCGCAGAAGGTGTCCGACCCATGCGGTAGACTAGACTGCGAAAAACAGACGCGGCTCCCCGGGGATGCCTCACGCCAGCGAGGCGTTGTTTGTCTTCTGGGGTGCCGCACACGCGGAAAGACTACCTATGGCCTTCGTACACCTGCACAACCACTCCGACTTCTCGATCCTCGACGGGGCTACGCGCATCCCCGACATGGTCAAGCGCGCCGTCGACCTCAAGATGCCGGCCGTCGCGCTGACCGACCACGGCTACATGTTCGGCATCCCCAACCTCGACCTGGAGTGCCGCAAGTACAACGACGGGCAGAAGGACGCCTGGCAGTGGCGCCACGACGTCGAGTGCTTCACCAAGGATTGGGAGCTCGAGGAGCCGGACCCCGACCCCGAGAGCGACAACGTCCATGATTTCGCCCACCGCCAGTGGGAGTCCGACGTCGCGATCTGGGAGCAAAACGGCGGCAAGGCCAACAAGGACGCGGCGCTCGAGGCCGTCCGTGCCAACAAGCCCGCACCGCTCATCAAGCCCATCTTTGGCTGCGAGGCCTACTTCATCACCGACGACTGCATCGAGAAGGGCACCAAGCAGACCCGCTACCACCTGATTCTCTTGGCCAAGGATTCCACGGGCTACCACAACCTGATGAAGTGCATGTCCATCGCCGCCGGCCACGAGATGATGTACTACAAGCCCCGCACCACGCTGGCCATGCTCAAGGAGTACCACGAGGGCCTCATCTGCCAGAGCGCCTGCGTGCAGGGCATCATCCAGCAGCGGATCCTGGACAACGACTTCGACGACGCCCGCCGTTGGGCCCAGACCTTCAAGGACATCTTCGGCGACGACTTCTACATGGAGATCCAGGACCACGGCCTCAACTTCCGCAACGCCTGGAACGACCGCTCGCTGGACGAGAAACTGATCGAGATCGCCCGCGACCTGCACATCAAGATCGTCGCGACCAACGACTTCCACTACCTCACCCGCGAGGACGCGCCCACGCAGGACATCCTCTCATGCATCGGCAAGGCCACGACGCTCGACGACACTACGCGCATGCGCATGGAGGGCACCGAGTTTTACATGAAGTCCGAGGCCGAGATGCGCGAGCTCTTCTCGTGGATTCCCGAGGCCTGCGACAACACGCTCGAGGTCGCCGCCAAGTGCAATTACGAGATCGACTGGACCAAGATGTACCTGCCCAGCTTCCCGGGGCTTCGGCCGGGGGAGACGGCGGAGGCACGCTTCCGCGAGGAGTGCGAGAAGGGCCTGGCCAAGCGCTACGGCGACAACTGGCGCGACCTTACGATCGGCGGCGAGAACGTCAAGGATCGCTTCGAGTACGAGTACAAGATCATCTGCGACAAGGGCTTTGCCAACTACTTCCTGATCGTGCAGGATTACGTGCAGTGGGCCAAGGACAACGGCATCGGCGTCGGCCCGGGCCGAGGCTCGGCTGCGGGCGCCATCGTCGCCTACGCGATGAACATCACCAACTTCGACCCGCTCGAGAACGGCCTGATGTTTGAGCGTTTCCTCTCGCCCCAGCGCTCCGAGATGCCCGATATCGACATGGACTTCGACGACGAGCACCTCCAGGACGTCCTGCAGCACGTCCGCGAGGTCTACGGCGAGGACCACGTCTGCAAGGTCATCACCTACTCCACTATCAAGGCCAAGCAGGCCATCAACGACGCCAACCGCGTGCTGGGCTTCCCGGTCTACAAGGGCCAGCAGCTCTCCAAGATGCTGTCCAACGACCCCAAGCTCACGCTGCCCAACGCCCTGCACAAGAATGAGAAGAAGCCCGACCAGTACAGCCCGGACTTCGAGGACGCCTACAACAAGGACCCCGACGCCCACCGCATCATCGACGCGGCGCTGGCCATCGAGGGCCTGACCCGCGGCGAGGGCGTGCACGCGTGCGCCACGCTGATCGCGCCGACGCCTGTCACCGACCACGTGCCCACCAAGCTCGACACCAAGGGCAACGTCACGATTACCCAGTACGAGGGCCAC
Organism: uncultured Actinomycetes bacterium; assembly: GCA_900314685.1. Taxonomy (GTDB): domain Bacteria; phylum Actinomycetota; class Coriobacteriia; order Coriobacteriales; family Atopobiaceae; genus Olegusella. The sequence goes on along the minus strand of OMWE01000007.1, from coordinate 125,931 downwards.
TCGGTCGCGGACATGGGCCTGCTCAAGATGGACTTCCTGGGCCTGCGCACCCTGACGGTCATCAACAAGGCACTGGCCAACATCCGCCACTCCTATCCCACCGCGGCGGACATCGACCGGATGCCCGATGCCGTGAAGGCTTGCATAAAGCCGGGCGCCACCTGCGTCGACATCGACGTGGACAAGATCGACTTCTCCGACCCCAAGATCTACGAGCTGCTGGGCTCGGGACACACCGCGGGCGTCTTCCAGGTCGAGTCCGACGGCATGACCAGCACGATCAAAAACATGCAGCCCACCGAGTACAAGCAGATCGTGGCTCTGATCGCCCTCTACCGCCCCGGCCCCCTGGGCGCCGGCATGGTCGACAGCTACATCAAGCGCATGCACGGCGAGGAGGCCATCTCCTACTACGACGACCGCCTCAAGCCGATCCTGGAGGAGACCTACGGCACCATGGTCTACCAGGAGCAGGTCATGCAGATCTCCGTGAAGATGTCCGGCTTCTCCGCGGGCGAGTCCGACTCGCGCATGCGCAAGCCCGTAGCCAAGAAAAAGATCAAGATGCTCACGAGCCAGGTCTTCCACTGGGAGGGCAACGGCGCCGACGAGACCATCTACGACCACTGGATGAACGGCGCGGTTGCCAACGGCTACAAGCGCGAGACGGCGCAGGAGCTGTGGGACAACGTCCTCGAGTTCGCGTCCTACGCGTTCAACAAGTCGCACTCCGCCGGCTACGCCATCCTCGTGATGCAGACCGCCTGGCTCAAGGCCTACTTCCCCAAGGAGTACATGGCCTCGGTCCTGACCTCCTACATGGGCAAGACGGACAAGATTGTGCACTACGTCACGTCCTGCCGCCGCGAGGGCATACCCATCCTGCCCCCCGACATCAACGAGTCCGGTCGAGACTTCACGGCGACGCACGAGGGTGTCCGCTTCGGTTTCGCCGGCATCCGCGGCGTCGGCGAAGGCGTCGCCGAGGTCATCATGGCTGAGCGCGACAAGGGCGGCCCCTTCAAGCACCTCAACGACTTCGTGGACCGCGTGGACTCCGCCTCCGCCAACCGCCGCGTGGTCGAGGCGCTGGTCAAGTCGGGCGCCTTCGACTCCACGGGTTACCCGCGCCGCCAGCTGATGATGCTGATCGACAAGAACAACCCGGAGAACATCCTGGACGCCGCCGCCAAACGCCAGCGCGACCGCGCGGCCGGCCAGAGCTCGCTCTTCGACCTCTTCGCGGAGGTGCCCGGCTCCGGATTCGAGAGCGACGCGCCCGCGCCCGACGGCCAGGAATGGGACCGTTCGACCAAGCTGCACGCGGAGCACGAGGTCCTGGGCCTGTACGTCTCCGACCACCCGCTGTCCCCGTACGAGTACGCGCTCTCCAAGGCGCGCGACTACACCATCGGCGAGCTCAACCAGACCGAGGAGGTGCCCGACCCCATCACGGGAGGCATGGTCGAGCGTCCCAAGGTCGCCGACGGCACGGACGTCCGCCTGGCGGGCATGGTCAACTCCGTGCAGAAAAAGACGACCAAGAACGGCGACCCGATGGCCATCGTCGTGCTCGAGGATATGGAGGGCGAGGTCACGCTGGTCGTCTTCCCCAAGGCATACAAGAAGTACGCCGGCATCCTCGCGGGCGAGCCCGACCCGGTGACGGGGGAGACCTCCGCTGACGTCTTCATCAAGGTCTTCGGCAAGCTCGAGCGCAGCGACCGCGGCGACCAGGTGATCGTCTCGACGATCGAGAGCCTGGAGCTGTCGGACAAGACCAACAAGCCCCGTGTGGTGGAGGTCTGCATGACCCCGCACCTGCTGAGCTACGACCGTATCCAACGCCTGCAGGGTATCCTCGTCCGCTACTCCGGCATGGACCGTGTGGAGCTGCTCGTGGAGGAGGCTTCCGGCGACACGATGCGCATGGAGCTGCCGACCAAGGTCGACGCGCGCAACATGATGCTGATGGCGGAGGTCACCGACTGCATCGGCCGCGGGGGTCGCGTGGCGATCGCGTAAAAATATGCTGCAGTCGCGAACTCAGTTCTCGGAGAAGGGACTGGTGCCGAAGGGACCGAAGGGATTGAAGTCGCCCTCGGACCTGTGGCTGCCGCGATGCCCCTCGCCGTCCGGGATCGACTCGCCCGGAGCGTGCATTGATCCGGTGCCGACGCCCTCGGCAAGGTCGCGCAGGTAACCGATCAAATCGGACAGCTCGTTGCGCTGGGATTCCTCGGTCGGCTCGCCGGCGTCGTCGGACGCGAGGCCGTCGGGGGTCTTGGCCCCCGCAGTGCCGGTGTCGGCCGCTGCGGCATTCTGCGCATAACGCCGGAAGGCGGCCTCGATCTCCTCGTCGGAGGGGACCTCCAGCTCGCGCGGGTCGCGGACGCGGTCCCGCCAGGCGGTGCCGTAGGGGCGGCGCGCCTCGCCGAGCGTGCGGCTGCTCGCCTCGAGCACCACACCGGCGGAGGCACGGCCCGGCGCGCAGGCGTCGAAAAGCGCGATCAGCGCCTCGGCGAAGGCGGATTCTCCCGTCGTGGCCAGGTCGCTGAGCGTGCGCTCCCACTCGATATGCGAGGCCAGCGCGAGGTCGATCCTGCGCAGGCGCTGCTCGGGCGAGAGGCCTGCGAGCTCGGGGTGGTCCAGAAGCGGCACGTCGCACAGGGCGACGCCCGCATGGGGGACGACGGGGGAGATGGTGTTGCGCGTGCGCGTCATCTCGAGGACATCGGACCGGTAGAGGTCGCCGAAGGGCAGCAACGCCGCGGTGACCGCGGCACGGCCGTCCGCCTCGAGGGCCAGGTACGTCTTGTCCGCAGGGGAGAGGACGAGCGCGTCGGTGCGAGCGGCGAGGTCCGCGAGCTCTGTGGCAACGATGCCCGCCTCGCGCCGTGCGGCGCGCATGCGTTCCTCGTCCCCGTGCGCGGCGTCGTAGCCGACGACCGTCGCGCGTACGAGCTCGGGGTCACGTTCCTGCATGTCCACGCGGAGGTTCGCGGCGAGCCTGCGGCAGTCGTCCCTGCGCGCCGCTGCGGCGAGCGCCCGGCGCCAGGGCGTGAGGCCGTCGGCACCTGCGCGGACCGCACCGTTTGTCTTTGCGGCGGGTACGTCGGCAAGCGGGTTGGCGAGCAGCACGTGCACGTGGGTGGGGCCGAGCGCGTCGCTCGCGAGCGTCGCCAGCGCCATGGAGCCGAGCGTGCCGTCGAGTGCCAGCGCGACGTCCGTCTTGCCGACGGCGCGCGCATAGCCGCGGATGCCGAGTGCGAGGGCCTCCCAGCAAAAGAAGGGCTGGTTGTAGACCTCGGGCTCCAAGGGCTCGGAGAGCGCCGCCTCGCCCTCGGGGCCGACCACGGCGCTGATGAGGGCTTCTTCGTAGGAGGGGGCCGAGGCGGCGAGGTCGCCCTCCGGCGTCAGGATGAAACTGCCGCCCGTGAAGACCTGCGTGTCGTAGCAGCCCAGCGAGCCGGCCGCGACAATCCAGACGCCGCCTTGCCTGGCGTCCTCGACAAATCCGCCCTCCACGAGCGCCGTGCCGAGCGCGCTGGCCGGGTCGTCGGCGGCGTAGCCATAGATCGGCAGGTAGACGATGCCATCGATGTCAAAGTCGTAGTCGCAGAGGTCCTCGAGGTCGTCGAGGGTAAAGGCGACGGCGAAGCGGCAGCCTTCGAGCTCGAAGGTGGGGGCGTCCATTCCCGTGCCCGTGTCGGAGAGCACACTGTCGCCCTGCGCACCGCCGGCCATCGCTTGCGCGTAGGCAGAGAACCGCAGCGGCAGCGCCTGGCCGCCCGAGAGGAGCATAGCCTCCGGAATGACCTCCTCGCCCACCATGGTCGCGACGGGGACGACGGTGGGGCAGGCGACGCGGTCGGCCAGGTCCACGACGGTCTCCGCGAGGTCCATCATGTAGCCCTGCCGCTCGACATAGGGCACCGGCACGGCTCCCGTCAGGGCGCATGCAGGCACGACGAGCAGGCCGACGCCTTGCGACGCCGCCTGCTCGCTGTACGCGACGATGCGCTCGGATGTGGGGCCAAAGTCGGAGGCCCGTGTCTCTATCTGCGCTACGCCAATTCTCATAGGGGATTAGGCCTCGGCCTTCCACAGACCGTGGAGGTTGCAGTACTCGTAGACGGTGCCCTGCTTGCCCTCGGCCAGGTGGAAGATCACCTGGGGCTTGTCGCCCGGCTTGAGGTACTTGACGACGGTCTTGTCCTCGGTAGCCAGGGCGATCCACTGGATGTAGTGCTCGGGGAGCATCGGGTGCTCGACGGAGCCGACGGTCACGGTGATGGTGCTCTCGCTCGTGCGCTCGATCGCGGGGACGTGCTTCTCGGTGGCGGCGTCGGTGGTGTTGGCCTTGAGCTCCTCCATGGGCTCACCGCAGCACTGCGGGGTGCAGACGCCCTTGTTCACGACCAGGACCAGGTTGCCGCACTTGTTGCAACGATAAAAAATCGGCTCTGCCATAGCGTTTCCTCTCTCTCGTCGGCGCCGTGTGCGCCTTTGACAGTATTGTGGCACAGCGGGCGGACAAGGTCACCGTCTTCTCTCGGAGGTCACGCCCCGGTTCACGGCACGGCTCCCTGACCCATCGTGACGGGCCCAGGGCTCTCGGCACAGGGTTTGTCGGCAATCCCGCGCGAACCGTACGATGGTGCTTGAACGTGTCCGCATCGTGTGGTAAAAATAAGAACAAGCGTTTGTGTACTGTATTTGCGTACGGCGGCAGGCGTGATTGACGAGGGAAGTCGGATCGGACGGACGGAGGTGCGCATGGTCATACTCGGGATCGACCCAGGCCTGGCCCATACGGGCTGGGGGGTGATCGAGACGCGGGGGGCAGTGTCCCGCGCGCGTGCGTACGGCTGCGTCACCACCTACGCCCACGAGCCCATCGACCAGCGCCTGGGCAAGATATTCAAGGAGATTTCCGAGGTCATCGGGTCGTACCATCCCAGTCAGCTCGCCATCGAGAAGATCTTCTTCGGCGAGAACGAGCGCTCCGCTATCGCCACGGCTCAGGCCCGCGGTGCGGCGATCGTCGCCTGCGCGCAGGGCGGCCTCACGGTGGGCGAGTACACGCCCATGCAGATCAAACAGGCGGTCGTGGGCACGGGCAGCGCCGACAAGTACCAGGTGATCTACATGGTGCGCACGGTGCTCAAACTAGACCACGACCCGCATCCCGACCATGCGGCCGACGCCCTGGCCGCCGCCGTCTGCCATGCGAACCTCCTGCGGACCCAGGCGCTCACACGCCGGGCCGCAGACGACGAGGCGATGCGCGAGGCCGACCGGGCGGCGCTCGAGGCGCGTGCCGACGCGGCGCGCGAGGTCACGGCTGCGGCGACCGCGGCAAACATCCAGCGGGATCGGGACGGCAAGGTCGCCATCGCCACGCGCCAGAGCCGCATATCCACGAGAAAGGCGTCGTAAATGATTGTGCAGCTGACGGGTACGCTCGTCGAGGCATTCCCGACCCATGCGGTGCTCGACGTGGGCGGAGTGGGTTACGAGCTCGGCATATCGGCCAACACGGCGGCTTCGCTGCCCGCGGTCGGCGAGGCGGGGGTCACGCTCTACACCCGCCTGATCGTGCGCGAGGACGCGATGGAGCTCTACGGGTTTGCCACGCGCCAGGAGCGCGCACTCTTCGACCGCCTGATCTCCATCTCGCGCGTGGGCCCGAGCCTGGCTTTGAGTACGCTATCCACCTTCACCCCGCAGGCGCTCGCGACCGTGGTCGCCACGCAGGACGTCACGCGCATGACGCAGGTGTCGGGCGTGGGCAAGAAGAACGCGCAGCGCATCCTGATGGAGCTGCAGGACGTCTTTGCCAAGGACGCCGAGCTCCGCAGCCTGGTGGGCCTCAGCACCCAGCAGGAGATCCGCGCGAGCGACCTGCGTCCGCAGGCGCAGAGCGTGGCTGCGGAGGCGACCGAGGCGCTGCTCGGCATGGGCTTCGCGCCGCAGGAGGCGGAGCTCGCGCTCGAGGGCCTCGACGAGCAGGCCGACGTGAGCGCCGCGGTGCGCTACGCGCTCAAGCGCCTGGGCTAGCGGACGGAAGGACTGACACATGGCAGTGTGGGAGGCAAGCAAAGACGACCTCTTCGACGACATGCCGCCTGAGCAGGAGCGTTCTGCCACCCGGGCGGTGACCGGCGAGCTGACGGCGGACGACCTGGAGGTCGACCGCACCCTGCGCCCGCAGTCGCTCTCCGAGTACCTCGGACAGACGCGCGTGTGCGACAACCTGCGCGTGCTGATCCAGGCGGCGCGCGACCGCAACGAACCGCTCGACCACGTGATTTTTTCCGGCCCTCCGGGCCTAGGCAAGACGACCCTGGCAGGCGTCGTGGCAAACGAGATGGGCGCCAAACTGCACACCACCTCCGGCCCCGCCATCGCGCGCACGGGCGACCTCGCCGCCATCCTCACCAACCTCGAGGCGGGAGACGTGCTCTTCGTCGACGAGATCCACCGCCTCAACAGGCAGGTGGAGGAGGTCCTCTACCCGGCCATGGAGGACTTCTGCCTGGACATCGTGATCGGCAAGGGACCGGCGGCGCGCTCCATCCGCCTCGACCTGCCCAAGTTCACGCTGATCGGGGCCACCACGCGCACGGGCCTGCTCACAGGGCCGCTGCGCGACCGTTTCGGCATCAGCTACCGCCTGGACTACTACACCGACGCGGAGCTCACGCAGATCGTCGAACGCTCGGCCCGCATCCTCGCGGTCGAGATCGACCGACAGGGGGCGGCAGAGATCGCGAGCCGCAGCCGTGGCACCCCGCGCCTGGCAAACCGCCTGCTCAAACGCGTGCGCGACTATGCGCAGGTGCGCGCGGGCGGCAAGATCACCTGGGAGGTCGCATCCGAGGCCCTGGGCTTCTTTGAGATCGACGAGATGGGCCTGGACTGGATGGACAAAAAGATCCTCCAGGCCCTCGCGGGCACCTTCCGCGGGCGCCCCGTCGGTCTCACGACAGTCGCGTCGGCGGTGGGCGAGGACCCCTCGACCATCGAGGACGTCTACGAGCCCTACCTGCTGCAGCGTGGCCTGATCATCCGCACGCCGCAGGGGCGCCAGGCGACCCCGGCCGCCTTCGAGCACCTGGGGATTGCCCTGCCGGCGAGCCAGTAGGCTCACACGGCGTACCTATCGCAATCGGCTGGCGGGCCGCATCTTGACCCGCCAATGGAAAGAAGGACGTATGCTCCAACGTGACTATCTCCTCGAGGTCATCAGCCAGTTCGTCGACGCGGTGTCGCGGGCGCTCCTCGCGGCGCGGGCGGCGCAGGACGAACCTGCGGCGCTCGAGGCGGCAGACGAGGTGGAGCACGAGGTAGCCGGCTTGCTGGATATGGAACCCGACGTGGCGATGCAGCTCACGCCCGACTCGCTGGTGACGATGATGCTGCTCTCGGGCATGGGCGACGCCCTCGCGGGCTATGTGGCCTTTGCGCTGAGCCGGTTGGCGGACGTCTACGACCGGGCAGGGGATCCCGATACGGCGGGCATGCGCCGCGCGCAGGCAGAGGCGATTGCCTCGAGCTTCGGCGTCGACACCGCGGAGCCGCCCGAGGAGCTGCGCCCGCTTGCGGGTCAATTGGATGAATAGGGCGCCGCTGCGGTACGGCAGTGTCCTCCGGTGTCGGTAGACTGGCGGGGCACAGAGCGTGTCCGGTGAAACGGTTAGACTTGTTGACAAGCACGACGGCGGGATCCGGGCGGCGCGTCCGTCTTCCCGGCGTATCGCATAGCGAGGAGAGGCATGGCAAAGTTCAAGGAATACAGCGACTACGGGTCGTACGGCGGCGAGGAGCATACCGCAGGTGCGGCAATCGGGGGCTTTTTCCTGGTCGCATTTCTGCTTCTGGTGGTCGCGGCGGTCGTGATCGGCTTTGAGCTTTTCCGCGAGGCGACGGCGGTCAAAGAGGAGGCCACCGACACGCTCGCGCAGATCTCCGTGCTCAAAGACGAGCTCGGCAGCGGCGACTTCCAGTCTGCCACTACGACCGCGGCATGGATCTCCGAGCAGGCGGACAGCATGCGCGAGGACACGGACGGCTGGGTGTGGCAGGTCTGCGCGCGGCTGCCCATCATCAAGGACGACGTGGAAAACGTGCGGACGCTCACGAGCGTCTTTGACAGGCTCTCCGACAACGTGATCGACCCTGTGGTGCAGGCGGGTGCGTCGGGCGATGCGACGGCGCTCGCGACCGCTGCGACCGACGCGAACGAGCAGGTGACCCAGGCACAGGCAGAGCTCTCCGCGCTGCCGCCGAGCCATTTCTCGGAGATCGGCAACGCCGTCTACCGTGCGCAGGAGGCGCTCGACGAGGTGGCGGCGTATACGTCGAGCACCGCAAACGCCGCTCAGGCCGCGCAGGCGGCCACGGACGCCGCAGCGGCGGCAAACGCCGGGTAGGCGACTGCAGCGCTAGGCGACCGCGGCACTGGACGACACTGTCAAGCCGGGGCCTGTTGGTGCGGGTATCGCTGGATGAAGACAAACGGGTGCGCTCACAGCCCAAACGACCGAGGAGAGAGGAAACGGGACATGCAATCCAAATTCAAGCAGGCAACCGACCGGCGCGTGGCTATCTTCTTTGCAGAGGGGCTCGAGGAGGTCGAGGCGCTCTCGCCCGCCGACATCCTCTTCCGTGCGGGCATCCCGCGCGACCTAGTGGCCATCACGCCCGAGCGCATGGTGCAGACCTCGCACGACGTCTACGTGCGCTGCGACCGCACCATCTACGACGAGGGCTTCTCCTTCGACGATTACGAGCTGCTCTTCCTGCCGGGCGGTATGCCGGGCACGCTCAACCTCAAGACATGCGGGCCGCTGACCGAAGCGGTCGAGCGCTTCGCCGCCGCCGGTGCGGGCAAGGGCACCGAGGGCAAGCAGGTCGCGGCCATCTGCGCGGCCCCGTCGATCCTCGCGGAGCTCGGGCTGCTCCGCGGCCGTCACGCCACCGCCAACCCCAACTTCCAGCACGTGCTGACGGAGCAGGGCGCTACGGTGGAGCCGGCGTCCCCGGTCGTGGAGGACGACAACATCGTCACGAGCCAGGGCATGGGTACGTCCGTCGATCTCGGCCTCGCGCTGGTGCGCCGTATCCTCGGCGACGAGGCGGCCGCCCGCGTGCGCGAGGGCATCGTCGTGCTGCATTAGCAAGGATGCGCCGTCGAGTACCGCCATGCGCGAGTACGTTTCATGAAGCAGCGGGCACCTGCGTGCCGTAGGGGAGGGATTTTTATGGGGGAGCGCATCGAGTGGGTTGCCAACCGCCTGCCGGCGAGCGACGACCGTTACCTGGGAATCATGGCGCCGGAGCAGGTGGCGACCGCGCGGGCCTTCCACCGGACCTTTCCCCAGTACGCGCCTACACCCCTCGCCGACCTGTCGGAGATGGCGAGGCACTTGGGCCTAGGCGGCCTTTACGTCAAGGACGAGAGCTACCGTTTCGGGCTCAACGCCTTCAAGGTGCTGGGCGGATCCTTTGCCATGGCGCGCTACGTGGCGCAGCGTACGGGCCGCGACCTCGCGGACGTGACCTATGGCTATCTGACCTCGGAGGAATTCCACCGCAATCTGGGCCAGGTCACCTTCTATACGGCGACCGACGGCAACCACGGCCGCGGTGTTGCCTGGGCGGCGCGCCAGTTGGGGCAGCGTGCCGTGATTCATATGCCCCGTGGCACCACCGATGCACGTCGGGACAACATCGCCCGTGAGGGGGCGCAGGTCACCGTCGAGGAACTGCCCTACGACGACTGCGTGCGCCTGGCCGCCCGCGAGGCCGCGGTAGACGGGAACGGCGTACTGGTGCAGGACACCGCCTGGGACGGCTACGAGGAAGTCCCCTCTTGGATCATGCAGGGCTACGGCACTATCGCCAGCGAGGCACTTGACCAGCTGCATGAGCTGGCGGTGCGGCGCCCCACGCACGTCTTTGTGCAGGCCGGCGTGGGCTCCTTTGCGGCCGCCATGATGGGGGCGCTCGCCGGCGAATTCTCAGATCGCCCGCCCGTCTTTGTGGTCATGGAGGCTGCATCGGCGGCCTGTCTCTACGAGAGCGCCGCAGCAAGCGACGGGAATCCCCATGCCGCGAGCGGGGACCTGCGCACGATCATGGCGGGGCTTGCCTGCGGCGAGCCCAGCACCGTCGCCTGGGATATCCTGCGCAACCACGCCGATGCCTTCCTGTCCTGTCCCGACTGGGTCAGCGCCCGCGGCATGCGGATGCTGGCCGTCCCGCTGCGCGACGATCCCGCCGTGACCTCGGGCGAGTCGGGTGCCGTGGGCATGGGCGTCGTGGCCACCATCATGAGCGACCCGTCCTACGCCGAGCTCCGCGCCGAGCTGAGCTTGGGTCCCGATTCACAGGTGCTCCTCTTCTCCACGGAGGGCGACACCGACCCCGACCGTTACCGTCGAGTCGTGTGGGACGGTGCCTGGCCGAGCGACGTGCGCCCATGATCGGTGATACCAGGAGCGATTCGGGCGGCGCGACGGCAAGGCAGCGGTCGTACCTCGTGATAGACCTCAAATCGTTCTACGCGTCGGTGGAGTGCGCCGACCGCGGGCTGGACGCCATGACGACCAACCTCGTGGTGGCCGACCCCACGCGCACGGACAAGACGATCTGCCTGGCCGTCTCACCCTCTATGAAGGCGCTCGGCGTGCGTAACCGCTGCCGTGTGTTTGAGATTCCCCCTGGCATCGACTACATCACGGCGCCGCCGCGCATGCAGCGCTATATCGATGTCTCCGCTGAGATCTATGCCATCTACCTGCAGTGGATCGCGAAGGAAGACATACACGTCTACTCGATCGACGAGGCATTCCTCGACGTGACGGGCTACCTGGAGCTGTACGGCTGCTCGGCGCGCGAGCTGGGGGAGCGCATCCGCAGCGACGTGGTGGCAAAGACAAACATACCGGCGACCTGCGGCCTCGGCACCAACCTCTACCTCGCCAAGGTCGCACTCGATATCGTGGCCAAGCACCGTCCGGACTTCTTCGGCGTGCTCGACGAGGCGACCTACCGCGGCACGCTGTGGGGGCACAAGCCGATTACGGACTTCTGGCAGGTGGGCCCTGGTATCGCGCGGCGCCTGGAGGCGATGGGTATCACCTGCATGGGCGAGCTGGCCCTGGCGTCGCAGGACCCCCGACGTCATGAGGCGCTCTACCAGGAGTTCGGCATCAACGCTGAGATACTGGTCGACCATGCGTGGGGCATCGAGACCGTAGGGATGCCGCAGATCAAGGCGTACCGGTCCGACAACCACTCGCTCTCCAACGGCCAGGTGCTCGGGTGCTCCGTGAGCGCGGAGGACGGCCTGCTCCTCGCCAAGGAGATGGTCGAGCGCGTGGTGCTCGACCTCGTGGACAAGCAATGCGTTGCGAGCTCGCTCTACGTGTGGTGTGGCTTCGACCTCACGACAGAGGAGAAGAAGTGGGTCCGCCGCGTCGGCGCCCGCGGGGCGGTTATGGGCCCGGGCGCGCATGCCGGGGCGAACTTCGTCGTGCCCACCGACTCCCGCCGCACCGCGCTTGACACGCTGGTCGAGATCTGGCCCCAGATCGCCCTTGCCGCCGGGGACCGCAAGATCAAGCGTATCGGCGTGATCCTCGGCAACGTGGAGCCTGCCGGCCAGAGCGGTCAGCAGCTCTCGCTCTTTGCGGACCCCGAGGCGGAGGACCGCGAGCGGCGCCGCCAGCAGGCCATCAGCGCGATTAAGCACAAGTACGGCAAGAATTACCTGCTCAAGGGGATGGATTTTCTTCCCGCGGCAAATGCGCGCGAGCGCAACACGCAGATCGGGGGGCACCGTGCCGGCGCATGACGATTGGACAAGCGATGCCTTGGGTGGCGCCGCAATCGACCCCTTTGCGCTGCGGCCGTCGCCCCCTGGTGGGCGCAGGCGCATGCCGCTCGAGCAGCGGGCAAAGATTTTCATCCCCTTCGACCCGCTGGAGGGGTTCTCGGACGCGCTGCGATCGGCTGAGCTGCGCGTGGAGATGGAGAAGCGTGCCCAAGACGAGCATCCCGTGGGCGACGGCTTCGACGACTGACGCTGGCATGTGGGCCAGTCGATGCCCCGCACCGAAACCCACGAAATCTTCGACAATTGACGCTTGCGCGCCTGCGGGCCGATTCGTATCATATGTATCTGCTGCGACGTTCGCGGCGACGCATAGGCCGGCATAGCTCAGTTGGTAGAGCACCGCTCTCGTAAAGCGGGGGTCATCAGTTCAAGTCTGATTGCCGGCTCCATCGAATAGTGAGGCCAGGGTTTACCCCTGGCTTTTTTCGTCTCGTGGCTCGTCCTGCTCCAATCATGCTTATCAACACTTGCTCGATTATAAAGAGGATTGGGTATGATATGCGTATGATGGTGGTGTTCGGAGGTGAAAATGAAGGTCCTTGTTCATCCACGCGTTCATAAACGGTATCCCGAAATCGAGGACGAGGATGTGATTATTGCCTTTAGGGCGACGATACGCTTCATCCGACGTGCCAATGGTCAGGGGGTTGCCGTTGGATTGGATGGGCGAGGCCGCTTGCTGGAGATGGTCTTCGCCATTAGCGAGTCAGACGATGAGTTCCTCGTGTTCCATGCGTTTACACCGCCGACATCGGGTGTTCTGAGAGAACTTGGGCTGAGCAGATAGGAGGCAATGATGGACGATAAAGAAATGATCGAGAAGTTCGGTCTGAGCGATGCCGACATGGATAAGCTCGCCGAGCAATACGAGTCCGACGAGGTTGCCTTCGATGAGGGCGACCAAGTGTTTGTCGGCTCTCCTCTGGACTATGTCGGCACGCGTCGCGAGACATTCGTCATCGGAGCGGATGAAATGCAGAAGGTTCGCGCTCTCGCAAAGAAGCAAAAACGCACAAAGAGCGAAATCTATCGGGATGCCGTCAGGCAATACTTAGCAGCAGCCGGGATGCTCTAGCTTTTCCAAATGCTTCTTGTGGAGTAGGGGGTGGGATGATGAGCGGCATGGATCCGCAGCAAATTGCTGACGACATGAACGTCTTGGCGGGTTTCTTGGGACGACGGGACGTGCCCGAGCTGACTCAGGATGCGCTTGAGGCACGCTACGGCTGGCGTCAGGTCGACGTGATGGCGCTCTTCGGCGGTTCCATCCTGGCCGGTGGGGACGTGCTGGCCGCGGCTATGCGCGCGGGCGTGGCGCGCCGGTACGTGATCGTCGGCGGTGCGGGTCATACGACGCAGACCTTTCGCGAACGGGTGCGCGGACTCTGCCCCGACCTTGATTTCGCGGACGACGCATGCGAGGCGGATGTCTTTGCGGCTTATCTGCGCATGCGCCACGGCTTGGATGCGGACCTGCTCGAGCGCCAGTCGACTAACTGCGGCAACAACATCACCTACCTGTGCGATCTTCTTGTCCAGCACGGCGTCCCATGCCGCTCGCTCATCCTCTCGCAAGACGCCACCATGCAGCTCCGTATGCAGGCGATCTGCCGTCACGATTGGCCGGAGGTGGAGCCGGTGAGCTTCGCCACCTACACCACATGGGTCGTGGGGGAGCGGTGCGTTGCGGACGACGACCGTGGAGGCGCCGATACTGGTGTTGAGGTCAGCTGCGGACAGGCTACGCCTACCGATCCGTTCGAAGCGCTGGCTTTCGACCCCGAACCGCTGGGCATGTGGACACCGCGCCGCTACCTCACGCTGCTGATGGGGGAGATCCCCCGCCTGACGGATGACGAGCATGGTTACGGCCCATGCGGCAAAGATTTTCTCGCCCATGTGGACATCCCAGACGAGGTCGTGGCGGCTTTCGACCGTCTACGCGCGGCATTCCCCGATTGTGTGCGTGTCGCAAACCCCCGTTTCGCCTCGCGATAGGTCAGCTTATCGACATATGGCCCGCGCGGCCCAAATTCATGCTTGATGTGTGCCACTGGGCTTTGAGCCTATGCGCGGGTGCGCTCGGTCCACACGTGGCCGCAGACATTGCACCGATACTGCTTGATCACCCAGTCGCCGTCGCGCATGGAGGCGATGAGGTCCACGTCCTCGCTGCCGCAGTCGGGGCAGTCGGGGGTGGAGAGGTAGTCGTCGAGGTCGGTCACACTCACGTAATTCGCTGCCATGACTGCTCCTTTGATCATTGATGCCCTTTGCCACATAGTAATCCCTAGCCGTCTTCGGCGTCGAGGCAGGGTACGGGACAAGAGGGGACGTTTCCTTTTCGTCCCGCTCTTTGCGAAAAAAGGAAACATGACAAAATAGAAACGTCCCTTAATGTCCCACTGGAGACGTAAGGAGAGGTGCAACATGGAGTACGTAGAGCTTGGCTGGTCGGGTATCAAGGTGAGCCGCGTGTGCGTGGGCGGGATGAGCTTCGGCAGGGTCTTTCCCGATTTCCACCAGTGGGTGATCGACCAGCCGTCCACCCAGGCGGTGATCGCCCGCGCACTGGAGCAGGGTATCAACTTCATCGACACGGCCAACACCTACGCGCGCGGGACGAGCGAGGAGTACATCGGCACGTCCCTGCGCAACCTGGGCGCACGCCGCGAGGATGTGGTGCTGGCCAGTAAGGTCTTCTTCAACGAGGGGCACCTCTCCCGCACGGCCATCGAGCGCGAGATCGACGGCACCCTCCGCCGCCTGCAGACCGACTACCTGGACCTCTACATCATCCACCGCTTCGACTACGGAACGCCTATCGAGGAGACCATGGAGGCGCTGGATGGTCTCGTGCGTGCCGGCAAGGTGCGGGCGCTGGGTGCGAGCGAGATGTACGCCTACCAGCTGCACGACATGCAAGTGGCGGCCGAGCGCCGCGGCTGGACCAAGTTCACGAGCATGCAGCTGCACTACAACCTGCTCTATCGCGAGGACGAGCGTGAGATGATCCCGGTCTGCCGCGAGTATGGCATGGCGCTCACCCCCTACAGCCCGCTCGCCTCCGGCCACCTGACGCGCCCCACCTGGGACTCCGACTCCGTGCGCTCCACGACCGACGGTACCATGCGCAACAAGTACGATGCCGCCCGCGACAACGACATGCAGGTGGTGACTCGCGTGGCTGAGGTTGCTGGGCGCCGCGGCGTGCCCATGGCGGACGTGGCGCTGGCCTGGCAGTGGGCTCGCGGCATCACGGCGCCCATTGTGGGCTGTTCCAAGCCGAGCCGCGTGGATGACGCCGTACGTGCGCTTGAGGTGCGGCTGGACGGTGACGAGGTGGCTTATCTCGAGGAGCCCTACCGCGCCCACGAACTGGTGGGGCCGCTCGCCCGCCCGGGTGAGAAGGCCCTGGCCGGCACCGACGTGCGCCGCATGTAGCAGCAGGCCAGACGAGAGAGACAGAAGGGAAACGTCCCCTAGTGTCCGACCTCGGCGATGCGCCAGTCCTCGTCGATGGTGCGCGCCTCCTCGGAGAAGACCACACCGACCTTGACCACGGGCTTGTTGCTTGTCGCGTAGGGAATGAGGTAGCCCCGATCATCTATCTGTGCGAGTGCGTCGGCGGAGTCAGGATGCGACTCGCCCGCCTTGCGGTACTTGAGCTCCATCACGTAGGTCGCAGCAGGCGCCTCAATCACGGTGTCGATGCGGCCCGTCGCCGTACGGACCTCGGTCTGGACATTGGCCCCCACCAGCTTGAGTATGAGGTAGAGCTGTGCCTGGAAGGCTTTCTCGTCCTTCGCTGCCAGGTCGTAGGGGATGCCGGCAAGGAAGGAGCTCAGTTCGCGCAGGGCTGCATCCATGCCGCTGTGTAGCAGGGAGCGAATGAAGCGGAAGACGAACCCATCCGTCTCTACGTTAGACCTGCCTGTGTAGAAGGGCAGGAGCGTCTTGGAGAGGCCTTCGGCTACCTCGGCGTTGGGAATCCCGAGCGTATAGGCTTTGAGCAGCAGGTCGTAATCCTTGATGGTGAGGTAGCCGCTCTGGTACATGAAGGGTACGGGGTCTGCCATGCCCTCGGTGGGAGCGTCGAAAGAGGATGCCGACGCCTCGATGCCCTCTAGCTCGGGAAGGGTCGTATCAGATGAGCGCAATAGATTTATTAGGGCTGTCGGCGTCCCCGAGCCGAACCAGTAGTCATCGAGCTTTCTGCGGTCGAGAGCGGCAACAAGGCTGAAGGGGTTGTAAATCTCCTCTGGCTTCTCGCTGAAGCGGTAGCCGTCATAGCGTTTGCGTAGCTCCTCGCGGCACTCAGCCGGCGTGATGCCCAGCTCGCCCGCGAGCCAGGCCACGTCGGGGGCAATCGGCCCGTCCAGCTCCTGCGCCGTGATGCCGCAGATGCCGCCGAACTGTGGGTCCATGCTCACGTTGACCAGGTTGTTGAGCTCGCTGAAGATGCTGAGCTGGCTGAACTTGCTGATGCCGGTGATGAAGAGGAAGGCGAGGTTGGCCTCGTTCTTCTTGAGCGGGGAGTAGAACTCGCGCATGACCTCGCGGAAGCGCTGCAGGCGTTCGGGATTGTGCATGACGTTGAGGAGGGGCGCGTCGTACTCGTCCACGAGGACCACCACGCCGTTGGCCCCCTCGGGCGTGGCCCGTGCGGCGCTAATCAGGGCGTTCAGGCGGCTGCCTGGCTGCTCGGCCGGTCGGCTGATGCCGTAGAGCTTTTCGTAGGGACCGAAAAGGTCGTCGAACTTCTCCTTGAGCGTCCATTCCTCGGTGCCCTTGAAGTCTGAGAGATCCAGACGGAGCACAGGGTGGACGGGCCACTCCTCGCGTGTGTCGAGCCGCTCGATAGCGAGGCCGGAGAAGAGGTCCTTGCGTCCCCGGAAGTATGCCTCCATCGTCGAGACCAGGAGCGTCTTGCCAAAGCGGCGCGGACGGCTGAGGAAGCGGTAGTCACCGCCCGAGTTGATGAGGTCCCAAAGGTAAGCGGTCTTGTCCGCATAGAGGTAGCCCTCCGTGCGAATCTTCTCGAATACCTGCACTCCCACGGGGTATCGGTGCGGCGCGTCGGCGTACATGGGCCCTCCTCCCGGCTTCGCATTCATTATACCGTGCGGGGAGGTGTGTACGAGATATAGGGCGTATGGCAGGCTGCGGCCTATGTTTGTTCGGGCCGCAGCCCTCGTCGCCTACTCGCTCTCGACCAGGATCTCGTGCACCTCGGCGGGCGTGAGGGTGTGGTAGCCGCCGGTCAGCAGGAAGGTGCCCTTGACCACGTCGTCGTACATGTCGGGTGTGAGCCCCAGCTCGCTTGCGTGCTTGACGACGCCGATCTCGTCCATCCAGTCGGACATTGCGGCGAGGCCGGCCTTGGCGAGCTCCGCCTCGGCCTTGCCATCGGGCGAGATGCCCCACACGTTGGTGGCGAAGCGGGCGAACTTGGCCAGGCCGTACGGCATGATGTGGCGGTAGTAGGGCAGGCTGACGGCGGAGAGGGTCATACCGTGGGTGGCGTTGGTCACGGCGCCAATGGCCTGGCCGATCATGTGGACCTCCCAGTCCGTGGACTTGCCGCGGGAGATCAGCGTGTTGAGCGCCCAGGTGCAAACCCAGCTGATGTTGGAGCGTGCCTCGTAGTCGGTGGGGTCTTTGACGGCGATGCGGCTGGCGTGCACGAGGCTCTTCATGAGACCCTCGGAGAGGTAGTCGCTCGTGTTGTCGTCCTCGCCGGAGAAGTACTGCTCGCAGATGTGGTTGAACGCGTCGTAGATGCCGGCGCGCACCTGGTAGTCGGGCACGGTGAAGGTCAGCTCGGGGTTGAGGATCGTGAACTTGGGCATGACCTCGGGACCATAGACGTGGCCGATTTTGAGTCTCTGCTCGTGGTTGGTGATGACCGAGCCGGCATTCATCTCGGAGCCCGTGCCGGACATGGTGAGGATGGTGCCCACGGGAATCACGGTACTGGGCTCGGGGTCGGCCATGTCCAGGTAGAAGTGCTGCCAGGCGTCGCCGTCGTAAGCGGCCGACACCGAGACGGCCTTGGCGTAGTCGATCACGGAGCCGCCGCCCACGGCGAGGATCAGGTCCACGTGATGCTCGCGGGCGAGCTTGCGGCCCTCGTCGAGCTTCTCCACCGTGGGGTTGGACATGACGCCGGGCTCCTCGACCACGGTCTTGTCGGCCTCTTGCAGGATGGCAAGGACCTGGTCGTAGAGGCCGCTGCGCTTGATGGAACCGCCGCCGTAGGTCAGCATGACGGTGGGTCCGTACTGAGCCAGCTCGCCGGCCAGCTGGTCGAGGGCGTCAGGTCCGAAATGCACGCGGGTGGGGTTGTAGTAGGTGAAGTTACCGAGCATGAGGTCCCCTTTCCATAGGATTGCCGTCCATCCCGAGTATGGGCTTGTCGGAAAGGGATTACCAATACCTATTTGTTAATCAAAGCATGCCCGCCGGGCATGCTTCAGCGATGCCGGCAAGACACTCGTGGCGGCCGGCCCTTCTTCGCACGTTAGAGCGCCAGCGCGATGACCGCCGAGACGACGCCGACCAGTGCGAGCGGGATGCAGCCGTCCCAGAAACTCTGCACGTAGGGGAGCCGATAGTAGAGTGTGTAGCAGATAGTGCATGCGGCCAGCGTTGCGAGCGTGAGCACGACGAGCAGCACGACGGCGGCGCCGGCGACGACCGGCTGGGCGACGAGGTGGTTCGCGACGTTGAGCTCCAGCGCGGTCCACGCGCAGAAGAGCGCGAGCTCTGTCGTGACGGGCCGGTCGAAGAAGCGCACGGTGACCCATAGCAGCACGCCGTAGAGGGCGACGCAACCGAGGTCGATCCAGAGGCCGGACACGACCGTGCGGCCGAGCCCCGCCATCCCAGCCACCATCTGCTGCACGGCGAGTCCGCCGCAGACGACTGCCCCGAGGATGCAGGCGACGCCGGCGGCGTTGAGCGCGCCGGTAGGCGAGGGCTTCTCGCCCGCGGGCGTCGGGGCGAAGAAGACACACCACCACACGAGGTAGAGGACGGCACACCCGACCATCCACCAATGTCCGCGTATTATCTGGTTCACGGCTGACATGCTGCCCCCTCGGTAGAGACCTGACGTGACGCATGATAGTACCGGTGCGTATATGACGTGCTTCTTCCCCGGGGGAGAAACTCTCCGGCGGAGAAACCTATCTGTCCGATGTGATGTGATTTTGTTTGTGCGGGTGCTCCGTTCGTGCTCGCGCGTCGGCGAATGGACAACTTGTCCAATCCTTTGTAAGAAAAGTGTAAAGAAGCTATATAATCAATCCTTGTCAATACTGACGGCTCCGTCGGGCAGTCGCGTCGGGGCAGGTGTACGTACGGATGCGTAATGTACGTACGGATGCAAAGGGGGAGAACATGAGGCATTACGGCATCAAGCATCGAGGGGGGGGCGCTCGCGGTGCTCTTTGCGGTGCTCATGGCATTTGCCATGGTGCCGCGCTCGGCATTCGCTGAGGGTGACGTCGCGTGGATCGGCAACCAGGGTTATCCGACGCTGGAGGCGGCGGTGAATGCGGCGCCCGCAGGCCAGACCACGACAATCACGCTGGGCGAGGGCAAGTACACCCTCTACAACAAAGGTGCGGACACCAAGGGCAAGGACCTCGTCTTTGTCGGTCAGGGCACGGACAAGACGGCTTGGGGCATCGGTGCGACTGTGCCCGATCCCTCCAAGTTCGGCACAGAGTACAACGGCGACTACTCCTTTGATGGCGCCGGCACGATTACCTTCAAGGATATGACGCTCCAGTCTGGCACGGTGGACTACCTCGGCTTCATCCGCGCGGACAATACCGTCGTCGAGAATTGCGTCGTGAACGGCAAGACTTTCTACTGGGGCTACAAGACTGCCACCTTCAAGGACACTACGTTCAACGCGCCGAAGGGGGATTACGCCATCTGGACGTACTCGTCCCCTACGATGACCTTTGAACGTTGCACCTTCAACAGTTCGGGTAAGACCATCAATGTGTACACCGACTTCAGCGCCGGCAAGCACAACATCACCATCAACTACAGCAACAACACCGTGAACTCCACCGCATCCAAGAAGAGCGTGATGAATATCAACGACTCCAACATGGGGAGCTACAAGTACAAGATCAACATCACGGGCACCAATAAGGTGGATGGCATTGACCTTACCACGGATTCTTACAAGTCGAGCTCGTACATCGATACGTGCTCACGCCTCTTCAGCTACAGCAGCGCTAAGAACAGCACTGGTCGCACCGATGTGACCATGGATAGCACGCTTGTCTGGACTGGCGGTAAGAAGGTCAATCACGAGGTCGACGGTGCTTCCGGCAAGCTCTACACTGACGGTTATGTCGATGACGCCTATGACGTCACGACGGGCGAGTGGGAGAAGCAGGCAGACGGCTCCTACAAGCGCACGATTACAAAGGTATGTAAGTACTGCGGCGAAACGGTGACTAAGGTCGAGACCGCACACACCGTGTCCTACGACCTGGCCGGTGGTACGCTGGCCGAGGACACCTCCGACGCGATGGTGATCGACGGCTCGACGGTGACGGTGAAGGGTGCGCCGACCAAGGC
Organism: uncultured Actinomycetes bacterium; assembly: GCA_900314685.1. Classification (GTDB taxonomy): domain Bacteria; phylum Actinomycetota; class Coriobacteriia; order Coriobacteriales; family Atopobiaceae; genus Olegusella. The sequence goes on along the minus strand of OMWE01000007.1, from coordinate 105,416 downwards.
TGGGTACGTCTTCAAGGGTTGGAGCGTCGCGACGACTGCCGACAGCCCCTCGGGCATCGTCGATGGCTCCTTTGTCATGCCATCAGCCGACGTGAAGCTCACGGCGGTCTGGGAGCCGGAGCCCACCACGCCCGATCAGCCGGACACCCCCGATACGCCGGTTGTGCCAGACAACCCAGATACCCCAGTCACGCCCACGGAGCCGAAGGCGCCCGCAAAGCCGAAGCCCGCCCCGAAGAAGGTAAAGACGACCAAGGCCGCTTTGCCCGCGACAGGGGACGCAAATGAGCCTGCTGTGACAGGCGTCCTGCTTCTCACTGGCTGTGCGGCAATCGCCGGGTCGGCGGCGCTCAGGAAGAAGGAGCGCTAACCTGAGGACTATCCTGAGCACTACCCTGAGAAAGGGGACCGCAGACTCGAAGAGCCTGTCAGATTGCGTGAGACATGTGCGATAGCAAGGCGGTCTAGAGTGTGACGTATAGTGTGACGGTTTGAGTGCGGTGGCATTTGAGCTGATTAGACACATAGCGGCCGGGGGCGAGATAGTGTCCTCGGCCGCTTTATCTTTAGCGGTCCGGAGCGCGTCCGATTGGGCCAAGCACACCCGGAGTGCGTGCTATTTCCAAAAAACACACCGGGAAGAAGCCCGATTTCGCCAAACACACCCGGAGCGTGTTGGCTTCCTGGAAGGAATACACCCGGAAAGGGTCTGGAGAGCGGTGACCTGCATGTTTATATAGACGGAAGTCTCCCGGGTGTAATCCATCTCGGCCGCAGACGCAAGTCGAACTTCTTCCCGGTGTGTTTGGCGGAATCGGGCTTCTTCCCTGGGTATTTCTATAGATCGGACTTCTTCCTGGTGTAGTTGAAGGCCCGTTGGGCAGGAGGGAGAAGAGCCTGGGTATAGATGACATACCTGGACGCACGGTGTAAACGAGGGCGCGTGGTACGGCAAGCATGCACCGGATGACGGACAGGTGCTAACGGCATGCAAAGCAGGCTGAGTTACTGCAGGATCACACAAGATGGTGAAGTAAATGTACACGATTCCGTATACATAAATACTGACCTCAATTTATAAATGACTATATACCTCTATACATTCGCAAAATGCAAGAAGTATTACGCAAAATGCCTGATAAATCGGTATGCGTAAGAAAACATGGCAATACTGTTTCATAACAATGATTCAAATATTTCGGCTTATACTATGCAACTTGAGAGTTGGTTGAGCCACGGGCATATCCGAGCGGCCGGTGGATTCGAGCGAGCGGTCTTTTTCAGGGATCGAGCGGTCGGTCAGATCGGGCGAGCGGGCGTAGCCAGGCACAGACAGACTCCCATGCCGCGAGGCGCACGCCTCGCATGTAACGCGGGGCGGATGTCCCGCAAAACACTTGCCGCATGACTTGCGGCCAGAAGGAGGAATGTAGTATGGGTCGTTTCACCAATCCGCGTGACGTGTACTTCGGCGAGGGCGCTCGCCACGAGGTCAAGAACCTCAAGGGCCACAAGGCGATCATCGTCTCCGGCGGCCACAGCATGCGTCGCGGCGGCTTCCTGCAGGACATCCAGAAGGACCTCGAGGACGCTGGTTTTGAGGTCAAGCTGTACGAGGGCGTCGAGTCCGATCCTTCCGTCGAGACCGTCATGAGCGGCGCTGCCGTGATGCAGGAGTTCCAGCCCGACTGGATCATCGCCCTGGGCGGCGGCTCCCCGATCGACGCGGCCAAGGCCATGTGGATCAAGTACGAGTACCCCGAGTGCACCTTCGAGGATATGTGCAAGGTCTTCGGCATCCCCGAGCTCCGCAAGAAGGCCCACTTCTGCGCCATCAGCTCCACGTCGGGCACCGGCACCGAGGTCACCGCGTTCTCCATCATCACCGACTACCACAAGGGCATCAAGTACCCGATCGCCGACTTCGAGATCACCCCGGACGTCGCCATCGTCGACCCCGAGCTCACCTACAGCATGCCCGCCAAGCTCTGCGCGCACACCGGCATGGACGCGCTGACCCACTGCCTCGAGGCCTACGTCTCCACCGCGGCCTCCATGTTCACCGACGCCAACGCCCTGCACGGCATCCGCGAGATCACGACCTGGCTGCCCAAGTCCTACGAGGGCGACAAGGAGGCTCGTCAGCACATGCACGAGGCCCAGTGCATCGCCGGCATCGCCTTCTCCTCTGGCCTGCTCGGCATCGTGCACTCCATGGCGCACAAGACCGGCGCTGCCTTTGAGGGCGGCCACATCATCCACGGCTGCGCCAACGCCATGTACCTCGGCAAGGCCATCCAGTGGAACTCCAAGGACAGCCGCGCCCGCGAGCGCTACGCCTACGTCGCCAAGGAGATCCTGCACCTCGAGGGCACCACGGACGAGCAGCTCGTCGAGGCCCTGGTCCAGGACATCCGCAACATCAACGACACCCTCAATATCCCGCAGGGCATCAAGAACTACGCCAACGGCGGCATCAAGGCCGACGACAACGCCCAGCCTGTGATGGTCTCCGAGGCCGAGTTCAAGGCCAAGCTCCCGCAGATCGCTGCCAACGCCGTCCTCGACGCCTGCACGCCCGAGAACCCGCGTGAGACCAAGGCCGAGGACTTCGAGAAGATCCTGACCTGCTGCTACTACGACGAGCCGATCAACTTCTAAGACCAGCTGCGGAGTCATACCTCTCAGAGGGTAGCGATATGCGCGCCTGATAGGCGCACGGCGAAACAAGAGCGGCGGAGCCCCACGGCCCCGCCGCTTTTCTTGCCTTTTCTGCGACAGAAAATCAGTTTACTACCCCAAACAAGGTATGATTTGGGGTAGTAAATTCCTGTACGGGAGAGTTTGAGCATGCATGTCTTTGATTACCGCTTCCTCAGGAAGTCCGTCCCTGCGGAGCTTGCGGGAGCGACAAACATCATCCACGACTTGAGAGCGCGCAACGATTTGCGCTTGCGGGAGCATGTCGATCTCGCCGATGAGCTGAAGAGCGCGGCAATCATCGAGTCGGCGAGGGGAAGTAACGCTATTGAGGGCATCGTCACGACACGCTCACGGCTCGAGCAGGTCTTGCGTGATGAGGCGGCTCCCGCCACTCATGGGGAGCGCGAGATTCTCGGATACAGGAATGCGTTGCGGGAGATATACGCACCGGGCTTTTCGGCAACCCTGACGGAAGACTACGTCCGCCATCTCCACAGCCTTATCTTGCAGACGACATCCGAGCAGGCTGGTAGATATAAGGGTTCAGACAACTGGATTCAGGAACGAGACGAGCAGGGACATATCTCGGTGCGTTTCGTGCCCATATCGGCGGAAGATACGCCGCGTGCGATGAGTCAGCTTGTGATGGCATACCGTGAGGTCGGACAAGACTCTACGGTTGACCCGCTTGCGCTTGTCGCCTGCGTAGTCGTCGATTTTCTCTGCATCCACCCCTTTGCCGACGGTAACGGGCGCGTCTCACGCCTCCTGACCACCATGCTCCTGCAGCAGCATGGATTTGACATCGGTCGATACATTTCTATTGAGGGCATGATCGACAGGTACAAATCCGGATATTACGACGCGCTGCACGCATCGTCCGAGGGCTGGCATGAGAACGAATCCGATTACACTCCCTTCATGACCTACTTGCTGCAGGTGCTGTACGCCTGCTATAGCGAGCTAGACGAGCGCTATATGGAGGGAAGCATGGCGAAGCTGCCGAAAACGAAACGGGTCGAGGCGCTGCTCATGGAGGCATACGTGCCCGTATCGAAGGCGGAGCTCTGTCAGCGGCTGCCCGAGGTGAGCGTGAAGACCGTGGAGCGTACGTTGGCGCGTCTCGTCAAAGAAGGCAAGGTCGAAAAAATCGGGACCTATCGCGATGCCCGCTATAGAAGGCTGTAGTCGACGACGAAGGCAGTGTTGGAAAGGTTTTTCGCTGCGTCGCTTGAATCATATCTTCGAAGAGAGGGTCTTTCTGAAATCCGTATTCGTACGTGGGGAGAGTCTCAGCGGGACAAGAGCGCGCCGGGCGACTAGAAGGTCGCCGGTCAAAAAAGAGCGCCCGTCGGGTAGACGGACGCCCCGTGTGGTGCGGATAAGGCGGATGTCTGGAGCCGCGCTGACCTGCGCCTGCGCCAGCGGCTAGTCACCACTTTGCCAGCGGCAGGACGCTACGCCAGCGGCAGGACCGCGGCGTCGTGCGGGTAGCTGTTGAGCACCTCGCAACCGTCGGCGGTGACGATCAGCAGGTCCTCGATGCGGACGCCGATCTCGCCGGGGATGTAGATGCCCGGCTCGATCGAGAAGATCTGCCCCTCGCGCACCGGCTCGTCGTGCGTGGACGAGACGTCGCCCGGCTCGTGGTCCACAAGGCCGATCTGATGGCCCAGACGGTGCGTGAAGTAGGGCCCGAAGCCGGCCTCCTCGATGATGTGGCGCGCGGTCAGGTCGATCTCAGCAAAGGTGACGCCAGGGCGCACGATAGCCTCCGCGGCCTCGTTGGCGTGGCGGACCGTCTCGTACACAAGCAGCTGGCGCTCGGTAGGCTCGGCCGTGAAGAAGGTGCGGGTCATGTCCGAGCAGTAGCGGTGGTACTTGCAGCCCACGTCGAAGAGCACCATGTCGCCGGGTGCGAGCACGGTCTCGTCGGGCTCGTGGTGCGGGTCGGCGGCGTTGGCGCCAAAGCTCACGATCGGCGTGAAGGAGTGGTCCTCGGCGCCCAGGCTGCGGTACTCGCCCAGCAGGCGCTCGGCGATGGAGCGCTCGGTCACACCCACCTTGACCTGCGCGGCGAGCCAGCCCATGGCCTCGTCGTTGATGGCGGAGGCGCGGCGCATCAGGTCCTTTTCCTCCTCGTCCTTGGAGGAGCGGGCGTCGTCCACGGCCTTGGACGCGAGCCGGCAGCCTGCGGCGGCGCCGGCATCCATCAGCGGCAGCAGCCAGCGCGCGGCGAGGTCCTTGTCCACGCCGAGCGGCTCGGAGGGATCGAGCGCGGTGGCGACCAGCGGCACGGGGTCGTCGGTGTCGCTGAAGGTCACGACGCGGTCCGCGTGCCCGGTGGCGTCGGGGAAGAGGTTGTTGCAGTAGAGCGTGGTCTCGTTGGGTGAGACGACGAGGCCAAAGAAGCGCTCGTACGGCTCCGTGGTGTAGCCGGTCAGGTACCAGATTGATGTCGGGTCGCAGAAAAGTGCCTGCTTGAGCCCCATATCGGCCAGGTTGGCCCTGACGGTTGCGATGCGTTGTGAGTTCATGGTCCTCCTTTGTTTAGCGATGACTACGCGAGTGTACCGCTTGCGGTCCAATATGACCTGCAATTATTCAGTCGGTAATAATTTCGATGCAAGCGGAGGAGACTTACCAAGCGACGTTCGTCAAGGTCTCTAGGGCGATTTTTGGTAACGACCTTGTTTCTGTATTATCAGTTTATGCACAACTTCTGCAATGACACTTGCATTTCCGCAGCTGGAAGGCAAAAATACTGCTAGTTTGCACAGGCAAACATGCAGTGGACAAGTCGCGGGCGGCAACCGTCGATAGCTCGACGGGCGGCACGTGGCGAGCCGCATGCAGGCAAGGTAAGGAAGCACGCGCACGAGTTCAGGGGAGCATCACATGAAGAAGTCCGTCAAGAAGGGCAACCGCACTTCCGTTTATGACACCGAGGGTGCCACTGAGATCAAGACCGTCAACCACGGCACCTGGGGCGACCCCGCCGGTTACTCCGAGACCCTCTACCAGGGCAAGAACAAGCTGTACTTCATCTACGGCATCGGCGGCGCCGAGAGCCCGTATCCCGAGGAGGACATCAAGCCGATCGCTGCCAAGGACGCCAAGGTCTGGTAAGACAAACGTGCCGATTGTCCGTCTGCGGGTCGCTTGACCTGCACATGGGTATTGCTTCGCGCCTCGCCGTATCGGTGGGGCGCGTTCTATTTGCCGCCTGAGAGGGGCCACATGACTCAGACCCTCCTATTGCTCACCGTCGCCCTGGCGGTGGCGGTCGCCGCGCCGCTGGTCGCGAGTGTGGTGCCGGGCCGCTCGGTGCCTGAGACCGTGATCTTGGTCTTTGCCGGCGCGGTCCTCGGGCGCTACCTGCCCTTCTCCACCAACGAAGGCCTCGACCTCCTCTCGGAGCTGGGCATGGCCTTCCTCTTCCTGATGGCCGGCTTCGAGATCGTGCCGTCCGAGATGAACCCCGCCATGACCCGGCACGCGGCCCTCTCCTGGTGCGCCTCGCTGGCGATCGCGCTCGTCTTCACGCTGGTCGTGCCGCTGCGCCGGTTCGTGGGGCTGGGCGCGTACGCCTTTGCCATCCTGCTCACGACCACAGCCTACGGCACGCTGGCGCCCATCATGCGCGAGCGCAACCTGGCCGGCACCAAGGTGGGGGAGGTCGTCACCGTCTACGGCGCGCTGGGCGAGGTGCTGCCGATCATCGCGATGGCCTTCCTGCTGTCCACGCGCGCGCCGCTGCGCACCACGGTCGCGCTCGTGCTGTACGTCGGCGTCTGCGTGGGCATCGCGAGCTTTCCCCGTCGGGCGCAGCGGCTCGGCCGCAGGCTGCAAGCCTTCCTGAGGACCGCCGGCGCCGCCACGTCCGAGAGCTCCGTGCGTGCGGTCTCGCTGCTGCTGGTCTTTCTCGTCTTCCTCGCGGGGGCGTGGGGGTTCGACGCGGCGCTCGGCGCCTTTGCGGCAGGCTTCACGCTGCGGGCCCTGCTGCCCGAGGGCGACGAGTCGCTCGAGGCGCGCCTGCGCGGGATATCGAGTGGCTTTTTTGTGCCCGTGTTCTTCTTTGTGTCGGGCGCGTCGATCGATTTGACTGCGGTCTTTGCCGCGCCGGGGCTGCTGGTGGGCTTCATCGCGCTGCTGGTGCTGGTCCGCGGTGTGGTCGTCGCGGCATCGCTGCGCCTGTCGCCCGAGACGCGTGGGATGAGCTGGCAGGAGACCTTCTCGGCGGCCACGTACTGCACGATGGCGCTGCCGCTGGTGGTCGCGATCACCAACGTCGCCGTCGACCGCGGCGCCATGCGCCCCTCCGACGCCTCGGTCCTGGTGACGGCCGGCGCGATCACGGTGCTGGTGGTGCCGCTGATCACGTCGCTGGTGCGCCGCACGAGTGCCGTGCACCCCGTCGACGCCGTCCACGAGCTCGCCTCCCACGAGTCGCTGCGCGAGGTGCTGCACGAGCACCGGGCTGAGCTGCGCGCCGAGCAGGACCGGCTGCACGAGCTGCGCCACGAGGCGCACAACCGCCTCTCGTCGGTGGACTATCTAGCGCTCGAACAGAGGCGCGAGATGCGCCGGGACCGTCACGATGCGCATCGCCACACATCAAAAGATAAAACAAATGACCCCGCGCACAGCCCCAGGGACGAGTAGAAATACCTACGCGCCAAGTGGGAATTGCATCGTGCAGCACGCAATCTAGCTGCGGTTTTGCTCTTCGTGCCACAAGCCGCACATCTGGGGAAAAAATTCCCCCTGACCCCTTTACATATCGTCCATCAGTGTTACTCTAAGCGCATGCAAGAGGCCATCGGAGAGGTGTATGGCCCTGAATAAGGAGGAAGACCATGTCCTACCCTGTTATCAACACTGACGACTGCGTCGCCTGCGGCGCCTGCGCCGATGCCTGCCCCATGGGTGTCATCGAGGTCAACGACTTCGCCGAGGCCGTCAACAAGGACGACTGCGTGGGCTGCGGCGCCTGCCTGGACGCCTGCCCCGCCGGCGCGATTACGGAGATCGCCGAGGACTAGTAGGTCCACACAGCACGAAAGAGGGCGCCTGGCCGCAAGGTCGGGCGCCTTTTTTACGCGCGGTGCGCCGCCTGGTACTGCCGCAGCGCCGTCGCGAGCTGGTCCGGGCACGAGGTGCCCCGCAGGCCGCACTGGATGCCCGAGAGCCGGCCGATCGCGTCGTCGACGTCCATGCCGCGTAGGACAGCTGCCAGCCCGACGGTGTTGCCGGGGCAGCCGCCCACGAACTCGACGTCGGCGATCCGCTGGTCGTCCGTGATATCGAAACGAATCTCGCGGGAGCATGTCCCCGTGGTCCTGTAGGTCTGCATGTGGTGTCTTTCCCTCTGTCTGAATGCCGATACTGTAATGTACCCCGGTCAGTCGGTCAGATAACGGAAGGTCTCGCGTGCGACGGGATGCTCGAGCGTGAAGGGGACACGCAGGATCGGCAGCTCCCGGCCCTCGTCGTTGCGCTGCGTCTCCTCGGTGATCTCGTCGATGTGCGGCGTGACGCATCCGAGGTAGTAGTGGTCGCTGCCCTCGGAGTCGCTCTTCTTGATGAAGAGGTGGATGCGCGTCGTCGCGGGGTCGAACTTGGACAGCTTCTGGTAATCCGCGCTGCGGAGGCTGCGGTTGCTCTGCGAGAACCAGATGAAGTCCTCCTGCGATACGAGTTCGTCGCGGTAGCGGATGCTGGCGGCGACATCAGCCGCCTTCTCGTAGGTGACGAAGATCACCCAATCGCTCGTCTTGAACGCGTAGCCGTTGATTGTGCCCTCCTCGTTTTTGTCCCAGCAGAGGAGGCGGCAGGCGTCCTTGCGCGTATAGCGGGAGTTGATGCAGAGGCGCGACTGCGGGCTGGCATTTGTATACTCCAACTCGTAGGTGTGCAGGCCAAAGTCGACGACCTCATCGAGCTGTCGCCTGAACTCCTCGTCGGCAAGCGCGGCGACCAGCTTGTCGGTGAGGGAGACGGTCTCGCCGTCGCAGGTCAGGAGCGCAGGGTACTTGTTCCTCGTGATCGTCGGATAGAAGCCGAGCGACAGGACGCGACAGGCGTTGCGCAGCTCGCGCAGGTAGTCGCGATCGGGCCGGTAGGTGCCGCGCATCTGGTCGGCCGCCTGCAACTCCGCGACGATCTCGCCAAGACGGACCGCGGTACCGTCGGACTCCGCCAGGCAGCGAAGAAGGACGAGGTCGGTCGGACGCTTGCCGTTTGCGAGCTCGCAGGAGACGAACTGTAGGATGGGGCGCTGGTCGTCGTCGAACCGCACGTGGTAGTCGGGCTCGCATTTGGTAAGAAACTCGTGGTAGCTGCCGAGGTTGTTGTTGTCGAAGATGTTGTACGGGCTCGCCTCGCCCCAGTCGCGGAAGTCCTCGAGCGTGGGGATGCGGCCCAGACGCCGACGCAGGTTGGTGTAGGCGTTGCGCAGTAGCGTCAGCTTGGTGAAATTTGCGTTGTTGATGCTCCGCAGGACCTTCTTGCGTGACACCTCGTCGAACTGGATCGACGTCGTGCCGGGGATGAAGGCGCCACCGTCGTGGACGTCGTGGCGGAGGCGTTCCTTCTCGTAGGATCGGTCGCCGTTGAGCGCGATGGGGATGTTGTAGTTGTTCTGATAGTTGCCGATGAAGTCGATGACGCAGACGTAATCCTTCTCGGGGTTGACGCGCAGGCCGCGGCCGAGCTGCTGGACAAAGACGATCGCCGAGTCGGTCGGGCGGACCATGACGACCTGGTTGACCGTGGGGATGTCGACGCCCTCGTTGAAGATGTCGACCGTGATGATGTAGTCGAGCGCACGGGGTCCCTCGGGTCCCTCGAGGCGCTCCATCGCATCCTCGCGCTCGTCGTCGGTCGACGCACCGGCAAGGGAGACCACGCGGGCGCCGAGACGGCCCATCTCCTCGGCTACGTGCTCGGATTCCACATTGCGCGAGCAAAAGATGAGGCATTTGAGGCGGGGACCCGAGTAGCCGAACTTGCGTGACTGCTCGATGATTGCCTTCGCCTCTGCTGCATAGTCGGGCTCGCCACCCTCAAGCTTGGGCGCAAAAGCCTCGTCCGTGATGCCGAAGTAGTGGAACGGCGACACAAGGTGGTTCTCGAGCGCCTGCTGCAGGCGGATCTCGTAGGCGACCTGGTAGTTGAAGAATTCGAAGACGTCGAACCTGTCGTTGCGCTCGGGGGTCGCGCTCATGCCCAGCAGGAACTTGGGCTCGAAGTAGTCGAGGACCCGCTGGTAGGTGCTGCCTCCCACGCGATGAACCTCGTCCACGATGATGTAGTCGAACTCCCGCGGGCTGAACTGCAGCAGGTTGTTCTGCTTTGAGAGGGTCTGTATGGTACAGAAGAGGCAGTCGGCGTCGACATCCGCGTTGCCGTCGCCGTAGAGCCCGTAGCTGGAATAGGTGTCGCCGAGGACGCGCTCGAAGCTCTTGAGGGCGGCCTTGGCGATGCGCTCGCGGTGAACGATGAAAAGCACGCGCCGGGGCTTGGGCGTGCACTGTTTGACGTCGAACGCGGCAAGGTACGTCTTGCCCGTGCCGGTGGCCGAGATGACCAGGGCGCGCGGCTCGCCGTTTGCCCGCTCCTCCGCGAGGTTTCGGAGCGCGGGCCGCTGCATATCGTTCGGCGTGATGACGCCATGCGCGGCGGGTCCGTCTGTGGCTGCCACGACCTTCTTTGCCTGGTTTGCCTTGTAGGCGACCTCGTACTGCGCTATGAACTCGGTCGAGAGCGGACCGCAACAGGGCGCATTCCAGACCTGCTCGTAGACGCTGTGGAAGGAGTCGACGATGTCGCCGTCCGCCGCCGAGCTGACAGAGAGGTTCCACTCCATGTTGGCCTGCAGCGCGCGCTCGGTGATGTTGGAGCTGCCGACGATCAGGTCGACGGTCTCGCCATGGTGGAAGGCATAACCCTTTGCATGAAGTCCGCCCTGCTTGTAGGTGGTGTCGTTGTAGATGCGGACGTCTATGTTTGGGTAGAGCTGCAGGGTCCTCAGGGCTTGGGGGTCGGTGAAGGTCAGATAGGTGCCCGTGATGAGGCGGCCGCGGACGCCGCGGGCCTTGAGGAGGTCGAAGGTGAGCAGGAGCTGGTCGAGACCGCCTTGATTGATGAACGCGATCGCCATATCGAAGGAGTCGCCCTGCTGCAGCTGCTCGAACTTCTCTATCAGAGTCTCGAGGACGCTGGTGCCTGCCTGCGTGTTGTTGTAGACGATCGAGGGGCGGAAGCTCTCGCTGGACAGGTTCTGGCGGTTGATGAAACCGGTGGAGACGCCTGACACGAGATCGTCCCTGGTGGCAGGGTCCATACCCGCCGGCGGGACGATCTCGAGACTGTAGGTCTTGTTGCCGACGCGGCTGAGATCGGGCAATCTACGTGCTGCTTCTGCCATGCCAGCCCCCTTGTATAGACTCACCGCGTTTATTCCCTGGGATCATACGGCAGCTTTAGTGGTGTGCACCGGCCACCGATTGTGCAATCGACAGCCGGTGTTGTGGCGACGTCTGACCGACGCTCTTGAAATGGGTAAGCACGCGAATTGAATAGCTGGATGAGCCGTCGGGTTTACAGCTCCGTTTTTTCGGTTCGCTTGCGTTTGGCGTTGCCGTCTCATACCCCTGACTTGACAATACGACCCTTTTGTTGCAAATCCTCTGTTTTTCGATTGATTTGCGTCGTGTCGTCCGCGCCTGCGATGCCCCTACCTGCACTTTTATAAATGGGGTAGGTGCGGTAAAAACCCGGGTTTTGTCGACACCACATCAACGAGACGTCTAGCTGGGCTTTTGTGGCGAGTCGAAAAGGCGGATTGCAACAAAAAGGTCGAAATGTCAAGTCAGGGTCTCGGAGCCCGCCCCGGGATGAGCCTGTGTGGCAGATGGGCGAAAGCTGTCGTGAGCGCAGCGCAGTTTTCAGCTGTTTTGACTCAATCGAGGCAACGATGGCCACGCGATATTGAGCACTACACACCAAGGGCACTGCATGCATCCCAAACGGTACCCGCCCGATGGGGTAGGCTTCTTGCGTGAGGCGAAACAGGAGGTCGGCGTGAAGACAATCCATGTGGCAGGGGCGATCATCGTGCACGGCGGGCGGCTGCTCGCGTGCCAGCGCGGATACGGGGCGATGAAGGACGGCTGGGAGTTCCCGGGCGGCAAGGTCGAGCCGGGGGAGAGCGCGGCGGACGCGTGCCGGCGCGAGATCCGCGAGGAGCTGGGCTGCGAACTGGACCGGGTCGACTACTACCACACCGTGGAGTACGACTACCCGGACTTCCACCTGAGCATGGACTGCTTCGTCTGCACGCTGCCCGCACACCAGAGCCCGCACCTGCTAGAGCACGAGGCGGCGCGCTGGTTGAGCCGTGCGGAGCTGGACAGTGTCGACTGGCTGCCGGCGGACGAAGGGCTGATCGCGCGAATCGCGGACGAGTGGGATACTGTGGTGGGCTAATGACTTGCATATCGATAGCATAAAGCAATACAATTACTACGGTATCAAGCAAGGGAGGTGCGAAATGAAATCTGATGTCGTATATGCACGAGTTGAGCCGGATGTGAAAGGACGTGCGGAGGCAATCCTCTCCGGTCTTGGAGTCTCCGCCTCGAGCGCAATCGGTATGTTCTATCGGCAAATTATCCTGCATGGCGGGCTGCCGTTTGATGTCGCATATCCCGCTCAGGCCCCTCGTGATATGACCATGGCATCTGATGAGGAGCTAAATGATGCTCTCGAGCGTGGATGGCGCGATGTCCAGGAGGGCCGTGTGACACCGATTTCCGATGCGATGTCCCAGATTCGCGGGGACCTTTCCCTATGAGATCCTACGAGGTGGTAATTGCTGACGAGGCTCTTGTTGATGTCCGCGAAGTCGCCGCATATATTGCCTACTCTCTCGGTGCTCCTAAACCCGCCGCACGATTTCTCGATGACTTCGAGAAAGCAGTAACGAGTCTTGCGACATTGCCAAACCGCCACGAGGTTGTGTCAGTCGAACCTTGGAAGAGCAGGGGCCTGCGCCATATGACCATGGGGAAATACACAGTCCTTTACCAAGCCGATGACAAGACAGGCAAGGTGACGATAATGCGGGTCCTGTATGCGAGCGGTGATTTTCAAGCGCGTTTGTAATTTAACCTTTTCATTCAGAGAGGAGACCGCATGAAGGCGAAGTTTGTGCACCGTTGCACGCATGTGCTGGACAAGGAGAAGACGATCAAGTTCTACGAGGAGGCACTTGGCTTCCGCGTGGTGCGCGAGTCGGGTCCGGAGGACGGCTCGTGGAGCAACACCTTCATGGTCAACGACGAGACGCCCTTCGAGCTGGAGCTCACCTGGAACCGCGGCCGCACCGAGCCCTACGACAACGGCGGCATGGACACCCACATCGCCTTCTGCGTGGACGACATCGAGGCGGCGCACGCGCTGCACGAGCGCATGGGCTGCATCCAGAAGGAAAATCCCAAGATGGGGCTCTACTTCATCACGGACCCCGACGGCCAGCGCATCGAGATCCTCCCGGAGAAGTAGGGCCGCTGGGACGAATGCCGCCCTGTCTTTCGGATAGATGACACTCGTCGATGCTTGGGCGAAATGTGTGCGTCTTTGAGCTACATTGTGGAGGTCGTGAGTAGATTTCGACACCCCGTAGCCATCGATCGGTCGAGCTGAGGAGCGCACATGGCTTTCATTGACGTAGTGGAGTGGTCGCCGCGCACCAACGACATCTATGCGTGGAAGTACCCCCACGAGAACCTGAGCACCAGCACGCAACTGCTGGTGCGTGAGTCCCAGGAGGCCGTGTTCTTCTCCAAGGGGCGAATCATCGGCAAGTTCGGCCCAGGCAAGCACATCCTGAGCACCGAGAACCTGCCACTGCTCCGCAACCTCTTTGGCATCCCCTTCGGCGGCAAGAATCCCTTCCTCGCCGAGGTCTGGTTCGTCAACAAGGCCATGCCGCTCACCATCGACTGGCGCACCACGTCCATGCGCATCATGGACCCCGTGTACGGCGCGATGGTGCCCATCGTGGCCATGGGCCGCTACGGCCTGCAGGTGCAGGACGCCGAGAAGTTCCTCGTGAAGCTCGTGGGGACGCTCACGGAGTTCAACGCCGCCCAGCTCACCGACCACTTCATGGGCCCGCTGATCGCAAAGACCAACAGCGTGATCGTCTCCTACATGACGGCCAACCGCGTGAGCATCACCGAGATCGCGGCGCACCTCGACGAGCTGGGCACCTTCCTCAGCCAGCCCATGGCGGAGTTTTGGGAGGACTACGGCCTGCGGCTCACGGGCTTTTACATCACCTCCGTCGATATCGACATGTCCACCGCCGAGGGCCGCAAGATCTCCGAGGCGATTTCCGACCGCAGCGCGCAAAACATCGCCGGCTACACCTGGCAGCAGAAGCAGACCTTTGGCATGGCCAACAACGCCGTGGGCAAAGGCGGCAGCATGGGGCTATTGGGCATGGCCATGCTGGGCGGCGCCTTTGGGTCCGGCGGGGGAGGATTCGCCCAGGGCATGATGCAGCAGCCGTCCCAGACGGGGTTCAATACGGCACCGGGCCAGGGCGGCTACCCCCAACAAGGCAGCTACCCGCAGCAGGGCGGCTATCAGCAGGGCGGCTACCCCCAGCAGGGTGGCATGGCGCCCGGCGTCGGTGGACCTGCGGCTGGCCCCATCCACGCGCGCAAGGAGGTCTTTTGCGCGCACTGCGGCCGCAAGTTCTCCGCTGACATGAGCTTTTGTCCCAACTGCGGGCACCGGTACAACCCCTGCCCCGTCTGCGGCGCCGACAACGACGAGGGCGCGCGCCGGTGCGTCTCGTGCGGTGCAACCCTGTCCGGCGCACCGACCGCCGCGGACCTGCAGGACGCCTGCCCCCGCTGCGGCGCGCCGTATAAACCCGGCACCAAGTTTTGCCCGCACTGCGGCCAGCGTCTGGGCTAGGGTCGCCTAGGGAAGGGGTCTCGGATGAACTCGAATGGCAGCTCACAGGTGGCCAAGGTATTGATTTTCGTCTTTGGCCTGTTGATCGTCTTCCTCGCCCTCCACTGGATGCTGCCCTGGGTGTCGGGTAGTATCGACAACCGCGCCTTTGTCGCGCTGGACATCGTCCTGCTGTACCTGCTGGTCTTCCTCCCGCCGCTGCTGCAGCCGAGGCTGAGCCAGGCCACTACGGGCAGGATCGTGTCGCTGGGCGTGCTGTACTGGGGCATCGGCATCTACGCCGCCTTTACCGTCGTGATGGTGATGCTCGCCTGCACCTACCTCTACCTCGCCACCCGCCTGCTGGTCATCCTGCAGCTCGTCGGCGCGTTTGTGATGGTGGGCGTGATATACGCCTCGACGACCGTGCACGGTCACGCCGATGCGGTCGAGGCCAACGAGGGTTACCTGATGCGCAACATCGACAACATCAGGTCCCTGGCATCGTCCGTCGCGATCGACGCGTCGGCGCTGGGCGGCGCCTACGCCGACGCCGCAGGCAAGGCCGCGCGGATCGGCGACGAGCTCCGCTACCTGAGCCCCGTGACAAACGACCAGGCCTACGCCCTCGAGGACCAGATCTACAGGCAGCTGGGGGAGCTCTCCGGCCTCGTCCAGGCGGCCCGCAGCGGCGGCGTGGGACCCGACGAGCTCTCATACCGGGCCGATGACCTGCTGCTCCTCATACGGCAGCGTAAGTCTCTCATCAACTAGGGCCATCATCCAGAGGCTGGGCGACCGGCTAGAGCGTCAGAAGGGAAAGCCATGACAGGCAAGGTGTTTCCGGATTCGGCGAATATCTACGAGGACGAGGCAAAGGTCCTCTTTGACTACTACCGCCGCGCCGCCGAGAAGATCATCTCGGAGGAGGACGCCGTCCAGGACCAGATCAATTACATGCAGCAGTCCCTCAACCAAAACGCCCAGAAGGCTGCCGAGGCCGAGAAGAAGATGCAGACGATGCTCATCGCGGCGATCGTGTCGGTCGCGGTCGGAGTGGTGCTGCTGCTGGTGGCGCCAGTTCTGATCGTGGTGGGCCTCGGTGCGGGCGGGTACTTCTTCTACGCGCGCACGCAGGCGCAGAAGGAGCAGGCCGCCGCCCAGCAGGGCGTGCAGGAGTGCAACAACAGGATCGCCGCGCTCGTGGCGCAGAAGAACAACATCCGGCGCGACTACCGGGTCAAGAAGATCGGTGTCGCCTACGTGCCGGTGGCGGAGCGCGTCCCCACGGGCGACAAGAGCATGGTGGTCGACTACACCGGTACCCAGCCGGAGACCAATTTCTCGCTCACGGTGCTCAACCAGCCGGGCGAGCTGCGCGAGGCGATCGGCGGCCTGGCCGAGTCCATGGACCAGATGCCCCTCGTGGAGTCCAACGACGAGGCCGAGCGCATCGACACGTCCGACTACTCGACGTCGATGCAGGACGTCACCCTGCACGACTATATGGGCTCCATGGACCGGCAGGTCCGCAACGTGGGCTACCTCATCGACGACAACAGGGAGGTGTCCGTGAGCCTGCCCGTGGTCATGCCCGATAGCGACCGCGACCGCTTCCTGGACGAGTACTCCACCGACACCCCCGGCAACCTGCCCGTGGTGCCCGTCTTTGACAGCGAGCCCGTCCGCCGGCGCACGGAGGACTTTTCCCGACTGGGCGAGCTGAGCCGGCAGGCGGCCGCGGACGGCAGCGGCAACGTGGACTTCTTCGCGCAGGTCATGCAGGAGCTTGCGCAGAGCGTGGACATGCTCTCGCGGTCCAAGACCGAGAGCGTGAGCAAGCTCGTGACGTATGCCTCGCAGACCTTCGCCGGCGTGCTCAAGGCCTCGTACGACCAGTACTCGCCGACGCTGGAGGCCGACGAGATCGAGAGGATCCGCACCGCCACCTTCGACTACAGCGACGAGGTCGACGACTACCAGCCCTTTACCCTGCGCGAGAGCTCGCGCGTCCGCTACGACCTGGTGTCCGACGTGTGGGTCGCCGACAACGGCTCGCGCACCCGCATGCCCTTTGGCATGCACCAGGTGGACGCCGAGGTCCTGATGCCGGTGATCGAGAACCTGATGCAGGAGAACGCGGCGGAGCGTCGCGGCATCTACAACGAGATCCAGGACCAAAAGACGGACTACCTCAACCAGTGGCACCGCGACACGGACGACTTCTTCGGCCGCAACCGCACCGAGGCGAACGAGCTCATGCAGAAGATGAACGAGACGTACGCCCAGTACAGCGAGAGCTACACCAACTACCAGCAGCAGGCCGCCACGCTGCGCACCATGAAGACCAGCGGCAAGCTGGAGGACTCCGAGGTCGCCGAGGCGGACAACCAGGACGAGATCATCGCGGGCTTCCAGGTCCAGGCCAACCAGTGCCGCAGCAAGCAGGAGGAGTTCACCGAGTTCATGGACCGCATCCGCGAGGACATCGACGAGAGCGCCAAGAGGTTCAGCCACGTGGAGTACTACGAGGCGTCGCTGCGCGACTCCCAGGCGCGCGACGTCGCGCGCGCGTCGGCGGACGTCCAGAGCCTCGACCCGCGCCGGCGCGACCTGGTGGCGGTGAGCCCCTACCTGGCGCACAACGGCGAGGTGCCCCCGACGCCGCACGTCAGCGACCAGCTCGACGAGGACTTCACCCTCAACCTGACCGAGATCGCCAACAGCGAGGTGTCGGCCCTCACCGACGAGCCCGGCGGGGCTGCGGGGGAGGTAGCCGGCAATGAATGACATCAACTTCGTCCTCGACACGGAGCCCATGGCGCAGAAGGTCGGCGGCGTGGCGAAAAACGTCGGTGCCGTCGGCGCGGCCGTCACCGCCATGCAGGTGGCGGTGGTCGCGACCGAGAAGGAGACCGCCGACACCATCTGCCGCAACCTCGACAACGGCTTCTACATGATGGTCCGGTCCAACCTGAGCCAGAAGGTCTCGCAGTTCACCAGCAGCATGAACAGCCGCATCGGCTCCATGGTGGAGACGGCGGAGGCCATCGACCACACGCGCGAGCAGATGGACCAGGACTTCCACCGCATCAAGGCGCGCTATGTCAAGCTCTTCGACGGCCTGGACAAGGCGCTCCAGTCGCGCGTGCGGACCCTGGACAGGAGCGCGATGGCCCTGGCCGAGGCACGTTCTTCTTTGCTGATGAAACGGCAGTGCAAGGATGTGCCGGCGGCCCTCTGCTACAGCCGCGACATCCAGGTGTCGGCCCTGAAGGCGGCGAACGCGCACATGAAGGTGCGCGCCGAGCAGTCGCTGAACAGCCTGGGCGACGGGCTGGAGCACATCGTGTCCTACACGCGCGCCACGGGGCAGGTCGTGAGGGACCGTCCCTCCAACCGGCCCGCGCAGGTGCTCCTGCCGGTCGTGTACACGCAGGCGGAGAGCCTGGCGGCGTCCAGCGGCTACGTCACGACGATCAACCTGCCCGTCAAGGCCCCGACCGAGGTGAAGACCTCCGCACGCACGTCGATCGAGCCCCTGGTGCCCCAGATGGCGTCCAGCGGCGCGGGCGACATGGGGATGATCCGTGAGGCCTTCGTCCGCGACATGGCGAAGGCGGGCGTGTCCCCGCGCGAGCGCGACCTCATGCTGGGCCTCTTCGACAGGTCCGCGGCCGGTATGCAGGCGGGCGGCGGGCAGACGGCCGGGCGGGGTGGTACCCGATGAGCTACTCCAGGTCGAAGCACGTCGAGATCCCCTATGTGTTCCACAGGGAGGTCTCGTATCCCGCCAGCGAGCACGGCGGCACCATGGACGTGCGCATCTCCGGCAGCATGCCGGTGGATGTCAACATCTACGTGGACACCGACAACTATGACCGCAACGTCGACCGCACCAACGACGCCCTCGCCGGCGTGGCGGGAGCCCTGACGGCGGCCGAGGCCGCGCAGGTGCACGCCATACGCGAGACGGGCAGACGGGTCTCCGACTCCGCCATCCGCGGTTTCTTCGGCTTGGTGGGCAACGAGCTGTCCGCGAAGATGACGGAGAGCGCCAGCACCCTGAAGTCCACCATGGCCCTCCTGCTCAACGAGGCCGAGTCGGTCGAGAACGTCCACCGGCAGATGGAGACGGACTACCAGGCGATCAAGGCCCGCTACATGCGTATCTTCAACACGCTGGACGACGAGCTGCGGCGCCGGATCCACGACCTCAACAAGCAGGCCTTTGCCCTCGGCATCAAGCGCCGCCAGGAGCTCCTGAGCGAGCCCTACCTCAAGGAGGCCTGCGGTTCCTACGCCCTGATGTCCGCGACGCACGTGGGCGAGCTCAAGCTGGCCTGCGCCACGGCGAAGCGCAAGGCCTGCGGCACCGTGCAGAGCCTCGGCCAGATGAGCGAGGCCACGGTGGCGTACCGGGATGCGGTGCGCGGCGCCCTGGCCCCGGCCGCCCCCGCCGCGCAGAAATACCTGCCCGTCCTGTACGCCTCCGTCGACGAAGACGACCCTTCCTCGCCGGAATGGCGGCTCTACCAGGCCGAGGGCGGCAACGACGCGAACGTGGGCGGGACGGTCGCCGGCTACCTGGCGCATGCGCCGCAGGGTGCCTGGCGCCCCCTCGGCGGCCAGGACAGGGCGCAGGTGGACAACTGCTTCATGGCGTTGATGGAGCAGGCGACGGCTGCGGGCGGTCCCGCGGACGGTACGGCGGACTCCGCCATGCGCCGGCAGCGCGTACACGACGAGATGCTCAGGCTCTACCACCAGAGCAACCCGCTGACCTGCACGACTACGAGATAGGCGTCGCATACCGGGACGCCGCGTCCGGAGGGGATAGCAAGAGATGAACGACATGACAGAGGTCCGCATCGGCGCGGGCAACAACCTCATCGTGCTCAAGGACAACGTCGTCAGGTCCGGCATTCTCCCAGAGAAGCAGGTCGAGCTGGCGCGCAACGTGACCGTCCAGGGCAACGTGGTGGTCGAGGGAGGCGTCTACGCCCATCAGCTCGAGGTGGACGACGGGCCCGCCGAGTTTAAGAGCGCGGTCTACACGAGCAACGAGCTCCACATCAAGGGCGCCGCGGCGGGTACGGTCGTCTTCCGCAAGGCAGTCGCGGGCGCGGGCGTCGTCTCGGCGTTTGTGACCAGCGGCCGCGTGCTCTTCGGGGCCGACATCAACGCGCAGACGGTGCGCCTCAAGAACTGCTATGTGGGCGGCAGCATCTACGGCACCGAGGTGGAGCTGGAGAACTGCGTGGTGCTCGGCGGCGTCTTTGCGTCCAAGAAGCTGTCGATGGGCAACGTGATGGTGGGCACCTTCCATGCGCCGGAGGCCGACCTCGCCGGGATCAACTACCTGCTCTACCCGACGGCTTTCTCCGTGGAGCCCATGATCGCCCTGCCGGGCACCGAGCTCTACTCGCTCTCGCTCGCCGACCTGGGCTCGCTCTACAAGGGTGACCCCGAGAAGGAGGGCAGCGGCAAGATCCAGATGAACCTCAAGGAAGACACCCAGCGCACGGTGCTGGTCGACGAGGACGGTGCCAACATCCTCGTGAACAGCTACTCCGTGGCGACGCGCGTGCTCGTCGCCGACCTCGCGGACCCCGAGAGGCTCGAGAACCACTTCCTGCTCAAGGCCGGCGCCCTGGGCACGCAGCTGCAGAAGGTCTACACCCTGCCCAAGGCCGACGGCACCCGCTCGTCCGAGCTCACCGTGGAGAACATCGCCGACTTCCTCTTCAGGGTGCTGGACGGCTCGATCGCGGTCGCCGACCTGGAGGGTACGGTGACCTTCGACGAGCTGCGCGAGCGCTTTGGCTATCCCGCGGCGCCCATGAGGCGCGACGCGATGGCTGCGGCGCAGGCGGCGCCTGCGGCGGACGCGGAGCCTGCGGCGGACGCGGAGCCCGTGACGGATGCGGTGCCCGAACCTGCGGCGGACGCGGAGCCCGTGACGGATGCGGTGCCCGAACCTGCGGCGGACGTGCCGATGGCTGAGCCGGTTGAACCCACAGTTGACGTGCCGGCGGCGGAGCCGGTCGAACCCACGGTTGATAGCGAGCCGGTAGCAGAGCCGACGGAACCGGTGCCGGCTGAGCCGACGGAGTCCGCCACGGTCGAGCCCGCGATGGATGAGCAGGCCGAACCGTTGCTGGATGAAGCGGCCGAGCCGGTGTCTGATGCGGAGAATGAGCCCGTGCCGGCCCTGGCCGAGCCCGCGGTGCCTGAGCCTGCAGCCGAGACTCTGGAGCCCACGACAGTAGCGCCGGCGTCACCCACCGAGGTGCTGGAACCCGCGCCGGCGGCGACCCCGCGCTTCTGCTGGAACTGCGGATCCCCGCTGAAGCCGGGCAACAAGTTCTGCGCCGTCTGCGGCAGTCCCGTGAAGCGGCTGCAGTGACGGATCTGTCCGTGACGGTCGAGCGTCGGCTGCCCTCTTACCGGCAGCGGCTGGCTCGCACCATCCTTGAGCGAAAACACGCCCGATACCCGACCCGCGGGTATCGGGCAAATTTGTGGCGGGTACAAATAGTTTTTGTTATAAAAAGACATAAATATGCACACGCGGGAATTTTTCTACCGTTCGCAGAAGCGGACAGAAGGCGCCTTTGAGTGTCTTAAATCCGCAGGATAAACTTACGCATGCTAGTAATTCTTGTCCACGTGGGACGAAGTCCCACAAACGTACTAGGGGAGGGTTTATGCGCAAGCAGTACAAGCTGGCTTGGCGTAAGGCGGGGCGCACCGTAGCCGCCGTCGCGACGACCGCCGCGATGGTGCTCTCGACGCCGGGCGTGGCGCTCGCGTGCACGCAGGTGTACATGGGCTCGGCGCTCACCGCCAACGGCGACACCATCTACGGACGCGAGGAGGACTACGCCGCGCGTCACGTGAAGGTCTTCGGCGTGCAGGAGGCCACCGACGGCAAGGACTACATCTCGGCCGAGAGCGACTTCACGCGCCACGCCGACCACACCTACCGCTACACCTACGTCCGCGACACCGAGGCGGACTGGGGTGCGGGCTTCCCGCCGTACTCCGAGGCGGGTGTCAACGAGAAGGGCGTGACCTGCTCCGCCACACTGACGACCGACGCCAACGCCGACGTGATGGGCGTGGACCCCGAGACCACGGCAGGCCTGGGCGAGTACAACCTGGCCGACGTCGTGCTGGGCGAGTCCGCCACGGCGCGCGAGGGCGTGGAGCTGCTCGGCCAGATCATGGACGAGGTCGGCACCGCAGAGCACAACCAGATCCTGATCGGCGACAACAACGAGACGTGGGTCTTTATGCAGCTGTCCGGCCACCAGTGGTGCGCCGTCAAGCTGGCCGACGACGTCGCGTCCGTCAACCCCAACATGGGCAACCTGGCCTTTGACGTGGACATCGACGACGACAGCGTGTGCCTGCACTCCGCCGACATGGTCAAGGTGGCCAAGGACGCCGGCACCTACGTCGAGTTCGACGACGGCCACATGAACGTCGCCGCCTCCTACGGCGAGCCGGGCGACGACAGCGAGGCCGGCTCCGGCATGCACCAGTACACCCGCTACGCGCAGGGCCGCCACTACCTCGACGCCGACCTGACCGAGCCGGATTACGAGCTCGACGAGCACAACCGCGTGACCTCTATCAGCGAGGAGGGGCGCCAGCTCTTCTTTGCCCCCGGCCGTGACGACTGGTCGCTCTACGACATGCAGCGCCTGCTCGCCGCCCGCGGCGAGGGCACCCGGTACGACGCGAATACGGACGACCGCGCCCTCGACCCCGAGAACGGCATCTACTCCATCGGCAACAACCGCGGTGTGGAGTCGCACCTCTTCCAGGCCCGCCACGGCATGGACGCCGACATCGCGACCATCCAGTGGGAGGCGCTGAGCCGTACCGAGTTCAGCGTGTACGTGCCCGTGTACTCCGCGCTGCTGACCGAGGTGCCCGTGGACGTGTACAGCACCTACGACGGCATCGACCAGACCCACACCGGCGAGGGCGTGAGCCCGATCGACGAGGAGCTCTCCGGCGAGATGTACGACGACCCCGAGGCTGCGATGGCCGACGGCGGCAACAACCTGGACTACGTGCTGATGGACCTCAACACGCTGGCCTTCAACAACCGCGAGAAGACGGCCGACGGCGTGGCGGCCTACCTCAAGGCGCTGCAGACCGAGGTCAACGCGCAGCAGGAGGAGGTCGACGCCCTGATGCAGTCGACGCCCGCCGGCGACGCGCGCACCGAGCTCGCCAACCTCGCCTTCGCCGACATCTCGCGCGACGTCTACAACAAGTGCTTTGCCCTCCGCGCCGAGCTGCGCGAGTACCTGGCCGGCGACCAGGCCGAGCCCTTCGCCGCGAGCGACCTGGCCGACGACGGCACGCTTGCCGAGCCGCTGGAGTACGCCGAGCAGGTCAAGGCCGGCGAGACCGTGGACGAGATCGACAGCACCGAGCCGGTCGTCGCCGACGAGGGGTCTGACGAGGGCTCCGCTGCCGTCGATGGCTCCGCTGCCGGGTCCGCTGCCGTCGAGGCCGGTACCAGCACCAACTCCACGACCATCATGGGCTTTGTGATCGCGGCCATCGTCGTCGTGGCGCTCGTGATCGCCCGCAAGAAGGGCGGTCCCGCCAAACCCGAGGAGACCGCTTCGGGCGACAAGTAGGAGTAGCGCGGCTGGCGGCACCCAATTGTAGAGGTAGCGCCAAGCCCCAGAAAGATTTCGATCCCTCGTTGTGTCTGCGTGCGTGATGCAGATACAACGGGGGATTCGTTTGTGACGGGTGACGGTGGGAGTGTCACGCGCCCGGGCTGTCCGGTCAGATGCGTCTGGCTAAATGCCGAGGTCGCCGGCCGATCACACCAGTCACTTGTCTTTCAAGCCAAAGCCTTCGCGGAGGCGTCGGAAGAAGAAGTACATGCCGACGTTGAGCACGACCAAGATGACGAGGGTCGCACCGAGGTTGGTGCCGTCAAAGGTGGACGTGCCGAGGGCATGCACGACCGTAACGTTGACGATGAGGGCCATGACCAGGGCAAAGACGATGTACTTGTTGTGCATGGGTGTCTCCGTGTGCGATGAACTACGGCATTGTACCCACTGAGTGGATATTGCAAGCAGGGTTCGCTGACGTGGCGCGCGAGGCGGAGTAGTGCGGGGGAGGGCCGCCCCGCATGTGACGCGTATGTGACGTTGGCGTGGCGTGTGTTTCAAGAAAACGACGCTTTGCCTCTGCCCTGCGCGCGCTCGCTACACTCGAAACTATCCGTGAATCGGAAGAACGTAAGGAGTACAGAATGACCGTTGAGAAGAAGAACATCGACTGGGGTAGCCTCGGTTTCGCCTACCAGCACACCGACTATAGCTACGTCAGCAATTACAAGGACGGCAAGTGGGACGGCGGCCAGCTGACCCCCAGCCACTCCGTCACCCTCTCCGAGTGCGCCGGTCTGCTTCACTACTGCCAGGAGGTCTTCGAGGGCCTCAAGGCCTACACCACCAAGTCGGGCGACATCGTCTGCTTCCGTCCCGACATGAACGCCCAGCGCATGTACGACTCCGCCGAGCGCATCGAGATGCCGCCCTTCCCCAAGGAGCGCTTCGTCAAGGCCGTCGAGGACGTCGTGGCCGCCAACGCCGCCTGGGTGCCGCCCTTTGGCTCCGGCGCCACGCTCTACATCCGTCCCTTCATGTTCGCGACCGGCGACGTCATCGGCGTCAAGCCTGCCGACGAGTACCAGTTCCGCATCCTCGTGACCCCCGTCGGCCCGTACTACAAGGGCGGCGTCAAGCCCGTCAAGCTGCAGGTCTCCGACTACGACCGCGCCGCGCCCCACGGCACCGGCAACATCAAGGCCGGCCTCAACTACGCCATGAGCCTCAAGCCCTCCGTCGAGGCCCACGCCAAGGGGTACGCCGACAACATGTTCCTCGACCCCATGACCCGCACCTACGTCGAGGAGTCCGGCGGCGCCAACATCCTCTTTGTGAAGAAGGACGGCACGCTCGTCGTCCCGCAGTCCTTCACCGACTCCATCCTGCCCTCCATCACCCGTCGCTCGCTGGTGGACGTCGCGCAGCACTACCTGGGCATGACCGTCGAGCAGCGCCCCGTCAAATACCAGGAGATCCTCGACGGCGAGTTCGTCGAGTGCGGCATGTGCGGCACCGCCGCCGTCATCTCCCCGGTGGGCGAGGTCGACGACCACGAGCACCAGACCGTCTTTGCCTCCGGCATGGAGAACGTCGGCCCCGTCATGAAGAAGCTCCGCGAGACCCTGACCGGCATCCAGTCTGGCGAGATCGAGGACAAGTTCAACTGGGTCCACAAGATCGACGTGGAGTAGCGCGTCCGTCTTGTCCCAGGTCGGCTCGGATCGAGCTCGGCCCGGGGATGTCGGCGTATGCGGCGTCCGCGGATGCCCGAGTGAAGACAAACGCGTGAAGAGGCGCGGCAGGTCTATCGGCCTGCCGCGTTTTTCTTCTATACTGACCTGCGGACGAAATGCCGGCACCCGCGCGGACCACCCGCCGACGGTGCCGAGGGAGCAAGCTATCCGACCCGCGGCCGACGGCGGCGCGCGGGCAGACGAGAGGGGCTAGTGTGGCACAGCGGATTCAGGGTACCGAGGACCTCTACGGCGGCTATATGCGCAGCTGGCAGCGGATGTGCGACATCGCGCGCGAGCTTTTTGGCGCGTACGGGTTCAACGCGATCGAGACACCGGCGATCGAGCAGGTCGCGACCTTTACCCACGGCATCGGCGAGTCGACCGACGTGGTGCGCAAGGAGATGTTCCGCGTCTTCAGCGGTGCGCTGCTGGAGGACGTGTTTGCCCGCGGCAGCGAGGACGGGCTCAAGGCCAAGCAGCGCATGGCGATGAGGCCTGAGGGCACGGCGGGCGTCGTGCGCGCGGCCGTCGAGCACAACTTTGTGCCGCAGGGCGCGGCTCCCGCCAAGGTCTGGTACGGCGAGGCTATGTTCCGCGGTGAGCGCCCGCAGCGTGGCCGCCTGCGTCAGTTCCACCAGGTGGGCGTCGAGTGGCTGGGCGCCGAGGACCCCGCGGCCGATGCCGAGACGATTATCATGCTGATGGAGTTCTACAAGCGCCTGGGCCTGCCCCAGGAGAGCCTGACCCTGCGCATCAACTCGATGGGCGACGCCGCGTGCCGCCCCGCCTACCGCGAGAAGGTCCGCCAGTTCATCCTGGACCACGCCGACGAGATGTGCGAGGACTGCCGCGAGCGCGCCGACCTCAACCCGCTGCGCGCCTTTGACTGCAAGGTCGACCGCGACCGCGAGATCATGCAGGACGCGCCGCTCGTGACCGACAACCTCTGCGACGACTGCCAGGCCCACTACGCCCAGGTGAAGAAGTACCTGGACGAGGCCGGTATTTCTTACATCGAGGACCCGACGCTGGTGCGCGGCCTGGACTACTACATGCGTACCGTGTTTGAGGTGGAGTACACCGCCAACGCGGGCATCGGCGCCATCGGCGGCGGCGGTCGCTACGACGGCCTGGCCGAGCTCGAGGGCGGCAAGCACACGCCGGGCATCGGCTTTGCCGTGGGCTTCGAGCGCATCATGCTGGCGCTCGAGGACGCGGGCGTGGACCTGGCCGGCGACGAGCCGAGCTGCGTGTACGTGGCCAACACCCTGCCCGAGCTGCGTGAGGCCGCCTTCCAGGCGACGCTGGCGCTGCGCTCCGCCGGCATCCGCACCGAGGCCGACTACCAGGGCCGTTCGCTCAAGAGCCAGTTCAAGCAGGCCGACAAGCACAACGCGCGCCTCTGCGTGGTGCTGGGCCCCGACGAGGTGGCCGCGGGTGTCGCCACCGTGCGCGACATGGGCACGCACGAGCAGGTGCAGGTCCCGATGGCCGACCTTACTGCCAAGGTCGTCGAGCTGCTGGATTAGCGCGTCTGCGCCTCGGCGTGGCGCGCCTCGGTCATCAGTGAAAGAATCACGGACAGGCCGTCTACCAGGCTGTCCTTGTCGATCCACTCGTCGCGGGTGTGCAGGAGCGCGCCGCGGACGGCACCCACGCAGTCGGCGGGGATGCCCAGGGAGAGCGGGACGTTGGCATCGGTCGAGGCCGGCGCGGTGTCGGGCTGCTCGCCGGTGATATCGGCGACCGTGCGGGCGGCGAGGCGGGACAGGATGGTCTGCGCGGCCGGCTGGTGCGAGGCATTGCCGGGGCGGACGCCGATCGACTCGACGGTGATCTCCACGCCCTGGTCGCCCTCCTCGTCCTCGACGCGGAGGGCCTCGATCGTCTTCTCAAGGCGGGCGGCCATGAGCGTGAGCGCTTCTTCCGAGGTGGAACGGCACTCGTAGAGGACCTCGGCCGTCGCGGCGATGGCGTTGACGGTGGTGCCGCCCTCGATGTGGCCGACGTTGTAGGTGACGCGAGCGGGCAGGTCCGCAGGCAGCGGGTCGTGGTAGAGGTGCTCGATCAGCGCGCAGAGGCGCTCGACCGCGTTGGGACGGCCGAAATTCTGGTAGGAGTGGCCGCCCTGCGTGCGGACCCGGATGCGCCAGCGGCGCGAGCCGACCGCGACCGAGATGCATTGCGGCAGGTAGAGGTCGAAGGTCGTGAAGCTGCGCACGCGCGGGGCGGCGTGCCGGAAGAGGGCTTTAGTGCCCAGGAGGTTGCCGAGGCCCTCCTCGCCGACGTTGGCCACCATCAGGACGTGGCGGCCGTGCAGCGCGGCGGGGTGGTGGATCAGGTATTTGGTGGCCATGAGCAGGCCGACGAGGTTGGCGGTGTCGTCGCCGACGCCGGGGGCGTAGATGCGGTGCTCGTCCTCGTGCAGGGGCAGGGCGTCGGTGTCGTCGAAGACCACGTCCAGGTGCGCGGCAAAGACGTCCAGGTCCGGTGCGGGGAGGTGCGCGGCGGCGTCGGCTGCATCTGCGGTGTCGTCACCTGCCGCGCGGTTCTTCTTATCCGGGCTTTCCAAATCGGGGGCCAGCAGGCAGAGCACGTTGTGCTCGGGCGTGACCTCGACGCGGGGCGCGCCCTGGGCGCGGAGCCAGTCGGCCACGAACTTGGCGCGCCGCTCCTCGTGGCCCGTCGGGGCGGGGATGCGGGCGAGCTTGCGCAGGAGCTCGAGCTCTTCTTCGTGGTAGGCGACGGCGATGCGGTGCAGTCGGGCGAGCCGGTCTGGGTCCATGCTTTCCTCCTTGGGGTTCCGCTGGCTATTGTTGCGCGCACCGCTGAGCCGCTGAGCTGGGCGGACGAACTCCTTAAAAAAGACGGACTGTCTCGCGACCTTATATCGCCATGCTACCCTGCACCGATCGCCCCGCGCCGATCGCCCCGAGCTGATTGCTCTGCTTTCTCCGCATTGCCAGCCTGTGTTGCCAGTCGTGCCGCCTTCCCCGCACTGCCGGTTTGTGCTGCCTGTCCGTGCTGACTGCTCGCATTGCCCGTACGTGCTGCATGATCCACCCCAGTGATGTGGTCTCGCACTACTGCCAATAAAATGTCTTTTCTCATAGGAACCATCGGTCTGTGCGAGATCTGATTGCGCGATTGGGCCGCATGCAATTGATCTGACTTCCTGAACAAGAGGCCGCGCGAGACCTCATCTCGCACTACCGGTTGTTTTCGGTGCGTATTGACCGAATGCCGACGGTAGTGCGAACTCGACATTTCCGCATAGTGAAGATCAAGGGGGCGCGGGCACAGGGGATATGTGAGTTACCTCGCACCATCGGTCACTTTCGGTGTTTTATTCCAGAATGTCGACGGTAGTGCGAGGCTGCATGGGCGCCGGGAAGAAGAAATCTCGCACGATCGATTGCTTTGTCGTAGAAAAACGAGAAATGGGCTAGTCGTGCGAAGAAACTTCAGGAAAGACGCTCCCAAATCTCGCATCACTTGGGCTTTTCGATGAAACATGCAAGAAAGTGACCAGTAGTGTGAGGCGTGGTTTAATTGCCAAGGCGACGGGGCCTCTTTGCTGCTCCGATTTTCGGCTGGGAGACCAGGACGAGCCGGCTCACCTCGCTAGATAAGTCTTGACGGTGAAGCTCCAAAGGCGGTGTTCGGTCTTCAAAGGCGGCGTTCAGCCGGCACTGTAAAAAGTCGCATGTGTATGGCAGCCTGTAAATCCGCAAGTCAGGCCGCGGGGAGGCTTCACGGCGAATGTTTCCAAAGCTAAAGCTTTGTTGCGTGTTTTGAGCGGCAGCGTTACCGGCGTCGGCATCGCGGCAACACTGAAATCACTGATGACTAGGCTGTGTGAAAACGCGGCGCGGGAGCCGAGCGCGCCAGCCAGACTCCGACGCGCATGCGAGCGCCGACAAGTCCCATGCGAAGGGGATGGTAGTCATGCTAGGAGTGGTTCTGCTTTACGTGGGCATCGTGCTCATCAGCAACGGTGCGAACGGTGTCCTCGGGATCGAGGACAAATCCAGCGCTGTCATGAACATCTTCACAGGCGGTCTGGGCGTGGTGTGCAATTTCGCCGTGATTATCTACGGCGCCTGCACGGGCCAGGGCCCCTGGTGGTTCTACGGCTGCGCGAC
This sequence comes from uncultured Actinomycetes bacterium, assembly GCA_900314685.1. Lineage (GTDB taxonomy): Bacteria > Actinomycetota > Coriobacteriia > Coriobacteriales > Atopobiaceae > Olegusella. The sequence continues at coordinate 76,202 of OMWE01000007.1, read as the reverse complement.
GGGCTTGCTTTTCGCCTTTACCTACCTCTACTCCGCCATCAACACCATCTTCGAGCTCGACCAGCGCCTCTATGGCATCTTCAGCCTCTTTGTCGCCATCAACTCGATTCCCTGCGGCATCCTCTCGTGGATCAACTACGCGGGCAAGGCGGGCTTTGTGGGGATGTTCGGCCCCCTTTACGGGATTATCTGGTGGCTGTGGGGCCTGCTGTGGCTCACGGGCTTTTTGGGCAGCACCCTGGGCAAGGACCTTGGCAAATTCCCCAGCTACCTGGGCATCGTCGAGGGAGTTGTCACGGCATGGATACCGGGCTTCCTCATGCTGACGGGCATATGGCCGCTGTAAGAAGGACCGGATAAGAAGAAGCAAGGACAGGCACAAGAAGGGAGCACGTGTCCATGAACCTCACCGAGAAGGAACGCGAGAAGATGGAGGCCTGGCTGGCCGGTTTCATCGCCGAGCAGCGCAAGGCGGCGGGCCTCAAGCTCAACCATCCCGAGAGCGTCGCCTACATCACCAAGGACATCATGGAGGGGGCCCGCGCCGGCAAGACCGTGGCCGAGCTCATGGCGGAGGGCGGTGCTCTGCTTACTCGCGACGACGTGATGGAGGGCGTGCCCGAGATGATCCCCATGATCCAGGTCGAGTGCACCTTCCCCGACGGCACCAAGCTCGTGACCGTCCACGACCCGATCAAGTAGCCAGCCAAGGAGACAGCGATGATTCCAGGAGAGTATCACCTGACCGAGGGCCCGGTGCCCTACAACGTCGGCTACGAGGCCATCGAGCTCGAGGTCACCAACGTCGGCGACCGTGCCGTGCAGGTGGGGTCCAATTTCCACTTCTACGAGGCCAACGAGCAGGGCCTGCAGTTCGACCGTGCCAAGGCGTACGGCAAGCACCTCGACATCGCCGCAGGCACGGCCATCCGCTTCGAGCCTGGCCAGACCCGCACGGTCCCGCTGGTGGACTTCGGCGGCAAGCGCCGCTGCTTTGGATTCAACGACAGGGTCAACGGCTATCTGGACGGCATCGACCGCCCGCTGGCGTAACAGGCGCGGAAGGGAAGACTACCATGGCTTTTGATATGGACCACGTGCAGTACGCCCAGCTTTTCGGGCCCGCGGAGGGCGACTCCGTGCGCCTGGGCGACACCAACCTCTACGCGCGCGTGGAGAAGGACTACACCGTGCACGGCCAAGAGTGCAAATACGGCGGCGGCAAGGTCCTGCGCGACGGCATGGGCGTCTCGGCCACCGAGCTGCGCTCCGAGAACCCGCAGGTCGTGGACATGATTATCTCCGGTGCGGTCATCATCGACTACACCGGTATCTACAAGGCGGACGTGGGCATCCGCGACGGCAAGATCGCCGGTATCGGCAAGGGCGGCAACCCCGACCTGATGGACGACGTGGACTTCGTGGTCGGCGCGTCCACCGAAGCTATCTCCGGCGAGGGCTGCATCCTCACCGCGGGCGGCATCGACCTGCACGTGCACTACCTCTCCGCCGACCTGCCGCACGCCGCGCTCGACGGCGGCATCACGACTGTCTTTGGCGGTGGCACGGGCCCGGCCGAGGGCACCCGCTCGACCACCTGCACCCCTGGCGCCTACAACATCCACCGCATGCTCGAAGCCTTCGACGCCATGCCCTGGAACGCCGGCGCCTACGCCAAGGGCTCAGGCGCGCGTCCGGAGACCATCGGCGAGCAGATCATGGCAGGTGCGGCCGGCGTCAAGACCCACGAGGACTGGGGCGCCACCGCCTCGGGCATCCGCAACTCCATCGAGGCCTGCAACCAGTACGACGTCTCCTACGCGGTGCACACCGACTCGCTCAACGAGGGCGGCTTTGTCCAAAATACCCTCTCGGCCTTTGGCGGCAATACCGTCCACACCTTCCACTCCGAGGGCGCCGGCGGCGGCCACGCGCCCGACATCATGATCTGCGTCGGTCAGCAGAACATCCTGCCCTCTTCCACCAACCCCACCGACCCCTACACGGCCAACGTCATCGACGAGCTCTTCGACATGACCATGGTCTGCCACAACCTGGACCCCAATGTCCCCGAGGACGTTGCCTTCGCCGAGTCGCGCGTGCGCAAGCAGACCATCGCCGCCGAGGACGTCCTGCACGACCTCGGTGCCATCTCCGTGATGACCTCCGACGCCCAGGCCATGGGCCGCATCGGCGAGGTGGGCATGCGTTGCTGGCAGCTGGCCTCCAAGATGAAGGACCAGCGCGGCTGCCTGCCCAGCGACTCCGAGTACTCCGACAACAACCGCATCAAGCGCTACGTGGCCAAGTACACGATCAACCCGGCCATCGTCGCGGGCGTCTCGGACTACATCGGCTCCATCGAGGTGGGCAAATACGCCGACCTCGTGCTGTGGGACCCGAAGTTCTTCGGTGCCAAACCCAAGATGATCCTGGGCAACGGCGCGATCGTCTACGGTGTGATGGGCGACGCCTCCGCCTCCCTGCCCACTCCCGAGCCCATCTTCGAGCGCGAGCTCTACGGCGCAAAGGGCGCGGCGGTCGGCAAATGCTTCAAGACGTTCGTCTCCCAGTACGCCTACGACCACGGCATCAAGGAGGAGCTGGGCCTGTCCAAGATCGTCTTGCCGGTCCACAACTGCCGCAACCTCATGAAGCGCGACATGAAGTTTAACGACTACGCGCCGGCCACGATCCAGATAGACCCGCAGACCTTCGTCACCACGATCGACGGGGAGGAGATCGACTGCGACACGGTGGACGAGGTGCCCCTGGCGCAGCGCTACTTCATGTTCTAAGAGGAACGTGGCGGGCGCCGGCTGGGTCGGTAACGACATACAACCAATATGTGGGACGCCTCCGCGCGAGCGGGGACGTCCCCCCTGTCAGACACAGGAAGGGGAGCAAACGTGATTCTGACAAAAGCCCTCGGCAACGCGCACGACATACCCCATCTGGACTCGTACCACATCGAGACCGCGATGGTCAAAAGCGACGATTTGCTCAAGCGCATCCTCCGCGTACAGACGGACCATGGCAACAGCTACGGCATCCGCCTGGACGATGGGGAGCCCGCGCTGGAGGCAGGGTCCGTCTTCGACCTGGGCGGCGGCAACCTACTCTTACTCTCCGTCATCCCCGACGAGGTGATGGTGGTGACGCCGGGCGACATCGACGCGATGGGCCGCATCGCCCACATGCTGGGCAATCTCCACAAGCCCGTGCAGGTGGCCGACGGTACGATCACCCTCTTGCGCGACCCCGTGGTGGAAGACACGCTGCGCGGGCAGGGCGTGGCCTTCACGGTGGAGAAGCGCCAGCTGACCGAGGCCATGCGCTACGCCGACCTCAGCCACCACCACCATGACCACGAGCACCATCACGACCACGAGCACCATCACGACCACGAGCACCATCACGACCACGAGCACCATCACGACCACGAGCAACGCCACCATGACCACGAGTAACCCCGCGGTGCGTGAGAGTCCGTCTTGCCTAGCGTCCGGCACGACTCCCGTCGCAATGCCGACCAGCGCCGACCTCGACGTGATGGCCTATGCGCGTCTCTTCCAGGTGTGCGACTCGACCTTTCCGATCGGATCCTTCAACCACTCCTTCGGCATGGAGAACTACCTCTCCGACGGCCGCATCAAAAAAGCGCCGCAGTTCGAGGAGTGGTTCGAGGCCTACTTCCGCTCGCAGTACGCGTACGGGGAGGGGTTCCTGGTGCGGCTGACCTATGAGGCGCTCGACGCAGGCGACGTCCGGCGGGTCTGGGACCTGGACCGGATCATCTACTGCTCCACGCCGGCCCGCGAGACGCGCGAGGGCACGCGGCTCATCGCACGCCAGATGGTGTCGCTGATCAGGCTCCTGCACGCGGGGGTGCCCCTGCTCGACGAGTACGCGGACCGCATGGCGGCGGGGGAGAGCTACGGCAACCCGGCGCTGGCCTTTGCCCTGCTTGCGCACGCGAGCGGCGCGGACGCCCGTCAGGCCTTTGTGATGTACGGCTATTCGGTGGCGTCGACGCTGGCGCAAAATGCCGTGCGCGCCGTGCCCCTGGGCCAGCGGCAGGGCCAGGTGGCGCTGGACAGGGTGGTCTCGCTGCTGGGGCCGCTCTGGGACCTGGTGGCGGGGCTGGACGAGAGCTACCTGGGCGCCTGCGTGCCGGGGCTCGAGCTGGCGCAGATGCGCCATGAGACCCAGATCGCACGCCTCTTTATGTCGTAAGTTCGTCTTTGCAGGGGTTTGTGTTGGCCTGGTCCAAGCTGGCTGGAAATCAAAGCAGCGCAGCCTCGTCGGCCGCGGCAGAAAGTGAGGTTCACATGAGCAAACGTGCGGTGAGGATCGGCGTCGGCGGTCCCGTCGGGTCCGGCAAGACCATGCTGATCGAGCGCCTGACCCGCGCCATGGAGCACGATTATTCCATGGCCGTGATCACCAACGACATCTACACGCTGGAGGACGCGGAGTACATGAAGAAGAACTCCGTGCTGCCCGCGGACCGCATCATCGGCGTCGAGACGGGCGGCTGCCCCCACACGGCCATCCGCGAGGACGCCTCCATGAACCTGGCCGCGATCGACGAGCTGGAGGGGCGCTTCCCCGATCTGGACCTCATCTTCCTGGAGTCGGGCGGCGACAACCTGGCCGCGACCTTCTCGCCGGAGCTCGTGGATTTCTCCATCTATGTGATCGACGTGGCCGAGGGTGAGAAGATTCCGCGCAAGGCCGGTCAGGGCATGATCAAAAGCGACCTTTTCATCATCAACAAGATCGACCTGGCTCCCTACGTCGGCGCCAACCTGGACCGCATGCGCCGGGACTCCGAGAAGTTCCGCGACGCGGGCAGCTTCTTCTTCACCAACCTAATGAAGGACGAGGGGCTCGACAAGGTCATCACCTGGATAAAGCAGGACTGCCTGCTGGAGGACCTTGAGGATGACGCAGACTAACGGTCCGGCCCCGAGCCCTTGCTTCTGGGCACCCCAGAGCGCGGAAGGCATGGCCCGCGCTCGCGCGAAGAGGCCCGATGGCGAGTTACGTCTGTCTTTCTCTCAGAAAGACGTGCCCGGTCCCGCAGGCCTGCAGCCCGAGACCGTCCTGACCGGCCGCTATCGGCGCGGCAACTCGCACATCTCATCGCGCATGGTGACCGGTGAGGACGAGCAGCCCTACTACTATGTGCTGGCGTCGGGTGGCGGTCTCACGGAGGGCGAGCGTTACACCGCACGCTACGAGGTGACACCTGGCTGCCATGCGGCGGTGACGACCAACGCCGGCACGTACGTGCTCAAATGCCCACACGGCGAGCTGACGAGCCAGGATATCCGTATCGAGGTGGGCGAGGGCGCGAGCTTTGAGTTTTACCAAGATGACGTGATCCCTTTCGCCACGGCGGTCTATCGCCTGGACTGCCAGGTCGAGCTGGCCCGGGGTGCGCGACTGCTGCTGTCGGAGGGCGTCTCGAAGGGTTGGACCGAGGATGGGTCGGGCTTCGGCTTTGCCGACTTGGGCTTGCACACGCAGGTCCGACGGGAGGGCCTCCTCGTCGCCAACGACTACCAGCTGCTTATGCCGGGCTCGGAACCTATGTCGGGGTTGGGTTACTTTGAGGGCTATGCAGTCCTGCGCCAGGTGACGGTCGTGGACGAGGCCGTGGGCGGAGATACCGTCGAGTTGGAGCGGGCTGCGATCGGCGCTGCGTGCAGTGAACTGGGCAAGAAGGAAGCCATCTGGGGCGTGTCGCTGCTGGGCGGGGGCGGCATGGCGCTGCGCGTGCTCGGTGCTCGCCACGATCAGGCGGCGCGCGTCGTCGATGCCTTTGTGCGCTGCTATCGCGAGGATGTCTGTGGCTGGCGTCCCCTGCGCCTGCGCAAGTCCAGCGAGCAGGGGCGTTAGCTGCGAAAAGGATTCTGCATAGCTGAGACCCCCGTCACCTGTCAGGTGGTCACCTGCCAGGTGCCGTTGCGCGCGACCGTCACCTGTCAGGTGCTATCACGTGTTGCCGTCACCTGTCAGGTGCCGTTACGTGGACCCTTTTTCTGTATGCAGTGACCCTGACTTGACATTCCGACCCTTTTGTTGCAAATGGCGGCGAAAGCTCGCAGAAAAAGGCGAGGTAGATGAGCTGTTTTCTGAGTGTCGTAAAACCCCGGGTTTTACCCGCACTCGGCGCGTTTGTAAAAGGGCAGGTAAACGCGTCGTGACGGTGAAAAAAATGTCTTCGGAAAACCGAAAAAGCATAGCTTTGCAACAAAAGGGTCAAAATGTCAAGTCAGGGTATCACGGCGGCGAGTCTTGGGCTTCGCGGCAGAAGATTGGTAGGCATTTTGACAGCCCTTTGGGCGGGATGGCTTCCGCCGACAGGCGCCGCGACCCGCTTCGCACACATTCACGCGCCGATGTGCACGTGGGGGCGGTCCTCGTAGCCATGGTAGTCGCCCATGTAGGCGAACCAGTCGGCGACCTCGTCGGCCAGAGACTGGTCGTGCGTGGCGATGACCAGGGTTTTCCCGGCCGATTTGAGCTGCCCCAGGAAGCCTACGAGCCAGGCGCGCGTCCGCTGGTCCAGGCCGTTCAGCGGCTCGTCGAAGCAGTAGACGTCGGGGTTCATCGAGAGGATGCAGGCGATGGCGACCTTCTTCTGCTCGCCGCCCGAGAGGTTGTAGGGCGCGCGGCCGCGCAGCGCGTCGATGCCCAATAGGCGGCAGACGTCGTCCACCCGGCGCGCGACCTCCGACTCCGACAGCTGCATCTGGCGGGGCCCGAATGCAATTTCGTCTTCCACGCTCGCGCAAAAGAGCTGCGCATCCGAGTCCTGGAAGATGAAGCCCACCCGCTGGTGGAGCCGCTTTGAGAAGACGGGATCGCGCATGCTGTCGGCGTCGACGACCTGCCCGTCGAAGCGGTAGGTGCCCCGCTGGGCCAGGACCAGGCCGCTCATGGCCTTGAGCAGCGTTGATTTGCCCGAGCCGTTGTTGCCCATCAGTACCACGGACTCGCCGGCATCGATGGTCAGGTCGATGTGGCTGAGGGTCGGCGTGGCATCGTAGGCGTAGCAGAAGTCGGTGAACTCGATGAGTGGACGAATATCCGGCGCCACATCGGCATGGGGATGGTGGAGGCTCTGCGGGTGGTGTGACGTGTGCATGGGACCTCCTGGATCGGGTCGGTGGGTGCGGACTGGGTCAGTGGGTTGGTCGGTGCGCGGACTAGGCCAATGCCTGCAGGTAGAAGAAGAACGCGGTCAGCGTAGCGGTGCCCGCCAGCCAGGCGAGGTCTACGATGCGCGCGTGGTTGCTGCGCCTGCGCCCAGCGGTGCGCCGGTACTCGCCGGTGAAGCCGCGACAGACCATGGCATCGTGGGCGATCGTGGCGGTCTCGGCGGATTTGAGGAAGAGCACGCCGCCCACGCCACCGGCGGATCCGCTTTTGTCCTTATTGACCCCGACGCTGCGCAGCTGCAGCGCGGTCAGTGTCCGCGTGGCGAGGCGACCGAGACGGGCGATGCTCCTGAGGGCGAGGTCGACAGTCATGATCACGACGTCGGGTACATGGAAGCCGCGCAGCGCGCCCGTGAGCTCGTGGAAAGGCGTGGTACCTGCCACGATCATAGCCAACGAGACCGTGACCAGGACCTTCGTCCCCACCAGCAAGGCTGACTGGCGCTGGCCGAGGAGGAGTGCTGGGAGCATAAGCAGGGCGGTGAGGGCCGCCGCTGTGAAGGCTACCGACGCCGTTCGGCGTAGGATTTTCGCGGGCAAGAAGGCCATGCGACATAGTACGAGTGCGAGCATGACAAGGACAAACGCATAGTTGCGTGTGAGCGAGGTGAGCAGGATGCAGGCGAAACCACAGATGATCTTGCAGCCGCCCGAAGGCGAGAGCCGCATCTGTACGCCGTCATCCATCCGCAGGCGCGCGAGGACTCCCGTCACGGAAAGCATGCTCTTGGCGATGAAGCCGTCGCGATCGTGACCGGGCTGATAGTCTTCAGACCGCGAGAGCCAGTCGGGCAGCCCGGCATCGGGCTGCCCGACAGACGAGTCGTTGTCTTGCTTACGCAGCATTATGCCGCGTTAAAGTCCGCCTGCGGCTTTGCGCTGCCGGCAAACAGACGGAAGATGATCACCAGCAGGGCGACGCCGATGACGGCGGAAAGGATGTAACCGATCCAATCGGGCATGCCGCCGATGGAGTAGTCGGGGAAGAAGGCGCCCCACTCCCAGCCGTTTGCGAGGCCCTCGGGAGCATAGCCGACCAGCGAGGCGAGGTCCTCGGTCGCCCACTCGCCCCAAGCGTCGCCGACAGCGAGCAGACCCACCGGGCAGGCCGCTACCAGCGCCGCGATGAGGATAGCGACCGGGCGGGGGAGCTTGCTCACGTCCTCAGCAGAGGCGGGTGCATCGAGTGCGAAGGATGGGGCGGACTTGCGGACGTAGCCCAGGATGCCCACGGTGAAGACGACCTCGGCCAGACCGAAGATCGTCAGGTGACCCAGCATCATGGCCGGCACGGAGACCCAGATGGGGTAGGGGCAGTAGAGCGCCTGACCAGCGGCGTTGGTGAAAAGCAGGGGCTGGATGCCGAATTCGATGGCCGCGCAGAGGGCAGCTGCGTTGATGCCCACATAGGAGCCGACGCCCGCAGCGACGAGCTCGCGGTTCAGGTCGGGATTCTTGCCGGCGATCAGCTTGTAGACCGTGTAGCCCAGCAGCGGCAGGACAAAGGCCATGTTGAAGCAGTTGGCGCCAAAGGCCAGGATGCCGCCGTCGCCGAAGAAGACCGCCTGGATTGCCAGGGCGATTGATACCGCTATGGTCGCCGCCCAGGGGCCGAAGAGTATCGCCACCAGGGTGCCGCAGACCGCGTGGCCCGTGGTGCCGCCGGGCAGGGGGACGTTGAACATCATGGCCAGGAAACAGAAAGCCGCCGCGACACCCAACAGGGGCATCTTCTCCTTGGGGACGGTGCGACGGACTTCCTTGACGGCGTGGTACCAGACGGGTGCCATAGCCACGGTCATGACGCCGCAGGTAGAGGGCGAGAGATAGTTTTCAGGGATATGCATATGTACCTCCGATCTGGCGCGAAACGGCACTATGCCGGGGCATATGCCGATTCGCTGGCGCGCATTGCGCCAATACATTGCTACCTTGTGAAGGGCATGTACATGGTAGGGGGCGATGGTGATGGGTGACGACCCTTGGTCACTATGTTAACGGGTTTCTAATGAACGGGAAACTCGATGAAATGTTTGATAACTGTGCGGGACGTCGCGAATTATGCCCCATGACGGGATAAAGACGGACGAAGACGGACGTTGCGCGCCGGCGGACGAGTGCGACAATGGGTGCGGGAGGGGGAGACCATGGACCGAAGGGCGTTTCTGCGCGGTGCAGCGGCCTGTACCGCCGGCGCGCTTTGCTCGCTGGGGACCGCGGCGTGCTGCGTGGATGGCCTGCGCGACACAGATGAGGCCACCATGGGCGGAGCGATGACAAAGAGGGCGTTCCCATCGCGAATCGCCTGCGCCGGCGACTCGATCACCTATGGCGAAGGCGTGCGCAAGACGCGCGCCATGGACAGCTATCCGGCCAAACTCGCAGCATTCCTCGCCTCAGATGGTCATACGGTGCAGGTTGACAACTTTGGACACAGCGGGGCGTGTGCCCTCTCAGATGGCAAGCATCCCTACATCGACATGCAGGAGTATTACGCGTCGCTCGCAAGCGATGCCGACTTGGTGATCCTCATGCTCGGCACCAACGACGCGGCCTCGATTGCGTGGGACGGACTCGCCTACCGACGCGACCTCGGGGATTTCGTCGACGCCTACCAGGGCGAGGATGAAGGCGCCGGCACGGACTCGCGTCTCACGAGACAGGTGATGCTGATGGTACCGCCAGACATCACGCGCAAGACCTTCGGCGCCGCCTATACCGACGAGAAGTTCGCAGAGATGCAGCAGATCGTGCGTGAGCTGACGATACAGCGCGGACTGATGTGTGTGGACCTCGAGTTGGTCTTCGCGGGACATGAGGGCGAATGGTTGGTAGACGGCGTACATCCCAATGCAGACGGCAACGAGCAGATCGCGAGGGCAATCGTCGAAGCGCTTGCGTGAAGCGGGGACGTGACGGGGGGCGGTCTCCTTGTCGCGCTAGGCACGCTATCACGGACGAAGTATCCTTTTGTGCGGGACAAGAGAGCGCCTCCCATCACGCCCGATTTCTTGCCATGCCCACAGAGGAGGATGCCTATGTTTATTGAGTACACGACCTGGCCCAACGTGAAGAAGTACTATGACGCAGGGGGCGACTTCGCGGTCCTCGCCGTGGGCAGCACGGAGGAGCACGGGCGCCACAACCCGCTCGGCACCGACAACATCGGGCCCAACGTCCTGCTCGACCTGATCGACGAGAAGGCGCACGACGACGTGCTGATCGCGCCGACCGTTCCCTACGGCAACGCGGACGACCTGGTGGGCTTCCCGGGGACGCTGTCCATCGGGTACGAGCTCCTGTACCGGGTCGTCGACCGCCTGTGCGGCCAGCTCTACGACTACGGCACCCGCCGCTTCCTGATCGTGAACGGCCACGGGCCCAACATCAAGCCGCTCTCAGCCGTATGCGAGGAGCTCAACCGGCGTGGCTGCCTCGCCGCGCTCGCCAACTGGTGGCTGATGGCGGGGGAGATTAACCCCGCGTGGGGCGGCGGCCATGGCGGCGCGGAGGAGACCGCGGCGGTGATGGCCTACGACCCGTCGCTGGTGGACACGGACGCGTACGGTCCCCAGGACCTGGCCAACGACATCTCCGACGAACTGCCGACTGCCGGGTGGGACAACGTGCTCTACAAGGGCGTGCACGTGGCCTTTCCCCGCGACGCATGCCGCTACGCCGGCAACGGCTGGATCGGCCCCGACGACCCAGCGCTCGCGACCCCGGAATTCGGCCGCGAGATGATGCGGGGCGTGGCGGACTACCTCGTCGACCTGATCGGCGCCATGCGCCGTACCGACCTGCCGGAGCCCATGCCCGTCCGCACGGTGGAGGCGTACGGCCGCGGGTAATTGGTGTGTACAGCCGCAGGTAGGCAGTGTGTACAACTGCAGGCTGGCGGCGATACAATCAAATACAGCGCAACGGACCAATGGCGATTTGTCCATCAGCCGGGACACATCATGCGATGCACCGCCAGCGACCAACAGAGCGAAGGAGTAAGACATGCAGTTTGATGAGACGGAGGTCGTCGACCTGCTCGGGGCACTCTCCAATGCGAAGGCACCCTCGGGATTCGAGGAGGAGTCGGTCGCCGTGGTGCGCGACTTCTGCGAGGGCTGGGCAAAGGTGGAGGAAAACACGCTCCGCTGCGCCCTGATCACCCCGAAGAATTTCACGGGTAAGAAGCCCGTGCTCATGCTCGATGCCCACGGCGACGAAGTCGGCGGCATGGTCCGCTCCATCCGGTCCAACGGCACCATGACCTTTGTCCAGCTCGGGCGCTTCACCGACGGGGTGCTTGCCGGCCAGGACGTGTACGTGCGTACCACGGAGGGCGATTGGGTCCACGGCGTGATCGGCGTCAAGCCGCCCCACTTCATGAGCGCGGCCGAGAAGGCGTCGGGTGTCGGCCCTGCCCTTATTCTCGACGTCGGCGCGACCTCAAAGGAGGAGGCCGTCGAGAAGTTCCACATGGGGATGGGGGAGCCCATCGTCCCCGCCACTGCCTTTGACTACGAGCCCGAGCTCGGCGTGGCCTTTGGCAAGGCATTCGACTGCCGCGCCGGCGCCACCGCGATGCTGCTCGCCCTGCGCGAGCTCGCTGACCGCGACGACCTGCCCTTCGACGTCGTCGCGGCGCTCTCCGCGCAGGAGGAGGTGGGGGAGCGCGGCGTGCTGGCCTCGTATCGGCGCTTCCGGCCGCAGGTGTGCTTCATGTTTGAGGGCTGCCCCGCGGACGACACCTTCCAGATTCCCGACGACGTCCAGACCGCGCTGCACAAGGGGCCGATGTTCCGCTACTTCGACCGCTGCATGATCACGCACCCGCGCTACCAGCGCTTTGTGCTGCAGTGTGCGCAGGAGGCGGGCCTGCCTGCGCAGACGTCGGTGCGCGAGGGCGGCGGTACCGACGGCGGTCCGATCCACGTGCTCGACGTGCCCTGCGTCGTGGCGGGCGTGCCCTGCCGCTACATCCATGCGGGCACGTCCATCTGCGCGATCGACGACATCGAGGCCGCGGCAGCCATCGCCGTGGAGGTCGCCACGCACCTGACCGAGGACGTTGTCGCCGGCTGGTAGGAGACGGACTTGCGGGAACCACGGAGAGGAGATTGGCTATGACTGTGAAAGTGGAGGAAGGCTACGTCCCGTTCCACGGTTACCAGACGTACTATCGCATCGTCGGCGAGTGCGAGCAGGGGCGCCTCCCGTTGCTTGCATTGCATGGTGGTCCCGGCTCGGCGCACTATTACATCACATCGCTCGACGGCATCGCTGAAAAATATGGGCGATCCGTTATTTACTACGATCAGCTTTCCTGCGGCAAATCGCAGACGCCGCCGCTACCAGAGCTGTGGAGCGCCGAGCTCTTTGAAGACGAGCTCAAGACGGTTCGCCGCGAGCTCGGGCTCGACTATGTGCACCTGTGGGGGCAGTCGTGGGGCGGCATGCTCGCGATGCAGTACATGACCCATCGTCCGGCGGGTATCGCTTCCCTGACTGTGGCGAGTGCCCCTGCATCCCTTGACCTCTGGCTCGAGGAGGCGAACCGTCTGAGGGGCTATCTGCCACAGGATATGCAGGAGGCGCTGATCCAGGCCGACGAGGACGGTGACTACGAGCGACCGGAGGTCAAGCGGGCAAGTGACGAGTATTACCGTCGCCACGTGTGCATGACACCCGACGAGGAAGAGGACCCCAAGCTCAAGCGTCCCGAACCGGACCCTGTGGGCAAGGAGTGCTACCACTTTATGCAGGGAATGAGCGAGTTTGTTGTCACTGGCAAGCTATCAGGCTGGGACATCACCGACGACTTGCACAAGATCTGCGTGCCGACGCTTGTGACGTCGGGAGAGGCGGACGAGTGCACTCCCTATATCGCAAAACAGGTGGTGGACCGCATAGAGGGATCGGAGTGGGTGCTCTTTAGGGGAGGCTCCCATTGCGTGCACTCCGAACAGCCTGAAAAGTACAACGCCGTTGTCGAGGAGTTCCTCGAGCGTCACGAGTGAGTGATCTTATGACGAGCGGGCAGCCTTGTTGCTGCGTGCCTTCGCATGGGCAGCACCCATCGCAGCATGTCTTTGTCTCATTCGTCTAGGACGGAAACTTCTCTCATTGGCACTGTCTCTTCTTGATAAGAAAGGCCCGCACAGACCTAAGCTGTGCGGGCCTCTTTGTGCTGCGATATGCCTCGCGCGGTATAGAGGGCCTAGGCGAGCTCTGCGTAGCGGAGCTCGGGGGTGCGGCCGGCATCGACCATGAGGTTCTTGAAGCGATCGGAGCCGACCTTGTTGAGCGCCTTGTGCAGGATCGGGATGATCGGCATATCTTCGGCGCCGATAGCGTCAGCCTCATGCATCAGCGCGACGCGGGCGTCCTCGTCAACGGTGCCGCAGGCTTCGTCGAGCTTGGCATCGAATTCCTCGCTGGCGTAGTGTGAGACGTTATCGCCCGCGGTCGAGTACATGAGCGGCTGCAGGAAGTTGTACATAATCGGGTAGTCAGCGGTCCAGCCACGGCTGCCGATCTGATAGGAACCATCGGTGTACTTGTCGAGCATGGTCGCATACTCGAGCTGTTCGATCTGGACGTCCACGCCGATTTGCTTCCAGTCGTTCTGCATGGAGGCAAATTCGTCGAGGTTGGAAGACGTGGAGACCATGATCTTGAGGCTGATTCCGCGGTTGCCGTCTGCATCGGCGGTATAGCCCGCCTCGTCGAGCAGCTGACCCGCCTTGTCGGGATCGTAGGCGGTGTATACCCAGGTAGTCTCGTCGTTGCCCTTGATGCCGGGCGGGACGATGTCACCGGAAGGTACCGCGGTGCCCTCGTATAGGGTGTCGCACAGATTCTGGCGGTTGATGGCAAGAGAGAGCGCCTGACGCACGCGTTTGTCGGAGAGGGTCTCGTCATTGACGTTGTAGGCGAGATACTCGGTGTACATAACCTCGCCGAGCAGGGTTTGCTTGCCTGCCTCGACGGTGTAACCATCCTCGGACTGGCCGTATTTCTCGATGGTCTCCTTGATGCGCCCGGCTGGAATATCGCACATGTCGAGGTTGCCGCCCTCAAACTCGCGGAAGGCAGTGTCGGAATCCTTGTAGATGGCGAAGTGGACGCCGTCGACCTTTGCCGGCTCATCACCGCCATAGTCAGGGAAGGGAACGAGGTCAATGTACTGGCCGTCCTCCCAATCGTCCGCCATCATGAAGGGGCCGTTGCCGATTGGCTTGGTGAAGAATGCATTGAAGTCGTCCTTAGCACAGTCGGCGACAGGGGCGAGTGGCGTGCAGGAGACGACGAAGGGGAAGTCGGCGAAAGGCGCGTTGAGCTCGACCTGCAGGGTATAGTCATCGGGGCAGGTGACACCTGCGAGCTCATCGGCTTTGCCATTGACCATGTCGTCATAGCCTTTTACCGGCTGCAGGTGATAGGAGATGATCGAAGGCGAAGTCGTGGTGTTCGGGTCGCAGATGCGCTCCCAGGAAAACTTGAAGGATTTCGCCGTAACGTCGGTGCCGTCGTGGAATTTAAGACCCTTCTTGATATGGAATGTCCAGACGTCAGCGGTGTCGTTGGACTCCCAGCTCTCTGCGGTCAGGGGCTTGAGCTCCATATTGGCGTAATCGTAGACCGTCAGGGGGTCGAAGAGCTGGAAGGCGACAGCGGCACCGTTGAACTCCTCGATGTCGAAGGGGTCGATGCTCGTCGGGTTGGTGATGAAATAGTTGATGGTATCTCCCGCGGCGGCGCCAGAGGAGCTACCAGCGGCAGAGCCACTGGCCCCGCTGGAGGAGCGGCCGCATGCCGCCAAACCTGCCGTTGTAGCCGCAGCCGCGCTACCGGCGAGGAACGTTCGCCTGTCCATGCTGTACATACAATCCCTCCAATGTTGCAATCCCGACAGTGAAGGAAGTGCCAATGATGCGAAAAAACTGATAAGTAGGCACTCCCCATTTAACAAACCTTATAGGACTCGCTTCGTTAATCGTCCATGTCAGGGGACAATTTGTGACCTGTGCGAAACCTAATTGCAGAGAGAAAAAGATACAAGTCAGCATGATGAATACAGCGCGAATCGAAGCGGTGCAGAAGGACGCTTTGGAGTATGTTGGGAAACGGCCCGTACGAATGGGCTACGATGCGTTGTCTGTGACGAAGGAGCGCGGCATGAGGCTGGACAGGAGCACCTGGACGCAGGTGCGGGACTATTTCAGGGAAAACGACACGGTGCTGATCGGCGTGGGCTCGACCGAGTGCCACGGGCGGCACAACCCGCTCGGCACCGACACCATGGCACCGGACCGGATACTCGAGCTCTTTGATGCGCGCGAGGGCGGGTTCCTGATTGCGCCGACGCTGCCGTACGGCGCGACTGACGACCTCGTGGGGTATCCGGGCACCATCTCGCTGGGGGTCGACGGGCTCTACCGGGTGGTCAGTGCCATCACGGGCCAGCTGTACGACTACGGTGCGCGCAGGTTTGTCTTTGTGAACGGGCACGGCGGCAACGTCAAGTCGCTCAGCACGGCGTGCGTGGACCTCAACGAGCGCGGGTGCCTCGCCGCCCTCGTGAACTGGTGGCTCGTAGCCCCGCAGATCAACCCCGCCTGGCGGGGCGGTCACGGCGGCGCCATGGAGACCTCCGCCAACCTCGCGATCGACCCGTCCTCGGTCGACATGAGCCAGGTGATGGACGAGGAGCTGCTGCCCGATGTGGGCGAGGACCTGCCGTCCGTCGCGTGGTCCACGGTGCGCTACGACGGGGTCAACGTGGACATGCCGCGCCACATTGCGCGCTTCGCCACGAGCGGGTGGCTCAGCCACGGCATGGACGACCACCCGGCAAAGGCGAGCGCCGAGCTCGGGCGGGCGATGCTCGAGGGGACGGCGGACTGGCTGGTCGGGTTTGTGCGCACGCTGGCCCGGGAGGAGCTCCCCGAGCCGTTCGACCGCGCGCACGCGACGGAGCACCTGGACTAGTCAGCCGCGGTGCGCTCGTCTTCGTGTGTCTTTGTGTGGTATCGCCTCGGTAAACGCTTGATGATGCGGAAGACGGTGTCCGCCGCGACCGCTATCATTAGGTGCGTTCTGCAGTACTGAGGGCGTGTCTTGGCAGGCGCGCCGCACGACCAGGAGGTCTTGCATGAAGAAGTTCATGAGCGAATTCAGGGAGTTCATCGCCCGCGGCAACGTGATGGACATGGCGGTCGGCGTCATCATCGGCGGCGCCTTCACCGCGATCGTCACCTCGCTCACCGACAACATCATCAACCCGCTCATTACCGTCATCACCGGCGGCGGCACGGACATGACGGGCTCGCTCGTCGTGCCGGGCACCAACATCGACTTCGGCGCCTTCATCTCCGCCGTCATCAACTTCCTCCTGCACAAGCAGCAGGAAGAGGAGGCTGCCGAGGAGGCTGCCGCCCCGACCTGCCCGTACTGCCTCGAGGAGGTCAAGCCCGGCGCCACGAAGTGCCCGCACTGCGGCAGCGACCTCACGGACGCAGCCAAGTAGCCTGGCGCTTGGCGCGCTGGCGCAGACCTGCTGGTCCATGTCGATCAGCTGATCCGTATCGACCGGATGGCCTGTCCGACCGGAAGGTACGCTTGACCTGCTGATATGTGTCAGCGCCCGCGCACAAGTGCGACAACCCATCGTGTCCGCCCATACATTCAAAGACAAGCTTGCCGGTCTGCCCTGGCTGTCCCGCTTCGCGGGCGGCGAGGTGCGGGCCGGTTTGAATTTCGAGGGGGAGACCTTCGGCGGCCGCACCGTGGTCCGTACCGCGCCCGGCCACCACGGGCGTATGAAACGCCAGCTCATCGTCATGGGTACCGAGCAGTCCGCCATGTGGATGGACGACCCCTACGGCGAGCTGGTCTTTCCCTATCTGCAGCTCTTTGACCTGGGTATCGATGCGCTGCGACAAGACGGGCTGGGTCCCGATGGGCCGGATCTCGGAGAGCCGGGGTCCGATGTGCCGGGGCCAACATATCGTGAGGATTCCCGACTCGAATGGGCCAGTCCTTCTTACCGCCCTCTCCGCGCGCTGATGATCGGAGGAGGCGGATTTGCCTGGCCGCGTCACGTGCTTGCCGCCTATCCGGAGGTGTGCCTCGACGTGGTCGAGATCGACCAGCGCATGATCGATATCGCGCGTGAGTATTTCCTGCTCGATGAACTCGAGGCGCATTACGGCGCGTCGGGGGAGGGACGCCTGCGCGTGTTCCAGGAGGACGGGCGCGTATACCTCGCGGGTATTGCCGCGCGTACGTACGACGTGATCGTCAATGACTGTTTCATCGCGAGGGAACCGGCCGCCTCGCTCGCGGATGCAGACGCCGCTGTGCTATTGCACCAAGCGCTTGCGCCGGGCGGCATCTACCTCTCTAATGTGGTCGGCGCGCTCCTCGGTCCCGACGCGCGCCCGCTCGAGCGCGTGACTGAGTCGCTCGGTACCCGATTTGCGCAGGTCAGCATCGTGCCATGCGAGCCGGAGACGCCCGCGCTGATGAGCAACAACGTGGTTATCGCGAGCGATGCCGACCGTGCGTACCCCGGCACATGGATGACCTGCCGCTTTGCCGACTAGCGTGCAGTAGATGCCCTTGATTCACAGATATCACCCGATAGTCGCCTCCGATTCGTAAGGTCGGTCGGCCCACCGTTGCGTCTGTATCAATACAGACGCAACGGTACTGCGCGGTGGAACCACCTGCGATTTCGCGGTCCGATCCCCCTTTGCGTCTGTGACTCGCATACAGACGCAAAGGGGAATCGGGTGTTGCGAACTGCGGCTATTCTCTCCGGTATCCCGTTTGGTCTGTATCTGTGCTGTATCCGGATACCGCCGATACGGGGGTGCCAGCCGGGCGACCTGCGCGTTTTCTGCCGGATCCCCGTATCGGCGGTGGACGGCTTACCGCCGATACGGGGGTGCGGGAATCGCGTGCTGCGGTTTTTCTTCTCGTACCCCCACATCGGCGGTATACATTTTCCGCCTATATGGGGGTGCGGGGTACGTGACCTGCGGCTATCCGGCTCACACCCCCACATCGGCGGAAACCCGAATGCCGCCCATATGGGGGTGTGGGGAAGGTGACCTGCGGATTTTCAGCCCGCACCCTCGGATGGGCGGTGGGCGGTGTGTGGACAGCGGGCGGGCATGTACAACGCGCGCACATGGGCGGGACGCAGATGGGCAGCGCGCGGACGGGCGGTGCGCGGAGGCAGCGCTCAGACGGCAGGTGCGGCAGACGCACAGGCGGAGCGTACGTCTTTGCAGGTAGACGGCGTGTATTGGAACAGGATACAAATTGCGGCGCACCGCGCACCCGCGCACTTGGTGCAGAATCCATTGTTGCCCGCGGCACCCCTCGGCACACTATACACAACGCCAAATTCGACCAGCGCACAGGGCGCCGGTCAGGCCCGCGCACGAGGCGCAGGCCACAGGAAAGGAGACGTGCCATGGATGAGGATCGCCAGGAAGTTTGGGATGCACTGACCACGCGCGCCAGCCAGCTTTTCGGCAAGGACGCTAGTGAGTTCACCGAGGACACCGAGTTCGCCAGCCTCAACATCAAGTCCACGCAGGTCTCGCAGATCACCACCTACATCGAGGACGAGCTGGACATCGAGGTCCCCTACATGAAGTTCCGCCGCTGCAAGACCTTCGGTGAGGCCACCGACTTTGTCTGCGAGCTGCTGGACGAGTAAGCCCGGATTCGGATCCGTCGCCTGCGCTTCGGCGCGGGCGTTTTGCTTCGTAAACGTCGAGAAAGAAGAGCCCATGCTTGAATACAAGATTCCCGAGCACTGGCAGAAGGTCACCGACAAGAAGGTCACCGACCTCGTGCAGTGCTCCGGCGAGGAGTACTCGGACGACTGGCCCGTGTACTTCGACACCGACCGCGAGCGCTACCTCTTCCTGAAGCCCGAGACCTTCAAGGGCGTCGAGATGATGACCGCGTACCTGGTCGCGCGCCAGCCCAACGACAACCAGGAGGAAGTGGACCTGTCCGCCTCCGACGACCCCATGGCGCGCATGGGCCAGGGCTTCTGCCCGCCCTTCAACCAGCGCATCTACCAGGTGGCCCCCGGTGTCATCTGCATGCAGGACCAGGAAGTCGTCATGCGCGACGGCTGCAAGATCTACGCCGACATCTTCCGCCCGGGCGACCTGGACGAGGACGGCAACGTCATCGAGGGCCCCAAGGTCCCCGCGATCGTCTCGTGGTCGTGGTTCGGCAAGCGCCCCGGCGACGGCATGAGCGAGTGGCAGATCATGGGCGTGCCTCCCATGACCGTCTCCAAGACCGCCAAGTTCGAGTCTCCCGACCCCCTCTACTGGTGCTACCAGGGCTACGCCGTCGCCAACGTCGACGTGCGCGGCGCCGGTCACTCCGAGGGCAACGTCCACATGTTCACCCATCAGGACCGCGAGGACGGCTACGACTTCGTCGAGTGGCTGGGCGTCCAACCCTGGTGCAACGGCAACGTGGGCATGTCCGGCAACTCCGGCGTCGCCATGCACCAGTGGGGCATCGCGGCCGAGTGCCCGCCCCACCTGAAGTGCATCGCCCCCTGGGAGTGCACGACCGACCTCTACCGTGAGTCCTTCTACGAGGGCGGCGTCCCCGCGCTCTCCTTCAACAAGTTCATCGCCGCGCAGGTCACCGGCCCCAACGGCGTGGACGACCAGGTCTCCATGGCGCAGATGTACCCCGACATGAACGAGTACTGGGAAGACAAGCGCGCCGACTTCAAGAAGATCAAGATCCCCGTCTACCAGACCGCCGGCTGGTCGCACTTCCACCTGCCGGGCTCCGTCAACGCCTGGCGCCGCTGCCGCAGCCACCTCAAGTGGCTCCGCGCGCACCGCGACTTCGAGTGGCCCGACACCTACGATCCCGACAACCTCGAGGACCTCAAGCGCTTCTATGACCGCTACCTCAAGGGCATTCACAACGGCTGGGAGATGACCCCGCGCGTCCGTCTGGACATCATGGACGCCTACGACGTCGACTACCAGGAGAAGCGTCCCGAGAAGGCCTGGCCCATCAAGCGCACCGAGTACAAGAACCTCTACCTCGACGCCACGACCCCGCTCGACTCCGTGGACGAGTCCCAGGACGGCGGCACCAAGGAGACCTTCGCGGCCGGCTTTACCAAGCCCGAGGCCGAGGGTGTGGCCCGCTATGATGCCAACAAGGGCGAGCTCAACTTCGACTACGTCCTGCCCGAGGACATCGAGGTCACCGGCTACATGGACCTGCACCTCTTCGTGAGCTGCGAGGGCGCAGACGACATGGACCTCTTCATCAACATCCAGAAGGCCGCGGCCGACGGCACCTGGGTCCCCTGGAACACGCTCGACGAGCCGCACCCCGGCGCCTGGGGCAAGTGCCGTGTGAGCCGCGCCGAGATCGACACCAAGCTCACCAAAAAGCACAACCCCGTCTACACGATGAAGGGCGAGCCCAAGAAGCTGGCCGACGGCGAGGTCCGCGAGGTCGAGATCGCCATCGTCCCCACCGCCCGCGTGTACCACAAGGGCGAGCGCTTCCGCATCCAGATCTCCGGCCGCTACATCCGCGAGGGCTGGTTCGAGCCGCTGGCCTGGGATCAGGACAACCACGGCACCCACTGCGTCCACACCGGCGGCGAGCACGCCTCCTACATCGAGCTGCCGATCATCCCGCCCCGCTACCAGGCAGGCGAGTACATCCACCGCTAAGACGGACGTGGCGCACGCCGATTGAGCGGCGACATCCGCCCGAGCGGCGGACAGAGTGACACCCGAGGCGGGGCGTGGGAATGACCTGCGTCCCGCCTTTTTGGAAGAAGAGCCTCACAAAGAGGGGCCTCACACAGAAGAACCTCACACAAGGAGGAGCCAACCATGGCAGATCTGATCAACAAGCTCGTGGCCAAGGCCCAGGCCGCGCCCAAGCGCGTCGCCCTGCCCGAGGTCGAGGACCCCGCGACCCTGCAGGTCGCCCGCCGCGTGCTCGACGAGGGCATCGGCACCCCCGTGCTTGTCGGCGACCCCGAGGTCATCGCGACCACCGCGGCCGAGGCCGGCGTCTCGACCGAGGGCATGGAGGTCGTGGACGCCTTCAACGAGGACGCCCGCATCGCACTCGTGGCCCGCTACATGGCGGCGGGGGAGCGCATGCTCTCCGAGAAGGCCTACAACCGCAAGGCCCGCAAAAACAGCCTCTACACCGCGCTGATGCTCGAGTCGCTCGGCGATGTGGACTGCACCTTCGCCGGCCACGTCGCCACCACCGGCGACCTGCTGATGGCCACCCACAACGTGATCGGCCTGGCCGAGGGCGTCGACGTGAGCTCCATCATGGCCATCGTCGAGATCCCGGGCTTCGAGGGCTCCGAGGGCGACACGCTCGTCTTCGCCGACTGCGGCCTCAACCCCGAGCCGACCGCCGAGGAGCTCGCCTCCATCGCCATCGCCTCTGCCGACAACGCCGCCGCCATTCTTGGCTGGGAGCCGCGCGTGGCCTTCCTGTCCTTCTCGACCGACGGGTCCGGCGAGGGCAAGCTCGTCGACAACGTCCGCTCGGCCCTCGAGGTCGCGCGCACCCGTCGCCCGGACCTCAAGTTCGACGGCGAGTTCCAGCTCGATGCCGCCATCGTCCCCGCCGTCGCGGCGAAGAAGATCAAGCGCGACAGCGACGTCGCCGGCAAGGCCAACATCCTGATCTTCCCGGAGCTCGGCGCCGCCAACCTGGGCATCAAGGAGGTCCAGATCTTCGCGCACGGCAAGGGCTTCGGCCACACGCTGTCCGGCTTCCGCAAGCCCGTCTCCGACTCCAGCCGCTCCAGCTCGGTCGACGAGATGTTCGGCGACATCGCGATGCTCGTGCTCGCCTGCGGCACCGTCAAGGAGTAGCGCATGGCCTCTACGAGCCCCACTGCCAATCAGGGCAACAAGCAGGGCGGATTCCACTACGCGTACCTCATCGTCGCGTCGTGCATCGCCATCTGCTGCTTGCCCTGCGCGCTCGTCCTGTCCTGCGCCGGCATCTTCTTCACGCCGGTCGCGGAGTTCTTCGACGTGCCGCGCGCGACCTTCACGCTCTACTTCTCGATCCTCAATATCGCCATGATGCTCACGCTGCCGGTCGCCGGCAAGCTCATGAGCCGCATGGACCTGCGCGTGGTCCTCTCGGCTTGTGTCATCCTGGACGGCCTGGGGCTGCTGGGCATGTCGATGGCGAGCGCCATGCCCGTCTTCTACGTGTGCGGCGCGATCATGGGTGTCGGCACGGCGCCGCTCATCTACCTGGCGATTCCGACCCTCATCAACGCCTGGTGCGTGGAGAAGGTGGGCTTCTTCGTTGGCCTGTGCATGGCGTTCACCGGCATCGGCGGCGTGATCTTCAACCCGATCGGCACATCGCTCATCGCCTCCGGTGCCGAGGGCTGGCGCGTCGCGTATCGCGTCTTCGCGCTGATCACGCTGGTCGGGACGCTGCCGTTCACGCTCTTTGTGGTCCGCAGCAAGCCCGCCGACAAGGGCCTGCTGCCGTATGGCGCCGATGCTGCCAAGACGGACGCGGCTGCCGACGCCCCTGCCGGCGCGGCTGCTGCGCCTGCGGCCGACGGCGTCTCCGCTGCGGTCGCCATGAAGACCCCCGCCTTCTGGGCCCTGATGGTCTTCTGCGGCATCATCACCCTCAACCAGACCATCTACCAGTATCTCTCCAGCTACGCGCTCTCCTTTGAGGGCACGCTGCCCGAGATTGCCGCGGCCTCCGGCGTCGTTGCGTCCGCGGCGATGGCAGGCCAGGCGATCGGCAAGGTTGTCCTGGGCATCGTCAACGACAAGTCCGCCCGCCTCGGCGTGATCTTTGGCATCGGCTGCGGCGTCGCCGGCGTGCTCGTGATGTGGCTCGTGCCGTCCGTGCTCGCGCTGCTGCTGGTCGGCGCGTTCCTCTTCGGCGTGGTCTACGCGATGACCACGGTGGAGACCCCTCTGCTGGTCCGCACCGTCTTCGGCTCCGCCGACTACACCAACATCTACTCGCGCATATCGATGGTCGGCTCGCTGATGAGCGCCGTGGCCGCGGTCTTCTGGAGCCTCGTGATCGACTCGGCCGGCGGGTTCCCGCTGATGTTCATCCTGGGCATCGTGTGCATGGCGGTGTGCGCCGCCACGGCCTTCTTCGCCCTCGGGCAGAAGGACAAGGTCCGCCAGCTGTGATGTGACAGGGGACGGGGGAGTGACACGTCCCCTGCTCGCCACGTGACAGGGGACGGGGGAGTGACACGTCCCCCAGCCCAGTCCGTACAAGCCCCGTTGCCCCTATGGGCGGCGGGGCTTTCCTTTGTGACAGGTGGTGTGCCAGGTGACGGGGGAGTGTCACGTTCACTAGGCGAGCAATCGCTTATTACCGCCATTGGCGGTAATATTATGGCGGTAATAAATGAAAGGGACCATCGCATGGACTATCAACCGCCGCTCGAGCGCACTACGCGCATAGACAACCTCTGCATGGAGATAGCAGAGATGGTCGGTTCGCTGACACCTGCCTCGGAGCTCAGCACAAGTCCCACTCTGCACAGGCGTCTGCGAATCCAAACCATCCACTCCTCGCTGCTTATCGAGGGCAACGGACTTGCGCAAGATCAGGTCGTCGACGTGCTCGACGGCAAGCGGGTGCTGGGCAACGCTCGGGACATCCTCGAGGTGAAGAATGCACAGCGCGCCTATGCCATGTTGGGAGGGTTGGACCCGCTCTCCGTGGATGATCTCCTTACGGCGCACGGCGTGATGATGGAAGGCCTGATACGGGATGCTGGGCGCTTCCGCAGCGGCGACGTCGGAGTTTTCGACGGGGACGCGCTCATCCACGCGGGGACGCCAGCGAGCTATGTGCCAGAAGTGATGGCGGGTATCTTCTCGTGGATGCACTCCACTGACCTGCACCCTCTGCTTGTCTCGTGCGTCTTTCACTATGAGTTCGAGTTCGTACGCCCCTTCTCTGACGGCAACGGTAGGACAGGCAGGCTCTGGCAGACACTCATGCTCTCGCGCTGGAGAGCCCCCTTGGCATGGCTGCCGGTGGAGACCATCATCCGCAGCAGGCAGCAGGGCTACTATGCCGCCTTCGGGCGGTCCAACGCCAACGGCACCTGTACGGCCTTTGTGGAGTTCATGCTGGAGGTCATCCGCGACGCGTTGAAGCCCTATGCGGCTGGCGGGACGGACCGTGACACCGAAGAGCTGCGGGTGCTCGACTATTTTAGTAGCAACCCAAAGAGCACGGTGACCGGCTTGGCTTCGGCCCTTGGAATCTCGAAGAGGTCGGCGGAGAGACTGGTTGCTGCGCTGAAGTCGGACGGAAGGCTCGTGCGCAAGGGTAGCCCCCGTGCCGGGACGTGGGAGGTTAACTCGTAGCAGGTGCCTGGCAGAAGAAGCGACAAAAGGTAGCTCTTTGATCATCGCAACCTCGTAGCCTCTGTCGAAGCACCCGTCAGCGATGATTATCTTGGGGCGCTCGACGTGCTACAGCCAGGGCATGGTGGAGACGCCGACACCTGTCCGCAACGTCATCCTGGCCCAGGATGCGACGACGCTGTTGCGCACGGTCGCTGGGCTCAAGGAGGAGATGTTTGCCACGCGGATGGCTGCAACCCCGCGGACTCGGCTAATTCGCTCATGTGGATGTACCCGATGGAGTGACGCAGACCTGTGGTGAGCTGTGCGCCGCCTTCCCCGAGTCGCTGCGTGTGCCCAATTCTAGGTTCGCATCTTGACGCGGTCGGGAGCCAGCGCCTTGTTCGCATCGCTTAAAGACAGACGAGGTGTAGCGGTAGGCTTTGCCGCTTGTGCTGGGTATGGCTTTGTGAGAAGAATTGGAAAGAAAGGAAAAATTTGGAAAGAAAGGAAAACTGAACAGCGGACATCGTCACCCTGATAGCGCATTGTAACGTTGACAATTTGTACGCAATGCCGACAACAAGTACGTAGCGTCGACAACGAGTACGTAGCGCCCGACAATAAATACGTAGCGTCGACAACGAGTACGTAGCGCCCGACAATAAATACGTAGGAGCAGACAAAGAAACCGTCGATTCGCGAGCTAGGATATAAAAAATCGGCTTCTAGTTCACGAATCGACGGATATGTTGTTTGTAACTACGTACTTGTTGTCGGGCGCTACGTACTCGTTGTCACTCCAACGTATTTGTTGTAGGCGCACCGGTTTGTCTCGGCGGCTACGCTTGTTATCTAGGATTACGTAGCCGCCGAGTGAGGTAGGACGAGACGTTGCGGCGCGCTGTATCGCGACCGCGCGACCTACGCCTCGACGTCTGCGAAGGCGCCCTCCAGCGTGAAGCCTGCCCAGCTGGGCTCGCCGGTGTAGGTCATGACGGCCTCGGCGCCCGTGAGCGCGCGGACGGCGCCAGCGGCGGCGCCCTCCATCTCGAAGTCGCCGGCGTAGATGGCGACGGGCGCGATCCAGCCCACGCGCTGCTCGATGTAGTCGGTGAAGAACTTGTCGTGCGAGACGCCGCCCGTGAGCACGATGCCGTCGACCTTGCCCTCGAGCGCGGCCGCAAAGCCGCCGATCGCCTTGGCGGTCTGGTAGGCCATGGCCTCAAAGACGACCTTGGCCCACTCGTCGCCCGCCTCGATGCGGCGGTCGATCTCGCGCGCGTCGTCGGTGCCGAGCAGGCCCTTGAGGCCGCCCGTCTTGCCGATCACGCCGTTGATCTCCTTCTTGTCGTGCTCGCCGGAGAAGGCGAGAGCCACGACCGGCTTCAGGGGCACGTCGCCGGAGCGGTTGGGCGCGAAGGGACCGGAGCCCTCGAGTACGTCGTTGGTGTCGATCATGCGGCCATGGCGGTGCGCCGCGACGGACAGGCCGCCGCCCACGTGCGCGACGATGACGTTGACCTCCTCGTACTTCTTGCCCTGGGAGGCGGCGAAGCGGATCGCGCACTCCTTCTGGTTGAGGCAGTGCACGTGGCTCTTGCGGTAGACGCCGGGGTAGCCAGTGATACGCGAGACGTCCTCGAGCTCGTCGGTGTCGGGCTGGTTGACGGCGTAGGCGGGCTTGCCGGTCTCCTGCGCGAACTGGTAGAGGATAGGCGCGCCGAGGATGGCGGGGTGGTTCATGCCGCAGTGGAGCACGTGGTCGCACACGGTCTCGTCGATCGCGAAGATGCCGCCCACGGTCGGGCCCATGCCCCCGCAGTAGCCGGAGAAGGCGTCGATGGAGTCGAGGGTGACGCCTGCCTTGGCCAGCTCGGCCTTGACGGTGTCGATGCGGTACTGGAGCTGGTCGGCGGCCTGGTCGAACTGCGCGAGCTCGGCGGGGTCGTGCGTGACGTTGGCCTTCATCACGGTCGCGTCGCCCTCAAAGACGGCGACCTTGGTGGAGGTGGAGCCGGGGGACAGGGTCAGGATGCGGTAGGTCTGGGACATGGGGTTCCTTTCTTGACGGACGGAAAGACGGACAGTGCGGAAAGACGGACGGTGCGCTCAGGTGGGCGTGGCGAGACTACTCGTCGCCTGGCTTTTCGAGCGCATGACGGACAAAGAAGGGCAGGGCGTCGCTGCAGCCGCCGCCGAGCAGCCACGTGAAGCCGGTCAGCAGCGTCGCGTAGGCGGCGTCGGGGCTGGAGCTGCCGCGCGCCTCGATCAGGTCGGGCGGGTTGAGCGCCGTGTAGACCTCGCCGTTGACCATGTCCTCGACGTAGCCGTGGTAGGTGTCCTTGACGGGGTTCCAGCGGACGTCGACGCCGGCCCGGCGCATGCGGGCCACAAGGCGCGCGGACGAGGCGGTCAGCGCGTCGTCGACCACAGGGAAGACCATCGTGTG
Organism: uncultured Actinomycetes bacterium; assembly: GCA_900314685.1. Taxonomy (GTDB): domain Bacteria; phylum Actinomycetota; class Coriobacteriia; order Coriobacteriales; family Atopobiaceae; genus Olegusella. The sequence goes on along the minus strand of OMWE01000007.1, from coordinate 49,101 downwards.
CGGCAGATGCGCGAGGTCGGCATCCGAGAGCTCGGAGGCCGAGATGCGGGGGTCGTGCGGGTCGTTCTCGCCCGCGTACCAGCGGTTGAAGGCTTCCATCAGGTCGTACGGCAGGTCCATGTCGCGGGCGACCTCGCGGTCGGGCACCTTGGTGGCGTCGACGAAGGGGTAGTAGAGCAGCAGGCTCTCCACGGGCGTGCCGCCGAGCGCCGCGGCCGAGAGCGCGAGCTGCGCGCCGGCGCTGTAGCCCAGGATGTGGATGCCGCGCGCGGGCTCGCCCAGCAGCGACCCGTCGGCCAGCGCCGCGAGCGTGTCGACCACGTCGTCGTAGGCGGCGGGAAAGGGGTGCTCCGGCGCGAGGCGGTAGTCGAGGCCGACCGTGCGCAGGCCGTAGCGGGTGGCCGCCCACTCGAGCAGCGTGTCTTGCTTGCGGGCGTCACCGAGCGCAAATCCGCCGCCATGCAGCTCGAGCAGCACATCGGGCCTCACGAGCTTTTCCGGCGTGTGCACCCATGCGGTGATCACGGCGCCGTGCGCCGTCTCGAATGCCACCGGCGTACCGGCCTGCGTCTGTGCGTCGAGCAGCTCGCCCGTCTCCTCGCGGATGGACCGGACGATGCGGAGCAGGGGGTCGGTGGTACAGCGTTTGCCCGATCGACGGCGACGGGGCCTTTCCTCGGTCATGCAGCCTCCTTCGCGCGATATCGGGTCGCCCGGACACGCGTCCGGGCGGTAGTGCCGTCGCGCCAGCGGACCATGCGCGGACCAGTCCGAGCATCGGCTCGTGAATCAGCTCGTGCATAGGCTCGTGCGCGGACCTACGCCACGATCTCGGTACGCTCTCTCGCGGCGACACTTTGCAGCAGACACCACTGGCAATCGTCACGTACGCTTGGGCGGGTGAGTGGACGGCACCTGACCTTTGCACGACCGGATTGCTGTCCGGGTGTCTTATTTGCTGAAAAATGTACGCGAAAAAATTTGCCCTCGGTATAGCACGCACCTCAAAATACCCCGCGAAGTCGGATACGATGTTTGTGCTAGAGAACAATGACGTTCGCCGGTCCGGGCGAGTGTCGGCAAAGACGGACGGGGGCACTCGTGAAGCTGTGGACAGCGTTGGCCGAGCTGGGCATCGAGGAATACGCCGTGCACGATGACGGCGTGCTGGGGGAGAGCGTGTACCCCGCCGACCTTTCCGCAGGCACGGAGTTCATCAATCATGCACTGACCCTGGTGGACGGCAGGGGCGAGGCACCGGTCATCTCGGGTAGCGGCACGACCCTCGTCTATGTGGGCGAGACCCTGCCCGAGGGCCTCTGGCACCCGCGGCGCGGCGAGGTGCAGGTGGCCCTGAAGGACGGCTGGGATGAGCTGCAAAAACAGTTCGCCGACCTCTCGCGCGACATCGCCCGGCTCTCCATCCGCCAGGACCTGCTGATGCGGTCCTTCTCGCGCACGACCAACCTGGACTGGTTCGTCTCGCGCGTGGCAAAGATCGTGGGCAACCCCTGCATCCTCGTCAACACCGAGCACAAGATCCTGGCGGTCTCGCGCGAGCTGCGCGCCGAGGCGCCCAACCGGTCGGAAAACCTCACGGGCGACTACATCTCCGCCGAGGCCATCCGGGAACTGCGCCGGGACCGGGTCTTTGACCGGATCGCCGAGGCGCATCACGCGGTCCTGATGAGCAACGACCGCTACGAGCAGACCTGGGCTTTCTCGGCGCTTGTGCTGGGGTCCAATGCGCTCGGCCACCTGGACGTGCTCGCGCGCAACCGCCCCTTCACCCCCTCCGACCTCGAGCTGATCGACGACGCGAGCGAGCTATTGTGCGTGGTCGTCGCCTACGGCGGCCTGGGCGGCAGCTTTGCGGGCACCGGTTCGTCCGTGCTCGCCGACCTGGTGGAGGGTGGTTTCAAGGACCGCGAGTCGCTCGAGGAGCAGCTGGCGCTCACGGTGATCCCGCGCCGGCGGGAGGGCGGCACCTACCTGCTGTTCACGCTGGTCGCGGGCGACGACGCCCTGCTCCCGGGCTTCCGCGCGCACGTGGCGGGCATGATCTCGAGCGCCTTTGGCCAGGCGATCTGGTCCTACACGCGCGGCTGTTTCGTGGTGCTCGCCGCCCTGGCGCCCGAGGACTGCGCCGGCCCCGCGGACTACGAGGGCGCCGAGCGCTTCCTGGCCAGCAACACCGCGTTCTTTGCCTCCATCAAGAAGTACGGCCTGCACTGCGCCGTCGCCGAGCCCTTCTGCGACCTGCTCGACACGCCGCGCCGTTTCAAGCAGTGCATCGCGCTCGCCGACTCCTACGTGGGCAAGAAGGACGTCCCCCCGACCGTCTACTGGTGGCGCAGCCGCTACGACGTGCTCGCGCATGCAGCCGAGAGCTCCGAGATCGAGGATGCGCTGGTAGACGCCCGCGTCCGCGCCATGGCGCAGTACGACCGCAAGCATCGCACCGCCTACCTGCGGACCGCGGCGGCCTCCGTGCGGTTCCCGGGCGCCCCGACCGAGGCGGCGGCCTCGCTCAACGTGCACCGCAACACGTATTTCTACCGCACGGGCAAGATATACGACCTCTTCAACCTGGATCTCAAGGACGGTGACGACCGCCTGGCCATCGCGCTGGCGGTGCAGCTTGCCGAGGCGGGCCTCGAGTTGTGACAGACGGCGGGGGAGCGTGACAGGGGACGGGGGAGTGACACGCTGGCGAAGTGTGTCACTCCCGTCCCCTGTCACACCCGTCCCCCATCACGCCCCGCCCCCCGAATTTCTTCTTGACGAAATCGGGCACGGCGAGTAAAAGTATGCGCAGTGGACAGCGTTTGGCATTTCTTCCCGGCAGAGTCGGGTGATGCGCGCGTCCTTTTTTTATGCGCATCCGCTCCGGATCTGCACGCGGCGAGACCGCCCCGAAGACATACCCGACGCGCAACATCGGTTGTGCGGCTCGTAGGGGGCCGCGCAGGTCGGGCAGCATGCCCGGCGCAGATTGGGCGCTAGACGCCCGGGAGAGGATGGACACATGTCCGTAGAGCATCCGCACATTTTGGGTATTTCCTTCGGCACCAAGAACGGCAACAACGACTCCGTGTGCAAGGAGGTCCTGAAGGGCGCGCAGGAGGCCGGCTGCGAGATCGAGTTCATCCGTGCGCAGGACCTCGACATCAAGCACTGCACCGGCTGCATCGCCTGCGTCAAGTCGCTGATGAGCGGCCGCGGCAACCGCTGCATCCACAAGGACGACTTCGACTGGCTGGCCTACAAGATGTTCACGTCCGACGGCATCGTCATGGTCGACCCGATCTTTGAGACCGGCGCCACGGGCCTCTTCCACACCATCATGGACCGCTTCGGGCCCCGTATGGACACCGGCAACAACTTCATCGCCAAGATGATCGCCGAGAAGAACATCGCCGAGGGCAAGCCCGGCGTCGTGCCGCCCGCGTGCGTCTTCCACACCGGCATCCCCGTCAGCTACATCGGCATCGGCGGCTCCGACTGGGGTACCCATATCCAGTCCGACCACGCCATCCAGTCCATGACCCCCGCCTGGAAGGTCATCGACAACGAGTGGATAGCCTGGTCCAAGACCGCCCTCATGAAGGACGAGGTCATCGCCCGCGCTCACCAGATCGGCGTGAATCTCGCCGAGGCCGCCAAGGATCCCGAGCACGCCGAGTACAAGGGCCAGAAGGGTGTGTGCCCGCACTGCAACTGCAACGACTTCTACCTGTATCCCGGCGAGAACCGCGCCGTGTGCGCCGTCTGCGGCCTGCAGGGCAAGATCGTCCTCGATGAGAAGGGCGCGGTGACCGTCGAGTACGCCGAGCACGACCTCAAGGACGAGAACGGCGTGACCATCCTCGACAAGGACGGCGCCCCCGCCTTCCCGGGCATGTACGACGACCAGGGCCGCGAGCGCGCCCACGACACCATGCAGGGCAAGCAGATCCACGGCGAGGATATCGGCAAGAACGAGGGCATGCTCGCCGAGCTGCAGAAGACGCCCGCCTACAAGGAGCGCGTCGCCGGCTACAAGGCCTTCCTGAGCCCGACCATGCCGGATCCCGAGACCCGCTACGCCAAGTTCCAGGACCTCGGCACCCAGGCGTAAATAGCTGACTCGCAGGACATGGCGGAGGGGGAGTCCGCTGTGTCCTGTTTGTCTTTGTACCTTTTGCACAAGACCTTTGAGGACTCCGTATTTGCCGTTCGTGCGCCTGTAGATTGGCGTACAGGGGCGTGCAACATACAGTAATGGTTGGGGTATTACTAGGCGTTCGGCACAAAGCCGGACATGAAGAAGGGACAACGAAATGGCTGAAAAGATGGAAGCCGATGTCGTCGTCGTGGCCGCCGGCCTCTCCGGCCTCGCCGCGTCCGTCGCGGCCGCCGAGAACGGCGCCAAGGTCATCACGCTCGAGAAGGCGTCCAACACGGGCGGCGCTGCCAACATGGGCATGGGCCCCTGCGGCGCCGGCTCCCGCCTGCAGCACGAGAGCATGATCGAGGTCACCCCGGGCGAGCTCTTCCGCCGCCACATGTTCTACACCCACTACCAGGTCGACCCGCGCCTGGTCCGCGCTTATTACTGGAGGAGCGGCGACACCATCAACTGGCTCGAGGACATGGGCGTCAAGTTCCACTCCGTGCGCCCCGCCTTCCGCGCCCGCGAGCGCACCCGCGCCTACGCCGACGGCGAGTACACTTGGCACGTCGTGCAGCCCGAGGACGGCTCCATGCCCGGCCCCCGCGCCGCTACCACGATGATCAAGCGCATGACCGAGCGCGCGCAGTCCCTGGGCGTCGACTTTGAGTTCAACACCTCCGGCAAGCACCTCATGACCGATGAGCAGGGTGTGGTCTGCGGCGTCAAGGCCGTGCGCGAGGACGGCACCGAGGTCGAGATCTCCTGCAAGAAGGTCATCGTCGCCACCGGCGGCTTCGGCCACAACGCCCAGATGATCAAGGACAAGATCGGCCTCGAGTGGGGCAAGAACCTCTACTCCTTCGCCGTGCCCGGCATGGACGGCGACGGCTACAACATGTGCCACGAGGTCGGCGCGGGCCAGACCCCGGTTACCATGGAGATGATGTACCAGCTCCCCGACAACATGAACCACTTCTACGTCGAGGGCGCCTTCCGTCAGCCCTGCTACTGGTGCGACGCCACCGGCGAGCGCTTCATGCCCGAGGACGACATCTACAACACAACCTTCGTGGGCAACGCCATCAACCACCTGCCCGGCCACAAGGGCTTCGCGATCTTTGACGCCGGCCTGCTCAAGCACTGGAAGAAGGACGGTCCCGACATCAAGTCCCACGTCCACCCCGAGGACCTCTACGAGGGCTTCGACGAGCAGTGGGAGCGCGACCTCCACACCTACAAGGACGGCTACGGCAATCCCGTGATCGCTCAGGCCGACACCCTGGAGGAGCTCGCCGAGATCATGGGCATCGACCCCGAGGGTCTCGTCAAGAACGTGGCCGAGTACAACGAGATGTGCCACGAGCACTTCGACTCCAAGTTCGAGAAGGAGCACGAGTTCATGGTGCCCCTGGAGAACGGCCCCTACTACTGCTGCGCGCAGTACGTGGGCGCCTACGGCACCCTGGGCGGCGTCAAGATCAACGACCGCATGGAGGTCGTGGACGATGACTCCCACGTCATCCCCAACCTCTACTGCGTGGGCACCGACGCCTGCACCATCTACGGCGACTCCTACAACTACGCCATCCCCGGCAACACCATGGGCTTCTGCCTCAACTCCGGCCGCATCGCCGGCGAGAACGCCGCGGCTGCCGTGGCCGAGTCCGCCGACTTCGACGACTTCGACGAGGGCGACGGCGATTGGGACTAGTTTCCGCGCTCGAGAAGAGGCCTACGTGCTCTAAGCGGTAGGAACTGTGTGGGCGGCGCCGCTCGGGGGAGTGGTGCCGCCTGCTTTTGAAAATCAGGAGAGGTGACTATGAAACTTACTATCGACGGTCAGGAGGTCGAGGCTCGGGAGGGGCAGACAGTGCTCCAGGCGGCGGAAGACGCCGGCATCTTCATCCCGCACCTCTGCGCCCATCCCGACCTTGAGCCGGTAGGCGGCTGCCGCCAGTGCATGGTGTGCGTCGACGGCGCGACCGAGCCGGTCTGCGCCTGCGAGACCGCCGTGCGCGAGGGCATGTCAGTGGAGGTCCACGCGCCCGAGGCCGACCGCGTGCGCAAGATGGCCATGCAGCTGATCCTCGCGACCCACCCGGCCGACTGCTCGGGCTGCCCCAAGTTCGGCATCTGCGAGCTGCAGTCCATGTACCAGTTCATGGGCGTGTCGCCGCAGGGCTGGCGCCTCAAGAGCCGCCCGGTGCCCACCGACGAGTCCAATCCGCTGATCACGCACATGTTCACCCGCTGCATCCGCTGCGGCCGCTGCGTGCGCGCCTGCCGCGAGATGCGCGGCGTCAAGGTGCTCGACTACCAGCGCACCGAGGAGGGCATCCGCATCGGCACCGACGGCCACGTGTCCCTGGTCGACGCGGGCTGCCGTTTCTGCGGCGCCTGCATCGAGGTCTGCCCGACCGGCTCGATCATCGACGTGCTGCGGTACAACGACTCCGATAAGTCCCGCGAGGACAACGTCGTGCCCTGCCGCGCCGCCTGCCCCGCGCATATCAATGTGCCCGAGTACCTGCGCGCCATCCGCCTGGGCGACTACGACAACGCAGCGAGCATCATCCACGAGCGCGTGCCCTTCCCCGAGGCGCTCGGCCGCGTGTGCACCCACGCCTGCGAGACCGACTGCAAACACGGCGAGATCAACCAGCCCGTCTCCATCTGCAAGGAGAAGCGCGCCGCCGCGACCTACGAGTCCGGCGCGTGGAAGAAGAACGTGCGCCACGACCCGCTGACCGGCAAGAAGGTCGCCGTTGTGGGCTCCGGCCCCGCGGGCCTCACCGCCGCCTACTACCTGGCCGGCAAGGGCCACGCCGTGACCGTCTTCGAGGCCAATGAGAAGGCCGGCGGCCAGCTGCGCTACGGCATCCCCGCCTACCGCATGCCCGACGAGGCGCTCGACCACGAGATTGCCAACATCCTGGAGACCGCCGGCTCCGGCGCGGGCGACCCCGAGGGCACGCCCCGCATCGAGCTGCGCTGCGGCGAGCGCGTCGCACAGCCCAAGGACCTGCTGGGCCAGGGCTACGACGCGGTGCTCGTCGCGCTCGGCACCCACCAGGGCACCGTGCTGCCGACCAAGGGCCACGAGCTCGACGGCGTCTACGTCAACACTGCCTTCCTCAAGGCCGCACGTGAGGGCCATCCCATGGACGTCACCGGCAACGTCGTCGTGCTCGGCGGCGGCTCGGTCGCCTACGACTGCGCCCGCACCGCGATCCGCCTGGGCGCCAACGAGGTCCACATGGCCTGCCTGGAGGCCCGCCCCGTGATGACCGCGGCCCTCGACGAGATCGAGGAAGGCGGCGAGGAGGGCGTGATCCTGCACGACGCCTACGGCTTCGACGAGATCATGGAGTCGGCCGACAAGCCGGGCCATGTGGGCGGCATGCGCATCAAGAAGATCGCCAAGTTCTACTTCGACGAGAACCACCGCGCGATCACAGAGTTCGTCGAGGGCGGCGACCTGGAGATCCCGTGCGACCACGTGATCTTTGCCGTCGGCCAGAAGCCCGAGGGCACCATGGACATGGGCCTGGAGCTCACCCACGGCCCGTACATCGTGGCCGACGCGACCACCGCGACCAGCGTCCCGGGCGTCTTTGCCGCGGGCGACGTCGTGACCGGCACCAAGACCATCATCGGCGCCATCGCCCAGGGCCGCACGGCCGCCGAGAGCATCGACCGCTACCTGGGCGGCGACGGCGACATCACCGAGCACCTGGCCCACGAGCAGGAGCACAACCCCTTCATCGGCCGTCGCCCCGGCTTCGGCAAGGAGCCCCGCCTGGAGCCCAAGGTCGGCGCCGCCGACGAGCGCCGCGCCCACTTCTGCCAGTACGAGGACGCCTTTGACAACGACACGGCGTGCGCCGAGGCCAACCGCTGCCTCCAGTGCGACCTGCGTCTGGACGTCACCCGTCCGCGCCTGTGGAACGAATACTAAGGAGGGAGGCACACCATGGAAAAGCTTTACGTCAACTTCATGCCGCAGTACGCTGACGCCCCCGTCTCGCTGTGGCTGCTCAAGAAGCACATCGACGGGGCCGCGAAGGCTGCCGTGGAGGCAGTGGCGGCAGGCACCCAGCTGCGCCTGCTCCTGCCCGCCGGCGCTTCCGAGACCGCCGCTGAGCTGACCGCCGCGATCGACGCGGCCGGCACCAGCACCCGCGTGGTCAAGGGGTCCGACCCCGACAACGAGGCCGAGGCCCAGCCCGCCGACGTGATCGTCACGCTCAACCGCGCTGACTTCGGCTTTGTCTACACCAACGACCGTGCCGCCGCGCGTGTCTTCACGGGCGACAAGCCTGTGCCCGCGCACCACAACGGCGAGGTCACCTACGACGGCAAGACGGCGCCCAAGCTCGTCTCCGGCGAGGCCTGGCTGCGCGCCGCCGGCGTGGTGGCAGGCGAGGGCACGTACGTCTCCATCGTGAGCCCCGACGGCGACTACGCCGAGCCGGTCGAGCTCGCTGCCGGTGCCACGGGCGCCGACGTCGTGGCCGCGGCCAAGCTGCCCGAGGACGCCGAGGTCAAGGCGCTCTACCTGGGCTTCCCCACGTCCGTCTTTGTGCCCGCGGCCAAGCTCTCCGAGCCGCTCGACCTGTCCGCCGGCTGCGACGCCATCCGCGTGTACACCACCAAGAACTGCATGGCCGCCGCAATGGACCGCATCGCCCAGGGCTGGCGCAACGAGTCCTGCGGCCACTGTGTGTTTGGCCACGAGGGCTCCTGGCAGATCGCCACGATCTTTGGCGACATCGTGAGCAAGCGCGGCCAGGGCAACGACCTCGAGACGCTGGGCAACCTCTGCCCCGTGATGGCCGCCAACACGATCTGCGACGTCGACGCCACCCTGGCGCGCACCACGCAGCAGGCCATCGAGCTTTTCGGCGACGAGATCAGCGCCCACTACTCCGGCGCCAAGACCTGCCCCTCCGGCGAGTGCGTTGCCTATAAGACCTACCACATCCTCGTGTCCAAGTGCGTGGGCTGTGGCGCGTGCCTCGAGGCCTGCGACGACGGCGCGATCCTCGGCAAGGCCGACTTTGTCCACGTGATCAACCAGGCCAAATGCACCCAGTGCGGTCAGTGCCGCGAGGCGTGCAAGTACGGTGCGGTCGTCCGCGCGGGTGCCAAGAAGCCCAAGACCCCGCCCCGCCCGATCCCCTGCCGCGTGCACGCGTAGGCGCGTCGTGCCGGCTCACGCGTCGTGCCGGCTGGCTCGCGCCTAACGTCGGTCCGGTGCAGCGTCGGGCCAGCTCGGGTGTTTGTCTTCACAAAGCGGTGCTCGGTTTGCCCCGGGCACCGCTTTTCTCATCCCCCGTTGGGTCTCTCGGCGCGATGCCCTGCGGAGATAGGCGCGCGGGGCGAGGACGGACGGTCAGGGCAAAATTATGAGCGGCCGTTCATCAAAGTAAAGTGCCGTTTGTATAAAAAGTCTTGCTTTATCGACGCTGGCTTATTACGGTCATATCTGTTCCGTTGAAGAGGAATAGATTCCTCTTTTATACACATCGAGATGGGGAGAAGAAAAACGATGGGGAACGAAGGCAACAAGATTGTGGATTCGCATAGCACCGGCAACGTCACGCGTCGCTCGTTTCTGAAGACGGGCGCGCTGGCCGCAGGCGTCACGGCGCAGATCGCCGGATGCGGCAGGAAGCAGCCCGCGGCGGGGGACGGCTCGGCAGCCGCGACGGGTGCCCGCCTGACCTACTACCTGTCCAACCCGACCTGCATCGATCCCTACAACAACGCCGACGTCGCCGGCGACATCGTGGCCAAGCAGCTCTTTGACAACCTCACCTACTACGACTACCAAAAGGAAGAGCTGACCCCGCTGGCCGCCGAGAGCTGGGAGTCCAACGACGACGCGACCGAGTTCACCTTCCACATCGCCAAGGGCAACACCTTCCACAATGGCGACCCCGTGGACGCGCAGTCGTTCAAGCGCGGCTGGGAGCGCGTGTGCGACCCGTCGACCAACGACGACCCCTCCGTGCAGGCGTCCTACTACCAGGTGATCGAGGGCTACGACGCGATGCAGAGCGGCGACGCCAAGGAGTTGTCCGGCGTGACCTGCCCCGACGACTACACGCTGGTCGTGAAGCTCACCATCCCCTTCGGCGACTTCCCGCTGATCACCTCCATCGCGAGCTCCGCGCCGGTGCCCCAGGCGGCGCTCGACGACCCGGCGGCGTACGGCAGGGCCCCGATCGGCAACGGCCCCTTCATGATGGACGGCGAGTGGGAAGACGGGCAGTCGATCAACCTGCTGCGCTTCGAGGACTACAAGGGCGACAAGCCCCTGATCTCCGGCGTGACCTTCTCCATCCAGAAGGACATGGAGACCGGCTACCGCGAGTTCCAGGGCGGCAACATCGACATCTGCGACGTGCCGGTCTCGGCCATCGAGTCCGCGCGCGGCGAGATGGAGGAGTCCGAGGACGGCTACACGCTGGGCGACGACGACAAGCGCCTGGCATTCGGCGACATGCCGGGCATCTACTTCCTGGCCGTGGTCGACACCGACCCCGTGCTGCAGGACGTCAACCTGCGTCGCGCCATCTCGCTGGCCATCGACCGTGAGGCCATCTGCGAGACCATCTACCAGGGCACCCGCGTGCCGGCCGACGACATCCTGCCCAAGTCCATGCCGGGCTACAAGGAGAACGCCTGGGAGTACTCGCACTACGACGCCGACGCGGCCAAGGAGCTGCTCGACCAGTACTATCCCGCGGACGCCGACGGCAAGCGCGGCATCGAGCTCAAGCTCGCCTTCAACGGCGACGGCGACCACAAGCCGATCATGGAGGCCGTCCAGGCCAGCCTCGAGAAGGTCGGCATCGACTGCGAGCTCGACATGATGGACTGGGGCGCGCTCAACGACGCTTGGGACGCCAAGGACTACCAGATCAGCCGCTTCGGCTGGCAGGCTGCCTATCCCTCGCCCGACAACATCATCGAGCAGCTCTTCAAGACGGGCAATTTCAATAACTGCTTCAACTACAGCAACCCGGACGTCGACGCCGCCATCGACGCGGCGCGTGCCATCCCCGACGACGAGGAGCGCATCGCCGCCTATCAGGAGATCGACAAGATGGTCCAGGCCGACATGCCCGTCATCCCGCTGATGAGCTACAAGCTGTCCAAGGCGGCCTCGACCCGCGTGAAGCACGCCTACATCTGCCCGTCGGAGGCCACCCGTATGACCGACTGGGTCGTCGAGGACTAGCGGACGCCCGTGGCGCATGCGCCTCGGATGCGACACACTGCGTATGCGGCACACTACCAGGGACCTGGGCGGGGCGCTCGCAGCCCCGCCCAGGTTTTCTTCGAAGGGGAGATATGCAGGATTTTCTAGCCGAGGCACAGGGTCTCGCCGACAGCATGACGGCCGACCGCCGCTGGCTCCACCAGCACCCGGAGGTCGGCTTTGACCTGCCCGAAACGACCGCCTACGTGAAAGCTCGTCTTTGCGAGATGGGCTACGCGCCGACCGAGCTGGTACCGGGCGGGCTCGTGGCCACCGTGGGGCGGACGGACGGCCCCTGCTACCTGCTGCGCGCCGACATGGACGCCCTGCCCCTGCGCGAGGAGACGGGCCTGCCCTTCGCATCGACCAACGGCAACATGCACGCCTGCGGCCACGACCTGCACACCGCGATGCTGCTGGGTGCGGCACGGCTGCTCAAAGACCACGAAGACGAGCTCGGCGGATGCGTCAAGCTGATGTTCCAGCCCGACGAGGAGGCGACGGCACCGGGAGAGCTGCTCGGCGGTCAGTCCATGATCGACGCGGGTCTTCTCGCCGACCCGACGGTGGGCGCCGCCTCCGCGATCCACGTCAATACCATGGAGCACCCGCTGGGCACGGTCGGCGCGTCGCGCGGGACGGCGGCGCTCTCGATCGACGACGTGGACGTCCGCGTGACCGGGCGCGGCACGCACGGCGCGAGCCCCGAGCAGGGCGTCGACCCCATCAACATCGCCTGCCACATCCACATCGCGCTGCAGGAGCTGCTCGCGCGTGAGGTGAGCCCCTATGAGACCGCTTGTCTGACCTTCGGCCTGATCCAGGGCGGCAGCGCGGCCAACATCATCCCCGAGGAAGCCCGCCTGCTCGGCACGCTGCGCTGCGCCGGCGAAGACCAACGCGCCCGCCTGCAGGCGGCGATTCGCCGGACGGTCGTGGGCGTGGCCCGGGCGTTTGGCGGGGAGGCGGACGTCCGATTCCTGCGCGGCCTCTCGAACGTCTGGAACGACCCGGCGCTGACCGACGAGCTCTGCGGTTACGTGGCGGAGGGTACCGGTGTCGAGCCGCACGATTGTCTTCCCCTGTCGGGGTCGGATGACTTCTGCGCGGTGTCGCATGCGGTGCCGTCCACGTATTTCCTACTCGGCGCGGCGCCGGCGGGGGAGAGGCCGTGGCCCCTGCACAGCTCGCATATCGTCTTTGACGAGGCGGTCATGCCGCTCGGCGCGGCGCTCCATGTGAGCTGCGCCCTTGGCTGGTTGCGGCGTCATGGTGTCTGACGCCTCACGCCATCGGAACGCGTCCGATTTCCGGTGGTGGGTTGATGGGGTCCATTGGCGGGGCCGTGCGGCGGCGAAGGCACTGCGGAGGCAGGAGACGTGCGATGGCGGCAGCTGCGCGACAGCAGGGGTCGTTGGTTGGACGCACAAGGAATCAATGAGTATATCGATGGAGTAGCGAGAGATGCGACAAGCCATCTAGCTGCAGAAAAAGACAAAATCGCTGTTATAGTACCGCCCATTCCGCTCACGGATATTTGTTTGTGTGACCAATGTGCCCGCGAACCTGAAAAATTATTGTTCTTGATGTGACCGATGCGTGACACATACGCAAAGACGCCCCGGCCTAGCTGTCGGGGGAGGTTCCGGCAACAACTGCCGGGAGGCGAGGCTCAGGAGAGGAGCACTCATGGCACACAAGGTAATAGGCATCTGCGCAGGCAGGAAGAACGGCAACGGCGAGATCGCCGTCAAGGCCGCCCTCAAGGTCCTCCAGGACAAGGGCGCCGAGGTCGAGATGATCAACCTCTTCGACTACAACATCCTGCCCTGCACCGGCTGCGAGGGTTGCACCATGCAGATGGGCAACATCGCGATGGGCAAGCAGAAGGAGTACAAGGGCTGCGTCCTCAAGGACAAGGACGACGTCGATGCCCTCGTCACCGAGCTGCACACCTGCAACGGCGTGATCATCGCCGTCCCGACCTACGACCTGGCCCCCAGCTCCATGTACCTGCGCTTCGCGCAGCGTTTCCTGGCCTACGAGCTCTCCTTCCTCAAGGAGATCGGCGTGGTCAAGGAGGACCCGCACACCGTGGCCGGCCTGATCGCCGTCGGCGGCTCCATGCACGACTGGCAGCCGCTGGCCCTCGAGGTCATCCAGGCTTCCATGTTCACCATGTCCATCACCCCGGTGGACCGCATGATGCTCCAGCGCGTCGGCCGTCCCGCCAACATCCTGATCGACGACAACGCCGACCAGCTCGCGCGCGCCAAGGAGATGGGCGAGCACATCTGGGAGGCCATGGAGACCCCGGTCGAGGACCGCAAGTGGCTCGGCGACCCCAACGACGGCGTCTGCCCGCACTGCCACTCCAGCCTGGTCTACCCCGGCGACAAGCACTGGGACGGCGTGGAGTTCCCGTATGAGTGCGCCGTGTGCGGTTGCGGCGGCACCATGGGCACCAATCCCGAGACCGGCCGTCCTATGCTGGTCATCGACCCGGAGAAGGGTCACATCCGCGACCGCTTCATCGACAAGTCCCGCGCCGAGCACCTCAACGAGATTGTCCAGACCCGCATCAACTTCATGCAGAAGCAGGGCGAGATCCAGGACGACCTGGCCGAGTACAAGGCCATGAGCTTCCCCTGCCCCGTCCAGCCGGCCGCCAAGGCGTAAGCAGGGCAGGCTAAGCAGGGCGAGCTCGTGACAGGTGACAGGCACCTGTCACACATAGCAGCACGCTAAAAAGAACAAACCAAGAAGAACGGGCGCTCGGTCCCTGGTGAGTCGGGCGCCCGTTTCTTGTGCGACGGTTGTACGCGTGACAGTCCCCCGTCACCTGTCACGCGCGGTGTGACAGTCCCCCCGGCGGTTGTACGCGTGACAGTCCCCCGTCACCTGTCACGCGCGGTGTGTCAGTCCCCCGTCACCTGTCACGCTCTATCCCTGCGCGAGGTCGTCGCGGTCGAGGGGGACGCGCGAGTAGAACATGCCCAGGTGCATCATCACGCGGAAGGACAGCTGCAGCATGAAGATGTCCTCGCCGGAGGCCAGCGTGCACCCAAGGATGGAGCGGATGCGCGTCAGGCGGTAGAGCAGCGTGTTTTTGTGGATGTGGAGCGAGTCGGCCGTGCGGTGCGTGTTGCAGGCGTTCTGCAGGTAGGCAAAGAGTGTGTCCATCAGCTCGCTGCCGTGCTCCTGGTCGTACGCGAGCAGGTCGAAGAGCGCGGGCTGGATGTAGTTGCTGAGGTCGGAGCTGCGCTTGCAGACGTCGATCATCTGCATGTAGGCGTAGTTGCGGAAGAGGTAGACCGACCCGTCGTCCACGGTCGCCGCAGCGGTCTCGCCGTTGGCGATCGCGGCTATGGCCTGCGCGTAGTGCTGCTGGATGTCGGCGAGGTCCTCGAAGTAGTTGCTCACGCCCACGGCGAGGTCGTTGGTCTGGGCGCAGCGGTGCAGCAGGCCCAGCGCGTAGTCGCCGAGTCCTTCTTCCCGCGGACGGGTGAAGAGCGCGACGAAACGCCCCTCGTACAGGGCATAGATCGCACCGTTGAGGATGGCCTGGAGCTGGTCGGCGATGGCGGCGAGGCCTGTGCCGGCGAGGCCCTGCTGCCGCGGCTGCATCGCGACGAGCACGTAGGCGCCGCGCGGGCGGAAATCGAGCAGGTCGAGGCGCTGGGCGATGATCTCGGCGCTCGGCCGGCGGTTCATCAGCAGGTCGACAAGGAAGTACGACTTGGCCTGGCCGCGGTTGTCGGTGAAGATGGGCTGCTTCTGGATCTCCTGGCTCACAAAGAGGGTCAGGCGCTGGAAGCAGAGCTCATCGTGCTCGCCAAAGGGCTTGTCGAGCGCCACCATCATCGTGTGGGCCACACAGATGCCGTGCACGGTGGACGCGCCGATCAGGCAGTCGCAGCCGAGCTTGTCGTTGTAGAAATGCAGCGGGATGTGCCGGTGACCGACGCGCTCGTCGAGGCCCGCGTCCTTGATGTAGTCGATGGCGTCGGGCACCACGGTCTTGTTGGCGATCTCCTCGCGCAGCATGCGGGCGGCGGGGCGCTCGTCGTCCGGGGCGGTGGAGATATGCCAGGCGAGGTAGTGGAAGCTGGGGTCCACGACGACGATGGGGTTGCCCAGCGCGTCGGCCGCCTCGTCGATCAGGTGCCCCAACCCCTGGTTGGAGAAGTGGGCCGCCAGCATGCGCCCGACTTTGTCGGTGACGGCAGCCGGTATGGGCCCGAGCACGTCGATGTCTGCCATAGCAACCTCCCCTTGTGCGTTTGCATGAAAATACTAGCGCATATAGGCGTGCATTCGGGAACAAAACCAACAGGCGGTCGACCGCGGCGCGACAGTCTCTGCAACCGTATGCCGTTTTGCGGCGTTTACCAGCGGAGGGGAAAAGAGGGACATGCGCGGTACCGGCTGTCCGCAAACGGTCGCCGGTGATCAGTAATGCGTTAGACTGTCGTACAAGCAGGGACGGAGTATGCCTTGTGAGTGGGGATGCCTCGGGGACGAGCAGCCCAGGAGGAGCGATAAGTCTCGGGAGGGGAGCATGGCTCAGCCGGCAATCGAGCAGAAGGGCACGCAGCGGCGCATCCGCGACGCCGTCTTTGCCTGCATGGCCCACACCGATATGGACAAGATCCGTGTGAGCGACGTGATCCGCATCGCCCACGTGTCGCGCTCCACCTTTTACCGCTACTACGACGACGTGCCCAGCGTGGTGCTGCAATTTGAGGACGACCTCCTGGCCAACATGCGAGCCATCAACAACGTCGCGCTCAAGGCGCGGTTTTCCACCAACCAGCTGGACGCGACGCCCACGATGATCACGCGTACGGAGATGTTGCGGGAACACCGCGACGAGATCGTGGCCCTCAACGGCCCGCACGGCGACCCGACCTTTGTGCACAAGGCGACCGTCTTCATGCACGACTACCTCTCGCAGCGCCTGTCCGAGGTGCTGGGTCCCTCCGACGACCTCGAGTTTTACCTCGCTTTCGTCCTGGCGGGTCACAACAACCTCATTCAGTTCTGGCTCGAAAAGCGCCCCGAAGTATCGCCCCGCCACATCGCGAGCACGCTCAACAAGCTCTACTACGCGCCCTTCTTCCTGACCGACGAGGCGCGGCGGACGCTGCCTCACGCCCCGCACCTGGACTAGGCTGCGCGGACAAGGCACGCGTTGCAAAGACACACACATGGGCGGCGCGACCGCACCGATGAGGCGTGCCGTGCGAACGGTCGGATGCGGTGTGCGAACGGTGCGTCTTCACGAATGTCTTATAAAGAAAAAATAAGCTATTTACCTGCGGAATGATACAAAAGTGCATCCGCGTGTCCCATGGCATGGCACAACCTGCCTTGTGCGTGTGTACCACCCCGTGCGGCCCCTCCCGTAGTATGCGAACCGTCAGATGTTCCCATACGACGAGACGAAGGAGTTGCACATGGTCAAGCTCGGCAAGCAATCGCGCAGCGTGTCCATCGTGGGCGTGGGCTGCACCCCGTTCACCAATTTTGAGGATCACCCTGAGACCAAGGGTATGGACGAGGGTAGCGCCTTTGGCTACGCCGCCCTGGAGGCCATCCAGGACGCCGGTCTCGAGCCCCGCGACATCCAGTACTTCTACCACGGCGCAGCCAACCCCTACCTGATCGGCGACTCCCTGACCCCCAACATGCAGGTCGCCGACTGGTTCGGCGTCCGCGGCATCGGCTCCGTGCACCACTCCGAGGCCTGCTGCACCGGTTACGTCGCCCTCCAGGAGGCCGTGCAGGCCGTCGCCTCCGGCACCTACGACATCGTGCTGTCCGGCGCCGTGGACCTGGCCGCCTCCCTGCCCGTGGTCAACGCCCCCGGCTGCTACCGCCGCGACTTCCCGCTCAACGAGATGCTCCCGACCATCCCGATGGTCTACGACCGCGCCTACGGCCGTGCCTTTGACTCCGCCTTTGGCATCTCCTTCGACAACTGGGTCAACAAGTACCGCTGGGAGTACGGCCTGACCGCCGAGCAGATCGACGACGCCCTCAACGGCATCTCCAAGGTCCTGCGCCGCGAGGCCGTCGCCAACCCGCTGGGCTTCTCCCAGAAGACGTTCGAGGAGCTCGCCGCCGAGAACAACCTGCCCGACGCCGACGCCTACCTCAAGAGCTTCGGCAACCCCAAGGTCACCCAGTACCTGCGTGTGACCGGCTTTGAGATCAAGTGCGACGGCGCCGCGGCCGTCGTCGTGATGCCGACCGAGATGGCCGTCGCCCGCGGCCTGGACCACAAGATCGTCGAGGTCCTCGGCACCGGTGCCGCCGCCTACGAGGGCGCCACCGCCGACAACGAGTACAACGGTACCGTCTCCGGCACCAAGCAGGTCTACGAGCTCACCGGCGTCAAGCCCGACGAGATCGACCTCCTCATGGCCCCGCGGCGAGTCCTGGAAGTACGCCATCGAGGGCCGCTACGCCTACGACTCCGACAAGCCCATCAACACCAACGGCGGCCGCTGCAACTTCGGCCACGCCCACGGTGCCTCCGGCGTGGCGGACATCTGCGAGGCCGTCTGGCAGATGCGCGGCGAGGCTGCCAACCAGATGCCCAAGGCGCCCCGCACCACCTTCCTGCGCGGCTTCGGCGGCGGCCAGAACATCCGCTGCCAGATCCTGCGCACGGTCGAGTAGCGCGGTCGAGCAGTCGTCCCACGTAAATCCCAGAGGAGGAAAGCAATGCTTCTTGAGAATATGGAGCCCATCACCAAAAAGTTCTACGACGCGCTCGCCGAGGGCAAGCTGATCGGCCGCAAGTGCCCCGAGTGCGGCGCCATCGAGTTCCCGCCCCACCTGGGCTGCAACGCCTGCGGCTACCACGCCACCGAGTGGGTGGAGCTCTCCGGCCACGGCACCCTGGAGTCCTTTGTGGTCCCCGGCATCCAAAATGACAAGCCCTACCTCAAGGCCGTCGAGCCCTACGGCTACGGCAAGGTCAAGCTGGACGAGGGCGCCGAGTACTCCTTCGTGATCTTCTGCGGCAAGAAGAAGGTCGTGAAGGGCCTGCAGGAGCGCCTGTACGCCGACCACGAGACCATCGGCGTGCACCTCAAGCCGATCGAGCGCGTGGTGCCCGTGAAGCCCGGCAGCGAGGAGACCATCACCTGGTACGAGCCCTGCTTCGAGCTCGACGAGGTCGCGGAGGCGTAAAGCCGCCCCATCCGCACGAATAAAAATCCGCACACGCGAAAGGAATCCGCCATGGAAAACGAGGAGCTCTTCAACCAGGTCGCCGGCTTTGCCAAGGAGGCCTACAAGTACGACGGCGATATCACCCCCGACACCACCTTCGACGAGCTGGGCAAGGAGTCGATGAAGATGATCGCCCTGACCTCCATGATCGAGAACGAGCTCGACGCCGAGGTCACCGTGTCCGAGATCATGAACATGACCACCTTCGGCGAGCTCGTGGAGCGCGTCGCCGAGGAGGCCGAGGAGTAGGACCCCGCGACAGGCCCGGCAGGTTCCGCGGCAGGCCCGGCGGATATGCCGGCGCCCTTTGTCCCGACAGCGGGGGACGGTTTGCGCCGTTCCCCGTTTTTCTTTGAGAGGAGCATCCCCATGGATCTCATGGAAGACATGCGCGAGCGCGCGAAGCAGGACGTGCAGAAGGTCGCCTTCTTCGAGGGCGAGAACCCCACTATGATCAAGGCCGTGGCCGAGTGCCAGGCCACCGGCGTGGCGGTGTGCACCGTCGTCGGCGACGCGGCCGCCATCCGCGCCAACGCCGAGGCCCAGGGCGTGTCGCTCGAGGGCGTCACCCTGGTCGACCTGGCCGACGAGGAGGCCAACGAGGCCTTTGCCCAGCGCTACGAGGCGCTGCCCACCTGCCCCTGGAAGTCCAAGGGCGTCCGTCGCCGCGTCGTGCGCCCGATGGAGCGCGCGCTGATGATGCAGGCCCTGGGCGACGTGGACGTGACCTTCGGCGGCATCGACTGCCCGACCGGCGACGTGATCCTGGGTGGCCAGACCATCATCGGACTGGCCGACGGCATCGACGTCATCTCCTCGGTCGGCATCTTCGACATCCCCGGCTACGAGGGGTCCGCGGGTCAGCTCCTCGGCTTCGGCGATTCCGCCGTCTGCCAGAACCCCACCCCCGAGCAGGAGGCCTCCATCGCCATCTCCGCGTGCGAGACCTGGCAGGCGCTGACGGGCACCGAGGCCCGCTGCGCGCTGCTGTCCTTCTCCACCTGCGGCTCGGGCTCCGGCGACATGGTCAAGAAGGTCCAGGCCGCCCGCGACATCGCCCAGGAGCGCCGTCCGGACCTCGCGATCGACGGCGAGTTCCAGCTGGACTCCGCGATCAACCCCAAGGTCGCCGCGCACAAGGTCAAGCGCGAGTCCGCGGTCGCCGGCCAGGCCAATATCGTGATCTGGCCCGACCTCAACTGCGGCAACGTGGGCGTCAAGCTGGTGCAGCAGTTCGGCCACGCCAACGCCTACGGCCCCATGCTGCAGGGCTTCAAGAAGATCGTGTGCGACTGCTCGCGCTCGGCCCCGGTGCCCGAGATCGTCGGCAACGTCGTGATGAGCTGCGTCCGCTCGCAGGCGCTCAAGGCCAAGGAGGCGTAGGAGATGGCAGACAAGAGCTACAAGATCCTCGCGATCAACCCCGGCGCCACCTCCACCAAGGTCGCCCTCTTCGAGGGCGAGGAGTGCGTCTTCTCCAAGAACGTCTCGCACGAGGCGTCGCGCCTGGCCGAGTTTGCCGAGATCACCGACCAGATCCCGTACCGCCTGGACATCATTCGCACGGCCATCGCGGAGGCCGGCGTCTCCCTGGACGGGCTCGACGCCTGCGTCGGCCGCGGCGGCGGCCTGATGGCGGTCGAGGGCGGCACGTACGTCGCCGACGAGACCCTCTTGAACGACGCCCGCCGCGGCGCCAACGGCGTCACGCACCCGGCGCAGCTCGGCAGCCTGATGGCCAAGCACTTCGCCGACGCGGCCGGCTGCCCCTGCTACGTCGTGAACCCGCCCGACACCGACGAGCTGCAGGCCGTGGCCCGCATCACCGGCGTGAGCGGCGTCTATCGCAACGTGCACCTGCACGCGCTCAACCTCAAGGAGACCGCGATCCGCCACGCGGCGTCCCTCGGCGGCAAGTACGAGGACTACAACTTCGTCGTGTGCCACCTGGGCGGCGGCGTCTCGGTGTCCGCCCATCGCCGCGGCAAGATGGTCGACGGCTACGACATCGTCGGCGGCGAGGGCCCCATGGCCCCGACCCGCTGCGGCGCGGTGCCCGTCTCCGAGATCGCGGCCTGGCTGGATAAGGGTCACACGACCAAGGAGCTGCGCGGGCTCTGCCACAAGGGCGGCGGATTTGTGAGCCACCTGGGCACCTCCGACGCGCAGGAGGTCCAGAAGATGGCGGCCGAGGGTGACGAGCACGCCGACCTCGTGTGGAACGCCTTTGTCTACCAGGTCGAGAAGGGCATCGGTGCAATGGCCGCGGTCCTGCACGGCAACGTCGACGCCATCCTGCTGGGCGGCGGCATCGCGCACTCCCACGAGCTCGTGGACTCGATCCGCGACGCCTGCGGCTGGATTGCGCCGGTCACGGCGTACCCGGGCGAGTTCGAGATGGAGGCCATGGCGGCGGGCGCCACGCGTGTCCTGTCCGGCGCCGAGGAGGCCAAGCGCTACACCGGCGTCCCGGCTTTCCAGGGCTACCCCTGGGACAAGTAGGGCGGGAGCCGACCCCCGCTGCCCACGAGAAAGAATATGCAGCGACCGGTCAAAGAACACGCAGTCCTGAGCGAAAAATACGCCGAACTGTGCGTTTGGAGCGGGCGGGATCAATCGCTCCGCAACGCGCAGTTCGGCGTTTTTATTTTTCGCCATTGCGTAGTTTTTCGTAGTTTTTCTTACCTGCGCTGCAAGGCTACCGTTGCAAGGCTGCGGCGGTTCCCGACTGCCGTTGCATATGTACAGCTATTGATATGCATTTGCTTGCTTTGCTCAGCTCGGCATGTACGTACGTACAAGGGAGGGGGTCATAGCGGCCCCCTCCTTTGTGATGAGTACCATAGGTTGGTACAAAGTTTGAAGATATGATGAAGCGGTTCTAGTGCATATTTCCAAAGGAGAGGAAAGCACCCATGCCCGAGATGAAAAAGTCGACCGCAATCACCAACGTTCTGCTCTTCAATATCCCGATGGCGCTCGCCGTGTCCGCCATGTGCCAGGGCATCGCCATCGCCCAGGGCAGCGTCCCCCACTGGATCTGGCCGATGTACTGGATCAACGTCATCATCGCCTGGGTCATCGCCGACATCATCGGCATCTGCGTCCAGCCGCCCAAGCGCTCCTTCGCCGCCGCCGCCAAGGCCGGCCAGCCCGGCTCCAAGGAGTTCGGCAAAAAGATGGGCATCCTCGTCAACACCTGGTACACCACCATCCTGGTCGTCTGCATGACCATCCTCAACACCCAGATCCTGGCCCACGCCCCCTTCATCGGCACCATCATGGGCATCCTGATCAACTACATCCCCGTCTGGGTGCTCTGCATGATCATCTCCGCGGTGTGCATGAAGCCGATCGAGAACCTCGCCCGCAAGCTCTGCAACGACCCCGTGCAGCGCTAGGTCGCCCCGTGGCACTGGGCTGTCCCATACCAGCAAGCCTACTGTAATCAGTTCTTCCAACGCCCCGGTCGCAGAGCCGGGGCGTTTTTTCGCGAGCCGAACCGACGGCGGTTCCTCCACAATCGCAAGAGCTTCGGACGCGCGGGAGCTCATGCGTGCGCAATAGCAAACGCTCACGTGGAGCCTGCGGTCACGGCGTTGGGCCTGCGGGCATGCAAAGACCAACGTACACGAACAGGTCAAAAAGCGTCCCTCACAGCGTAGAAGGTCAACTGATGTACGACCTACTGGTATGCACCGGAGCTTGATCTTGGTAGCCGTCGAGCGCCGGCAACGGTGAACGTACATGAGATGGCTTTCGAATGTCCCGTCTGACCCATAAAGTCGACTGATGCACGAATTCGCGACTTGCCGAGCCAATCTCTGACAGCAGCGGATCGCAAGTATGAGAGGACGAACGTACACGAATCGTCCTCTCAATGGCCTGCGCAGCCTGATGGCGCACTTGATGTACGAATGAAGCTGAGGTCTTCTTTGTGTTTCGTACATCAAGGGCATCTGTGGCGCGCCTGGAGGTTCCCAACAGCCCGTTCATGTACGAAAAGGCAGGGGCTGAGCTGTCGCGTTCGTACATCAGTGGGCTTGAGAGGGGATGTGGGGCAATATAAGGGCACTTGGTGTACGACGCCCTGGGCAAAGAGTAGGGGGCGCCCTCGGTCGTGCCATCTGCCGCATGTCATCACGCACCTGCGCATGCTGCCGCCGCGGGAAGAAGTACACTGAGCAAGTGAGTATTCGCGAGATGGGAGAACCATGTCCGGTAATATGCCTGATTTCCTGAAGCGTGCCCAGCAGGGCAAGCAGGCGCGCAGGCGCGCGCAGGAGGATAAGACGAACGAGGCGCCCTCTACCCGTGTGGTGCCGAGGTCGACAGCTGATCGCTCGGCGCGGCAGCCTGCGCCGCAGCAGCCTGCGGCGGGACGCGCGCCGCAGCCCGCAGACCCGCGGCCTGCGGTGCAGCACGACGACTTCGTGCCCGACGAGCCTGCGACCGAGGCCGTCGACACGCTCGACGTGCATCCCGTGACGGTGATGCCGACGCCCGAGGCCTCGCAGGTGCCCGACCCCGCGAGCGCGCCCGCGGCTGGTTCCGCAGCCAGACCTGTAGCTGGCCCCGCCACGCCCGCCGCATCCGCCCCGACCGACCAGCCCACGCTGCCCGGTATGCCGCGCGTCGTGCAACCCGCCGCCGTGCCCAACCCGCGCGCGGACATCGAGGCTCTCAATGACCTGGAGCAGCACCTCTACGCCCACCGCTACGCCGAGATCCTCATGGGCTGCACGGGTCCCTCGATCGACCCGCCCGCGGCGACCAAGGACCGCGGCGAGGCCATGGCCATCCTCATGCAGGAGGACCAGGAGCTGCTGTGCTCCCCGCAGACCGGCGCGCTCTTTGACCGCCTGTCCGACGAGACGGACGACGAGCTGCTCAACGACACCCAGCGCGCCCAGGTGCGCGTCCTGCGCCGCGACCGCGCGCGCCTGGTGGACGTGCCCTCCGATGAGCAGGCAGCCTTTGAGCGCCTGACCACCGAGGCCGAGGCTGCGTGGCGCGCGGCCAAGGCGGCCGGCGACTGGGCCAGCTTCGAGCCCTACCTCGACCGGATCGTCTCCTCGATGCGGCGGCTCGCGGACTACAAGCACCCCGGCGCCGACCCCTACGACGTGTGGCTGGACGAGTTCGAGCAGGGCACCGACCAGGCCTTTTACGACCGGTTCTTCGCCGCGGTCAAGGAGACCGTGGTGCCCCTGCTCGCGGCCGTCTCGCACAAGCCCAAGCTCACGCGCCACTACGTCGAGGGCCGCTTCGACGAGCGGCGCCAGTGGGACCTCGCGCGCGACCTCGTGCGCCTCGAGGGCATCGACCCCGATACGCTGCTGCTCACCCACACGGAGCACCCGTACTCCGACGCGCTGACGACCAACTACGCGGTGATCGCCGCGCACACCTACGAGAATGACGTGCTCTCCAACGTCTACACGATGCTGCACGAGGGCGGCCACGCCCTCTACGAGCAGGGCGTCGACCCGGCCTACAACTACACGTCGCTCAAGGGGGGCACGTCGAGTGGCATCCACGAGGGCCAGTCGCGCTTCTTCGAGAACTACGTCGGTCGCTCCGAGGCCTTCGCCGGCCCGCTGCTGGCGGTGCTGCGCAGGCACTTCCCGGGCCAGTTCGGCCGCGTGACGGCGCGCCAGCTCTACCTGGCAGCCAACCGCGTGGAGGCACAGCCCATCCGCACCGAGGCAGACGAGCTCACCTACCCGTTGCACATCCTGGTGCGCTACGAGATTGAGCGCGCCCTGCTGCACGGCGAGGCCACGGCGGCCGACGTGCCGGCGCTCTGGACCGACAAATACCACGAGTACCTGGGCATCCGCGTGCCCAACGACGCACGCGGCGCCCTGCAGGACACCCACTGGTCGGGCGGCATGCTCGGCTACTTCCCGACCTACGCGCTCGGCGGCGCCTACGGTGCGCAGCTGCGTCACGCGATGATCGTGGACGGCCTGGACTGGCAGGGCACGCTCGCCTCGGGCAACCTGGCGCCGGTCCGCGAGTGGCTGCGTCAGCGCGTGTGGCGCTACGGCCGCGCCAAGGACCCGATGGAGATCATCGAGAGCGCGTGCGGCGAGCCCTTCGACGTCAGCTACTACACGGACTACCTGGTCGACAAGTTCTCGGGCATCTACGGCCTGTAGTGCGGGTACGGACGGCTGACGGCGAAGCTGCCTGATCAGGGCCGACGGGACGGAAGCGGGGGAAGACACACATGCGCGCGTTGCTGCAGAGGGTGACCCACGCCGAGGTGGCGGTGGAGGGGCAGACCGTCGGTCGCTGCGGCCGCGGCTTCCTCATCCTGCTGGGTGTGGGGCCCGACGACACCGAGGACGATGCCGCCCGGCTCTGGAACAAGATCCACAAGCTGCGCGTCTTTGACGACGACGCGGGCAAGATGAACCTGGCGCTCGACGCCGTGGAGGGCGAGGTGCTGGTGGTGAGCCAGTTCACGCTCTACGCGGACTGCCGCCGCGGCAACCGCCCGTCCTTCACGGCGGCGGCCCCGCCCGAGCTGGGCAAGCGTCTCTACGAGCATTTCTGCGAGCTGGCAGAGGCCGACCTGGGCGCCCGCCATGTGGGCCGCGGCATCTTCGCCGCGGAGATGCAGGTGAGCCTGGTCAACGACGGTCCGATCACCATCTGGCTGGACACCGACGAGATGACCCGCCCGCGTATGCCTTAGCCAGCGGCGGCGTGTCTTGTGGTACATAGTTGTGAGTTACGTGCATACAGGGCACACCTGTAGATCGTCGCAAAGGAGCGGACAGATATGGCATACGTACTGGGCATCGATATCGGCGGCACCTCGATCAAGGCGGGCCTCTTCGACGAGGAGGGCACCCTGCTCGACATCGCCAAGATCAAGACGACCGAGCTTGTGAACGAGGAGGCGTTCAACATCGTCAACGCCGGCCTCGACAAGCTGCTCGAGGGCAAAGGCGCGACCCCTGCCGACGTCGTCGCCGTGGGCCTGGATGTGCCCGGCCCCGTGGACGCCGAGGGCAAGGTGGGCGTGCTCGCCAATATCTCGCTCGACGCCGACGGCCTGCAGGACGCGCTGCGTGCGCATTTTGCGGGCGCTGCGCTCGCCTTTGTCAACGACGCCAACGCGGCGGCCATGGGCGAGGTCTGGCAGGGCGGCGCCAAGGACGTCGACAACTGCGTGATGGTCACGCTGGGCACGGGCGTCGGCGGCGGCGTCATCTGCAACGGCAAGCTGGTCGCGGGTGCCTTTGGTGCCGGCGGCGAGATCGGCCACATCAACATGAACCCCGACGAGACCCTGCACTGCGGCTGTGGCAAGACCGGCCACCTGGAGCAGTACGCCTCGGCCAAGGGCATCGTGCGCCTCTACCGCGAGGCCTGCGAGCGCACCGGCCAGGAGCCCGTCCACATCGAGCACGAGACCGACACGATCTCCGTCTTCAACGCGCTGGCCGCGGGCGACCCCTGCGCCAAGGAGACCATCGACAAGATGACCGACACGCTGGGCCGCGCCCTCGCCATCATCTCCGCCATCGTCGACCCCGAGGTCGTGCTGGTGGGCGGCGGCGTCGCGGGCGCCTGGGGCGTGCTCGGCCCCATGGTCACCACGGCCTTCCGCAAGTACTGCTTCCCCGCGAGCGCCGCGTGCCGCATCTCGGCCGCCACGCTGGGCAACGAGGCGGGCATGTACGGCGCTGCCTACTGCGCGATCCAGGCCCGCTAGGGCACGTGCGACGCGGGTCTGCTAGGGCAGCGTCCGTCTACTCCGGCAAATGACCACGCCGGAGGGACATATCGCGCCGTATCACCAAACTGCGAGGAAACGCAGCCGACGGCACGGCGCGCGGTGGTATTCTGTACAAGTGAAGGCAAACGCGCCAGCGGAGGCGCGTGGCAGAGAAGCAACATAGAGTAAGGAGACCTCATGATTGACTTTGTAAAGCCGTCCCACGTCTTTCTCGATTGCCCTGCGAAGGATGTAGACGAGGCGCTCCACTTCATCGCCGACAAGGCCGTCGATCTGGGTCTCGGTGCCGACGCCGATGCCATCTACAAGGCGTTCCGCGCCCGTGAGGACATGGGCTCCACCGGCATGACCGACGGCTTCGCCATCCCGCACGCGATGGATCCCGAGATCAAGGAGACCGCGGTCATCGTCCTGAAGTTCGCCGACGCCCCCGAGTGGAAGACCATGGACGGCCAGCCGGTCGTCTACGCCATCGCCCTGCTCGTCCCGACCGACGAGGGCTCCGGCGTGCACCTGGAGATGCTCTCCAAGATCGCCCGCGTGCTCACGCACGTCAACTTCCGCAAGGAGATGGAGTCGGCCGAGGACGCCGAGACCATCGCCGAGGCCGTCAACAAGCGCCTGCACGACTAGTACGGACAAATAAGAGATATGGGCGATTCCATCAAGCTCATCCTGAGCGATATCGACGGAACCATATTGCCCGCAGGTCAGCCGTACGTGAGCGAGCGTACGGCTGACGCTTTTTCTGCGGCGCTCGCGGCCGGCTACTACGTGGGGCCGGCGAGCGGCCGCGCGCGGGCATGGATGGTTCCCTTCCTGCGCGGCCGCGACGAACTGTGCCAGACGGCGCTCGCGACCAACGGCATGGAGGTCTACCTGCAAGGCGAGCTCATCCACCGGGAGACCGTGGCGCACGGGCTGCTGGAGGAGCTCGCCGCCGAGATGACCGAGCTGCCGCATGCGGGCCTGGTCGTCTTTGACGAGGGGACGCCGCAGCTGGTGGCGGGCACGCTCGACGACTTGGCGGCGAGCTTCCCCGCCTATGCGAAGACGTGCCGTGTGCTCGGCGCCGTGCCGGACACCCCCGCGGTCAAGGTCAACGTCTTCCAGCGGACCGACATGGAGGGCACGCGGGCCTTTGTGGCGCGGCTCAACGAGGAGCACCCCGAGCTCTCCTTCGACGTGCCGCAGGTGGCCTGGTCCAACGTGACGCCCCGCGGCTGGTCCAAGGGCGCGGCCGTGCGCGTGCTGTGCGACGCGATCGGCTGCTCGACCGACGAGGCGCTCGTCTTTGGCGACGCGGGCAACGACGTGCCGATGTTCCGGGTCGCCGGGCACTCGGCGGCGGTCGCCGGTGCGACGCCCGAGGCGGCGGTCGAGGCCCGCTACCACATCGGCGCCTGCGAGGACGATGCGGTGGCCATCGCGGTCGAGGCGCTCGTGGCGGGGGAGTGGCCCTTCACGGAGTAACTCCCTTTGTGCTATGCTACCGATTTGTGCGATGACGGAGAGGTTCGCGCGTCGCGTGGCTGAGGACAGAGAGGGCACCCACCGGTTGAGAGGCGCCCACGAGGTCGATGCGCGGAGTTCACTCCACCAGCTGCGAGCTCAAAGTTCGTCTTCCCGTGGTGCGCAGGTGCGCCGAGAGAGGCGCGTCGCCCCGAGGCGCTGCGCAGGAAGACAGGCGAGTAGGCGAGCCGGCCGCCCCACGACACGGGGCCGAACGAGTGGGCGCTCGCGAGAGACAACGTGTGCGTCAACCGAGGTGGTACCGCGGAGATTTCCGTCCTTGGGCAGTGGCTGCAGCCACGACCAAGGGCGGTTTTTTATTAGAAAGGGAGTACGGTATGTCGATGTCAGACGAGCTTGCGGCCATCGAGACGCAGGTCAAGGAAGGTCTCGCGGCGGCGCAGACCATGGAGGCGCTCGAGCAGGTCCGCGTGGCGGCCACGGGCAAGAAGGGCCAGCTCACGGCCATCATGCGCATGATGGGCAAGGTGCCGCCCGAGGAGCGCCCCGCGATGGGCAAGCTGGCCAACACCGTGCGCGCCAACGTCGACACGATGATCCGCCAGCGCAAGGAGGAGCTCGCGAAGGCCGCCCTCGACGCCAAGATCGCCGCCGACTCCGCCGACATCACACTGCCCGGCCGCACGCTCTCGCTGGGCACGCAGCACCTGATCAGCCAGATCCGCGAGGAGATCGAGGACGTCTTCTGCGGCCTGGGCTACACCGTGGAGGACGGCCCCTACATCGAGGACGTCTACCACAACTTCACGGCGCTCAACGCCCCGGTCGACCACCCCAGCCGCGCGGCCTCCGACACCTTCTACGTCGTGGACAACGCGCCCGAGGGCAAGGGCGACCTGGGCCTGTCCTCCTCCGACCTGCTGCTGCGCACCCAGACCTCCGGCGTGCAGGTGCACGTGATGGAGCGCCAGCAGCCGCCCATCTACATGATCTGCCCGGGCACGGTATTTCGCCCCGACACCGCCGACGCCAACCACCTGCCCCAGTTCACGCAGGTCGAGGGCCTGGTCGTGGACGAGGGCATCACGTTCGGCGACCTCAAGGGCACGCTGGACTACTTCACGCGCGAGATCTTCGGCAAGGACCGCGCCACCCGCTACCGCCCGCACTTCTTCCCGTTCACTGAGCCCAGCTGCGAGGTGGACGTCTCCTGCGGCGTCTGCCACGGCAAGGGCTGCCGCTTCTGCAAGGGCACGGGCTGGCTGGAGATCCTGGGCTGCGGCATGGTGGACCCCAACGTCTTCCGCTACGTGGGCATCGACCCCGAGAAATACACCGGATTCGCCTTTGGCATCGGCGTCGAGCGTGTGGCGGCCCTGCGCTACGACCTGCCCGACCTGCGCATGCTGATGACGGGCGACGAGCGTTTCCTCCACCAATTCTAGCGGCGGCCGGGCACCCGGCAGCGAACGGGCCCCGGCGCATTCAGAGATCCCGTGCCGCGCGGCGGCACACTCCAGATAAGAAAGGCACACAATGCGTATCTCATACGAATGGCTCAAGACGATGGTGGACGTCCCCGACGACCCGCAGGAGCTCGTGAACGAGTTCGTCCGCACGGGCACCGAGGTCGAGGCGGTCGACAAGACGGGCGCCGACCTCAAAAACGTGGTGACCGGCCAGATCCTGACCGCCGAGCGCCACCCCAACTCAGACCACATGTGGATCTGCCAGGTGTCCGTGGGCAAGAAGAACGTGGACGCCGACGGCAACCCCGTGCCGCTGCAGATTGTCTGCGGCGCCCCGAACGTCCACGCCGGCGACCACATCGTGGTGGCGATGGAGGGCGCCGAGCTGCCCGGCGGCGTCAAGATCACGGCGAGCAAGCTGCGCGGCGTCGAGTCCTGCGGCATGAACTGCTCCGCCCGCGAGCTGGGCATCAGCGGCGATCACTCCGGCATCATGGTCCTGCCCGAGAACGCGCCGGTGGGCGTGGACTTCGTGGACTGGTACGGCATCGGCGACACCGTGATCGACTGCGAGATGACCCCCAACCGCCCCGACTGCCTCTCCATGACCGGCGTGGCGACCGAGGTCTCCGCGATCCTCGACGAAGACACCCACATCGAGCTGCCGGCCATCCAGCACGAGACCGCGGAGAAGGCGGCCGACCTGGTGGACGTCGCGATCGACAACCCCGAGATGTGCAGCCGCTACACGGCGCGCGTCGTGAAGAACGTCAAGATCGGCCCCAGCCCCGACTGGCTGGCCCGCCGCGTGACCGCCGCCGGCGCCCGCACGATCAACAACGTCGTCGACGTCACCAACTACGTGATGTTCCTCACGGGCCAGCCCCTGCATGCCTTTGACCTGGGCAAGCTCACCGAGCGCGACGGCAAGCGCCACATCGTGGTGCGCGCGGCCCGCGATGGTGAGAAGCTCGTGACCCTGGACGAGCAGGAGCGCACGCTCACGCCCGACATGGCCGTGATCACCGACGACGGCAAGACGCCCGTGTGTCTGGCCGGCGTGATGGGCGGCCTCAACTCCGAGATCGACGAGGGCACGACCGACGTGCTGCTGGAGGCGGCCTGCTTTGACCACGGCCACATCTCCCGCACCAGCCGCGGCCTGGACCTGATGAGCGAGGCCTCCATCCGCTACGAGCGCCAGGTGGACCCCAACGCCTGCGGTGACGTGTCCGCTATTGCGGCCGCGCTCTTTGAGGAGTGCTGCGGGGCCGAGGTC
Source organism: uncultured Actinomycetes bacterium (assembly GCA_900314685.1). Lineage (GTDB taxonomy): Bacteria > Actinomycetota > Coriobacteriia > Coriobacteriales > Atopobiaceae > Olegusella. Next base: position 18,453 of record OMWE01000007.1, on the reverse strand, counting down.
TGCGAGGGCATGGTCGACGTGTACCCGACCCCGCTGGCCAACCCCGTGATCACCCTGCGCCCCGACCGCGTCCGCATGCTGGCCGGCGCCCCGATCGAGGACGACTTTATGGCGCAGCGGCTGACCCGCCTGGGCTGCCAGGTGGAGCGCACGGGCGACGTCTTCACGGTGACCGCGCCCACCAACCGCCCCGACCTGACCCGCGAGGTCGACCTGATCGAGGAGGTCGTCCGTCTGTACGGCGAGGGCGACATCGAGCCGACCCTGCCCGCCGCGCGCAACCACGCCGGCGGCCTCACCGTGGAGCAGCAGCGCCTGCGCAAGATCGGCGCCACGCTGCGCGCCTGCGGGCTCTCCGAGACGACCACGTACTGCTTCGCCGAGCCGGGCGACCTCGAGCGCCTCGGCATGTCCGAGGAGGGTCGCGGCATCCCCGTCCAGATCATGAACCCGCTGGTCGCCGACCAGTCCGAGATGCGCCGCTCCATCATCCCGGGCCTGCTGCGCTCCGTCGCGTACAACCTGGACCACGGCACGCCCAACGTGCAGCTCTACGAGATGGGGCGTGTCTTCTACGCACATGAGCACAAGAGCGCGCCCGACGAGCCGACCTACGTGTCCGGCGTGCTCTGCGGCAGCTGGGACCTCGACCAGTGGAACATGAAGTACCCCAGCCTGGACTTCTTCGACGCCAAGGGCGTGGTCGAGCAGCTGCTGGCCGCGCTGCGCATCACCAAGGTGCGCTACAAGGTCGCCGACCCCAAGAAGTACGGCTGGCTGCAGCCGGGCCGCGCCGCCGAGGTGCTGGCGCAGGGCGAGCTGCTCGGCTGGGTGGGCAACATCCATCCCGCCTCGCTCAAGAAGTTCGACATCGACAAGCCGGTCATCGCCTTTGAGCTCTCCGTGGCGGCGCTGCTGCGCCTGGCCCAGCGCGAGCTGCCCTACGAGGAGGTGCCGACCCTGCCGGGCGTCGACGTGGACCTGGCCCTGGTCGTGGACGAGAAGGTCACCTGCGAGATGGTGATGCAGCGCCTGCGTTCCGCGGGCGGCAAGCTCCTGCGCGACGTGCACCTCTTCGACGTGTACCGCGACCCCGTGCGCGTGGGTGTGGGCAAGAAGTCCATGGCCTTCACGCTCACCTACCGCGCGGACGACCACACGCTGACCTCCGAGGAGGTCGAGAAGGCCCACGGCAAGCTCGTGACCAAGGTCATGAAGTCCACGGGCGGCGAGGTGCGCTCGTAGTAACTCTCTGCGCGTGGTTCTATGCGAGTAGTTCTTCGCCTGGAATGTCTTTTTGGGCCGGGGGCTGCGCCGATGCGCTCCCGGCCCTTCTTCTATCCATCGGCAGCCGCTAACGGGAGGTCCGTCTTGAGAGAGCTCTATCTGCTGCGTCACGGTGAGACGCTTTTCAATCGCCAGCACAAGATCCAGGGTTGGTGCGACTCGCCGCTGACCGAGGACGGGTGTGCGCAGGCGTGCGCTGCGGGTCGCGCCTTTGCGCAGGCGGGGCTCGTCTTCGACGCTTTCGCCAGTTCGACATCAGAGCGCGCGAGCGACACCCTCGAGCTTGTGATGGGGGAGTTGGGCTGTGCGGACCGGCCCTATGCGCGGCTCAAAGGGCTCAAGGAGTTCAACCACGGCGTCTTCGAGGGCGAGCAGCAGTACCTGCAGCCGGGGCTCGAGGCGTTTGAGTCCTTCTTCAAGCAGTTCGGCGGAGAAGACACTCGTACCGTGCAGGAGCGCATGGCCCGCGCACTCGATCAGGTCATGGGCGCCGACGGCGTCCGCCGCGCCCTGGTGGTCTCACATGCAGGCGCGATGTTCAACTTCCTGCTTGCTACTGGCGGCGATCCCCGCGTCGCCAACCCCATGCCCAATTGCAGCTGCATGGTCTTCACGTACGACAAAACTCCTGAGACGACTTGCGGTGATGTGTCTTGGGAGGATCTCGCGCACCGCTTTGTGTTCCAGCGCGTCTTGCGCCCGTAGGTTAGGTCTTTTCCTTACGTTGTCTGGGGGTCCGCTGACTAAATGACGGCGGACTCTTTCTTAAGAACTATTGTACTATAAAAGAACATTTGTTAAACTTCTGTACAACGAACAGATGATTGACACCATATACGGTGTCAATTAGAATCGAGGTGCAGAATGTCGCAGTGGGACAAGCTACTCAGTCGTTTGACAACACTTGATGAGAGGCTGCGTTTTGAGGGACTGAAGAAGATTCTCGAGGCATATGGGTATCGCATCAATGATTCGAGGTCGGGCGGTGGCCATTACGTCTTCCGCAAAGAGGGGAAGCGCCCCATCACGGTCCCGCGGCATGGAAAGATAAAGCGCGTCTACATCAAGATGGTGCGCGATGTGGTCGAAGGAGAGGAGAGGGAAGATGGCTAAGACTGTGGAGGAGTATCTGAGTCTGCCCTATCGCATGGAGCTGACGCCTGACCCCGATGAAGGCGGCTATGTGGTGAGCTATCCCGACCTTCCTGGCTGCCTGAGCACTGGAGAAACGGTCGATGAGGCTATAGAGTCTGGGCGCGCCGCTGAGAAAGAGTGGATTAGCGCTGCATTGGATCTGGGGCAGGAAATTCCACTGCCGGACGAACTCAACAATTACTCTGGACAATTTAAACTGAGGATTCCCCGTAGTTTGCACAGAGCCTTGGCCTTGGCTTCCAGGCGCGAAGGCGTGAGCATGAACCAGTACTGCGTGTACCTGCTGTCACAGGGCTGTGCATAGAGAAGCGCGTAGAGCCGAGCCTGCGGGTTGCGGATGTGTGATGTTGGGTCGTACATTGGCGGTGTGGCACCAGCACAAGATGTTAGAATTGGGCGCAATGCCTAGCTGGAATATACATATCGCCCATGTCGAGAGACTGCTCCGCGAGCACGCGGCAGCCGACCTTGGCATCCGCGACGTCAACTGCTTCCTCTTCGGCAATTTCGTGCCCGACATCTATGTGGGCTACATGGTGCCCAACCCGACCAAGACGATCGACTACCGCGTCTGCCACTTCGCCGACCCGCATCACATGCCCGAGCCGCGCTACCAGGAGTTCTGGGATGTCTACGCGGAGCCGAACCGTGATAGTGAGGGACGTGTCTCGGACGTGACGCTCGGTGTGTGGGCCCACCTGGTCGCGGACTGCCTCTACAACCACAACGTCAACGTGCTGGTGGAGGAGCAGGGGCTCGAGTACGGCGACCCGCTGCGCGTGCGCAAGCAGGGCGACTTCGATGCCTTTGGCCACACACTCGACATCGGCATGGTGCCCGAGGTGACGCCCGAGCTACTGGCGCAGTGTGCGTCTTTCCCGCAGTACGAGGTTGCCGAGCCGGATGTCCGCGCCGCCGTGGATGTCGCGCGCGGCATCGTGCGGGACACGCAGGCGCACCATCTGAGCCACGAGCCCGAGTACAGTCTGCTGAGCTCGTCTTTCTTTGCAAAGGTGTCCGATCTCGTGGACAATACGATTACGGCCGGGCTCCTGTCCTACGCGAACGGGCTCGCGGCACGTGCCGAGAGCGGCCAAGATATACAGAAATGATTGAGTACCTGGGGATTTTGCATGACTGCGACCAACAAAGCCGAGAAGAAGAAATCGACCTTTGACCGCACCGAGGGCGAGCTGCTGTACGTGCAGGTCTCCGACTTTGTCCGTGAGAAGATCTATTCCAAGGAGTGGGGCGTCGACGAGCCCATCCCCTCCGAGCACGAGCTGATGGACATGCTCGACCTCTCGCGCGGCACAGTGCAAAAGGGCATCCGCCAGCTGGTGGACGAGGGGCTGCTCGTGCAGCAGCGCGGGCGCGGCACCTTTGTCACGCAGCCGATTATGGCGCGGCCGTCCAGCAACCGCCTGCTCTCCTTCGGCGAGTCCATGAGCCGTCAGGGCATCGAATACCAGACCAAGACCGCCGTGTGCCGCATCGAGCAGGCAAACATGGCGTGCGCCGAGAACCTGCAGATAAACGAGGGGGACGACTACCTCTATCTGGTGCGCGTGCGCTATGTGCGCCGCCGTGCCGTGATGCTGATCGAGAGCCATCTCTCGCTGACGGCCTGCCCGGGTCTGGAGAAGGAGAACTTCGACAGGGAGCCGCTCTTTGCCATCGTCGAGCGCCTGTCGGGCCGCAGCGTCGGCAGGTCCGAGATGGTCTACAGCGCCCGCGCCGTCGGCAAGACCCGCGGTGCGCTGCTCGACTGCGACGAGCACGCGCCGGTCCTCGACCTCGACCAGCTCGTCTTCCTGGAGGACGGCACACCGTTTGAGTGGGGCAGCGTGTGGTTGCCTGCCAACCGCTGCGTCATCTCCAACGAGACCCGCCGCGTGATGTAGCTGCGGTTATCGATACCGTGTGACTATGACTGCCAGCCGCCGTACGGGTTCGCGCCCTGCTGGTGTGCGGGTCCACGTGCTACTGTCATGTGGGTTCGCGCCCTGCTGGTGTGCGGGTCCACGTGCTACTGTCATGTGGGTTCGCGCCTTCCTGCCGCGCAGCAGGCTTGTGTGTGGTCTCCAGCAGACCAAATAAAGTTTCTGTACGCCCAACTTATTGAGTTGTACGCCTTTTGGACCGAAAAACCCAATCTTGAAGGCTCATTTCGGCCCAAAGAGCGTACAAAACAAAATGGTACAGCGTACAGAAAATTAGTAAGGGTATGCAGATGCACCGTCTTGGCACATCGGCACGCGCAGTAGATTTCTAATATATGCGCTGCTACTACATGCTTCCAAATACAAGTATCAAAATGCATACTTGCAAAGAATTCTACGTCGGATATACTGGACATTGTCGGAAATAACCGACAATGTCAGATAAAACCGACGCAAAGGCGGATGCGATGGCGACGGACAAGACCAACGAGGCCATGCGCAAGATCGGCGGCAGCCTGAGGAGCTGGCGCGCGATGGCGGGCATGACCTCGGACGAGCTGGCGGGCGAGCTGGGTGTGAGCCGCGACACGGTCTCGCGCGTGGAGCGCGGGGACACGGGCGTCGGCGTGGGCACTGTGCTGGACTTTGCGGGTGCGTTTGGGCTGCTCGACAAGGTATCCGCGGCATTCGACCCACAGGAGAGCGAGCTCGGCCGCATCGGTCTGGCGCGGGGGGTGCCGCAGCGCGTGTACAAGCCGCGCGAGGCTCAGCCGCAGGATTGGAGGAACGATATGAACTGGTACGAGGGTGCGACGGTCTACCAGATTTATCCGCTGGGACTGTGCGGCGCGCCGTGGCGCAACGACGGCAGCGCGGAGGGGGAGGCGGCGGTCGGCACGCACGCGACTGACGGCCATCGCCTGCTCAACCTGATCGACGACGGTTGGATCGAGCACATCAAGAGGCTCGGTGCGACCTGCGTGATGCTTAATCCCGTCTTCGAGAGCGACGCGCACGGCTACGACACGCGCGACTATACCCGGGTCGACTCGCGCCTCGGCACCAATGAGGACCTGCGCCGCGTAGTCGACGCCTACCGCGAGGCGGGGATCCGCGTGCTCTTCGACGGCGTCTTCAACCACGTGGGGCGCGGCTTCTGGGCGTTCCAGGACGTGGTGGCCAAGAAGCAGGGCAGTCAGTATGCCGGCTGGTTCGCGATCAACTGGGGCGGCAACGACGAGTACAACGACGGCTTCAGCTACGAGAACTGGGGCGGCGACTCCCACCTCGTGAAGCTCAACCACGGCAATTTCGAGCTCAACGAGTACCTGGCCAACGTGGTGCGCGGCTGGGAGAGCGACTACGGCATCGACGGCCTGCGTCTGGACGTGGCCTTCTGCCTGGACCTCGGCTTCCTCGGCTACCTGCGCCAGATCGCCAACGAGCTCACCAACAAGCGCGGGCAGAAGTTCCCGCTGATCGGCGAGACGATGTTCGGCGACTACAACAAGTGGCTCAACGACAACGCCTGCGACTCCGTCTACAACTACGAGGCCTACAAGGGCCTGTGGTCCTCCATGAACTCGGCCAACATGCACGAGATCGCCTACGCGCTCGAGCGTCAGAGCGGCGACAAGCCCTGGGACCTCTATACCGGCAAGCACCTGCTGACCTTTGTCGACAATCACGACGTGCCGCGCATCGCGACGCAGCTCACGGACAAGCGCCAGCTGCGACCCCTGTACGGCCTGCTCTTTGGCATGAACGGCGTGCCCTGCATCTACTACGGCAGCGAGTGGGGTGCCGAAGGCGAGCAGAAGTACGGCGACCACGAGCTGCGTCCTGCCATTGCCGCGCCGCAGTGGAACGAGCTGACCGACTGGATTGCCGCGCTGACGGCGGCACGCCTCACCTCCGAGGGTGCCGAGGCGCTCTGCATGGGCGACTACCACGAGCTGGTCTGCCAGCCGCAGCAGCTCGTCTTCCAGCGTGCGGCGGGCGGCAAGCGCGTGATCGTCGCCATCAATGCGGCGGACACGCCGGTGACCCTGCACTTCGATGCCGGCTGCGGTCGCGCCGTCGACCTCATCACAGGGGAGGACCACGACTTCGGCGGCGGCAGCGAGCTCGCTGCGTACGATGCCCGGTACTGGCTCTGCGAGCGGTAGGTATTCATGACTGGCCCCTCGGGTGCCGAGTAGACTCCGGTTCGCTGTGTGAGAGCCAAGAAATGATTACGAGATCCCGAACTCCGCACAGAGCTTCTCGAGGAGTTCGGGATTTGTCGCTGCGTCGGCGAATTCCGCTGAGCAGCCCGTGGCATCCAGAGCTTTGCGGAGTTTCATTAGTTTGGAGAAGAGCCCCTTGCGGGTTTTCTCACTGCTCTCATCTCGTATGTCCTGTTCGTGGACGTATCCGAACATGAGACTCATCCCCAACTCTTCAACACGACGCAACTATCTCACCGTACGGTCGACCTCTGCGGCGAGCGTGTCATCGCCGAGTATCTCTTCGCTATTGATTAAACCGATGGTGAGCCAATTTTACGCATAGTACGCCAAAGTTACCTGCGTATATATGAAATGCAACTATATAACTGGCGCTGTGTTTCCCCGGGGTTAGACGGCGATCCTCCTAACTGCACTTTTACGAGGGTCCTTGACGGCGCAGTTGATTCTAAAGGGCCATATCTTCGAAGAGGGGGTCTTGTCTTGAGGCTGCGAAAATTGAACTGCAGTAGCAGCACCGTGCAAGGAGATGGTGCAGGATGGGGCGATGCGTGAGTGGGTGGCATGCTAACATTGCCGACAAGGCAGTGGAGGAGGACCAATGGCGAAAAATCCTAGCCCTGATAAAGCTTGCACAAGTGTGAAAGAAGCATCGGACGAACCCGCCTACACCATCCGCGTGGTCAAGGACGGTCCGCTGCTGGTCACGGGGCAGGTGACGCTGCGCAAGGCGACTATCGTGCACAAGGATCTCGACCATTACGTCTACCGCGACGACGGCATCATCCCGCACGAGGACAAGTTCATCCTCTGCCGCTGCGGCAAGTCGCCCATCCAGCCCTTCTGCGACCGGATGGCGCACCACGGCTGGGACGGCACCGAAACCCTGTGGGACGAGCCCTTCGAGAATCGCGCCAAGGTCTACGCGGGCAACGGCCTGGTGCTCTACGACGACTACGACATGTGCTGCCTGGCGCGTTTCTGCCACACGGACCGCGGCAAGATCTGGCAGCTCATGGAGTGCGAAGACGATCCCGAGGCCCGCGAGCTGGCGATACGTGCGGCGGACGAGTGCCCGGCGGGCCGGCTGGTGATGAAGGACGCCCAGACTGGCGAGGTCCTGGAGCCGCACTATCCCAACGAGATCATCGTGCTGGAGGACCCAGGCTACGAGTGCTCCGGCCCCTTCTGGGCGCGCGGCAACTTCAGACTCATCGCCGCGGACGGCCACGAGTACGAGAAGCGCACCAAATACACGCTCTGCCGCTGCGGCTGGTCGCGCTTCAAGCCCATCTGCGACTGCCGCCACTACCACGTGCATTGGGATGCCGAGACCGCCGAGACCCGCACCCCCGAGCTCTGGCACGAGGGTTTTGAGTAGCGGTGCATTCAAATAGGGGCGTGTCTCGTATATAAGCGAAAACCAAATCTAGCGACAGGCGTCAACAAAGGCGCGGAAGATAGCGCGCGAGCTCGCGTCGGTACGGAACGAGAACTCCGGGTGCCACTGGACGCCCCAGCAGAAGCGCTGGTCGGGGGCGTAGACCGCCTCGACGAGCCCGTCGGTCGAGACCGCCATGGGTACCAGCCCCGGTGCCACGTCTCGGACTGCCTGGTGATGATAGCTGTTCACGCAAAGAAAATCTTGCCCAAGCAGCTGATGCAGCGGCGTCCCCGGCAGGATGCGCACCTCATGCGCCACGCGGTCGTAGGGCGGGGCCATGTGATGGTTGACGTCGGAGGGGTGCTGGGTCGGCAGGTCCTGCCAGAGCGTGCCGCCGAGGGCCGCGTTCATCAGCTGGATGCCGCGGCAGATGCCGAGGACGGGTTTGTCTTCGCGTAATGCCAGGCGCAGCGCCGTCGCATCCATCCGATCGCGGGCGGGGCAGGTCTCCAGTCCGTCGAACGGCTCCTGCCCATAGAGCGAGGGCGAGACGTCGTGCCCGCCAGTCAGAAGGACACCGTCGCACAGCGAGATGAGCTGCGCGACGGCGTCGCTATCCGTGATGAGGGGGAGCATGACGCCCGTGCCGCCCGCCTCCGCGATGCCGTCCAGGTAGCCGGGCAGCATCCAGAGGCTCTGGCGGTCGTCGTCCCACAGGGGCATGACGGCGATGACGGGTTTCATGCGGACTTACTGGACCTGGGCCACCATGGCCATGTTGGTGGACGTGGTGTAGTCGCCCTGACGCGGCGAGGTCTGCGCGTCGCCGGCGGTGATCACGACGATGTCGTTGGAATTGACGGCACCGTGGGCCTTTGCCACCTGCAGCGCGTTGTAGAGCGTCGCGGAGAGGGAGCCCTGCTCGGTGGTGCGGTAGGACTCGACGCCCCACATGAAGCAGCAGCGGCGCGCGGTCGCGGCGATCGGCGACATCGCGTAGATCGGCAGGTGCGGGCGGAAGGTCGAGATCAGGCGCGCGGTGCGGCCGGTGTGCGTGGGGCACAGGATGCACTTGGCGTCGACCTGGTCGGCGATCTCCACGCAGGCGTGGCCGATGGAGGAGTTGACGTTGCGCACGCCGCCGCGGTCGGTGAATTCGGGGCGCTCGGGCAGGTACTGCTCGGTCTCGCGGCAGATGTTGGCCATGGTCTTCACGGCTTCGACGGGGTACTTGCCCGCCGCGGTCTCGCCGGACAGCATCACGCAGTCGGTGCCGTCGTAGATGGCGTTGGCGACGTCGGTGACCTCGGCGCGCGTCGGGCGCGGGTTGCGGATCATGGAGTCCAGCATCTGCGTGGCGGTGATCACGGGCTTGTAGGCGGCGTTGCACTTGTGGATGATCTGCTTCTGGATGTGCGGCACCTGCTCGGCGGGGACCTCGACGCCCAGGTCGCCGCGGGCGACCATGATGCCGTTGGAGACGGCCAGGATCTCGTCGAAGTTCTTCACGCCAAAGGCGCTCTCGATCTTGGGGAGGATGTACACATCGAAGAGGCCGTGGTCGGCGCAGATGGCGCGGATCTCCTTGACGGCCTCGGCGTTGCGGATGAAGGACGCGGCGATCGCGTCGATGCCCATCTCGCAGCCAAAGGTGATGTCGGCGCGGTCCTGCTCGGTCACGGACGGCAGCTGCACGTCGATGTCGGGCAGGTTCACGCCCTTCTTCTCACCCAGGTCACCGCCGTTGGTCACGAGGCAGTTGATCTCGGTGTCGGTGGCGCTCTCCACCTTGAGGCCGATCAGGCCGTCGTCGATCAGGATCACGGAGCCTTCCTCGACCTCGCGGGGGAGGTTGGCGTAGTCGAGCGAGAAGCGCTCGGCGGTGCCGGGCACGCTGGTGTCGGTGGAGACGACGACGTGCTGGCCGGTGGTCAGCGTCACGGGCTTGTGGTCCGCGAGCTCGCCGGTGCGGATCTCGGGGCCCTTGGTGTCGAGCATGATGGCCACGGGGATGCCCAGCTCGGTGGACATGGCGCGGACGCGCTCGATGTTCTTCTTGTGGTACTCATGGCTGCCGTGGCTGAAATTAAAGCGCGCGACGTTCATGCCGTTGACGATGAGCTGACGCAGGACGTCGTCGTCATCCGTCGCGGGACCCATGGTGCAGACGATCTTGGTTCTCTTGTTCATGTCACTCCTTGCTTGCCGTGTGCGGCACTATACGCAACACAAAGCCGCACGTCTGACATGCCATAAGACGAGCATATCAAGACGTGCGGCAGTGTAGGTTAGAGCTTGGTAACGCTTAGCAAACGACGCTCTTCTCCACAAAATCAGTGCCGTTGGCGTAGGCCTGGGCGTTGTCGAGCGTCACGCGGGCAATCTGCGAGAGGGCCTCACGGGTAAAGAAGGCCTGGTGCGAGGTCATGACCACGTTGGGGAAGGAGCACAGGCGCGCGGTGACGGAGTCGATCACGAGGCCGGAGCGGTTCTGGTAGACGTTGGCGTTCTCCTCCTCGTACACGTCGAGGCCGGCGGCGCCGATCTTGCCGGAGATGATGCCGCGGATCAGGGCCTGGGTGTCGACGAGGGCGCCGCGGCCGGTGTTCACAAAGATCACACCGTCCTTCATCTCGGAGATGGCCTCGTCGTCGATCATGTGGTAGCTGTCCTTGTTGAGGAAGGCGTGGAGGCTGATGAAGTCGGCGCTCTGGTAGAGGGACCTGTAGTCGACGCGACGGTCGGAGACGGGGACGTCCGGGTTGAGCATCTCGCCCTTCTCGTTGGACACGACGTTGCCGCCCTTGTCGAGGACCTTGACGAACTCGTCGACGGCGCCCTGCTCCACGAGGCCCTTGTTGGGGAAGAGGTCCGCGCCGATCACATGCATGCCGTAGCCCTTGCAGATGCGGCAGAGGGCGGCGCCGATGCGGCCGGTGCCGATGATGCCGGCGGTCTTGCCGTGCAGGGTCTCGCCGACCAGGCCGTCGAGGGCAAAGTTGTTCTCGCGGACGCGGATGTAGCCCTTGTGGATGTGGCGGTTGGCCGTCTGGCCCAGCGCCATAGCGTGCTCGGCGATGGCCTCGGGGGAGTAGGCGGGCACGCGGGTGACCTTGATGCCCAGGTCGCTGGCGACGGGGACGTTGACGGCGTCGAAGCCGGCGCAGCGCATCAGCACGAGGCCGACGCCGAAGCCCTTGAGGATCTCGAGGGTCATGGCCGACACGTCGGCGTTGACAAAGGCGCACACGGCGTCGTAGCCGCGGGCGAGGGCCGCCGTCATCGGGGTGAGGTTGGTCTCGGTGAAGTCGACCTTGAGGTCGGGGTAGTCGGGCAGCTCCTTCTCGAAGGACTCCTTGTCGTAGCTTGCCGTGCCAAAGAAGAGGATCCTCATGGTTCTTGCCCTTTCTAACGATTGTTTGCGCATGAGCCGCACTTACCCGTATTTTAGCGCGGCGGCAGGACACCTTGTACCGCGAGTCGGCTATAAGGAGATGAGCGGTTATTGACCTTCTTCAAGTGGCCAACTTCACGAGGGAGGGTACACTTAATAAAGTGTGCATCGCCCATACGAGCGTGGGAATACAAACCATGCGAGACGGGCGTGTAAGCATGTGAGGCGGGCGCGCCTGCCCCATCTGAAGTCGAGCGGTTCCTTGTATCGAGCGGTTGTCCTTGTGAGCGAGGTTTGCGTGGCGGACGGGAAGAAAAACAAGCGCTTCTCCCATAGCGACATCGTCGGTGCGCTGGGCCTGCTCGCGTTCTTTGCCATCGTCGGCTACGCGACCTACCGTTTCTGGCCCTTCCTGAGCGACGCCTACCAGACGGGCGGCGTGCAGGGCGTGGTGGAGCGCGTGCAGCAGATGGGCGCGCGCGGCGTGCTCGTGCTGCTGGGCATGCAGGTGCTGCAGGTCATCGTCACCTTCATCCCGGGCGAGCTCGTGCAGATGGCGGCGGGCCTCATGTACGGTCCCTGGCTGGGGACGCTGATCATCCTGGTGGGCTGCGTGATCGCAGGTGCGCTCATCTTTGTGCTCGTCCGCAAGCTCGGCGCCCCCTTCGTGCGCGACATGGTGGGCGAGGAGCATACCGAGAAGTTCCGCGAATTCGAGAAGACGGGCAAGCTGGACCTGATCGTCTTCATCCTCTTCCTGATCCCGGGCCTGCCCAAGGACACCTTCGCCTACCTCGTGCCGCTCACGGACATGCCGATGGAGCGCTACCTCTTCCTGACGACGGTCGGCCGCATCCCGGGTGTCTTTGTCTCGTGCTTCGCCGCCGCCGACATCTCCCGTGGCAATTACACGCGCGCCGCGATCCTCTTTGCCATCGGCGCCGCGATCGCCCTGCTCGGCGTGTGGCAGCGCGAGAGGCTCGAGGGTTTCGCCGAGCGCTTCAGCCGGCACGCGGGACACGACGACACCGACGACTCAGACGGCGGCGTGGACTGATATAGAGATCTTCCTGTCAAGAGGGTAAATTCGGCCAGCACCATGAGAGCATGGCGCTGGCCGAATGTTCATTCTATGGCCACCCCGCCGCGGCCGCCGCCCTCAAGCGTGTCTGATTCGACGCACGACTGCGAGTCTGATATCCGCGGGTCGGTACCGCATTCCGATGCTTCGGCTGGGGAGTTCCGCGATCTAGAAGCGCGCGTGGCCGTCGCCGGCTGCGCATAGTCCGACCGCGGGTCGCCCCACGCGCCATCTCGTCGGGGCGCGGCGGGGATGGTCTCCCGTCTGCGGAGGCGCCCTAGTCGGCGTCCGTGGCGAGGGCCCAGACGAAGCCCGCGAGCTCGCGGGCGACGGCGACCTTCACCACGTTGGGCTGCTTCCGCCTGGCCTCGAGGGCCGCGTACCTCTCGTGGAGCCTGCGGTTCGCCTTCCTCGCCCTCTCCGCCTGCCTCGGGGGCAGCGCCGACGTCCTCTCGCGCTCGGTCTCGAGCGCCGGCGACCACTTGCGCGAGTGCGCCCACGCGCTCTCGACCAGCAGCCTCCTCACGTGCTCGTTGCCGGTCTTGGTGATCTGGCCGCGCGACACCGACTCGCCGCTGGACGACTCGGAGGGCACCAGCCCCACGTAGGACATGAAGGAGCGCGCGTTGGGGAAGCGGGAGAAGTCGCCGACCTCGGCGGCGATGGAGAAGGCGGTGAGCGTGGATATGCCGCGCAGGGCCGACAGCCTCTCGACGGTCGGCGACCATTCGGGCAGCGCCGCCTGCTCCGATATCGCCCGGTCGAGGCGGCCGCGCCGCTGCTCGAGGGCCTCGACGCCGGCGAGGTACTCGTCGAACACGAGGCGCTCGTTGGGGTCGCCGAACTCGAGCCCACGCAGCCACGCCCGGTGCGCCTTCGTCCACGCGGTCTTGCCCGCGTCGTAGACGATCCCCTTCCTGAGGAGGAACTTGGACAGGAGGTGCCGCGCGCGCATCAGGTCCTCCCTGCAGTCCTCCCTGGCCCGCGCGAGGTCGCGGGCCGCCTCCTGCGCCTCCGTGGGCACCCTCACCTCGACGACGTTGCCGACCGCGAGCATGCGCGCCAGGAAGGCGGCGTCCCTCCTGTCCGTCTTCACCCGGTCGCCCGCCGGCCTGATCATCTTGGAGACCGCCCCGACGACGCACGGGACGCCGGCGGCCTCGAGCTTGCGCTGCAGGTCGAACCCGGTCGGGCCGCTCTCGTAGACGCACTTGACCGGCTGGGGCAGGGACCTGCACCACTCCGCCACGGCGTCGGCGTCGTAGCCGAACGAGCACCTCGCGACCTCGCCGGTCTCCACGACCAGGGCCGAGGCGCAGATGGAGCGGGCGTGCACGTCGAGCCCGACGTAAGTAGAATGGATCATGGCTGGGACCTCCTACGCTTGTGATATGCCTTACACCGACAGTGACAAGGCTAACTCACGACGCCCGGCAAGGGCCATGCCCGCAGAGTGAGTCCCAGCCACCTCACTCCATATCGTCTAGAGAACTAGCGCGCAGTATTGCAGGCGATCCGGTATCTCGGGCGCTCTAGAGAACTAGCGCGCAGTATTGCAGGCGATCCGGTATCTCGGGCGCTCTCCAGATCCTTCCCAGCAAATCGCGCTTTCGAAGCTTCTTTGCAGCGATTCGCGTAGAAAGGGCTTCGTAAGCGTGACGCTGTTTGCGATGCTGCACGAGACCGCGCCCGTCTCGGCGAGCCCAACCATCAACAGGTTTTACCCATTGGAAAGATGGGGTTGCGCTGTCGCAGTGGAGGTATAAACTAACACCAGAGTGATAGTTTTCATGAGAAGGCGATATGGAAGAACAGAGAGGTCTGATAGAGATTTGGCACGGGTCGGACCATATAGTTGCACGCCCAGATCCACGGCTGGGAAATGCGTACAACGACTATGGTCGGGGCTTTTACTGCACCGAGCATCGGGACCTTGCATACGAGTGGGCTTGCACCGATGCCGGGGGCGGCTTTGCCAATAGGTATGAACTAGCCACGAATGGGCTGACGGTACTGAATTTGGGTGACGAGGGTTACGGCATTCTCAATTGGCTTGCTCTACTGGTAAACAATAGGAAATTCACCCCAAAGACCGCCGTCGAGGTCCGCGGCATCTCATACCTCACCGATACATTTTTACCTGACATCAGCGGGGTGGACCTCATCATCGGCTATCGTGCGGACGATTCCTACTTCAGCTTCGCGCGGTCGTTCCTGCGCAACGCGCTATCCGTCGATCAGCTCTCGCGGGCAATGAGGCTGGGAGAGTTGGGGGAGCAGTATTGCCTGAAGAGCCCCCTCGCCTTTCGGCGCCTCGAGTTTCGCGATGCGGAGCCGGTCGACGGGCGGACATGGTTCCCCCAGAGGAAGAAACGCGATCAGCGCGCGCGGGAGTCTTTTCGAGAGCTCGCGCTCGAGGACGATATCGACGGGTTGTATATGAGGGATATCATCCGAGAGGGGGTGCGGGGCAATGACCCACGCCTACGGTGAGGACTACCTTGAGGATGCGATGGGCTGCCTTGCCGAAGCCTTCGAATATGCGTGTCTCGATCTCGGGGAGTCAGCCGACGACTTCGCATCGCTTTTTGCGGCGTCGCGGCTTGGGCGGTCCTTTGAGGTCGGCGAGCCGCGCGTGGTCGCGGGGATGTCGGGCGAAGAGCTCGTACTCCGCATGCTCAAGGAAACCGGCGCATTGATAGAGGCGCCCGGACGGGCTGCCGAGCTCGTTCGTCTCTCGGGCGGGGGCATCGCGGTCGAGTATTCGTCGCTCCCGACGACAGAGGTGCGGATAGAGAAGGGGCCGGAATACTGGGCGGGGTGGGTCTATGCGTATGCCCAGTGGGAGACGGCCTGGGATTTCGGAACCATTTTCAGGACAATCCCAGCTCGCGAGGCGCTTGTCTTGTACTCGACCCTGCATGAGGCTCCAGAGGACAGGTTCGTCACAGTCTTGAGAAAGAGACGCCAACAGCAGGCGGCTGCGACGCGGCTTTCCGCCATTCGCAAG
The DNA here is from genome assembly GCA_900314685.1 of uncultured Actinomycetes bacterium. Taxonomy (GTDB): domain Bacteria; phylum Actinomycetota; class Coriobacteriia; order Coriobacteriales; family Atopobiaceae; genus Olegusella. The sequence continues at coordinate 2,971 of OMWE01000007.1, read as the reverse complement.
GCGCGCGGGCTCACGCAGCAGGCGCTTGCCGAGCAGGCCGGTGTGTCAGTGCGCTCGGTGCAGATGTGGGAGCAACGCAATAAGGACATCAACAAGGCACAAGCTAGCTCGGTATTGGCTCTTGCGCGGGTGCTCGGCTGCGAGGCGGACGCTCTGCTTGAGACTGTCTGAGCAACCGACGGCAGCCGCAGGGGAGAGGAAGGGCGGGGAGCTCAGCTCTTGGCCTGGGGCTCCTTCAGCATGCGCCAGGGTGTCGCGCACGGCCACCGTGTCGATGGCCTCCGCGCCCGCCTCGCGGCAAAGTGGCCTATGCTTGAGAACGAGGAAGAAGTGACAGGCTGGGAGCGGGCGCGCCGAGCACCTGCTCATTCTAAGTTTGATTATGAATACGGAGGGTACAACAATGATTCTGGACGGCATGGACAACATCGGACGCTACAAGGGACTCTACAAGGGGCTGGATGTCCTGATCGACTGGCTGGCCGAGAGGGACATCGCGACCCTGCCGACCGGCCGCAACGAGATTTTGGGCAATAAGGTCTTTGCCAACGTCCAGGACGCCACGACCCGCCGCCGCAAGGACGCCCATTACGAGATCCACCGCCGCTATATGGACGTGCAGGTGGACCTCGACAACCACGAGTGCTTCAAGGTAGTCAGCGGAGCCACGACTGAGGTCACACCTTTCGATGAGAGGCAGGACTTTGGCCTGGTAGAGGCGGCGGAGGGCGCCGACCAGGTTGACGGAGAGCTGGGCAACGGTCGCTTCGTGCTCTTCCTGCCCCTTGAGCCCCACATGCCTACCCTCGTGGCGCGGGGCGCCGATCCTGCTCCCATTCGCAAGATCTGCTTCAAGGTCCTGGCAGACGAGTACTGGGACGAGTAGCGGTCCTCTGCGGCCGGTTCTTCTTTGCTGTGGTTGCAATGAGAGTCAGCAGTCGCGGGCAAGAAAAACTGTCCGAGCTTCTGCATTGCTTCTGCATTGACCGTCCGTTGTTTCGGGTATCATGAAAACTTAGCAAGGCGCCTGACACGGCAACCTTGATGAGCCCTTGCCCCTCCTGGGGAATTATGATCGGGCATCAACCTGTTGGGTGTGAGATATGCGCGCGAGCGCAGTAAACCAGGAGGGAAACGTGAAGGAATATCTGTCAGATTCCGTACTCGTGCTACAGGAGCAGGGCTCCGACGAGCATGAGGGCCTGACGGCCGCCGAGGCGGCGGACCGTCTGGCCAAGGTCGGCCCCAACAAGCTCAAGGAAGCCGAGAAAGACCCGCTGTGGAAGCGCTTCTTTGCCATGATGGCCGACCCGATGGTGATCATGCTGATCATCGCGGCGGTCATCTCGGCCGTGACGGGCATGGCGCAGGGCGAGGCGGACTTCGCCGACGTCTTCATCATCATGTTCGTCGTCATTCTCAATTCCGTGCTCGGCGTCGTGCAGGAGTACCAGGCCGAGAACGCCCTGGCCGCCCTGCAGGAGATGAGCGCGGCGACCTCCAAGGTCATCCGCGGCGGCAAGCAGGTCACGGTGCCGTCCGCCGAGCTCGTCCCGGGCGACGTCGTGGTGCTCGAGGCGGGCGACGCCATCCCCGCCGACTGCCGCATCCTCGAGTCCGCCTCAATGAAGGTCGAGGAGTCGGCCCTGACCGGCGAGTCCGTGCCCGCCAACAAGATCTCCGAGGTCCTGGGCCTGACCGACGGTGCCGACGACGTGCCCCTGGGCGACCGCAAGAACATGTGCTACATGGGCTCCACCGTGGTCTACGGCCGCGGCCGCGCCGTGGTGGTCGCCACCGGCATGGACACCGAGATGGGCAAGATCGCCGACGCCATCGCGCAGGCCAAGGACGACCTCACCCCGCTGCAGGTCAAGCTCAACGAGCTGTCCGGCATCCTGACCAAGGCGGTCATCGGCATCTGCGCGGTCGTCTTCCTCGTGGGCGTCATCCAGCACGGCGGCATGGCCTTCTTCTCCAACATCACCGAGGTGCTCAACACCTTCATGGTCGCGGTGTCGCTGGCCGTCGCCGCCATCCCCGAGGGCCTCGTGGCCGTCGTCACCATCGCGCTGTCCATCGGCGTCACCAAGATGTCCAAGCGCAACGCCATCGTCCGCAAGATGAACGCCGTGGAGACCCTGGGCTGCACCCAGGTCATCTGCTCCGACAAGACGGGCACGCTCACCCAGAACAGGATGACCGTCGTCCGCCACTACTCCGAGGACATCGAGCGCCTCGTGCGCTGCATGGCCCTGTGCTCCGACGCCAAGTGGGACCCTGCCGCCGAGAAGGCCGAGGGCGAGCCGACCGAGGCCGCGCTGGTGGCCGACGCCGCAAAGCTCGGCTTCCCGTCGGGCGACCTCGACGCCGCCAACCCGCGTGCCGGCGAGGCCCCCTTTGACTCCGGCCGCAAGATGATGTCTGTGGTGAACCTCTCGCCCGAAGGCGACTACGTGCAGCACACCAAGGGCGGCCCCGACGTCGTCCTGGCCCGCTGCACCAAGGTCCACACCTCCCAGGGTGACGTGCCCATGACCGACGAGATCCGCGCAAAGATCATGGAACAGAACAAGGCCATGGCCGACGACGCGCTGCGCGTGATGGCCGCCGCCCGCACCAACTGGGGCAAGACCGCTCCCGAGAGCTACGAGGCCTCCTACCTCGAGAAGGATATGACCTTCCTGGGCCTGTGCGGCATGATCGACCCGGTCCGCCCCGAGGTCAAGCCCGCCATCGCCGAGGCCCACGAGGCCGGCATGAACGTCGTGATGATCACGGGCGACCACATCGATACCGCCGTGGCAATCGCCAAGGAGCTGGGCATCGTCAAGGACAAGAGCGGTGCCATCACCGGCGCCGAGCTGGACCGGATCTCCGATGAGGACTTCATGAGCCGCATCGAGGACATCAACGTCTACGCCCGCGTCCAGCCCGAGCACAAGACCCGCATCGTGGACACCTGGAAGAA
>OMWE01000014.1 GCA_900314685.1 uncultured Actinomycetes bacterium | reverse complement strand
CGTCGGCGACCTCGGCCACATAGGCGCCCTGGTCCACGGAGAGGTTGTTGTACTTGGCGTTCTGCTCGTTGACCGTGGAGAGCGACAGGCCGATGTAGGCGTGGGTGATCTTCTCGCCGGCGATGATCTTGTCGGCCAGGGAGAGCGCGTAGTTGCCCGGGATGGCGAAGGCGATGCCCGAGAAGTCGCCGCTCGAGGAGGTCACGAGCGTGGAGATGCCCACGAGCTGCCCCTGGTCGTTGACGAGCGCGCCGCCGGAGTTGCCGGTATTGACCGCCGCGTCGACCTGGATGAGGTTGGCGTAGATCGCGGTACCGGACTGCGAGGCCATGGTCGTGGAGCGGTAGAGGGCGCTCACGATGCCCGATGAGACCGACTGCTCGAGGCCGAAGGGGCTGCCGATGGTCATGACCCAGCTGCCCACCACCAGGTCGTCGGAGTCGCCGCGCTCGATCGGGGTGACGCTGGCACCCTCGAGGTCGGCCTTGATCACGGCGATGTCGGAGGACTCGTCGGAGCCGACCAGCTCGGCGCTGTAGGTCTTGCCCTCGATGTCGACGCTGATCGAGTTGTTGCCGTACTCAAAGAGGTGGTAGTTGGTGATGATGTCGCCGTCGGTGTCGAGGATGACGCCCGAGCCGAGCGCCTCGCCGTCGTCTGTCTCGACCGTGATCGTCACGACCGAGGGCAGGCACTTCTCCGCGACGGCCTCGGCCACGGTCGAGTCCTCGCCCGACGGGGTGATGGTGACATTTTGCGTCGTGCCGCTGCTCGATGCCGGTGCGGATGAGTCGTCGGAGTCGGAAGACCCACCGCCGATTATGCCACCGAAATACAGCGCCGCGACGAGAGCGATCGCACCGGCGAGACCGCCCACGAGACCGAGGACAAACACGAACATGCGCGGCGTGCCCTTCTTGCCATCACCGCCGGATGCCGGCTGCTGGGGAGCGGGCTGATACGCCTGCTGATAAGAAGAGGCGTACTTCTGCTGCGCGTACTGGTCTTGCGGGTAGGCGTAGCCCTGCTGTGCCGGCTGCTGCGCGTATGACTGCGTGGGTTGCTGCGCATACTGCTGCGTCGGCTGCTGCTGCGTCGGCTGCTGATCCTGGCCCGCCTCCGATTGCTGCGGGTATTGCGGCGTCTGATACGGCGCCTGGCCCTGCGTCGGCTGCTGCTGCGTCGGCTGGGCGCCTGCCGGACGCTCGTCTTCGGAGCCGTAGGGATTGTAGCCGTAGTGCGGACCATCCTGATAGTCGCTCATGGCATCTCCTTGCTGAGACATGTTCGGACATTTGCAACTGTACCCGAAGCGCCGCAGGATAAGCTCAAAATATGCCGAGGTCACGTCAGCAGAACAAGGCTTTAAGTATCCTGAAAAGTGAAACGCACCGAGGCAAATGCCCCAGCGCGCCATCTTTGCTCCTCAGATATGAAGCGGCTCATCCGTTGCGATGGACCACTGTGTATTTCCTAAGCCCTGCCGCTCCTCTACAGCTTGAAGAGGTAGCCGACGCCGCGGACGGTGACGATGTGGGCGGCGACCTGCGGTCCGACCTTGGAGCGCACACGACGGATGTGGACGTCCACGGTACGCGTGCCGCCGCAGTACTCGAAGCCCCACACGCGGTGCAGCAGCGCCTCGCGGGAGTAGGCACGCGAGGGATGCGTGGCGAGGAAGCTCAGCAGCGAGTACTCCATCAGCGTGAGGTCGACCGACTCGTCGTCGACATACACCTGGTAGGTGGCCAGGTTGATGGTCATATTGTCCACGGTGACGATGTCGTCTGGCGCATTCTCCTCGCCAGGCCACAGCAGCAGCGTGCAGCGGACCTCAAACTCCGCATCGCCTGCCGTAGAGAGAATGAAATCGTTGCGGCCCTGCACCGGCAGATGGAATTTGGAGAGCTTCGACTCGTCCATGATGAAGAGTCGCGGAATAAAGCCATTGTCCGCGACGTAGGAATCCACGGCATTGAGCGTGTCGCGCTCCATGCCCTCGGGGTCGACAATCACGAGGGAAAAGTCGTGACCGGAGGATATCGCCTGGGAAAACGTCGCAGGGGTGGCAAGGGCGATGGACACGTCGAGTTTGTGAGACAGCTCGCGCATTCGATCGTGATAGCGCGTGGTCCGCGCGATGAGCAAGATGTTTTTGTGATGCATCCGCTTGCTCTCCCTACAAATGAATCAAATCGGCATCTAGCTGCATGTTGAATCCTACTCAGTCTAGCATATTTCAAAACGGTATCGGAACTTTTTGGTTGTCTACCAGACAAAAGTCAAGTTAGTACACAACTCATCTAGCTGCGGCAATACAGTAAAAGCAAGACGGACTTTCTTCACGCTTGGAGAAAAAAGTCCGTCTTACCTGCTTTTTTGTTAGCTTGGGGATTCCGTGAAATCCCAGCTAGACGCTATTTGTCCTTGATGGAGCCCAGGAAGGAAGCTGTACGTTCGTTTTGCGGATGGTCGAAGACGTCCTCGGGCAGGCCCTCCTCGACGACCACGCCGCCCTCCATAAAGACGCAGCGGTCGGCGACGTCGCGCGCGAAGCCCATCTCGTGCGTGACGACGATCATCGTCATGCCGCCGTTTTCCGCGAGGTCGCGCATGACGTCGAGGACGCCACGGACGAGCTCGGGGTCGAGCGCCGAGGTCGGCTCGTCGAAGAGCAGGACCTTGGGGTGCATTGCGACGGCGCGCGCGATGGCCACGCGCTGCTGCTGACCGCCGGACAGCTGAGGCGGCTTGTAGTCGGCACGGTCGGCCAGGCCGACGCGCTCGAGCTGCTTCATGGCCTCCGCGGCGGTCACCTCCTTGGACTTGCCGAGTACCTTGCGCTGGCCAATCATCACGTTTTCCAGCGCCGTCAGGTGCGGGAAGAGGTTGAAGCTCTGGAAGACCATGCCCAGGTCGCGACGGATCAGCTGCTTCTGCTTGGCGTTGGCGCCTGTGATCTCCTCATCGTCGATCAGGATGTGGCCGGCGGTCGGGGTCTCCAGCAGGTTGATGCAGCGCAGCATCGTGGACTTACCGGAGCCGGAGGGACCGAGCACGACGACGACCTCGCCGTGCCAGACCTCGATGTTGACGTCCCTCAGGACGGGCGTGTCCGTAAAGGTCTTGTTGAGGTGCTCGATACGGATCACGGGGTGCTCGTTTTCGAGGAACGTGTGGCGCGTCTTGCCCTGTGCGTGCTCGAAGTCTATCTTCGCGGCCTCCTCGGGGTCCATCGCGGGGGGCACCTCGGGGATTACGATCTTGCTGTGCTTAACGTGCATCATCGGCACCTCCCTCAAAGGCAAGCGTGGTGTTGTGGCTCGTGAACGGGGCAAAGAGGGCGCTGAAGGCACTCGTCGCAGCCGCGGGCTCCTGCTTTGCAGGCCCCTCTTCCTCGGCCTTCTCCTCGGCGATGATCTTCGCACCGGCCTTGGGGCGCGGGCCGCCGCCGTGCTCGGCAGAGGCCAGGCGCTTCTCGACCACGCTGACGACCTTGATGAGCGGCAGGGTCACGATCAGGTAGTAGATAGCCGCGGCGACATACGGGGTGATGTTGCCGGAGACGGTCGTGAGGTTCTTGGAGAACATCATGAGCTCCATGACGCCCACGGACGACAGCAGCGAGGTGTCCTTGTAGGCCGTGATGAAGTCGGAGGTCACCGTCGGCAGCACGCGGCGGATGGTCTGCGGCAGGATGACGTCGAACATCGTCTGCATACGGGACATGCCCAGGGAGTCTGCGGCCTCGTACTGGCCGACCGGGATGGACTGGATGCCGGCGCGGAAGATCTCGGCCAGGTATGCGGAGGAGTTGATGGCCATCACGATGACGCCCAGGACGTTGTTGTCGATGTTGATGTTGAGCATCGGCAGGCCGAAGAACATGATGTAGATCTGCAGGAAGAGCGGGGTGCCGCGCAGGAGGTTGATGTAGACCGAGGCGATGCCGCGCAGCACCGTGTGATGCGAAATCTTGAAGAGAGCGAAGACCAGGCCCAGCAGGATCGCGAACGGGTACGAGACGATCACGATGATCAGGCAGAGCAGCCAGCCCAGGAAGAGCGACGGGAAAGACGTGAGCAGCAGCTGTGGCTTGAGGAACATGCCGCAGAAGGGAACGGAGTTCCACGCCTGCACCGCGGGGTTGGCGTCAAGCGCGGCGACCATCATCTGCAGCGGCGTATTTGCCTCGACGTTGATCGTGGGCGACGCCTGAAGGTCCGCCTCGGTCCCGTCCGTCTTGGTATAGGAGCCGGTGACTTGGATGTCACCGCCGCCCTCGGGGAAGACGACGCCCTCCACCTCGAGGCGCAGCAGGGCGGACTCGGGAATGGGCGTGGCGAAATCGATCGTCAGCTCGTCGCCGCTCGCCTTCGCCTCGTTGTCGACGGCGATGCGGGTGAGCCCGTCGAGCACCGTGACGCGGGTCGTGGTGCCGTCAAAGCTCGAGCCCTCCGGCAGCTCCAGGGTGACGGAGCTGACCTCCTCGCCCGGGTCTACTGTGCCCTCCCAGGTCAGGCGGGTCGCGATGCCGCCGAGGACCGCGTCACCGCCGTCCTCGTTGGGACGCGCGGTCGCCTTTTCCGTGGTGATGGCAAATGCCGCTCCGGGCACGGCAAGCGCGACAGCCAGCAAGACTGCCGCTGCCGCGCCGATCATGGAGCATAAGCGATGCTTCATGTGCCTCAAACCTCCTTTGATATAGCGGGACGATACGCTAGAGCTCGGAGCCGAACCACTTCTCCTCGAGCTCCTTCTTGGTGCCGTCGGCCTCGATCTCCGCCAGCGCCTTGTTGAGCGCCTCGGTAAGGCCCGGGTTGTCCTTGGAGACGACCAGGCCGTACTGCTCGCCCGTCGGGATCTCGATGGAGACCTGCAAGTCGGTGTAGGACTGGGTGCAGAGGTACTTCATGACGGGCAGGTCGGCGACCACTGCGTCGTAGTTGCCGGCAACCAGACCGGTCATAGCCTGGATGGCGTCATCCAGGGGCACGCACGTAGCCTTGGTGAGGTTCTCCTTGACCCATTCCTCGCCCGTCGTGCCGGACTGGACCGCGATCTTCTTGCCCTCGACGTTGAGCGACTCCTCGTCGGTCGCGTCGGAGCCCTTCTGGGTGACGAGGCCCTGGTTGGAGTCCATGAAGGGGTCGGTGAAGTCGATCTCCTTCTTGCGGTCGTCGGTGATGGTAAAGCTGGAGGCGCCGATGTCGGCCTTGCCGCCCTGCTTGATCATCGGGATGATGGAGTCGAACTTCTGGGCGGGCAGGTACTCGGCGGTGAGGCCCAGCTTCTCGGCGCACGCCTTGACGATATCGACCTCGAAGCCCTTGGGCTCCTCGTCGCCCTCGACGGACTCCAGGGGCGGGTAGGCCAGGTCGGATGCGGCGATCAGCTTGCCCTCCTCGACCGTGGTGAAGGCGGCGTCCGGCGCGCTCGCGGCAGAGCCCGCCGCGGAGCCGGAACCGGTGTCGGTAGACGTACCGCCGCAGGCTGCGAGCCCGGCGGATGCGGTGGCGAGCGTCAGGCCGGAAAGGAACTGACGACGAGACCACGTCTTGCCAACGTTCAGGCCGTTGATGCTGTCGTTTGTCTTCATAAGTGCTCCTCCCAACGTCTTTTTTGCGTTGCTAACACAACGTATGCGGACAGTCTGAGAGTCAAAGGTTTCCATGCCGTGCAAACCGCACTTTTGTAACACACTCGATATCATAGCCTTGATTATTCGTAACTTTGTAAGCTTTGAGGGAATAATGCTTTAATATGTTAACTTCCTATTACAGAAAGCAACATGTACATTCTGAATAAAGACGGACATCGTCCGAGCAACTCGCCATCCGATATGAATAAAGCCACCGATAAGAAGAACGCCGCGCACCTCATCCTGTGATTGAGGCACGCGGCTTATCGCATATATTGGCCGGGCAAGCCTAGATGCCGGCGTAATACTTCTGCAGCTCCCACTCGGAGACGACGCTGCAGTACTCTTCCCACTCGCGACGCTTGGCCTCGGCAAGATAGTCGACAATATGGTCGCCGAAGATGTCGTGCATGGCCTCCGACCCCTGGAAGCGCTCGACGGCCTCTCCTAGCGTGCGCGGCAGCGCGACAACCCCGCGGCGCGCGAGCTCGGCGGGGGACAAGGACAGGAGCTCCGCATTCATCTGCTCGGGCAGAGGCAGACCCTCCTCGATGCCACGCAGGCCAGCGCCCAGCATCGCAGCTATCGCGAGGTACGGATTGGCTGCAGGGTCGGGGCTACGCAGCTCGACACGGGTAGACTGGTGCTTGCCCGGCTTGTGCATGGGGATGCGGACAAGGGCTGTGCGGTTTTTGACGCCCCAGGTCGCATAGGCCGGCGCCTCACCGTCGGGCGTCAGGCGCTTGTAGGAGTTGACCGTCGGGTTGGTGATGAGCGTGAACTCGGGTGCGTATTTCAGGATACCGGCGACATAGTGGCTGGCAAGGTCGGACAGATGCGCCTCGGCGCCCGCCGACTCGCCTGCCTTGGGGCCCCAGAAGAGGTTCGTCCCCTCGCGGTCGAAGAGCGAGGAGTACAGGAACATGCCGGAGCCGGACTGGTCGGTCAGGGGTTTGGGCATGAAAGACGCGAAGAGGTTGTGCTCGTGCGCGACGGCGCGGATGACGTGGCGTGCGGTGATGATGTTGTCCGCGGCGGTGAGGGCTTCGGCGTAGCGCAGTTCGACGGCGCTCTGCGAGGGCGCGCTCGAGTGGAAGGTGTACTCGACGGGCACCGACATGCGCTCGAGCATCATCGTGGTGGAGCGGCGCAGGCCCGAGGAGGAATCGGTGCTCGTGAGGTCGAAGTAGCCCGCGTAGTCGATAGGCAGCGGCTGTTGGAAACGCGGGTCTTTGTCGTCGCCGAAATAGAAGTACTCGATGCGCGGGCCGACGTTGGCGACGTAGCCCTTCTCCTCCAGGGTCGCGAACTGCTTGCGCAGGCAGCCGCGGGGGTCGCCCTCAAAGGGCTCGCGGTGCGGCGTGCAGATGTCGCAGATGACGCGCGCGGAGACGCCGTCGGCCGACTTCCACGGCAGGATCTGGAAGGTCGTGGGATCCGGGATGGCAAGCATATCGGATTCCTCGAGCGGCACAAAGCCCTCGACCGAGGAGCCGTCGAAACCGATGCCCTCCTCGAACGCCTCCTCGAGGTCCTCTGCCGAGATCGAGAAGGACTTCAGCGTACCGAGCACGTCGGTGAACCAGAGACGGACAAAGCGGATGTCGCGCTTTTCGACCGTCCGTAGGACAAAATCGATGTTCCTGTCGTCGGACATGGGCACTCCCTAATCACAAATGGGACGCCACGTGGCCGCCCCATACTCCCCACTGAATAAACAGGGTCAGTCTTGCATAAATAGGTTACGCCCATGTTACCCGACGGCAGGACAAAGGTCAGCGGTCGCAGCCCGTCGGGGCAACGGTCGCTTCGCTCGCGTGTCGCCGGGGGCCGTTTCCGCGAAGCCCACGTCTACAACGCTCGACCGTCGGAGCCGCGCTCACTTGTCGCCGAGGGCTGCATCGGCCTTCTTGATCATGTCCTGCGCAACGCTGCAGTGACCCGTGCCGGTCAGGTGCGCCTGGCAGCCGGCGGCCGAGCCGCACGTGGAGCACTCCCCCTCGCCCTTCCAGACGGAGCGGAAGGCAAAGAACGCGCCCGCTGCGATCGCCGCAATGATGAGTATGTCTGCCATGATGGCCCTTCCTTCTTAGTTAGTCTCGCTTAACTATACCCCCATTCACCGCTCTTTTTCCTCGCAGGCCCCCACGCGCGCCAGACTCGCATACAATATCCGTAAGCGCACACGCGCACCATCTCACGAGAGAGGATTTCCATGGCAGACGATCAGAACATGCACCTCGTCATCATTCGTCACGGCGAGAGCGAGTGGAACAAGCTCAACCTCTTCACCGGCTGGACCGACGTGGACCTCACCGACACCGGCCGCGCCGAGGCCGCTGCTGGCGGCAAGGCCCTCAAGGAGCAGGGCTTCGACTTCGACGTGTGCTACACCTCGCTGCTCAAGCGCGCCATCCACACCCTCAACATCGTCCTGGACCAGATGGACCGCGCGTGGCTGCCCGTCCACAAGACCTGGCGCCTCAACGAGCGTCACTACGGCGCGCTCCAGGGTCTCAACAAGGCCGACGCCGCCGCCGAGCACGGCGAGGACCAGGTCCTCATCTGGCGTCGTAGCTTCGACGTCCAGCCGCCCGCGCTGACCCCCGGCGACGAGCGCGACCCCCACGTCCAGGCGCAGTTCCGCGACGTGCCGCAGGAGGACCTCCCCTACACCGAGTGCCTCAAGGACACCATCGCCCGCGCGTGGCCGTACTTCGAGGAGGAGATCAAGCCCCAGCTCGAGGCCGGCAAGCGCGTCCTGATCGCCGCCCACGGCAACAGCCTGCGCGCCCTCGTGATGCAGCTCGAGCACCTCACCCCCGAGGAGATCCTCAAGGTCAACATCCCGACCGGCGTCCCCTGCTCCTACACCTTCGACAAGGACTGGAACATCCTGGACAAGCACTACATCGGCGACCCCGAGACCATCGAGGCCAAGATCAACGCCGTCGCCAACCAGGGCAAGGCCAAGAAGTAATTCGCTTCCCGCCCACCTACGCATGACAAGGCGCCGAGACGACCATCGTCCCGGCGCCTTCTTTTTTCGATGGGTATATCAGCCGCCTACCAGCTCAGGAGCTCGTAGCCGTCGTCGGTGACGACCAGCTGGATCTCCCACTGCGCGGAGTCGGAGCCGTCGACCGTGCGCACGACCCAGCCGTCGCCGCGGTCGATCCAGATGTCGGGCTTGCCGGCGTTGACCATGGGCTCGATCGTGAAGCACATGCCCGGTACCAGCACGTAGGGATCGCACATTTCCTCGGTGTAGCCCACGAAGGGATCCTCGTGGAACTCGCGACCGATGCCGTGACCGCCGTACTCGCGCACGACCGAGAAGCCCGCACCCTCGACGACCCGCTGGACTGCGCGGGCCATGTCGGTCAGGCGGCCCCAGGGGCGCACCGCCTCAAGACCCGCCTTGACTGCCTCGTGCGTCGTCTCGACCAGGCGGCGGCGCTCGTCGGACACCTCGCCGATCATGAACATGCGGCTCGAGTCCGAGAAGTACCCGTCCAGGATGGTCGAGCAGTCGACGTTGACGATGTCGCCGTCGCGGAGCACGTCCTTGTCGTTGGGGATGCCGTGGCAGACCACGTCGTTGATCGAGGTGCAGACGCTCTTGGGGTAGCCCTCGTAGTTGAGGTCGGCCGGCACGCCGCCGTGCTCGACGGTGTAGTCGTAGATCCACTGGTCGATCTCATTGGTGGTTACGCCCGCCCGGATGCGCTCGCCCACCATGTCGAGCACGCCCTTGTTGATTTCTGCCGAGCGTTTGATGCCCTCGATGTCCTCTGCCGACTTCATGAGGTTGCGCGGCAAGACATACTCGCCCTTCAGCGCGAGCAGCTCCATGCGCTCGTCTTTGCGCATGTGGCATTTCTTGTACTTCAGTCCGCTGCCGCACCAGCAGTTGTCGTTGCGGCCGGGACGCGGTCCGTCGTCGTACACGTCGTCACTCCTTCACTTCGCCCGCCATCAGGCGGTCGTACATTACCTTGTTTGCGGCCAGTTCGGCTGCGTCGTCGAGCGGCTCGAGGGTGCCGTCGCCGTAGCGGCGCTCGAGCGCGCGGGAGATGAGGTAGTCCGCCACGCCCGGGTTCTTGGGCAGCAGTGGCCCGTGCACGTAGGTGCCCACCACGTTTTTGTAGAGGCAGCCCTCCTCGCCCGTGGTGCCGTCGTTGCCGTGACCGTAGAGCACGCGGCCCATCGGCTCGACGCCGGGACCCAGGTGGGTGCGGCCGCCGTGGTTCTCGTAACCAACGACGGGCTGGGGCGAGATGCGGCTCTCGACGGCGATGTTGCCGATCAGGCGCGGGCTGCCGCGGTCGGTGTAGAGGTCCACAAGCGAGAGCCCCTGCACCTCCTCGTCGCCCATCAGGTAAGAATGACCGAGCAGCTGATAGCCGCCGCATACCGCGCCGAGCACGCCGCCGTCCTCCACATAGGCCTTGAGCTCGGCCTGCTCGGCCAGCAGCTTGTCGCACACAATCTTTTGCTCGCGGTCGGAGCCGCCGCCGATGAAGACGATGTCCACGTCGCTGAAGCTCGGGCGGTCGTCCACGTGGCACTCCACGACCTCGCATCCCAGGCCGCGCCACTCGAGGCGGCGGCGGAGCACCAGGATGTTGCCCGAGTCACCGTACAGGTTGAGCAGCTCGGGATACAGGTGGGCGATGCGCAGACTGTGCCTCTTCCTCGCGACGGCGGTAGAGGCGTCCGCCACCGCGGCGTCGATGCTAATCATGGCGCTCCCCCATCCGCTCAAGCTCGGCCTTTGCAGGCCAGAGCGCCGAATAGTTGGTGAGCACGTAGAGCGGGCGCGCCGTGTCGAGGTCGCCCACCTGCCGGAGCGCGTCCGCGACGTCCGTGGCGATATCGGCGTCGATGCCCGCGTATTTCAGACGAACCTGCAGGTCGTTGGCACGGTGCCCGCCTGCGATCACGCGCAGCCGGTCGTCGGGCGCCGCCAGCCGCTCGAAATCCACGTCCCAGATCCAGGAGATGTCCTTGCCGTCGTTGAAGTCGTCGTTGATCACGAGATAGGCGGCTTTGGGGCGGTCGTCAGCGAGCAGAAGGGCGATGTTCTGGTTGAAGCCAGTCGGGTTCTTTGCCAGGTTGAGCACCACCTCGCGACCGTCCACGTCGAAGTGCTGCAGGCGCCCGTTCTCGGGATGGTACCCGTCGAGCACGTGCTGGAAGGTCGGTCCGTCCACACCGGCGAGGCTCGCCGCCGCATAGGCCGCGAGCAGGTTGTACACCATGTACACGCCGCCGAATCCCGCGGTCAGGCGGACGCCGGCCTTGTCCCCGAAACCAAGGCCGCCTGCGGTGAAGGCGACTCCTGTGCGGTCGGCTGAGACGCCGGTGGCAACGAAGTCGAGGGCGGGGCGTTCGAAGTCCCCGTTCGGGCACCGGAAGGCGCCCAGCTGCGCGTAGCTGCGGTACTCATAGCTCAGCTCCGCGCCGCAGACCTGACAGAAGCGCGCCTCGGGCACGCGGTCGGCGGGCAGCCCGAGGTCCTCCCCGATACCAAAGGTCAGCACCTTGGTCCCGGCGGCCGCCGCCCGATAGGCCACACCCATCGAGAGCGGGTCGTCGCCGCAGGCCAGAAGCGTCGTCTCGGGAGAGGAGGCGAGCGCCTGCACGATCATGTCCTGCACGTGGTCGATCTCGCCCGCACGGTCCAGCTGGTCGCGGAAGAGGTTGAGCAGTACCAGGTATCTGGGCCGCAGCGCCGGCAGGATGTGCACGGTCGAGAGCTCGTCGGCCTCCATCACCGCCCAGTCAGCGGAGCGTCCCGGCAGCATCGCCGCCGTCACGCCCGGGGCCATGTTGGCGCCGGCCCGGTTGCACAGCACCCGGGCACCGCTCGCCTCGACGGCGGACGCGAGCACGTTGTTGGTGGTCGTCTTGCCGTTGGTACCGCAGACCACGATGGAGCCGTGACCGACCTTGCCCGCCAGCTCATAGAGCGCGTGCGGGTCGATGCCCAGGGCGACGCGGCCCGGCAGCTGGGATGCGTTGCGGTGCAGCACGCGCCGGAGGCCCCAGCTTGTCAGCCTGCCGAGGCCGACGGCGCATGAGGTACGCAGGCTCACTTTTCCGCCTCGGCCTGCTCGGCGGGTGTCTCGGCAGCCTCCGTCTCGGTGACGGGCTCGGCCTCGGCGGGCTGCTCGGGCTCGAGGTCCTTCTTCTTGGTCGCGGCGTACTCCTCGGGCGTCAGCACGTCCTCGATGCGCAGGTTCACGCCCGCGACCTCTAGGCCCGTCATGCCCGTGACCTGCTTGACCACGGTCTTCTTCACGTCCTCGAAGACCTGCGGCGCATAGGCGCCGTACTCGATCATCACCGAGATGTTCACGCGCACGGCGGAGTCGGGGGTGACTTCGACCGTCACGCCCTTGCGCGGGTCGACGGCGCCGAAGGTCTCCTGCACGCGGTTGATGAAGCCGCCCTTCATGCCGATGACGCCCGGCACGTCGCGCATCGCGATGGCAACGATCTTTTCGATCACGCCGTTGCTGAAGGTGAGAGAGTCCTCGCTGTCGAGGTCCTCGTCGTCTACCGACACGATGTCCGCAGTCTCTGCGGCCGGCTCCTCGTAGGCGGCCTCGGCGACCGTCTCCTCTGCCGCAGCCGCCGTGGTTTCGATGTCCTCGTTGCTCATAGCACGTCTCCTTTCGGACTGTTGATGGCAAACGTCGTTTGATGCTGCACGCGCCTTTGCTGCCAGGCGCGCCTTTGCCGCCGGTCGCACGTCCGCGCCCGGCCCCCTACTGCCGCTACTGGTTGCGCGCCTCTATCAGGTGCCTGATCGCGCGGATGATCTTGGGGTCCCCGTCGAAGATCTGGCCGATGGCGATGCCGCCCACCAGGAAGAGCGCGATCAGAAGGGTCTTGCCCAGCCCGATGGTGTAGATGAGCAGGATGGCGAGCAGGCCGCACGCTCCGCCGATGAAGGCGTTCTCGTGCCCGGGGAAGTTGTGGCGGATCCAGGAGCCCACGTTTGCGCGCACGCTGGTAAAGCCACCTGTCTTTGTACCGGTGCCCTCCCCGGCGTCCGCCTGCGCGGAGGTTGCGGATGCGGACACCGTTGGCGCGGAGGTCGCAGGCGCGGAGGTCGTCTTTGTGCCTGCCTCAGCGGCGCGCTGCTTGGCCGCGGCCACCGGTTCGACGGTCGTCTTGGGCTTCTTGTCGGGCATTACCGCACCTCCCCTTCTGCGGGCGCATCCGTCGCGGCACCGTCGGAGCCGTCGCCGACCGCAGGAGCTGCCTCCGGTGCGGGAACGGGCTCGGCGTCAGGTTCGAACGCCACCGTGGGCTCTGGCACGGCATACGTCGTATCCGTCACTTCCGTGGGGTGCCAGGAAGACGTGCCCATCGGCACCGTGATGCCCTCGGTACCGTGCTCCTCGACCGTCGGCACCGAGGCCGCCGGGACCGAGGTGCGCGCGGCAGCGTAGCTCGCCTCGAGGTCGTCGAAGCTCTGCGGGCGGTCGTGCGTCACCGGGTCGATGAACTCCAGGTTCACACGGTCCACCTTGTCGCCGCAGATGTCGGCGAGGCCGCGGGCCAGCTCGTCGTGCAGGCGGGCGCCCTCCTCGACGACGTTGACGGGGTTCTCGGGCTGCACGCGGGCAAACACGCGGATGTGACCGCGCTTCTTGGCATTGACCGTCACGTTGCGCGCCACCAGGTTGCCGTCCTGCTCGATCACGTGGACGGCCTGCGCCTTGATGGCGTCGCGTGTCACCTGAATCTCGTCGCCGCCCTCCGAGGAGATGATGACGGAGCGGCGGTTGCGCGGGGACAGTATGCCGCGCAGCAGGCTGATCAGACAGCCGAGCGCCGTGACGCAGGCCATATAAAAGACGGCCTGACCGCCGATCGGGCTGGATACGACGGAGTCGATCTCCGCCTTGTAATACCCAAACATCGGCAGCAGGTAGGCAGCCAGTACCAGCAGCCCCGCCAGGCCGAAGACGATCAGACAAAAACGCTTGAATCCGTTCATGCCGCTCCTCTCTCACACTGGTTCAGTCTACCCCATGGGTCGGACATCATCCGCGACACCGTCGGGCGGAAACCGAATCGAGAGAGTCCGCGAGGGAGACCGCCGCAGACTACTGCAGGCCGTTGGTGACGGTGCTCGGGTCCCCGCCCGCGTCCACCACGGCCATCATCTGCGCCAGCGCGGCCCGGTCGGCCACGACGTAGCTCACACCGTCGACATATTCCGTGGTAGAGGGCACACTCGCACGGTACACCGTCGGGCCGCCGGCCAGCATGCGCACGAGGATCGGCGCGATGTCGTAGCAGCGCATCGAGGTATCGAAGAAGTCCCCCATCGAAGCCGCGACCTTCGGCAGCTCCGTGGGAGGCAGTGTGCGGATCTTGGCGATGATCGCCTGGATGACCAGGGCCTGGTCGGCCTGGCGCTGGAAATCGCCCAGCGCGAAGCCGTGGCGCACGCGGGAGAAGAGCAGCGCCGTGTGGCCGTCCATCTCGGTGGGGCCCGCCGGCAGCACGAGATGCGTGTAGTCGGGGTCGTTCACATCCACCGGCACGTCCACGGTGATGCCGCCGATGGCGTCCACCAGGGTCTCCACGCCGTCAAATCGGATGACGGCGGCCTCCGAGATGGTCTCGCCGGTCAGCTTGCTCACGGCGGCCACCGCGCCGCCCGCCCCGCCGAAGGTGTAGGCAGCGTTGATCTTTTGCGTCCCGTACCCCTCTATCTCGACCATCGTGTCGCGGGGTATCGAGACCAGCGTGATCTGGTTGCGTACGACGTCGATGCGCGCGAGCATCATCGTGTCGGTGCGCGAGGACGTGTCGCCGTCGCGCGCGTCCGACCCCATCAGCAGCACGTAGTAGGGCATGAAGGGCGCCTGCGGCGTCGTCGCCTCCTGGACCCCCTGCTCCTCCGCGGCGTCAAAGGCGATGCTGCGGTCGATCGGGATGCAGACCACGGCGTAGACGATCGCCAGGACGGCGACGAGGGTAATAAGCACACGCAGCACGGGATGCGCCTTGTGCCGACGCTGCCTGCGTTGGCGGCCTTGCGGGGCGTCCGCTGATTGCGCCTGATACGCCTGGTAGGTCGCGGGTGCCTGCTCGCGTCCGCCCTTGTTGGCCTTGCTGCGCCGGTGCAGGAGGCCTCCCCCCGCCGCCGGCTGCTGCCCGTAGGCATCCCCGTACGCGTCCTGCGAGTACTTCGCGTCGAAGGCGGCGCGGTTGGCGTCGGGGTCGACGTACGCCTGCTGCGCACGTCGGGTCTGGGGAGGGATGGGCGCGGCAGGAGTCTGGGTAGCCGCGGCGGGCCGCTGCGCGGGCGCGGCCACCGTCCGCTGCGCGGGCGCGGGATTCTGTGCGGCAGGCTGTTGCGCGGCAGGCCGCTGCGCTGCCGCAGGTTGCTGAGCGGGCGCCGCATGGCGGCCGAAACGCGAGCCCGACTGCAGGCTGCCCGCGGCATGCTGCCGCCGAGGGACAACAAGCTCGTCGTCCTCGAGGTCGTCTAGGTCCTCGGGGTCGACGAGCTTGTCCAGTCCGTCATATGTGCGGTCGTCGTCAGACGTCACGGGCAACTCCTGGTTACTCGTCCTCCGCGAGGGCTTCCTCGATCTCGTCGGTGCGGTTCATGGTGTCGTAGACGTTCTGCACGTCCTCGAGCTCCTCGAGGCGGTCGACGAGGCGCTGGACCTTCTTGGCATCGGCGACGGAGACGTCGGTCGGGGTGGTGGCGACCATGGTCAGCTCGGAGCCCTTGACCTCGATGCCCTGGGCCTCGAGGGCCTTTTGGACGTCCTGCATCTTGTCGTAGGCGGTGTAGACGATCCACTCGTCGCCGGCGTCCTCGTAGTCCTCGCCGTCGGCCTCGGCCACGGCCATCATGAACTCGTCCTCGTCCACGGCGTTCTCGCGGTCGGCGACCTTCTTGTCGTCGCTCTTGATGATCTTGTCGACGGCGATGGAGCCCTTGCGCTCGAACTGGAACGCGACGGAGCCGGTGGTGCCCAGGTTGCCGCCCGCGTGGGTAAAGGCGGAACGGACGTCGGCGGCGGTGCGGTTCTTGTTGTCGGTCAGGCAGTCGACGTAGACGGCGATGCCCGCGGGGCCGTAGCCCTCGTAGGTGGCGGCGTCGGCGCCGGCGCCGAAGGCCTTGTCGATAGCGGCCTTGATCTTGGCGTTGGGCATGGAGACCATGCGGGCGCGGGCGACAGCGGCGGCGAGGGTGGCGTTGTTGTCCGGGTTGGGGTCCCCACCCAGCTTGGCAGCGACGGTAATGTTACGCGAGAGCTTGGAGAAGAGCGAGGAACGCTTGGCGTCGATCGCGGCCTTCTTGTGCTTGGTGGTAGCCCACTTAGAGTGTCCGGACATGCAGGTCTCCTTCGTGCATAGTGAATGAAACGTAACGATTCTAATCGTTTGCTCGCCAGAAGAAAAGCCCTGCGCCCACATATCACACCGTCTGTCCACCTTGCAAGCCGTCTGCCGAGCCGCGACGGGGCGGTCGCACGGTGCAGTACACTGCACACAAGTCGGCTCACTCGGGCCACGCCCGGCGAAAGGAGCACCATGCTGTACATCGGCAACTTCAATTACAACGACGACAACGACGAGCACGACAACTACTGCCTGATGCCCGCGATCGTGGAGGCAGCCGATGCCGACGAGGCGCTCGACAAGTTCCAGGCTATGTTTGAGCGCATCCATGCGGGCTCGGACCTGATCGACGGCGCCCACAAGGTCTACCTCGACTCCCTGATCGAGCTCGACCAGGCGCCCGAGCAGGCCGTACTGCTGCAGTGGCAAAAGATCGTGCCGGTCGACGACGGCCTCTGCTCGATCACGGCGGCCCTGCCCGAGCTCGAGGGCGAGGGAGCCGCCTACAGTTGGAGCGACGGGTCCGACGACGGTGATGACGACGATGCCGACGCGGACCTCGAGGATGCCGACTGGACCGACGAGGACCTGGACGAGGACGACTACTACGAGGAGGAGCCCTTCCTGTCGCTGTAGTGACATCCCGGGCTCTGCCCGCTGTTGCTAGCTCGCCTGGCATCACTTACAACCGCTTACAACCGCTTGCAACCGCCTGCAACTGCTTGCGACTATCCGCTGTTATCTATTACTGGTCGGCGGTACCTTGGCCCGCGAGCATCGCGACATACTGCGAGGCGGCGTCGGCGTCGAGCTGGGCCGTCTGGCCCGAGTACGTGATGTCCAGCGTGATGTCCTTCTGATAGGCTGAGTCCCGGTCGGACGCGAGGTGGTCAAAGAGCGCCCCGTACGCCTCGTGCTGCACGGCGGACTCGCCCTGGCTGCGGTAGAGCTCCTGCGCCTCCTCCGTCTGGGAGTACGCCACGGCCGCCTCGCTCGCGGCGGCCATGGCGTGCGAGCCGTCGAGCGCCGTCACCTGCAGCACCGTCGAGACCGTCCCGTCCCCCACGGTCGTCTCGCCCACGGATACCTCGGCCTGGCCGAGGACGGCCCTGTAGTAATCCTCGGCGGTCCAACCGCATTCCTCGAGCTCCGCCTCGATGTCCGCGTCGAGCCCGAACGCCTGGGCAAAGAAGGACGGGTCGTCCGCGAGCTCCGCGAGCATCGCTACCCACATCTGCGCGAGCTGCAACTTGCCCTGGTCGGTGTATGACCAGGAGCCGTCCTCACAGGCGATCGCCCCGTCCCAGAGCGCCAGCCCCACCGCCCGGACGGCCTCGTCGTCGGCGACCCACGAGTCCCCGACCTTTGTGAGCGTGAGCTTGACCTCGTGTTTCTTGGTCGCCACGTCGTCCTGGCCGAGTGCCGCAGCCATCGCCTCGCCGGCCTTCTGGCCGAGCGCGTCCGCCGTCAGCGAGGCCGGCGTCGTGTAGTCGGAGCGCACGATCGAGAGCGCGCGGTTCGAGACCCAGGCGTAGTCGGGGCAGGTCAGCGTCACGTCCGCGGTCGCGGTCTTGCCCGATACCGCGACGTCGCCGACCTCGTAGGTCACCTTTTGGATGTAGGCCTTTGCGAAATCCCCGCCCGTGGCAAACGAGCCGAGGGCCCCGTAGACCCCGTTGGCCAGCGTGCCCGCCTTAGCCGTGGTCATGCGGTCGAGCTCCCACTCCGTCTGCTCGGTCGCCGCAGCGACCTCGCCTGTGGTGGCAGTGTCGCAGCCCGCAAGCCCGCAGCCCATGGCCAGCGCAAAGACAAACGTGGCACAGATGGCGGCGAGACGCCCCGCCGCGCCGCGCCTCCTACCCATGGTGCCGCGCCGGGGACGTACCCGTCTGCAGATGGCCCACCTGCGGCCGGTTCCTGCGCCTGGCGACCGCCAGGAGTATGACGCCGACGACGACGAGCGGCAGGGAGAGCAGCTGGCCCATCGTGACGAACCCGCCGAAGAGATAGCCGAGCTGGGCGTCGGGGACGCGCACAAACTCGATCAGGAAGCGGAAGCAGCCGTACAGCGCGAGGAAGGTGCCGAGGAAGGTGCCCTGCGGGCGCGACGGGCGCCGGCGCGAGAGAGTGTAGAGCACGATGAAGAGCACGACGCCCTCCAGCAGCGCCTCGTAGAGCTGCGAGGGGTGGCGGTAGACATTGCCGCCGCCCGTGTCGGCAAACATCACGCCCCAGGGCAGGTCGGTCGGCTTGCCCCAGAGCTCGCCGTTGACAAAATTGGCGCAGCGGCCAAAGAAGAGGCCGATGGGGGCCCCGATCACGGCGAGGTCGGCGACGGTGGGGATGGAGATCTTTGCCGACCTGCACATCAGGCTGCCGCCGATGATTGCCCCCACAAGGCCGCCGTGGAAACTCATGCCACCCTGGTTGAGCAGCAGGATCTCGAGCGGGTGGGTCAGGTAGTAGCCCGCCCCGTAGAAGACGACGTAGGCGACGCGTGCGCCGATGATCACGCCAAAGGCGACGCCGATCACGATATTGAGCACGTCGTCCTGGGTCAGGTCGAGACCCCAGCGGCGCTGCGTGCGGTACAGGCAGACGCCCGCCAGCGCAAAGCCCGCCAGGTAGGCAAGGCCGTACCAGCGGATGACAATCGGCCCGACCGCAAACGCGATCGGGCTCGACGCCTGATAAAGCTCATTCAGCCACATGGGTCCGTCTTAGAAGGCCATGGCCGGCTGGACCTTGGTGACACCCGGCACGTGCTCGCGCAGGATGCGCTCGATGCCCTCGCTCATATCGTAGCTGGACAGCGGGCAGCCGGCGCAAGCGCCCTGCATCTCCAGGGTCACGACGCCGTCGTCGTCGCAGTCGACGAGCACGATGTCGCCGCCGTCGGCCTGCAGGCTCTGGCGAATCACGTCGATGGTCTTCTCCAGGAGCTCCTTGTTGACTGCCATATGCGATACCTTCCGAATCCCTATTTTTGCGGTAGACATTTGCGTATAGTACCCAAACATCCCCGTAGCATACAACCTTTTTTTCGCAAAGACGGACATATCTGGCGCAAAGACGACCAAAGACGAGCTGAGGACGAACGTATCACCCGCGCTACAGGATCGGCGCATAGAGATGCCCGGTCGTTGCTCCGGCCAGGCGGGCGTCCGGTTTTTTGCCCGCCCGGGCCGCGGCAACCGCGCGGGCGACACGCGCGACCGCAGCGGACGTCTCGCGCTCGTCGAGCAGCGTGCAGTCCGCCATGAACCGCGTGACGCCCGCCTCGAGCAAAGCCGGGATCTCGGGCGTCGCGTCCAGCGGGGCCGCCGCGTAGATCCGCGAGCGCCCCTCGAGGTCGGTCCGGACGGGCATGAGCGCCCCGTCGCGGTCACACAAAGACAGACGGCGCTGGCGCAGACGGCAACGCGCGCAGTCGTGTATGCAGCGGTCGGCCGCCTGGAGCACGCAGTGCTCACTGGTCATGGCGCGTACGCGGCCCGAGACGACGGCGCCCACGGGATAGGACGCCGCGGGGGCGAGTGTGCCTATCTCGTCGAGCGAGAGCTCGGCCGACAGCCACACGCCGCGGGCGCCCTGCTGCTCGAGCCAGGCGAGTGCGCTCGTATTGTGCACCGGGATGCAGGCCCGCACCTCGGGCGCCGCGCCGCGGGCGACGGCGAGCGCCAGCTCGGAGACGTTGCCGACGCCGACCGCGGCGCCCGCCCGCACAAAGGGGTCGATGCGGGCATGGTCGCCCTCGCGGCAGACCTCGTCCAGCCAGGGGATCACGCCGTCAGGCCAGCCGACGTCCGGCTGCGCAAGGTACTCGTCACGCACGTACACGCGGGTCGCACCTGCGGCAAGGGCCGCCCGGGCCGCGGCGGGCGTGGTGACAAGGGCGCACACCTCGGGTGCGCGGGACGTTGCCGGCACATCAGGCATGGCTGAAGACGCGCAATCGGATGGTCCGTCTTCCCCGCAAGGGGTGTGCTGCGCAGCAGCGGCGTCGTCCGGAATGCGGGCGACCAGGTACGATCTGCCACGGCGCCGCTGGTCGTAGGGCTTGAGGATCTCGGCCGCGAGCAGGTCGCAGGCCTTGGCTCGCAGCTTGTGGACCGCGGAGAAGCCCAGCCCCACCCCCTCGTCGAGCTCGACCTGGATGTCCGCCGGCACAAAGGGCGACGTGCCCATGCGGCCCACATGCTCCGCGAGGTCAGCCGCGCTCACGGCGCGGGTGCGCGCGGGCTCGACCACGTCGCCCTCGACCCGGACCATGACAGGGGACGGGGGCGTGACACATCCGAGCTCGATCGCGAGCGGTTCGCCGATGTGCGCGGAGACCCGCACGAGCACGGGACGCTTGGGAGCCGCCTCGGGACGCGCGGCCTGCGCGGAGGCGTCGAGCGCCACCTGCGAGCGGATGACCCGCACGAGGCTGCCCGCCGGCACGGTACGCGTCGTCCGCACGGTGATGGTCTCCCCCGCCGCCGCGTCGTCCGCGGCAAGCCCGGTCAGGAACTGCGAGGGGTCCTCGGTCGGACGCAGTTCCAGCAGGTCCCCCTTGCCCACGGGCAGGTCCAGGCGGACCGTGACGTCCGCCGCGGTGTATGCGCGCGTGCGCACGCGCCCGCCGTCCGAGCCGCCCCGCACGCGGCGGTAGGTGCCCAGGTCGCGGGCGCCCGTCACGACGCCGACGAGCTCGCCGCGGTTGTTGGACCGGTCGTAGCTCATCATCTCGTCGCCCGAGCGGCCGTAGAGGTAGGCGTCCGTGAAGTCGCGGTTGAACGACCGCTTGAGCAGGGTCGCGAGGCGCTGTTTCTCGGACGCATCAGGCTCACGGCCCTCGGCCAGCGCATCCAGCGCGGCACGATAGGCGCGCACGACGCCCCACACGTAGTCGGGCGCCTTCATGCGCCCCTCGACCTTGAGCGAGCCGAGGCCTGCGTCCGCGAGCTCGGCGAGGTGGTCGATCGTACGGTAGTCCTTGGGGCAGAGCGGCCGACCGCGGTCGGGGGCGGCGATGCTGGTACCGCCCTCGTCCACGAGATCGTAGGGCAGGCGGCAGGGCTGGGCGCACATGCCGCGGTTGGCCGACCGGTCGCCGCCCAGCGCGCTCATCTTGCAGACGCCCGAGTAGCAGAAGCAGAGCGCTCCGTGCCCGAAATTCTCCAGCTCCACGCCCTCCTGCGCGATGCGCGCGATCTCCGGCAGCGAGAGCTCGCGCGAGAGGGTCACGCGCTCGACCCCCAGCACGTCGCGGCACCAGGCCACGGCGCGGGCGTCGTGCACGTTGGCCTGCGTGGACACATGGACCTCGACCTCGGGCAGCTGGCGGCGCACCTCGGCCATGAGTCCCCAGTCCTGCAGGATCACGGCGTCGGCACCCAGGTCCCACGCGCGTTTGACCAGCGCGAGGGCCGCGGGGACCTCGTCCGTCTTTATCACGACGTTTTCCGTCACGTAGACGCGCGCGCCCGCCAGGTGGGCCGTGCGGCAGGCCTCGGCGAAGTCGGCGTCCTCGAAGTTGCCGGCGCCGCGCCGCGCGTTGAACCTGCTGCCCAAGCCGCAGTAGATAGCATCGGCACCGGTCGCGAGCGCGGCGTAGAAGGCCGCAGGCCCGCCGGCCGGTGCCAGGAGTTCGGGTACCTGTGACTTTGCGCGCGCGGGCTGCACCTTAGACAAGCTGGACCACTTTGCGCTTGCCCACCTGCAGGGTCGCGCCCTTGAGCACGGCGGGGTCGACGTTGTAGGTCTTGGGCTCGACCTTGTCGCCGGCGATGCGCACGCCGCCGCCGTCGATCTGCTTGCGGCCCTCGCCCGCGGAATTCACCAGCCCGGCGTCCTTGAGCAGGGCGGGCAGGTAGATAAGGCCCTCGTCGTTGAGGCGGCTGTCAAGGTCGGCCTCGTACTCGGGGGCGTCGACGATCTTGTTCTCCTTGAAGCGCGCATCAAAGGTGGCCTGGGCCTCGTCGCCGGCACCCGCGCCGTGGTAGAGGTCGCAGATGTTGCGGGCCAAGCGGCGCTTGAGCTCGTAGGGGTCGGCCGAGCCGTCGGCGTAGGCGGCGTCGATCTCGTCGACCTCGTCGACCGGCAGGGTCGAGCACAGGCGGAAATACGTGGGGACGAGCTCGTCGGTGATGCTCATGAGCTTGCCGTACATCTCGTCGGCGGGGTCGGTGAGGCCCACGTAGTTGTGATAGCTCTTGGACATCTTCTTGGTGCCGTCCAGGCCCACCAGCAGCGGCATCGTGAGCGCCACCTGCGGCTCCATGCCCTCGTCGCGCATCAGGTCGCGGCCGGCGAGCAGGTTGAAGATCTGGTCGTTGCCGCCCATCTCCAGGTCGGCCTTGATCACCACGGAGTCGTAGGCCTGCAGCACCGGATAGATGAACTCGTGCAGGGCGATGGACTGGCCGTTGGTGTAGCGGTTGTGGAAGTCCTCGCGCTCCAGGATGCGGGCGACGTTGAACTTGCTGAGCAGGCTCAGCATCTGGCCCAGGTCCATGGGCTTGATCCAGTCGCCGTTGTGGACGATGGTCGTCTTCTCGGGGTCCAGGATCTTCATGGCCTGGCTCACGTAGGTGCGGGCGTTGGCCTCGACCGCCTCCTCCGTGAGGGGCGGGCGGGTGCTGTCGCGGCCCGAGGGGTCGCCGATCAGCGCCGTGCCGTTGCCGATGATCAGCGTGACCTTGTGGCCCAGGTCCTGGAACTGGCGCATCTTGCGCAGGGGCACCGCGTGGCCGAGGTGCAGGTCGGGCGAGGTGGGGTCGACGCCGAGCTTGATGTTGAGGGGGGTGTCTCGCGAGAGCTTCTTCTTAAGCTCGTCAAGCGGCACGATCTGCATGGTGCCGGACGTGATGACCTTAAGTTGTTCTTCCATTGGCAGCAAAGCTCTGTCCTCCATGTTGTTCAGGTGCGGCTGCAGGCGCGGCCGCGTGGTTGTGGTAGCCTGCCTTCGTCATGCTCGTTAGACATGCTCCACATACCTTAGCAGGATATGACCCTATAATGTTGATACAAATGTCACTTATCTAGGAGGACTGCATGGGGATTCGCACGCGCAGGGCTCACATGCACTCGCGCACACACATCGTGGGATTCGGCATCGTCGGCTTCTTCGGATTCATCGCCCTGCTGGCCGCCGCGCTCGCCATCTCCCTGGGCGCGCTGGTCTCGAGCTGGCTGTCCGACCTGCCCGACTACCAGTCGGCCGACGCGTACCTCGTGGCCGAGCCCACCACCGTCTACGCGTCCGACGACACGCCGCTCGTACAGTTCTACCTGCAGAACCGCCGCTCCGTCGAGAGCGACGAGGTCTCCGACTACGTCTTCAAGGCGACCGTGGACGTCGAGGACGAGCGTTTCTACAAGCACAACGGCGTCGACCCGCAGGGCATCGTCCGCGCCGTCTTCGCCCAGCTGGCAGGCGGCTCCGAGGGCGCCTCGACCATCACGCAGCAGCTGGTGCGCAACACGGTCCTGTCCGACGAGCAGTTTGAGCGCTCGCTCAAGCGCAAGGTCCGCGAGGCCTACATCGCCATCCAGATGGAGAAGACGTACACCAAGGACCAGATCCTCATGATGTACCTCAACACCATCTACTACGGCGAGGGCGCCTACGGCATCGAGGCGGCGAGCATCACCTACTTTAATAAGCACGCGAGCGAGCTGACGCTCAACGAGGCGGCGACCCTCGCGGGCGTCCCGAACTCGCCCAGCTACTACGACCCGATCGTCAACATCGACGCCGCCAAGCAGCGCCGCAACCACGTGCTCGACCGCATGCTCGCCGTCGGCGACATCACGCAGGAGGAGTGCGACAAGA
The DNA here is from genome assembly GCA_900314685.1 of uncultured Actinomycetes bacterium. Classification (GTDB taxonomy): domain Bacteria; phylum Actinomycetota; class Coriobacteriia; order Coriobacteriales; family Atopobiaceae; genus Olegusella. Next base: position 39,281 of record OMWE01000014.1, on the reverse strand, counting down.
CCAAGGCGGAGGACATCACGCTCAACCCCGGCAGCTTCACCGAGTCGACCTCCGCCAGCCCCTACTTCACCGACTATGTGCGCCAGCTGCTGCTCGAGGACTTCGACCAGGACGTCATCCTGTCGGGCGGCCTCAAGGTCTACACCACCCTCGACCTCGACATGCAGAAGGCCGCCGAGGAGGCGGTGGCGCAGCGCCTCGACGAGATCGGCAACAAAAAGCTCCAGAGCGCCCTGGTGTGCACCGAGGTGGGCAACGGCTACATCCGCGCCATGGTCGGCGGCAAGAGCTACGAGAAGAGCCAGTTCAACATGGCCACGCAGGCGCGCCGCCAGACGGGTTCGAGCTTCAAGGTCTTCACGCTCGCCGCGGCCATCGCGGACGGCATGAGCCCCGACATCTACATCGACTGCAACTCCCCCATCCAGGCGACCCCCACCTGGAAGGTCCAGAACTACGGCAACACGAGCTACGGCACCATCACCCTCGCCAAGGCGCTCGCCGTGTCGTCCAACACAGGCTTTGCGCAGGTCGCCGTCGCGATCGGCGCCGACAAGATCGCCGACACCGCCCACGCCATGGGCGTCAGCGTGGACCTGCCCGCCTACCCGTCGCTGACGCTGGGCACCGCCGGCGTGCCGCCCGTCCAGATGGCCGAGGCCTACGGCACCATCGCCAGCGGCGGCATCCACCGCGACGCGATCGCGATCACGCGCATCGAGGACCGCAACGGCAACGTGGTCTACGAGCACAAGGACGACCCCAAGCAGGTCCTCGACGCCGGCGTGGCGCAGGCCACCGAGCAGGTCATGGAGGGCGTCGTCAACACCAGCCAGGGTACCGCCAACAGCATGATGAACCTGGTCCAGTTCGACCAGCCCATCGCGGGCAAGACGGGCACGACCGAGGACTGGACCGACCTGTGGTTCTGCGGCATCACCCCGCAGTACTCCTGCGCCGTGTGGTGCGGCTACGAGGACAACACCACGGTCTACGTCGACGGCACCTACGGCCACCCCTACAACACGGCCTGCATGATCTGGGCCTACTTCATGAACTCGGCGCTCTATGGCGTGGAGCGTGCGGAATTCCCGAGCGGCGCCGCCGCACCCACCTACAAGTCCGACAGCACGTGGGGTTTTGACGCCTATCCCGAGGAGGACGAGGAAGACGAGACTACCGAGGCCGAGGAGAACGCCGCCCAGCGCGCCCAGGAAAACGAAGACGACAACGGTGACGACAACGGCGGCACCACGCCCACGACGCCGACGACGCCGACCGATCCCGGCAACGGCGGCGGCACCACGCCGACGACTCCCGAGACGCCCACGACCCCGACCGACCCCGGCAACGGTGGCGGCACGACACCCGAAGCGCCCGCCGGCGGCGACGATACCGCAGGCTAGACCGGCTGCAAATATCTCAGAAAAACAAAGAACCCCGAGCCCTCACGGCTTGGGGTTCTTCTTGTGCGCCTGTTTTTCTCGCCTACCGGTCGCATGGTCCGGCTGCTCGTTCGCTTCTTCTTGTCAGCCCGCTTGCTTCTTCTTGTCAGCTCGCCTGCTAGCCTGTGGCAGCACCCCCCCTACTTGCGGGCGTTGCTCAGCTTGGTGACGAGATTGACGAGCTCAGCGGCGGAATCGGGATCGCCCGCGACCACCAGCACGGTGTCGTTGCCGGCGACCGACCCGATGACCTCGTGCAGCGTCGCCGCATCGACCGCCGCCGCGACGCCCGGGGCAGTGCCGGGCTGGCACCTGATCACCACCAGGTTGTCGGCGCGGTCCACGCCGCCGACAAACTCAGACACCATACGCTGGAGATGCAGGTCCTCGGCCAGGACGTATATACCGTCCGAGAGTTTGCGCAGACCCATGTCCGCGATATCGCGCGAGACCGTCGCCTGGGTGCACTTGTACCCGATGGACTGCAGCTCATCGACGAGTTCCCGCTGCGTGCGAATCGATTTGCCACGGACGATGTCCCTGATTGCGTCTTGTCTGCTGTTGCGTCTCTTCACCATGTCCCGACTCCAAACTATTCAGCTGGTGCCCCTCGTATTCATGCATTCAAGAATTCCATGCTCTTCTTCACATGGAAGTGCATCAATTCAGGTACATTTGCATCATACGCCAACAATAATCGTATATTTGTTTCATTTTGATGATATTCTCCAGAAAACTGCCCGGCGCCGCCGGTTGCCCGGACCCGGCGGCGTCGACTGACTGGGTTCAGCGGCGTCTGTCGCACGAGCTTGGTACCGTTGCCCTATTGGCACTCGCGCTAGCTCGCGCGATGGCATAAGATGGCACAATAGGTGGACATCTCATACGAATAGCTCGGGCGTTTTGCCCAGCTCCGGAGACTTTTGTATACGCGACCAAGGGGACCCTATGCCTAGCTACAACAACCAGTATCCCGACCGCAACGGACGCCAGCGTCCCAGTGGCTCGCGTCCCTACGACACGCGTTCGGACGCCCACTCCGGCCAGCGCCGTCAGGGGCAGGGTCAGCGCCAGGGCCAGCGGTCCCGCCGTCCCCGCTCGCAGCAGGACCGGCCGCTCAACTCGCGTGGGCCCCGCCCGAACCAGCAGCCGTACAAGTCCCACCGCAACTACCGCACCATCAACGGTACCGACACGGGCTACAACCTGCGCCAGAGCAACATCAATTTCTCGGGCAAGCGTCGCCGCGGCCGTCCGAGCATCACCGAAGACCCGCGCTCGCTGCTCCTGCTCGCCGGTGCGATCATCGTCTTGATCCTGCTGGTTGTCGGTATCTCGAGCTGTGTGCGCGGCTGCTCCAAGCAGCGAGAGAGCAGCGAGGGCTCTGCCGGCAACTCGCTCGACGCGCGTGTCGCCGCGGGCGCCTCTTCCGAGATCACGGCCGCGCTGACGCCGGCGCTCGACAAAGCCGACGGGCTCGACAAGATCGCCGCGAACGCCGACGCCTACACCGACCCGCGTATGATCGCCCTCGCGGTCTCCGAGCCCGAGGCCATCAGCTTTGTGGCGAACTATCCCGGCTCCGACAAGACCTCCTCTGGCTACAGCGACGAGGTCGCCAAGGGCACCTATCCGCAGCTCTTCGACTGGGACAGCCGCTGGGGCAACGTCGACTACGCCGACGGCGCGCTGGGCGTCACGGGCTCCGGCCCGACCGTCGTCGCCATGGCCTATATGGGGCTCACGGGCAAAAACGACCAGACGCCCGCCACGATCGCGACCACCGCGACCGACGCCGGGTATGCCTCCGGCGATGCCGGCACCGACAAGGCGTTCTTCGCCAGCGGTCTCACCTCCCTCGGGCTCACCGCGACCGAGTACACCGTCTCCGCCGACAACATCACGTCCATGCTCCAGGACGGCACGCCGATCGCCGTGCTGGTCAAGGCCGATACGCTCACGCACTACGCGCACTGGATCCTCGTGGTCGGCACCGGTGAGGACGGCGCGCTGGTCGTCTACGACCCGACGTCGGCGAGTGTGTCTTCCCACACCTGGTCGGCCAGCACGATCGGTTTCGACGGCGACGTGATGTATACGCTCGCCGCTGCCGACTCTGGCGACGGCAGCGACTCGACGGATGCCGAGGGCTCCGACTCCACGGCCGCCTCGGACTCCGACTCCGACTCCTCCGATAGCTCGGACTCATCGGACAACTCGGATTCCTCCAGCTCATCGGACTCGTCGGATTACTCTGACTCCGATTCCTCCGACAGCTCGGACTCCAGCTACTAAGCCTCGAGAGCCGCACCTCTAGCAGTCCAACTGAAACGACCCCGGCATCGCATGCAACCAGCCCCTGCGCATGCGATGCCGGGGCCGCCTCTTTTGACTCGTACATGAACCGCATCTTTTGCCACGATCGTGTCATTTGGGACGGTTCATGTACGATTGCATCAGGAGCGCCGTCGCAGAAAGATTGTTTGTACGCTTCAACCTTTTTTCTTGTACGCCATTTGGACCGAAACAAGCCCGTTCTCGCCCTGGCCATTTTCGGTCCAAACTGCGTACAACACACACTGACATGCGTACAGATACTTTGTATGGCGCCGTCGGAGTCCTATACCAGGCGGCGACGTGTGTGCCAACGACGTGAGCTACAGCGATCAGATCTACAACGACAAAAAAGAGGGGAAGACAAACCTCGACGTTTGCCTTCCCCTCACAATGTGCGCTCTACAGCGCGTGCATCACGGCACGCGCTCCGTGGTATACCCCGCGGCGTGCAACGCTACTTCAGGATGCCCTCGGCGGCCTCCTGGAGCTTGGCGCGGACGGCCTCGGCGTCGGCGCGCGTGGCGCCCTTGGCAAAGAGGTACGCCTTGACCTTGGGCTCGGTGCCGGACGGACGGAAGATGACCTTGTTGTCGTCCTCGAGGCGGTACTCGATGACGTTGGCGGCGGGCAGGTTCTGCGGGGCCTCCTTCTGCAGGCCGGAGACGCGCGGCATCTCGGGGCCGGTCGCAAAGTCGGTCACACCGGTGACCTTGTAGCCAGCGATCTCGGTCAGCGGGTTGGAGCGCAGGCCGTCCATGATCTCCTTCATGCGCTCGGCGCCGGCGGCACCCGGGAAGGCGGCGTTGACCGTGCCGTTGAGGTAGTAGCCGTACTTCTTGTACAGCTCCTCCATGGCCTCGTAGAGGTCCATGCCCTTCTCGGCGTAGTAGGCGGCCATCTCGACGCACATCTCGACGGCGACGATGGCGTCCTTGTCGCGGGCGTGGGTGCCGACGAGGTAGCCGTAGGACTCCTCGAAGCCCATGAGGTAGCGGTCCTCCTCGCCCTCGTCCTTGAGCTGGTCGATCTGGTCGCCGATGTACTTGAAGCCGGTCAGCACGCGGCGCATCTCAAAGCCGTGGTCGCGGGCCAGCGCGTCGGGCATCACGGACGAGACGATCGTGGAGACGGCGACCTTGGTCTTGGGGTCCTCGCCGCGCTGCTCGGCCATCTTGATGAGCCAGTCCATCAGCAGGACGCCCATCTCGTTGCCGGACAGCAGCACGTACTCGCCGTTGTGCGGGATGGCGGTGCCCATGCGGTCGGCATCGGGGTCGGTGGCGACCACGAGGTTGGGCTTGACCTCGTCGGCCAGCTTCAGCGCCAGCTCGAGGGCCTCGCGGAACTCGGGGTTGGGGTACTTGCAGGTCGGGAAGTTGCCGTCCGGGTCCTTCTGCTCGGGCACGACCTCGACGTCGTTGACGCCGATCTCCTTGAGGATACGGGTCACGCACTCCATGCCCGTGCCGTTGAGCGGGGTGTAGACGACCTTGTAGCCCTCCGGCGCCTTGAAGCCGGGGACGGAGACCTTCTTCACGTTCTCGATGAAGGCGTCCAGGACCTCCTCCGGCGTCCACTCGATCAGGCCCTTCTCCAGGCCTTCCTCAAAGCTCATCATCTTGGCGCCGCCGAAGACAGGCGTCTTGGCGATGGAGGCCGAGATCTCGTCGGCGGCCTCGTTGGCGATCTGGCCGCCGTTGTCGTTGTAGACCTTGTAGCCGTTGTACTGCGCCGGGTTGTGGGAGGCGGTCAGCACGATGCCCGCGGAGGTGTGCAGGTAGCGCACCGCGAAGGACAGCGTGGGCACCGGCTCGATGCGCGGGTACACGTAGACGTGGATGCCGTTGGCGGCCAGCACGCCGGCGGCCACCTTCTGGAAGTCCTCGCCCTTGAGACGGCTGTCGCGCGCGAGCGCCAGCGTCGGGTGGTCGTAGTGGGCGTTGAGGTAGTCGGCCACGCCCTGCGTCGCCTGGGCGACGACGTAGACGTTCATACGGTTGGTGCCGACGCCCAACGTGCCGCGCAGGCCCGCCGTGCCGAATTCCAGATCACGATAAAAAGCGTCGTTAAGCTGCTCCTCCTTGCCGGGGGCCATCAGCTCGTCGAGCTCGGCCTTGAGGTCCGCGTCCTCGACGTTTGCGGCCCACAGCTCTACCTTGGCAGTGACTTCTTTGTCCATACCAACCCTTTCCGCTCGTGCCGGCGCGCACTTTGGCGGCGCGCCCGCAACGTCCATACTGTGTGCCATACTACCCCGCCGGCCGCCACCGTGCGCGCACGTCGCGGCAAGCGGCAGGTCCCATCGGCGGCGTGCGCGCCTCCGGCCGAGTGTACATGTGCGGCACCGACCCGTTCGGTCCCGCCGAGCTTTCCGTACGTGCGATACTTCCGTGCATGTGCCGTGCCGCAGCCACCCGACCCGCTACACTTGGTAAGACAAACAGGCGCTCGCGACCCAAGGCGCACAGGCGCTCGCAGCCCACGTGCGGGCGCACACGAGAAACGGTATCCATGGACTTCTTCGCGACATGCGCGGCGGGATTCGAGCCGCTTTTGGCCGACGAACTGCGGTCCCTCCACGTCGGCCAGGTCCGTCCCCTGCACGGCCAGGTGAGCTTTGCGGGGTCGGTCGCCGACGCCTACCGCGTCTGCCTCTGGTCGCGCATCGCCTCGCGCGTCGTCGCCGTGCTCGCCCGCGTGGGCGCCCGCGATGCCGACGAGCTCTATGCCGGCGCCTCAGCCATCGCCTGGGAAGACCAGCTGCCAGCCCGGACCTCCATCGCCGTCGACGCGCACGGCACCAACGCAGCCCTGCGCAATACGCAATTCACCGCCCTGCGCACCAAGGACGCTATCGCCGACCGCATCGCCGAGCAGACGGGCCGGCGGCTCGCCACCGACACCGCCCACCCCGACCTGCGCATCGTGGTGCGCCTCTCGCGCGAGCGCGCTGTGATCGGCGTCGACCTCGCGGGCGAGCCGCTCTTCCGCCGCGGCCCGGCCATCCCGCTGCGCCCCGACTACGCTGCTGCGATGCTGGCGGCGGGCGGCTGGTATCGCAACTGCCGCACGGAAGCCCCCGCCCTCGTCGCGCTCGGCACCGGCGCCCCCACCCTCGTCGAGGAGGCACGCGCCCAGGTCGCCGACCGAGCCCCCGGTCTGCTGCGTCAGCGCTGGGGCTTCGAGCGGTGGGGTCTCCACGACGAAAACGCCTGGGCGGACCTCCTCGCCGAGGCCGACGACCGCGCGGAAGCAGGACAGGCGCGCGCCGACTCCGCCGTCCTGATAGACGCGTCGCAGCCCGACACCGCGCTCCCCGACCGCCTGCACGGCACCCCTGCCCTGATTGCGTGCGACCTCTCCTGGCTCCACCTCGACGATGCGGCGCGCGAGGCCGCGGAGCTCGGCCGCGTCCGCACGGCGCTCGCGTCCATCGACCCGTCGTCGCTGGTCACGCTCGCGCGCGCAGGCATGGCGGGAATCGCCGTGGGCGCGCCGACGCTGGACGCGCACGTCTTCATCGGCAGCGACGAGGGCACGCTGCGCTCCTATGACCTCGCTGCGGCTCCGGCAGGCTCCCCCGCCCCCACCGCGGCCGGCAGCGTCACGGTCCCCGACGCCGCGTCCCACGGTATCGCACCCTCCAACGACGCATCGGCCAGCATCGCCGCTGCGGCCGTCAAGCTCAAGGACGGCCGCGACGTGCCCGTCCTCCTGCCCCAGAGCGAGCAGTTCGCGCGCCGCCTCGAGAAAGTCTGGCGCCTCCGCCGCAAATGGGCCCGCCGCGAGGGCGTCGGCTGCTACCGCGTGTACGACGCCGACCTGCCCGACTACGCGGTCGCGGTCGACTACTTCACGCCGTCCGAGCTGCTCGACGAGCGCGACTACGGCGGCACGGGCGGCGGCCCCTGGGCGACGGTCGCAGAATACGCGGCGCCCAAGGACGTCGACCCTGCCCTCGCCCGTCAGCGCCTGCTCGACGCGCTCGCGATCTCCGCGCCGGTCCTCGGCGTCGCGCCCGGCGACGTGAGCCTGCGCGTGCGCACACGTGCCAAGGGCGGCTCGCAGTACGCCTCCGACCGTCCCGATCAGCGCAAAGACACTCGCAAGCCGCTCACGCTCCCTCGCGGCGCGCACCTCGTCGACGAGGGCGGCCTGACCTTTGAGGTCAATTTCGGCGGAGGGCTGGACTACGGCCTCTTCCTCGACACGCGCGACGTCCGCGCGCGCATCCGCGAGATGGCCAAGCAGACCGCCGGCTCCAAGCGCTTCCTCAACCTCTTTGCCTACACCGGCAGCGCGACCGTCTACGCGGCCGACGGCGGCGCCAAGCACACGACCACCGTGGACCTTTCGCGGCCCTACCTCGAGTGGGCGCGGCGCAACATGGGGCGCAACGGCTTTGCCGGCGACGCCCACGAATACGTGCAGGCCGACGTCCTGGCCTGGGTCGCCGAGCAGCGCCACACGGCCAACCGCTGGGACCTGATCTACCTCGACCCGCCCACATTCTCCAACTCCAGCCGCATGCGCGCGGCGTCGTTTGACATCCAGCGCGACCATGCGGAGCTGCTCATCGGCGTGTCGCGCCTGCTCACGCGTGCGGGCGTGTGCGTCTTTTGCTGCAACCTGCGCGGCTTTGTGCCCGACGAGGCGGCGCTGGCCAAGGCGGGCGTGGCGCTCGAGGACATCACCGCGCAGACGATCCCCGACGACTTTGCCCGCAACAAAAAAATCCACCACTGCTACCTGGTGCACCGCGTGTAGCGGTGTCGGCCAGGCGCGACGCCCGCCCCAACCTGCTGCGGGCGTCGCGCGCTACCCGGTGCGAGTCTTACTTCTTGGCGTAGAAGGCGGTCAGGTCCGCGTCCATCGCGGCGAGCGTGGGCTCGTCGGTGTAGGCCATGTGGCCGCAGCCGTAGCGGTGGAATTCCACGCGCTCCTTGAGCTCGTCGGAGAGGTACTGGCAGGCCAGGTCGTGCTCGACGTTCCAGTACGGGGTCGCGGCGTCGTAGCGGCCGCCCAGCACGCAGAGCTTGATCGTGGGGTCGCGGCGCAGCGCGCAGGCCAGGTCGATCGCGAAATTGGGGGCGCCGACCTCCTCCATCGTGCCGGGGGCCTGGTGAGTCCAGTTCCACTTGGTGCCGATCTTCATGTAGTTGCTGTCCAGGTAGCGCGCGGGCGCGGCGTAGCCCAGGCGGTCATGCAGGAAGGCGCGGAAGGCGTGGTCCCACACGCCGTTGAGCGAGGAGTCGGCCGCGTCCTCGCCGGCCAGCCAGTCGACGCTCTGCTGCTGGTAGGACGGCGCGTCGCACACGAAGCGCATGTCCAGGCGGCCGCACACCTTGCCCTCGCGCTCCAGGATGCGGGCGCGGAAGTCCTCCAGGCTCACGCGCAGGTGCCGCGCGAGCACAAAGTCCGCGGGCAGGCCGATGAGCTCGGAGATCTGCTGCGCCAGCTCGGCCTCCCGCTCGGCCCCGAGCCGGTCGCCGAAGAGGAGCGCGGGCCCGTACACCTCGGTCGAGAAGGCCATCGCGCGGTCGAACCACTCGTCCACGTCGACGCCCGCGCCGGCCTTGCCGAAGTACTGCGCCGTCGCCGCGAAGGTCGGCAGCATGCCCAGGTAGTAGAGGTCCTCGCCGGGCAGGGTCTCGACCCAGTCCCAGATGGCCGAGAGCATCGTGACGCCCGTGAGCTTCACGCCGCGCTCGCCCATGAGGCGCATCAGCACCGCGTTGCGCACGGTGCCGTAGGACTCGCCCAGCAGGTAGAGGGGCGAAGACCAGCGCCCGTTTGCCTCGAGCCAGGCCGTGGTCGCGCGGCAGAAGGCGTCCGCGTCGCCGTCGGCGCCGAAGATCTCCTTGGGGTCCACGCCCGCTGCGACCGGCGAGTAGCCCGTGCCGGGCGCGTCGAAGAAGACCAGGTCACTGACCTTGAGCAGCGTGTGGGGGTTGTCGGTGACCGCCGCGTCGGCGCGCACGTGGCGCATGCCGTCGGTCTGCACGCGCAGGGGGCCGAAGCCGCCGAAGTCGATGGGCACCGAGGCGCTGCCCGGGCCGCCGTTGAAGAGCACGGTCACGGGACGGTCGGGGTCGGCCTCGCCGTCCGCGCCGAGCGCCACGTAGGAGACGTAGAACATCTTGCACAGCAGCTTGCCCGTGTCGTCGCGCACGTCGACGTGGCCCGCCTCGGCGTGATACTCGATGGTCCCTTTCCCGTCCCCCCACACGAGCGTCGCCGAAGCCGCCTCGGGGACCTTGAGCCCGCCGTCGGCACCCACAGTCCAGAAATCCTTGCCCGCAACCGATGCGGGATGCGTGACCTGCGCGTCCGCCTTGGCATCTTCCATCTCTTGCCTCCCTCGAGATTCGCACGATATTTGCCAGAACGATACAATGCAATAGAATATCGCGATTGGCTTCGAAACTTCGTTGTATGGAGCGGATTATGGCAGGTTCACACTCAAGCCGCGGCGGCATGCAGACGCCCACCGCCTCGGTCAAGGATTTCGAGAAGAAGAAGCGCGGCAAAAAGGCAAAGAACCCCGGCATCCCCTTCTCCCTCGGCATGGTGCTCGTGACGCTCGGCGTGGTCTACGGCGACATCGGCACGAGCCCCATGTACACGCTCAAGGCGATCATGAGCGGCAACGGCGGCCTCCAGACCATGAGCGAGGACGTCGTGCTCGGCGCACTGTCGCTGCTCATCTGGACGATCACGCTCATCACCACGGTGAAGTACGTCCTGATCGCCATGAAGGCCGACAACCACAACGAGGGCGGCATCTTCGCGCTCTACAGCCTGGTCAAGCGCTGCGGCAAATGGCTCCTCTTCCCCGCGATGATCGGCGGCGCGGCGCTGCTCGCCGACGGCATCCTGACCCCCGCCGTCACGGTGACGACCGCGATCGAGGGCCTGCGCACGATCGATTTCATCTACCGCATCATCGGCGACAACCAGCGCATCGTCGTCGTGATCACCATCGCCATCCTGTGCGTGCTCTTCGTGATCCAGCGCGCCGGCACCTCCTCGATCGGCAAGCTCTTCGGCCCGGTCATGACGCTGTGGTTCGTCTTTTTGGCGGGCATGGGCGTGATGAACATCGTCGAGACTGGCAACTGGGGCGTGCTCCGCGCTTTCAACCCCGTGCGCGGCCTGATCTTCCTCTTCTCCGACATGAACGCGGCAGGCCTCATGGTGCTCGGCAATGTGTTTCTGTGCACCACCGGCGCGGAGGCGCTCTACTCGGACATGGGCCACGTGGGCAAGGCCAACATCTACGCCTCCTGGCCCTTCGTCAAGGCGGCCCTCATCCTCAACTACCTGGGCCAGGGCGCCTTTATCCTGGGCCACGTCCAGGATTCCGAGATGCTGATGGTCACCGACCTCAACCCCTTCTTTGAGATGGTCCCCGAGCAGATGCGCGTCTTTGCCGTCCTCCTCTCGACCCTGGCGGCCATCATCGCGTCGCAGGCGCTGATCACGGGCTCCTTCTCCATCGTGTCGGAGGCCATCCACCTGGACCTCATGCCGCACATGAAGATCGTCTACCCCTCCCAGACCAAGGGCCAGCTCTACATCCCGCTGGTCAACAACATCATCTGGGCCGGATGCATCTTTGTCGTCCTGCTCTTCCAGACCTCCTCGCACATGGAGGCGGCCTACGGCCTGGCGATCACGGCCACGATGCTGATGACCACGGTGCTGCTCTTCACCTACCTCACCAAGATCAAGCACCAGCCCCTGTTCGCCCTGGTCTTCCTCGTGTTCTTTGTGCTGATCGAGGGCATGTTCTTCTTCTCCAGCCTCACCAAGTTCTTCCACGGCGGCTATTTCACGGTGCTGATGGCCACGGCGATCTTCCTCGTGATGTACGTGTGGCGCCGCGGCACGGCCATCGAGCACACGCAGACCGTGTACCTGCCCGTCGACAAGTACCTCGACCAGCTGCGCATGCTGCGTGACGACGAGTCGCTGCCGCTGGTGGCCGACAACCTCGTCTTTATGACCAACGACTCCAGCCCCGACAAGCTGGACCGCGACATCCTCTACTCGATCCTGGACAAGCGCCCCAAGCGCGCCAAGGCCTACTACTTCCTCAACGTGCAGGTCACCGACGAGCCGCGCACGCTGTCCTACAGCGTCAACGACTTTGGCACCGACTTCTTCTTCAAGGTGCAGCTGCGCCTGGGCTTCCGCGTGAACCAGCGCGTCAACCAGTACCTCTACCAGATCGTCTCTGACCTGATGGAGTCCGGCCAGCTCGCCCCGCAGCCCCACCGCTATTCCATCTACCGCACGGTCAACAAGGTCGGCGACTTCCGCTTCTGCATGATCCGCAAGGTCATCGCCCCCGAGTCGGACATCTCCGGCGCCAACGCCAACGTGCTGGGCATCAAGTACGCGATCCGCCGCATCTGCGGCTCCCCCGCCCGCTGGTACGGCCTCGAGAACTCCTCGACGATCATCGAGTACGTGCCGCTCTTCACCAAGGCGAAGCACACCCACAAGCTCACGCGCGTGATGCTCGGCGAGGGCACCGGTGCGCTCGGCACCGTCCCGCCCGAGGTCGCGAATACAAACATTGCCGCGGCCACCGACGAGGACGAAGAGGACGTCTTCTCCGAGAAGCTCAACGCCGAGCGCGAGGAGGCCACCCGCGCCGCCGCAGCCAGCCTGATCGGCGGCGACACCGCCAGCTTCAAGCCGTTGCGCCTCGACGAGGAGGAGGGAGACGAAGAAGACGAGCGCGGCGAAGACTAACCGCGTCTCTAGCCGCTTCAGCGCACCGCTTCTCCAACCACATCTGCGTACCAACATCTGCGCGCGGGCCGGCACACACCGGTCCGCGCGTTTGTCTTAGCGCTCGTCGATCGGCACGTACTGCTGGCTCTCGACCACCGACTTGTAGGCAGGGCGGATGATGCGGGCCTGGCCGTAGAGCTCCTCCATGCGGTGCGCGGCCCAGCCGGCCATGCGGGCGATGGCAAAGACGGGCGTGAAGAGGTCGCGCGGGATGCCCAACATACTGTAGACAAAGCCCGTGTAGAGGTCGATGTTGGTGGAGATGGGCTTGGTGATGCCGCGCACGTCGTGCATCAGCTGAGGCCCCAAGCGCTCCACGCGCTCCATGAGCTCCAGTTTGTCCAGCAGGCCCTTCTGCTCCGCCAGCTGGCGCGCGTAGCCCTTGACGATCTCGGCGCGGGGGTCGGTCACGGTGTAGACGGCGTGGCCCAGGCCGTAGATGAGGCCCGTGCCGTCGAAGGCGTTGCCCTCCAGGATCTGCGTGAGGTAGTCGCCCACCTCGGTGTCGCTGCCCCAGTCGCGCACATGGTCGCAGATGTCGTTGATCATCTCGCCGGCCTTGTAGTTGGCGCCGCCGTGCTTGGGGCCCTTGAGCGAGCCCAGGGCCGCCGTGTAGGCCGAGTAGGCGTCGGTGCCGGAGGACGAGAGCACGCGGGTGGTGAAGCTGGAGTTGTTGCCGCCGCCGTGCTCGGCGTGCAGCATGAGCATGACGTCCAGGAGCATGGCCTCCTCGCGCGAGAAGCCCTGCTCGCCGCGGAGCACGTCCAGGATCGTCTCGGCCACGGTGTAGGACTCCTGGGCGGGCGGCACACGCAGGCGCTCGCCCGTGACGGTGGCCACCGCCGCCTGGTGCGCTATGCTGGCCACGCGGGGCCAGCGGCCCAGCAGGGAGAGGGCCACGTCGACCTCGTGCGTGGGGTTGGTGTCGTCGGGCGTCGGGTCGAAGGCGTAGAGCAGCATCGTCGCGCGCTGCAGGACGTTCATGATGGAGTGGCTGTAGGAGGTGCGCGGGAATATGTCCAGGTAGCCCTCGGGCAGCTGGCGGCGGGACCCGATACGGGCCTTGAAGTCGTCGAGCTCGGCCTCACGGGGCAACCTGCCCGCCATCAGCAGGTAGGCCACCTCCTCGTAGCCGAAACGGTCCTCGCCGTGCGTGCCGGCCACCAGGTCGGCGATGCTGTAGCCGCGGTACTGGAGGTCGCCCTTGTCGGGCAGCACCTTGCCGTCGACCTTCTTGTAGCCGTGCACGTTGGAGATGGTGGTCAGGCCCACCAGCACGCCCGAACCGTCGGCGTTGCGCAGGCCGCGCTTGACGTCGTATCGGCGGTAGAGCTCGTCGTCGATTCTGTCCTCGTCGATCATGCCCCGGTAGAGCTGGTCCGACTCGGGCGGCAGCCCCAGGCCCTCGGACGGCATGGGGTAGGCGTCGGCGATGCGCTGCAAAGCCGAGGTATCGGTGTTGGTCAGGAATTGCCTATGACGGCGCTCAATGGGGGTATCGGCCATGCTAGCTCCTCTTGTGCTCTATCGGACGGTAGGCACCCGCTTCGCGTGACTGCCCCGCTAGAGACGGTACATGTACTTAAAGACGTCCTCGCGCTGCATCTGGATCTGGACGCCCAGCTGCTCGGAAAGCTCCGCGAGACGCGCCTGCGTGCCGGCGAAGTCCACGTCGCCCTCCCCCAGGTCGACGAGCATGGTCATCGTGAAGATGCCCTGCAGGATGGTCTGCGTGATATCGAGGATGTTGGCGTTGCGCTCGGCGAGCGCGCCGGCAACGGCGGCGACGATACCCGCGCGGTCGGATCCGAGGACAGTGATGATCGCACGATTTTCCATGTTTCGTCCTTCCTGTACTGCCGATTATGCAGCCGGCGTGTTTCTGCTAGCTCACGGGCGCGTGTCATCCTCGCGACGTGCGTCACGCGTTGGTTACCGCGTGCAGGCGGTAGCTCTTGTTACCGCTTGTGGCCGGTACGCATTTGTTGCCGCGCGCGACCGGCACACCGCAATCGCATGCCTCTCATTGTACGCGAGCGTTCCCGGGCGCACTACACATCTCACGCAGGCGAAACGTGCAAGAAAGAAGCGCCCCTCTCGAGGCGCCTCTCTGCGTCCCTATCAATTGTTGGTGGGATCCTCGCCGACGGCGGTGCGGAAGAGCGCCTGCACGTCTTCCTGCGTCATGTCAAGCGCGACAGCCAGCTCGGACAGCGCGCGCTCGGTCGCGCGCTTGAGCACGCGCTCGTATGCGACGGGCGGCCGCTTGCCGCGCTCTTTGAGGTCGGCGACGCGCAGCTCGATCGTCTTCATGATGCGGACGGAGTCGCGGCAGTCGCCGTTGCGGATTTCCTCCTTGTAGTACTGCTCCTCGAGCGCGTTGCTGCGCTCGGTGTGCGTCTCGGGCTCCATCGCGGGGTACTCGTCGATGATGGCACGGGCCTCGTCGCCGCTCAGCACGGGGCGCAGCCGGTCCTCGTTTGCCACGGGGAAACTGATCTTCATGCCATGCGTCGAGGTCACAGGCAGCAGCATATAGGTCGGCTCGGGCGCCTTCACCACACTGTCGATCTTGCACACTCCCTGCCCGGGATGAACGATGTATTCACCGACCTCGTACATATGGCGCCCCCTTTTGCCGCAGCTCACGCACCCTGTCGAGATAGCGTCAACCGGAGGGCCTCTCGTCGGATGACCCATCCAGGAGACAATGCTAATTGCGACTTTTTATCATTCTAACAGGTTTTGCTACCGCTCGCGCCAAATACTTCATTTTTGCTTGCATACACTGGTGTCTTAGGATAGATTAATGACTTTTCTTGCATCTATATAGGTCTCACCTCTACGATAGCCCGGCAAAAAGAGTCCCCCGCGCGCCAGCCATGGACACCCGGCGGGAGGCAGCCACCTCCCTCGTGCGCGCATCATGCCCCCCACATACCGGAGACACCCGGCGGTCCGTCAGTCCTGCTGCGGGGCGGCGCAGCTCGTGACCCAGGCGATGAGGTTGTCCGTGGCGTTGCCCGCCTGCTCGGCCAGCCCGTACCCCGCGCCCCACACGCAGTTGAACGCCAGGTCCTTCACACCGTCGGTATTGGACAGCGCCAGCGCGAGGTTGGCCTCGGTGGTCAGCGGGGATTCGCTCGAGAAGACACCCGCGTTGATCCGCCAGTGCGGCGCGACATGCGCGTGACCGTAGCCCTCGTAGCGCTCCGAGAGATAGTAGAGCGGGTCGGTCATGGCACAACGCGTGGCCATGTCCTTGTCGAGCGAGTCCGTCTTTGCCAGGTCGCCCGCCCAGTCCGAGACGTAGGCCTCGTCCCAGCCCGTGCCCTGGGCGTAGCGGTCGCGCCCCTGCGAGACGAGCTCGGAGATCGCCGCGTCGAAATGCAGCGTGCTCTCGTCGCCGATGCCAAAGAGCTGGTTGGCCTCGGTTGAGCGGTCATGGGAGTCGTAGGCGGCGACGCCGCGGGTCGCGGGCCGGCAGACGCGCACGAAATCCCACAGGTCCGTGACGTCGGCGGTCTGCTGACGGCGGTTGTACGTGAGCCAGCGGGTGCCGCCGTTGAGCGTGGCCACATAGCTCTCGATCGAGTCGTAGACGGTCGACTGCACGGTGGTGACGCCTGAGACGCCCGCGGCGGCCGCGGTGGCGTCACTCGCGCTGGCATCGGCCGCACTTGCGTCAGCCTCGGCGTCGGCCGCAGCGGCGTCTGTCGTGCCCGCGTCGACCGCGGTAGCGCCGGACGTCGCCCCGTCGCCCGACTCCGACTCACCGCCGGCGTCGACACCGGCGTCGCTCTCGGCGGCGTTCTCCTCCGTGAGGTTGGGGTCGCCGGGGAAGGTCGGCGTGCCCGAGAGCGCCGGCGTGTAGGTGTACGGGAAGCTCGTGCCGCTCAGAAACGCGGATGCCGAGTCCTCCACCAGCTTGAGGATGTAGTCGTAGTAGCTGCCGGATACGTAGCTGCCGTCCTCGGCGGGGTCGAGCGTGAGCGCGTTGCCGTCGGCGTCCACGAGGGCCAGGTCGTTGAGCTGCTTGCCGTACGCGGTCGCGAGGTCGGCCGACAGGAGACGGGTCCAGGTGCCGTCGGCACGCTCGCCGTCCGCGGCGAACTGGCCCATCATCCACTCATAGCCGGCATCCCCCAGCTCAAAGGAGGTCTGCGGACACCACGAGGCCGAGCCCGCGATCGCGTCGGAGAGGCCGGCGCCCTCGACACCGTCGTGGGTCGCCGCGCCGATGCTCGCTAGATAGTCGTCGTAGGCGGCAGCGTCGCCCATCGAGCCCAGGCTCGCGGACAGGCCGCCTCCCCCGCCGAAGCCAAAGGTGTAGATCTGGTCGGTGTCGCAGGGCAGCAGGTCCTTGTTGTAGCGCAGATAGCGCACCGCTGCCTTGAGGTCCACGAGCGCCCAGGGGGCGCCGCCCGCGATCATGTCCGACGAGCTGGTGCTCTCGACGGTGGACGAGCGGCCGCGGAAGCCGGCATACACATACACAAAGCCGGCGGCCAGGTAGCGGGCGAGTCCGTTGTAGGAGTACGAGGTCGGGCATGCCTGCGCCTCGTAGCTGGCGGAGTTGAGCGGCATCACCACCGGCGCGGTTGCCGGCGTGAAGGAGCCGACGGTCGCGTCGGCCGCGACGGTGCAGCGGTAGGCGCGCCCGTGCTTCTTGCCCTCGAGGTAGGCGCCGGGCACATAGATCGCCAGCGACTCGTAGGTCTCGGTCGCGGGTTTCGTGCAGTACGGGATGCCGAGCTGGTACCAGCAGCCGTTTTGCTCGTCGTAGCTCCAGGCGTCCATATCGAGCTCGAGCGCGGCGAATTCCCTGAGGTCGATCTCGGGCTCAGCCGCCGACCCCTCGCTGCCCGCAGGCGCAGAGGAGCCCTCCCGCTGCTGGCGCCACGGCGCGGCGCAGCCGGCAAGGCCGGCCACGGTCGCTCCGGCCGCGACGGACAGGAACCCTCTTCTGCTGACGTTCATGCATCCTCCAGACAGCGCGGCACGGGCCAGGCCCGAAGCAGCGCGTTTGTCTTTGCAGCCCGATGCCGTGCCGACGGTACGCGTTGCGCGTTATGCGTTGCGCGTGAAGCCCTTGATGTGCTCCTGGCCCACATCGGCGTAGCGGGCGCCGCGCCGGTCCTCGCCCCAGAAGCAGCACGAGAGCATGCCCGGGCCCACGTGGCAGCCGATGGTCGGGCCGATGGTGGAGCGCAGCACGCGCAGGCCGGGGTACTCGTGGCGGAGCTTGTCGGCCAGCGCGTCGCCGTCGGCGGGGCAGTCGGCGTCACCGATCGCCACCACGGGGCCGAAGTAGCTGTCGTCGTGGTTCTTCTTGTAGTAGTCGAGCATCTTCTTCATGGCCTTCTTGCGGCCGCGCGACACGCCCAGGAAGGTCAGCTCGCCGTTGAGCTTCCACGTGAGCAGGGGCTTGGCGTCGAGCAGGTTGGCCGCCACGCTGGCCGCCTTGGGGATGCGGCCGCCGCGGTGCAGGGTGTCGAGGTTGTCGACCATGAAGATGGTGTGCGTGAGGTAGGTGGCCTTCTCGCACCAGGCCACGAGCTCCTCGGCGCTGAGGCCGGCGTCGCGCTGGCGGATGGCCTCCTCCACATAGAGGTGCTGGGTGGTGGAGGTGATCTTGGAGTCCACGATGTAGATCGGGGTCGGCAGCTCGCCGCCCATCTCCTCCGCCAGGCGGTCGCGCGCCGTGCACGCGCCGTTGTAGGCACCGGAGATGCCCGAGGAGATGCAGATGACCACGGCGGGCACGCCCTTGCGCTCCACCTCGCGGAAGGCCTCCTCGTACACCGCCTGGCTGGGCTGGCTGGTCATGGGGGTGGCGCCGCGGCGGATCATCTCGTAGAAGTCGTGGCTGCTCACGGACTCGAAGAGGTCGTCGAGGCCATGGAAGCCGCCGCCGGGCTTGTTCTCGGTGTACGTGAAGGGCAGGCAACCGATGCCCGCGGACTCCACCTGGACCTTGGTAAAATCGCAGGGGGAGTCAGTGATGATGTCGCACTTGACCGTCATGTGCACTCCAATGCAATCGCAATTCCGACTAACGATTGTGTATTGTAGACGTTGACGTCGCGCAATGGCACGCCCCGGCGCCGCCGGGCAACATACCTGCGCAAAGCTCACAGATGGCATCTGCGGATAAACTCACGGATGGGGGGTCGCAATGAGGTGGTTCAGGGGTCGGGAGGATTCCCGCACGCAGCAGCAGTCCTCCCCCGCACATGATACAAATGCTGATAAGACGAACATGCCGCTCGCCGGCTCTCCCGCATCCGGCTCCCCCGCGGCGGGCACGTCTTCCGCATCCGGCTCCCCTGCGGCGGGCACGTCTTCCGCCGATGCCTCGCGGGCGGGCGTCCGCCGCCTCCACATGGTCTTCCGCGGCGAGGTGCAGGGCGTCGGCTTCCGCTGGAACGCCCTGCACGTGGCCAACAACCTCGACCTCACCGGCTGGGTCCGCAACGAGTGGGACGGCTCCGTCACGATGGAGCTGCAGGGTACCGACGACCGCATCGCGCGCTTCTTCACCGACTTCAACAAGCAGTACCAGCGCTACCGCATCGACTACGTGATCGACGAGAAGGACGACATACCCCTGCGCGACGACGAGGGCGATTTCCAGGTCGTCTTCCACTAGGGTCCGGCTGACCGTTCTTCTTCGCCGCGCCTAGTCCGTGACCTTGACGCTCGTGATGACCGGCTGGTCCGCGGGCTCCACCGTGCCGTTGTCGTCGGTGGTCGGCACGGCGTCGCAGATGGCGTCGACGACCTCGATGCCCCCGGTCACGTGGCCGAAGCACGCGTACTGGCCGTCGAGCTGGTGGTTTGCCTGCTGCATGATGAAGAACTGCGACGACGCCGAGTCGTTTTGCTGGCTGCGCGCCATCGAGATGGCGCCGCGGGTGTGGAGCAGCGGGTTCTCGACGCCGTTCGCGCTGAACTCGCCCTTGATGTACTTGTCCGAGCCGCCCGTGCCGTCGCCGTTGGGGTCGCCACCCTGGATCATGAAGCCCTTGATGATGCGGTGGAAGGTCAGGCCGTCGTAAAAGCCCTGGTCGGCGAGGCGGCAGAAGTTGGAGACGGTGATCGGCGCCGTGTCGGCGTCAAGCAGGACCTCGACCGTACCGTAGTCGGCGATGTCAATCGTGACATGGTGCGTGCCCGAGCCGTAGGGGTCGTCGGGTGCCACGGCGATGATGACCAGGGCGTCCGGGTCGTCGGCCGTGCCCGTGAGCGCGTCCGCCGCCGACCCTGCCGCGGCGCCCGCCGATCCCGCGCCGGCAGCGGCATCCGTTGCGCTCGAGGCCGATCCGTCCGTCGAGCCCGCGGCGGCACCGTCCGTCTTACCAGCGCCGCATCCGGCAAGCGCGGCCGCGAGGCCCGCGCACGCGATGCCGCCGATGAACCCGCGACGCGTGATGGCGCCTGTAATGAGATCCGGCTCTTCCTGCTCCTGCGCCTGCGCCTCTTTACGCTGCTCGCTCATAGCCCCTCCCTAAACCGGCATGTGCTCTTTCCGCCGGTGTGTGCTCTTCCCGATGCCGGCTGTTCCCGTTCTAGTCACCTACAGCATATCAATTTCAACCGCGGCTATTTCAACCGCAGCTCGACCATCCGGCACCCACAACCGTCCCGCGATCCCTGCATGCTGGTCAGGCACCGACGGAAGACGTCCGATTTCCGAAGGCGCGCCGACAGAAGGGCTCCGTCGCCATAAAACCCCTGCTCGCGCTCAAACGGAGGCTTTCCGTCGGCGTGGGCTGAAAAAATCGGAGGGCTTCCGTCGGCGTGAGGGGCGGAGCGCTCGCCCTCCGTCGGCGTCTGCGAAAGTCTACCAGCCGGGCAATCGCTTCCTCGCGCCTCCTTTCCCGTCGCGAGGTAGTACGTCTGAGAACCTCAAAGGGGCATGTCCCCCATCTCTATTAAAATGGGCACGTCTAGAATAGGTGCGTCTGCCAACGGCACCCGGCGGACGGCATCGCTCGGCGCGTTGTACGCATTCGGAGGCAACTCATGGTCCTCATGCTCATCCAGCAGATCCTCGTGATGCTCGCCATGATGGCGGTGGGTGCCGTGCTGGTGCGCGTCGGCATGGTCGACGAGGCCGGGTCCAAGCAGCTCTCGAGCATCGCCCTCTACGTCGCCACCCCCGCCGTGATCATCCAGGCCTTCGCGATCGAGTTCGACGCCGAGCAGCTGGTAAACGCCCTGTGGATGGGGCTCTTCTTTGCCCTGGCGCTGGTGCTGTCGGCCGTCATCGCCTATATGGCCTGCGGCAAGGCCGACCGCGTGGGCCAGTTCGCCGTGATCTTCTCCAACTCAGGCTTCGTCGGCATCCCCATCATCTCCGGCCTGCTGGGCCCCGAGTACGTCTTCTACGTCACCATCACGATGGCGGTGGGCACCTTCGCCCTGTGGACCTACGGCGTCCTGCTCATGAGCGGCGACAAGGGCCAGGTCTCGATGAAGAAGATCTTCACCAACCCCGCGGTCGTCGCGCTCTTCATCGGTCTCGCGCTCTTCTTCGCCCCGGTCAGGCTGCCGGGCATGGTCTCGCAGTTCCTGACGGGCATGGGCAACCTCAATACCGGCTTGGGGATGCTCGTGCTCGGCATCAACCTGGGCAGCTCCAACCTGGGCCTGCTCTTCACCGACCGGCGCCTCTACAAGGCGTGCGCGTTCCGCCTGCTCGTCGTGCCGGCGGCCACCATCCTACTGTGCCTGGCGATGCCGGTGTCGGCCGAGATCCGCATGGTGCTGCTGATCGTCGAGGCGTGCCCTTGCGGCGCCGTGACCTCCATGCTCGCGCAGCTCTACGGCGGCGACTTCCAGTACGGCACCGGCCTCGTGATCGTCACGACCCTGCTCTCCATGGCCACCCTGCCCCTCGTGCTGACCCTGGCCCTCGCGGTCCTCTAAGAAAGGAACACCATGAAACTCCAGCTCACGATCGACCACGGCAAGGACTTCGAGGTCCTGGACATGGTGGACAAGCTCTCGCCCGTGGTGGACGTCGTCGAGATCGGCTACCCCATCATGGTGACCTTCGGCCTCACGCTGGTGCAGGAGATCCGACGCCGCAACCCCGACGTCACGCTCTACGCCGACATCAAGCTCTTCCACGGCGGCACGGGCGTGGTCGGCCGCTGCTTTGACATGGGCGCCGACGTCGTCTCGGTCCTCTCCGCGGCGCCCGACCCCGTGATCGCCAAGGCCGTCGCCCAGGCGCACGACCGCGGCGGCCAGATCGCCTGCAACCTCACCTGCCCGCCCAACCGCGTGGGCGAGCGCACGGCCCAGGTCGACGAGCTGGGCGTGGACTACGTGATCGCCGTCTCCGGCTACATCCCCGCCTACGACTACGACCTCGAGAGCCACCGCGGCCCGCGCCTCTTCGAGCCCAAGGTCCGCCCGCTGGACATCGCCGCCACCGCCAAGCGCAACCTCCGCCGCGCCAAGCTGGGCATCTCCACCGGCATCAACGAGTCCAACATCCGCGACGTCGTGGCGCTGGGCCCCGAGCTGGTGCTGGTGGGCCGCGGCATCCTGGACGCCGACGACCGCCGCGAGGCCGCGCTGCGCCTCAAGCGCTACATGCCCTTCGAGGGCTAGGCCTACTCCCCGCCCGCGGTTGTGCGGCGGGCGCTGCGTTTGGCAACAAGTACGCACCCCTCGTCGACAAGTACGCACCCCTCGTCAACACATACCTAGCGCCTGTCGACACATACGCAGCCTCATCAACAAGTACGTAGCGCTCGACAAAGAATACGTCGCCTTACCAACGAGTACGTAGCACTCGTCAACAAATACGTAGCGCACGACAACAAATACGTCGATTTGCGCGCTACAGGGCAATTTTTCGCACGCCAGGTCGCACTTTGGCGGTTTTGTTGTTCGACGCTACGTATCCTTTGTCGAGCGCTACGTATTTGTTGTCACAGCTACGTATTCCTTGTCGACTCGTACGTGCTTGTTGTCACAGCTACGTATTCTTTGTCGGTGCCGCAGTCATGCGCCATGCATATATCTTCAGACGCCCGTATCACTGGCCTCGGCAGTCTCGCGCACCTCTTTGGCGAGGTGCTCGATAGCCCTCCATGTCGCATAGTCGCCCCGCAGACAATAAAAACTCATGCGTCCCTCCTGGCGGCGCACGACAAGACCCACGTCCATCAGCACCTCGAGATGGTGTGTGACGGTCGGACGCGAGAGGTAGGTCAACTCCTGGATCTCGCCCACGCGCATTCCGCTGCGGTCACCCTTGAGCAGGGTGTACAAGACGTGCTGGCGTGTCTCGTCACCGAGGGCGACAAAGGTCGGGCGCAGGCTGGCCAGCTGGCTGGCGATATCGAGCCGGGCAGCGACGATCTGGTCATCGAGCGCGCCACCTGCCTGCACGGACGCGCCACCTGCCTGCACGGACGCGCCACCTGCCTGCACGGACGCACCACCCGCCTGCACGGACGCGCCACCCGCCTGCGCGCCCGCGTCGCCTGCCTGCGCGGACGTGTCGCCTGCCTGCGCCGTTTGCGGCACTTCTTTGAAGCCTTTATGTCCGTCTGTGCCCATATGCGCTCCGATGGAATCGGTAAAGAAATTCGTTACCGATGGTAACAAGCCTCTGACGTGCAGTTTTGTAGAACAAGAGCAGTGTGCGGCCGGTGTGGCTCGTTGTTTTCCGCGCGCGCGGGGTATAAGCTACACGCGGATTTTTGAAGCATGGTCAAATTCTACCGCATGAGGTTAGAAAGAGGTAGCGATATGCAAAGCAAAGTTGCCCACGCAGCCGAGCGCAAGGCCTTCTCGGTCGTCCTGGACCAGGTGCTCAAGGCCAAGACCCCCGAGGACCGCGAGAAGGTCGTCGACCGTTTCATCAACATGGCCGAGAAGCTCCTCAAGGACACCAACCCCGGCGCCATCACCGGCATGCGCAACGCCCTGCACCCCGGCTCCAAGTGGGAGGGTTACCTCTTCAGCGTCCTCGACGAGGTCGATCCCCACGTCCTCAAGACGGTCGTCATGAACGGCGGCTACGAGGCAGCCTTCCGCGGTCTGCGCAACACCACCGCCAACGCCGCCAAGTACCAGTGCAACGTACCCTGGATCATCCTCTTCGACCCGACCAGCGCCTGCAACAAGCACTGCGTGGGCTGCTGGGCCGCCGACTACGGCCACCAGTTCAACCTGACCTACGACGAGATGGACCGCCTCGTGACCGAGGCTGAGGCCCTGGGCACCCACCTCTTCATGATGACCGGCGGCGAGCCCCTCGTCCGCAAGGCCGATATCCTGAAGCTGGCCGAGGCCCACAACACCTCCCTCTTCAACATCTTCACCAACGCCAGCCTGGTCGACGAGCCCTTCTGCCAGAAGGTCCAGGAGCTCGGCAACATCATCTTCTCCGTCTCGCTGGAGGGCTACGAGGAGGTCAACGACGGCCGCCGCGGCGAGGGCTCCTTCCAGGAGGTCATGCATGCCTTTGACCTGATGCACCGGTACGGCCTCTTCTACGGCACCTCCACGGCCTACACCCGCGCCAATACCGAGATCGTCTCGTCCGACGAGTACCTCGATCTCATCATCTCCAAGGGCTGCCGTTTCGCCTGGTACTTCCACTACATGCCCGTGGGCGAGGGTGCCAACGCCGACCTCATGCCCACCGTGGAGCAGCGCGAGTACATGTTCCACCGCATCCGCGACGTCCGCGGCATGGAGGGCGGCAAGCCCATCTTCGCCATGGACTTCCAGAACGACGGCGAGTACGTCGGCGGCTGCATCGCCGGCGGCCGCGCCTACTGCCATGTGAACGCCCGCGGCGACGTGGAGCCCTGCGTCTTCATCCACTACTCCAACGCCAACATCAAGGAGATGAGCTGGCTCGACTGCCTGCATCAGCCCATCTTCCAGCAGTACCGTGCGCACTACCCCTGGAACGACAACATGCTGCAGCCCTGCCCCATGCTCGAGAACCCCCAGATCCTGCCCGAGATGGTGCACGACGCCGACGCCAAAAACACCGATTACACCGCGCAGGAGAGCGCCGACAACCTCTGCGCCCGCACCACGCCCTACTCCAAGGAGTGGGCGCCCGAGGCCCGCAAGCTCTGGCTGGAGGAGCACCCCACCGGCAAGAAGGTCTACGATCACGCCATCTCCGTCGCATCCGTCGAGGAGAAGCGCGCCCGCATGGAGGCCGAGGAGCAGGACGACCGCGCTTACGTCACGCTCGACGACGGCGAGTAAGACACACGGTGCACTCGCAGCCCAGCCGTACGCCAACGGCCCGAGGATTCGTCCCCGGGCCGTTCTTCTTTGCCTGGAAATCAGCCATACTGGCACCAACAACGAGCACCGCCACATCAGAAAGACGGACCGCCCCATGCCATACCGCCTGCACGACATCGACCTGCGCGAACCGCTCTTTGAGTGGGTCGAGGCGCGCCTCGGCAAGGTCCGCATCCTCGAGGAGGTCGAGATCGGCCGTTCGCGCGCGGACGCCCTGCTCGTGACCGAGGGCGGCCTGGTCGGCATGGAGATCAAAAGCGACGCCGACACCTACGCCCGGCTAGAGCGGCAGGTCCCCGACTACGACCGCTACTTCGACGCCAACGTCGTCGTGGTCGGCGGCAGCCACACGCAGGTCGCGCGCCACGTGCCCGAGACCTGGGGCATCGTCGTCGCCCAGCCGCCCGAGGCCGGGGGCCTGCCCTTCGAGCTCGCGCGTCCCCACCAGCCCAGCCCGCGCACCAGTCGCGCCCGCAAGCTCTCCCTGCTCTGGCGGCCGGAGCTCGCGCACATCCAGGAGCTGACCGGCATGCCCCGCTACACGCAGAAGTCAAAGGCGTTCGTCGCGAAGAAGATCCTGGAAAAGGTGGAACCCGAGCAGCTCGACCGCCTCATCATCGAGGCCCTCTTCGAGCGCGACTACACGACCATCGCGGACGAGCTCGCGGCGTACCGCCAGGCGCACCGCTAGTTATCGAGCATCATCCACCGCTAGTCCAATTCCAACTAGTCGAACGTGAGCGCATCGACCACCCGCTCGAAATCGCTCCTCTCGCGCAGCTGCGCCTCCACGCGCTGGCACATCGCGACCTCGTCCGTGATCACGCCGTCCGCATCGCCCGCGAGCACCGACTCCGCGGACTCCTCGGTATCCACAGTCCAGACATACGCTTGCTTGCCGGCAGCGTGGATCGCCTCGATGGCATTGGGTGTGGCAGCCTCTTCCTCGAGCACCAGCAGGTCGCAGTCGAGCGCCGGCGCGTCGCCAAAGGAAAAGAAGTACAGGTACCCCGTCGTCAGATCGGAGTAGGTCCGCTCTACGTAGCTGATCAGGCCGTAGTCGAGCCCGATGATCGCGACCTGGTCCTCCATTCCGCGCTCGCGCACCGCCGCGACCACGTCGTCGGCCATCTGCCGGTCGGCCGTCGGGCCCTTGAGCTCGATGAAGAGTAGCCCGTGTCCGCGGGCCGCGTCGAGCGTCTCGTCCAGCGTGGGCACCGGTTCCTCCGCCCCGCCCGGCCCTGCGATACGCAGCTGTGCGATCTGGTCGCTCGTGAGCTCCGACACCGCGGCATCCACGCCGCAGGTGCGCGAGAAGCCATTGTCGTGGTTGATCACGTACACGCCGTCCGCCGCGCGCTGCACGTCGGTCTCGTACCCGTAGGCGCCGAGGTCGATGGAGGTCTGGAGCCCTGCCAGCGAGTTCTCGGCCGCCGCGTTGCCGCCCAGCCGGTGCGCCACGAGACGCGCGTCCCCGCCGACCGGATAGAGCACGTCAAAGCAGACAGACGAGACATACGCCGCCGCGATCACGGCGATGAGCAGGCCGGCCAGGCCGATCCTCACCCGCTCGCGCGTCAGCCAGGCGGTCTGCGGCGCGGCGAAGACGGGCGCCTCGCCCCGGACATAGCCCAGGTAGAGCCGGGTGATCTCGATCATCTGCAGCGGCTGCACCGCGACCGAGAGCGCGGCGCCCACCACCGCCGCGATGTAGAAGAAGAGCAGCATCAAGAATCGTTCATCAATCGCGCCCAGCACGACAGGCGCGAAGTAGATCGCGCCTCCCACCAGCGCAAAGACGAGCCCGATCTGCAGTGCAAAGATGCACATACGTGGTAGAAAGTGTCGCCAATACTCACGCATGACACGCGGGGCGAGCGTAAAAGCCTCCTTGACGCTCCGACCTTCCACCACCACGGCCGGCAGCACAAAGAGGTAGCGGATACCCAGCAGGGTGAGCACCACTAGTGCCGCTGTATAGGCTACCGCGTACAGAGGCGTCGACCAGATCACGGAAGTGATGAAGTCAGGCACATAGAGCCCCGCTGTCTTGCCGATAGTGAAGCCCACGCCGACCAGCGGCGCCGCGAGCGCCGTATAGAGCACGATAAGCAGGCCTCGCGGGTTGAAGAAACGCCGCGTCAGTCTCAGCGCAGCGGGCACGGCATCACGTACCCGCGCCTCCTTGCCTGCGAGCAGGCGTCCGGCCAGGTAGAGGACCCCGTTCACATCCAGCATCACGAGCAAAGTGAGCGAGAGCAGTGTCAGCACGATCATCAGCCAGCCCTGCCACGTCGTGAAGAGAAAGGCGAAGTCACCACTGGTCACGGCCACACGCCCAGTCAGATAGACGAGGCGCAGGTTGATCTGTCGCACGCCCCACAGAAGCCCTGCGGAGACCACGGCGACCAACGCCTGATATGCAAGCACCATCGGGATGCAAGCGAGATAGGCGCGTAGTGTCTGCCTCTGACGAGAGCTCATGTGCTTGTTCGTCTTCCCCATCCCTCCTCCTACAACGCTACGTCCCCCGCTACACCATGGCGCCATGTGTCCGCGCTGTGTTTGGCACAAGATAAGAGTAACGTTTGCACCGGACACCATCATCCGAGACGTTCACGGCACGAAGGAGATTCTATGACCCAAGCTCAGATCGCCGAGCAGATCGCCCGCGCCGGGCACGCCGATCAGACCGACCGCGGCGGCCATCCCTACATCGAGCACCCCGCGCACGTGGCGGCCGAGGTCATACGTCGCGCGCAGGCGGACGGCCTGCCCGCCGAGACGGTCGACAAACTCGCGGCGGTCGCCTGGCTGCACGACACGATCGAGGACACGGGCGCGACCCCGGACGACCTGCGCGCCGCCGGCATCGACGAGGAGGTCGTGCAGGGCGTGCTCGGCATGACCAAGCAGGAGGGCGACCACGGACCCGACCGCTACCTCGACTACGTGCGCCGCGTCGCGACCAATCCCCTCTCCCGCCGTGTCAAGCAGTGCGACCTTGAGCACAACATGGACCTGTCGCGCCTCGGCCACGAACCCACGCAGGCCGACCTCGACCGCCTCACCCGCTACCGCCAGGCGCACCAGATCGTCACCGACGCTATCTCCCACGAGGGCCGTTAGGCACCCCGGCACCGACCATCAGCGCAGGCGTTGCAAAGATCTGCTTCCGCCTGTTTTTCTGCTCCACAACAGCGTAATTTGCCTCATCGTCACGTAATCTGCCTCGTTTCCCGCATAGATGAGGCAGATGAGCTACTGCGGCTGGACGGCACCGGTCGCGTAGTCGATCGCGTAGCCTTTGGCCGCATTGAAGACGATCCACTCGCCGTCGATGCTGCCGTCTCCCGAGAGCACGTCGACCCGCACCGCGCGCGGGATGGGCTCGGCGCCCCGGTAGATGGCCTCGGCGCGGTAGCACAGGCGGTCGTCCGCGGAGGGGTGCGCCGCCAGCCAGTCGCGCGCCAGCGTCTCGACGTACAGCATGCCGCCCTGGCCGTCGTTCGCACCCACGTTCTGCATGCGCGTGCCGATCACGAGGTTCTCGGCGATGGGGTCGCCGCCCAGCGCGTCTGCCACGAGATGGCTGCGGTTCCAAAAATAGCCCTGATAGGTTCCACCGTCGGGCGTGACGATGGACACCTCGGGGTTGTCTGCGGGCCACCCCGCGGGGTCGGGCAGAGGCGTCTCGTCGCGACCTTGCTCGAGTTTGCGCTGGTACCAGGGACCGTCGGCCACCAAAAACGCCCAGGTCGCACGCCCGTGCCCGTCCAACCCGCCGTACGTCACACCCACCTCGTCGGGCAGGTGCGGCAGGCTGGCGTCCCCCACCCGCAGCACGTACTCCGGCGCGGTGGCCTCGTCCCACGTGCAGTCGGCGTCCGCGACACCCGCCGCGCCTGCGGCGGCCTCGGCCATGCCTTCCGCAGCCTCTACCATGCCCTCGGCAGCCTCCGCCACGCCCTCGGCGGTCCCCGCCGCGCTCTTTACGATCCCGGCGGCCCCGGCGCCTCTCGTCGCATCGGCTGGCTCGGACACACCTATCGAGGAGCATGCGACCACGATAAGCAGCGCGACGATGCCCCTCGTGCGCCTCTTCCGTGCGCGTCTCTTCTTTGTGCTTCTCTTCTTCAAAGGCGAATTCGACCCATCCGGTTTGCGACCCGCATGTCTGTCCTACAGGCGCAAACCCTACACAGGCGCAAACCCTACAGCGCCAGCTCGTACATCCACAGCTCGGTGTCGCCGATGTCGTCGTAGTGGACCATCGCGTCGCCCGCGTACCGGAATCCGAACCCCTCGTAGAGCCGGCTTGCGGCCAGGTTGCCCTTGACCACGTCGAGGTGGATGACCCGTTTGCCGCCCGCGTGCGCGATATCGACCATGCCGCGGAGCAGCGCCTTTGCCACCCCGCGTCCGCGTGCGGCGGGGTGCGTGGCCAGCAGGTGCAGGACGCAGACGTCCTCGGGCGCGACCTTGTGGTGCCAGTCGACGGCGAGGTAGTCGTCGTCCTCGCGATCGGTGAGCACCATGGCGCCAAGGACGGGAGCCTCGCCTGCCAATGCCAACGTCGCATCCGTGCCGCCGACCGCCTCGTCTACTCCGTCCGATCCCGCTATGTCGCAGTCCGATCCCGCGAAGTCGCCGTCCTTCTTCGCCGCATCGACAGCTATGAAGAGGCCGCCGTCCGCGATGTGCCCCTCCAGGTCGGCGCGGCTGGGATAGACGCCCAGATGCCAGTCGGGAGAGTACGCGTCGTCCGCCTGCGCGTCGCACACCTCGGCGTAGAACCGCCAGACGCGGTCGAAGTCGCCGGGCAGAGCCTGTTTGATCTCGATACTCATGTCGTATCCCCATCCTTACGGTGCGTCGATCAAGCCGCCCGTTTCGCCAGACGCCGAGCTCGGTCTATCAAGCGCCGCGCTCGGCCCGTCGGACGCCGGGTTTCCTATCCGCGCAGCAGATGTGCGATGCGCTCGATGTCCGCCGGACGCGTGCGGCAACAGCCGCCGATCAGCGCGACGCCCGCATCCGCCCATCGCGGCAGGTAGTCGCCGAAACCCTCGCCGGCAGGTGCCTCGTGCCAGCACTTGGCGTGACCGTCGTAGGTCTCCCCGCTATTTGGGTAGGCGCACACGGGCACGTCGCAGAGGGCACGGATGCCGCGCGCGATCGTCTCCACGTACTCGGGCGGTGTGCAGTTCACGCCCAGCGCCTGGAGGTGCGGCAGGTCCCGCACCGCCGCCACAACGTCCGCAAGCTCGGTGCCGTTGCTGATCTGATGGTCGTTGCGATACGTGAAGCTCAGCCAGTAGTCGGCACCCAACTCCTCCAGCATGTGCGCGCAGGCCAGGGCCTCGTCGAGCCGCGGCATGGTCTCCACGGCGTAGAGGTCGACGCCCGCCTCGGCCAGCACCTTCATCCGCCGCAGGTGGAAGTCGCGGTACTCCGCCTCGGTCAGCTCGTAGTCGCCCGTGTACTCGGACCCGTCGGCCAGGTAGGCGCCGTAGGGTCCCACGTCTCCCGCCACCAGCGGCAGGTGCCGCCCGGTCGCGCTGCCGCCGGCCGCCCACCATTCGTCGCGCGCCTCCTGCGCCAACAGGGCGGAAAGCGCGATCAGCCGCTCCGCCTCCCCCTGGCTGTAGCCCGCATCCATGAACCCAGGCACCGACCCCTGATAAGAAGCACAGGTCACTATGTCGGCACCCGCCTCGATGTAGTCGCGGTGGATCCGCTTGATGGCGGAGGGGTCCTCGCTCAGGTACTTGGCGCTCCACAGTGCGTCGTTCACGTCGTAGCCGCGCAGCTCCAGTTCGGTACCCATGGGACCGTCGAGCACGATCTTGCCGCCCGTCTGCTCCCAGAGCTCGGCGAAGACACCCGTGGCACTTGCGGCGCCCGCGGAGCCCGTGGCGCCTGTGCCACTTGCGGCCCCCGCGGAGCCTGTGGGGCTCTTGACACCCATGATCAACCTACTCCCCTGCGGCGGTCTCGGTCGCCTCAGCGGCTCCGCTCGCGCCAGAGTCGGCGCCGCCTGTGCCTCCGTCGCTCGGGGCGGTGGTGCTCCCCCCGTCGGAGCCGCTGCCGGAACCGCCAGTCTCGCCCGAGCCGGTGCCGGAACCGCTGATACCGGAACCGCTGCTCGCGTCGCCGTCGCTCCCCGTCTGGCCGCTGCTCGAATTGCCGCCGCCCGCATTGCCGCCGTTGCCCGTGTTGGTGCCCGTGCTGGTGCCCGTGCCGCTGCTCGAGCCACCGTCGGCGGTATCCCCGTCAAACGTGTCGTCCGTCACCTGTTCGTCTTCCTGGTCGTAGTCGGCAATGTCCCCGGCCGACTCGTTCGCCTGTATTCGCTCGGCTGCCTCGGGCGTGGTGACGACCGTGCTGCCGCTCGGGGCGGCCAAGGCGTTGCCGCCGACGGTGAGGGCGCCCGATGCGGACTCCGTCCCTTCCGCGTCGGTGTCCTGCGTCGTCTCCTCGGGCGCCGCGGTCGTGGCCTCAACGGTTTGGGTCTGGGCCTGCGGCTGGTCGTCGGCCGACCCGTTCGTCTTTGCGGAGCGTGCCGCCCTGATGGCGGGCATGAGCATGCTGACGCCAAAGACGATCGCGCATATCACCGCGATCGCAGCGATGGCGGTGATCGCGGTGTTTATCCGCGAGCGCTGGGTGTCGTTGGCCTCCTGCGCGAAATGCATGGCGGCGGTCAGGTCGGCCGTCCTGTCCGCCTCGGACTCGTCGGCGTCGTCAGCCCCTGCCTCGCTGCCGGCGTCGGCCCCGGGCTCACCGGCAGCGTCCGGCTCGGACTCACCGGCAGCGTCCGGCTCGGACTCGGTATCGTCTGTCCCGTCGCTCTCGGCGGGGACCTCGTGCGCAGCGGGCTCCGACTCAGTCGAGGCATCCGCTGCATGCTCCGGCATGACGACGGTCTCGGTATCGGACATCACGACGGTCTCGGCTGCCGCCTCGGTCTCGGCCGCCGCCTCGGTCTCGGCCGCCCCCTCGGTCTCCTCGGGTACCGCCCGGTCCTCCGGCTCCGGCATCTCCTTGAATGCGTCATCGCGTGCATGCTTGGCCATGTTCGCTCCGTTCGCGCTGCGTCTGTAGGTCGCCCTCTTATCTGATTCCGGTCCGTCACCATTCGGCTCAGGCCGGCTCCCTTGCTCGATTCCATTATGGCAAATCGGCCGGACACGCTCATCAACCGATTGCGATCTGCAACATGGCCGGCGGCAGCCGCCACGCACTCTCGCGGCTTTCCGCATGGCATGTTCGTATTATCCAATATATCAATCTTTTTTCTAATAAGGAAAGATTTTCGGCACCCGACTACTCGCCAGAATTCCGAGCTACTGAATGGAGGATTCCAGGCCTCACACGACCGCACTTTTCAACTGCATTCCACCGCGCAAAGGCAGACGCGAGCGCATTTGCAGGCACCAAACCCCGCGTCCCTGCCTATTCACCGACCCCAAGAGACACATCACCGAATATGCTCGTATTTTTATCGCATATTCGCTACGGTGTGGGCACGTTTCCCGTGGCGTGTGCGCGCCGCGGGACGGCACACAAGGGAGAGGAAGACAATGGCTAGGCTTCATGTAATGGAGCGCAGCGAGGAGCAGCGCATCATGGACGAGCTGCACGCCGCGGTCGGCCGCCGGCTGGCCGTCAGCTCGCTGGCGCCCTGCCCGGTCGAGTTCACGATGTCGTTCGTCGACATGTGCTCGACGCAGAGCTGCGGCAAATGCACGCCCTGCCGCGTGGGCCTGCGCACCCTGCGCCACATGCTCAGCGACGTGCTGCGCGGACACGGGACGATGCAGACCATCGACGACATCGAGCGCCTCGCGCAGGCGATCTACCTGTCCGCCGACTGCGCGATCGGATTCGAGGCGGGCGCGATGGTGCTCGAGGCGGTGCGCGGCTTCCGCGACGACTTCGAGCACCACGTCACCTACCACGCGTGCGGCTTCGAGCAGTCCGTCAAGGTCCCCTGCGTGTCGGGCTGCCCGGCGGGCGTGGACATCCCCGGCTACATCGCGCTGGTCGGCGCGGGCCGCAACGCCGACGCCGTCCGCCTGATCCGCAAGGACAACCCCCTGCCCGTGGTCTGCGGCCTGGTCTGCGAGCACCCCTGCGAGATCAACTGCCGCCGCGGCATGGTCGACAACCCCATCAACATCCGCGCGATCAAGCGCTACGCCACCGAGCACATGGAGGCCCCCTACACGCCCCGCATGGCGGACAAGACGGGCAAGCGCGTCGCCATCGTCGGCGGCGGCCCGGCCGGCCTGTCCTGCGCCTACTACCTCACGCTGATGGGCCACGACGCCACGATCTTCGAGGCCCGCAAACACCTGGGCGGCATGCTGCGCTACGGCATCCCCAACTACCGCCTGCCCCGCGAGCGCCTGGACGAGGAGATCCAGTGGATCTGCGACCTGGGCGTCCACGTGGAGCTCGAGCACAAGGTCACGGACGACCTGGCGGCGCTACGGCGCGACTACGACGCCGTCTACCTGGCCATCGGCGCGCACGCCGACCGCAAGCTGGGCCTGCCCGGTGAGGACTCCGTCGGCGTGGAGAGCGCTGTGGCCATGCTGCGCGCAATCGGCGACGACGAGATCCCCGACTACCGCGGCCAGCGCGTCTGCGTGATCGGCGGCGGCAACGTGGCCATGGACGTGGCCCGCTCCGCCGTGCGCGCCGGTGCCGACAAGGTCTCGATCGTCTACCGCCGCCGCGCCGCCGACATGACCGCGCAGGACGAGGAGATCGCCGGCGCCCAGGCCGAGGGCTGCGAGCTGCTGGAGCTCAACGCCCCGGTGCGCATCGAGCACGACGAGGCCGGCAAGGTGACCGGTCTTGTTGTCCAGCCGCAGATCATCGGCGGCTATCGCGGCGGCCGCCCGGCGCCCCGCCCCGCCGACTCCCCCGAGGTCACCATCCCCTGCGAACGCGTGATGGTCGCCATCGGCCAGGCCATCGAGAGCCTGCCCTTCGAGGAGCAGGGCGTCGCCGCACAGCGCGGCCGCATCCAGGTGACCGAGGACGCCAGCGTGCCCGGCTGGGACGGCCTCTTCTCCGGCGGCGACTGCCAGTCCGGCCCCGCCACGGTGATCCGCGCCGTCAACGCCGGCAAGGTCGCTGCCGGCAACATCGACAACTACCTGGGCTACGACCACAAGATCGTCCTCGACGTGGACCTGCCGCCCGTCACCTCCGCCGGCATCGGCGAGTGCGGCCGCTGCGAGACCGTCCTGCGCGAGGCCGAGGAGCGCAAGCACGACTTTGACATGATCGAGAAGGGGCTCACCCGGCAGGAGGTCGAGCAGGAGTGCTCGCGCTGCCTGCACTGCGACCACTTCGGCATGGGCGCCTTCCGCGGCGGGAGGGAGCTCCAATGGTAGAGACCGATCTGAAGACACCCATGGCGCCCGAGGCCGCCACGACCGCGACGGCTGGCGCCCCCGGCGACCCCCGCACGGCGAAGACAACCGCCCCCACCGTCACCCTCACGGTCGACGGCCGCGAGGTCACCGTGCCCGCGGGCACCTCGATCCTGGACGCCTGCCGCGCCGCCGGAGCCGACGTCCCCACCCTCTGCTACCTGCGCGAACTCAACGAGATCGGCTCCTGCCGCATCTGCGTGGTCGAGGTCGAGGGCGCCCCGCGCCTGGTCGCCGCCTGCAACAACGTCGCGGGCGAGGGCATGCGCATCCTCACCAACAGCCCGCGCGTCCGCCTGGCCCGCCGCGAGAACATGATGCTGCTCCTCAGCCAGCACAACTCCTCGTGCACCACCTGCACGCGCTCGGGCAACTGCATGCTGCAATCCGTGGCCGTCGACCTGGGCGTCATCGACTTCCCCTATCCGAAGATCATCGACCCCTGCTCGTGGCCGATGGACTTCCCGCTGATCCGCGACAACAGCAAGTGCATCCGCTGCATGCGCTGCATCCAGGAGTGCGAGAAGGTCCAGGCCTCAAGCATCTGGGGCCTCACCAGCCGCGCGACCCACACCCGCGTGGACGTAGCCGGCGGCCTCGACATCCGCGACGTGGACTGCACCCTCTGCGGCCAGTGCATCACGCACTGCCCCACCGGCGCCCTGCGCGAGCGCGACGACGTGATGCGCGTCTACGACGCGCTCGCCGATCCGACCGTCACCACGATCGTGCAGATCGCGCCCTCGGTCCGCACGTCCTGGGGCGAGTACTGGGGCCTCAGCGAGGAGGAGGCCACGGTCGAGCGCCTGGTAGCGGCGCTGCGCCCGATGGGCTTCGACTACATCGTGAACACCGACTTCTCCGCCGACCTCACGATCATGGAGGAGGGCACGGAGCTCCTGCACCACATGCGGCGCAACGCCGAGAAGACAAGCGCTGCCGCCGCGGGCGCCGCGACCCTCGGCACGACCGAGGCCGCGGGCGCGCCGTCCGTCTTCCCCGCTGCCGCCGCGGGCGCGCCGTCCGTCTTCCCCATGTTCACCTCGTGCTGCCCGGGCTGGGTCCGCTTCATCAAGGCGCACTACCCGCAGCTCGTCGACGACGTCTCGACCAGCAAGAGCCCGCAGCAGATGTTCGGCGCGGTGGTCAAGAGCTACTACGCCGAGATGCTGGGCATCGACCCGCACAAGATCTTCTCGGTCTCGATCATGCCCTGCGTGGCCAAGAAGGCCGAGGCCGGCTACCCCAACATGCGTGACGCCTGCGGCGACCCCGACGTGGACTGCGTGCTCACGGTGCGCGAGGTCGTGCGCATGCTGCGCGCCGACCACGTCGACCCGCGGCGGCTCGAGGACAGCGCGTTCGACGAGCCGCTGGGTTACGGCACAGGCGCGGGCATCATCTTTGGCGCGACGGGCGGCGTGATGGAGGCGGCCCTGCGCACGGCCCACTACCTCGTGACGGGCAAGGCGCCGGCGGACGACATGTTTGCCGACGTCCGCGGCGAGCGCGGCTGGAAGGAGGCCACCTTCGATCTCGCGGGCACCCCGGTGCGCGTGGCCGTGGCGAGCGGCCTGGCCAACGCGGACGCCCTCTGCCGCGCGGTGGTCGCGGGCGAGGTCAGCTACGACTTCGTCGAGGTCATGGCGTGCCCCGGCGGCTGCGTGGGCGGCGGCGGCCAGCCCATCCACGACGGCGAGGAGCTCGCGGGCTCGCGCGGGCAGGTGCTCTACGGCCTCGACCACGTGGCCACGTACCGCAACTCCTACGAGAACCCCGCGATCGTCCGCTGCTACCGGGAGTATTTCGGCGAGCCGATGTCCGAGCGCGCCGAGCAGCTGCTCCACACCGACCAGCACGCCTGGCGGATGCCCAGCGAGTGGATCCGCGCGGCCGAGGAGGCGCCCGACGCCTCCGTCTCCGACGGGGTCGACTGGTAATCCGGCTGCGAAGCAAGTGTGACGGGCGCGGGTGGTGCACATCCGCGCCCGTTTTCATGCGTCGCGGCATCGACAAGCCATCTACCTGCGGTTAAAGAAACCGCAGGTAGAACATGCCATTAGAATGCCTCAGAATCGACGAAGACATGTACGGGTGACTCCTAGGCCATTCGCGAGGCGAACGTGCCGAGAAAGGCCCCCATAGCGTCTCTGGCAGGATATGAGCAGGTCAGAGGCTTATCGTTTTCCCAGGTATTCTCAGGTGCCCTGGCGTACGGGACACCGTTCGGAATGCCCTATCCGCCCATACCCCAGATCACACCCAAAATTCAGCTCATCTACCAGCGCTTTTTGGGGTGCCGCTATCGACGGGGTCCGTATCGGACGGAAATTTCGGGGCCTCTGACCTGCGGCGGAGGAAGTCAGGTATCGGCGTATACGGCGATTTCTCACCCTAAAAAGTACCACAAACTACGGTTGCAATTATTATATTCCCAGCATAATTATTTATAAATAATTGTCCTAACTCGGTATTTGTGGTACTTTTTGACTCGCTTTATTTTGCCCCCGAGTATGAGACACCTACAAAACCCCAGATAAACCCTACCGTTTCAGCGTCATTGCGCGCTACACTGACCGTATCCGGCCCTCACGGAGAGGATGGCCCATGCCGCTCGGCAAACAAGATATCTACCGGCTGCTCGACGCTCAAGGCATCGCCTACGAGGCCGTCGAGCACCCCGCCGTCTACACGGTGGACGAGGCCGACGCGCTGCGCCTCCCCCATCCCGAGGCGGGCACCAAGAACCTCTTCCTGCGCGACGACAAGCACCGCGCCTACTACCTGCTCACCTGCCGCGAAGACGTGCGCGTCGACCTCAAGACCCTGCAGCACCAGATCGGTTCGCGCCGCCTGTCCTTCGCCTCCGCGGACGACCTGCGCGACATGCTGGGCCTGATTCCCGGCTCGGTCACACCCCTCGGCCTCCTCAACGACGAGGCGCGCCGTGTGCGCTTCCTTCTGGACGAGGCCTTCGCCGGCCGCCTGATCTCGGCCCACCCAAACGAGAACACAGCCACGATCTTCCTGCAGACGGACGACCTGCTCGCCCTCCTCGCGGAGCACGGCACACCCGTGACAATAGTGCATCTGGACTAGCAGGCCGCGCGCCCAAGCCTGGCAGTCGTGCGTCTGGGCTGATCAGGCCCGCTCGCCCGCAAACTGCATGCGATAGTAACGCGCGTACGTGCCGTCGCGCGCGAGCAGCTCGTCGTGCGTGCCGCGCTCTGCCACGCGGCCGCGGTCGATCGTCACGATCTCGTCGGCGTCGCGGATAGTCGAGAGGCGGTGCGCGATGATAATCGTCGTGCGCCCGGCGGCGAGCTCGGCCAACGACGCCTGCACCGCGGCCTCGGACTCGTTGTCGAGTGCGGAGGTCGCCTCGTCGAAGATGAGTATCGGTGGGTTCTTGAGGAAGACGCGCGCGATCGCTATGCGCTGCTTCTGCCCGCCGGACAGGCGCGTGCCCCGCTCCCCCACCTGCGTCTCGTAGCCGTCGGGCAGGTCGCGCATGAACTCGTCCACGCGGGCGCGTCGAGCGGCCTCGCGGATCTCATCGGCGGTGGCGTCGGGCCGTCCGTACGCGATGTTGTCGGCAACCGTCCCGTCGAAGAGGTACACGTCCTGCTGCACCAAGCCGATCGCCTCGCGCAGGGACCGCTGCGTCACATCGCGCACGTCCTGTCCATCGATGCGGATCGAGCCCGCATCCACGTCGTAGAAGCGCGGCAGCAGCGAGCAGGTCGTGGACTTGCCGCCGCCCGAGGGGCCCACGAGTGCCAGCGTCTCGCCGGGGCGAATGTCGAGGGTGAGCCCCTGGAGGACCGGTCCGTCTTCCCGCGTGTAGGAGAAGCGGACGTCGCGATAGCTGACGGCGCCGGCGGTCACGCGCAGGTCGGGCGCGCCCGGCCGGTCCTGGATGTCGGGCTGAGTCTCCAGCACCTCCACGAAGCGCCGGAAGCCCGCGACCGCCTTTTGGAACATCTCGGTGAAGTCCAGGATGCTCGTGATCGGCGTCGTGAAAAGCGACGTGTACAGCGCAAAGGTCGCCAGGTCGGCGGGCTGCATCCGCCCGCGCGCGATCAGCCAGCCGCCCATCACGACGATGGCCACGTTGAGACCGCCCATCATCACCGCGATCAGCGACTGGTAGATGCCCATCGCGCGGTACATGCGGACCTTGGAGTCGAGGTAGGCCTCGTTGGAGCGGCGGAACTTGGCGCGCTCCAGGTCCTCGGCGGCGAAGGACTTGACCACGCGCACGCCCTCCAGCGAGTCCTCCAGGCGCGAGTTGACGCCCGAGATGGCAACGCGGTTCTCGTCGTAGATCGCGCGCATGCGCAGGTTGGCCACGGTGTTGAGCGCGACGAGCGCCGCAAGCACCACGGCCATCGCGCAGGTGAGCTGGGCGTTGATGCGCCCCAGAATCACGAAGGCGCCGATGATCTCCACCGCGCCGATCAGCAGGAACTCCGGCCCGTGGTGCGCGGTCTCCGAGATGTCGAAGAGGTCGCTCACCAGGCGGCTCATCAGGTCGCCCGACTTGTTGCGGTCGAAGAACGTGAAGCTCATGCGCTCGTACGCGTCGAAGAGGTCCTCGCGCATCCGGCTCTCCATGCGCGAGCCCATCACGTGCCCCCAGAAGCAGACGAAGTAGCGGCACGCGAAGCGCAGCAGGTACATCCCCGTCAGACCCAGCGCGAGGTAAAGAAGGACGGCCTCGATCGCGGCGGCACCGCGCGTGAAGAGGCCCGCGGTCAGCATGCGCAGGATCTGGGGAAAGGCCAGGTCGATGCCCGCGACGGCGACGGCGCAGACGATGTCGCCGATGAAGAGGTGCATCTGCCCGCGGTAGTAGCTGAGGAAGGTGCGCAGCAGCCCGCGGCGCCTCGCGCGCGTGCCGCCCGCAGTGCCCGCGGCATCCGCTCCGCCCGCGCCGCCC
>OMWE01000047.1 GCA_900314685.1 uncultured Actinomycetes bacterium | reverse complement strand
TATTGTGACTCAAAAATAGAATCGGATACGAGTCAATGGATTTTTCCCATGAATAGGGCTACAGTACTCTAGCCTTGCCACATTACGGCGGGAATGTGCCCGGCGGCGGTGGTCAACGCCGCGGGGAGGCGGTATCGCAGGAGGGCAGGGTCTTGACAGACTGGTATGTGTGGGTCGCGGCGGTCGCATGCGGCCTTGCGGGAGCGCTCCCGCAAGCGTACCTGTTTGAAAAGGCGCTGAAGGGGTACAAGGACGTTCGTGTGGACCTTGGGCTCCTGAGCGTGGTCGTGTCGTTTGTCACACTCACGCTCGTGCTGCTGGCCGTGTGGATCGTCGCACCCGGCCGGGAGCTGGCGTTCGGAACCGTGATGGTGTCCGCTTACCTCGTGCTGTGGGGTGTGGAGGCCGTCCGCGCTTGGCGTGCCGCCAACAAGTCCTAGCGGCACGGCAGGGGGAAAGGAAGTACGGTGGAAGTCTTTGAAGCACTGCCCGACGAGGTGCATGAGCTAGTCGACAGCTTTAGCTCTACGGCAGCGTTCGGCAACCTCGAGGCCGGCATCACGCAGTACTCGTTCTGGATGTTCGTCTCCAGCGCGCTGCTGCTCCTGCTCGTCTTTGCCTTCAAGAAACGCCAGGCTGGCCAGCTCGTGCCCCACGGCGTCTTCGTCAACGGCATGGAGTTCGTCGTCGAGTTCGTTCGCGACGACCTCTGCATCGGCCTTCTGGGCAAGGACAGCTGGCGTCGCCACTTCCCGTACCTCGCCACACTTTTCTTCTTTGTCCTCGTCAACGACATCGTGGGCATCATCCCGGGTATGCACCCCGGCACGGGCAGCATCGGCTGCACAGCGGCGCTCGCGGTCGTCTCCTTCATCTACTTCGTGTGGATGGGCGTCAAGGCCAACGGCGGATGGGGCTACATCAAGAGCCTCGCGCCTGCGGGCCTGGCCGCGCCCATCGCCATCGTCGTCTGGGTCATCGAGGTGTTCTCGACCCTGCTGCGCCCCATCACGCTCGCCGTCCGTCTATTCTGCAACATGTACGCGGGCCACATCGTCATGGGCACCTTCGCCATCCTGGCAGCCAACTTCTTCGAGCTCTTCGCCGAGGGGTTCGCGCTGACGGCCGCGCCAAACGTGCTGATCTCGGCCGTATGGATCCTCGTCCTTATCATCATCTATCTCGTGGAGATGCTGGTCGCCGTGATTCAGGCGTACGTCTTCACGCTGCTCACCGCCGTGTACATCAGCTCGGCCGAGGAAGGCGAGTAGGCGAGGCGGTCGAGCACGGGTATCCGCTGCGGTACCCGGCCACGGGCCCGAGGGCCCATCAATGGCCTTACGCGGGCGAAGGAAACCCGCTGTCATAGGCAATGCGTCTAGTGTCCGCAAGGGGCGGACGGCGTTAAAGGAGGAAATTGTGACTGGCAATATTGGTTACGGCCTGTGTGTTATCGGTGCTGCTTTTGGTATTGGTCTGGCTGCTTACGCCGCCGCCACGTCGATGGCTCGCCAGCCTGAGGTGCAGGGCCGTCTGTTCACCGTCTTTATCCTGGCTTCCGCATTCGTCGAGGCTCTGGCCCTGATCGGCTTCGTCGTTGCACTGATGGGCTAGTACTCACCGGCGCAAGTAGAGACGAAGTTATGGAGGCTCACATGGACATCAAGACGCAGTCGGGCGTGCGCAGGCTCTCGGCGCTCGCGACCGCCGCTCTGGCGGCCGTGGCGCTCACGGGATGCTCTGTACCCGATAGCGCGCAGATCCTCATCCCCAAGCCGGCCGAGTTTGTGCCCGCCCTCATCGCGTTCCTCATCATCTGGTTTGTGCTCGCCAAGTTCGCCTGGCCCATGATCGTCAAGACCCTCGACGACCGCGAGGCCAAGATCAAGGGCGACCTGGATGCGGCGGAGCAGGCAAAGGCCGAGGCGCTGCAGGAAAAGAAGGACTATGCGGCTCAGCTCGCCGACGCGCATACCCAGGCGGACAAGATCGTCGCTGAGGCCAAGAAAGAGGCCGAGCAGGAGCGCTCCCAGGTGCTCGCCCGTGCCCAGAAAGAGGCCTCGGCCGCAGTCGCCAAGTCGCGCGATGCGCTCGAGAGTGAGCGCCGCAAGGCCATGATCGAGCTCTCGGGCTCCGTCGTGGACCTCTCGGTCGAGATCGCCGGCAAGATCATCGGCGACGAGCTCACCGAGGACCAGCAGCGCAAGCTCGCGGAGAAGTACCTCAACGAGGTGGGTAAGCCCGATGAGCACTAATCCCAAGGACAAGGACAAGATCGAGCAGTACGCCCGTGCCCTCATAGAGGCCGGCCGTGCCGAGGGGCGCTCCAACGCGGACCTCGTGCAGTGGATGCATGCCCAGAAGTTCTCCCCCGAGGTCCTCGAGGTCCTGGGTTCTATGCGGCAGTCCGACGACCTGGACCTGCTCGACGCAGTCTCCAAGGAGTACAAGGAGATCCTGGACCACGGCGACGACACCGTCTCGGTGACGGTCACGACGGCGGTCCCCATGGACGACGCCCTGCGCTCCAAGGTCAGGGCCAAGGCAACGGCGGACCTCAACGCCCCCGTGTACCTGGTCGAGCGCGTCGACCCCTCCATCCTGGGAGGCATAATCCTCGAGCAGCGCGGCAAGCGCTACGACGCGTCGGTGCGCGCCCAGCTATCCAATATCCGCAAGTCGCTGAGCAGCACCTTTATCGGAGTTGAAGACGATGAGTAATGGTATTCAGTCCAGCGAGGTCATGCGCGTCCTGCGCGACCAGCTGGAGCACATCGGTACCACGGTGGACCTCAACGAGGCCTCCGTGGTCACACAGGTGGGCGACGGCATCGCCCGCATCGCCGGTCTCAAGACCGCGATGGCGGGAGAGCTGCTCGAGTTCACCAGCTCGCGCACGGGCAAGTCGGTGTACGGACTTGCGCAGAACCTCGACGAGGATTCTGTCGGCGCCGTGCTTTTCGGTGATGTGGACGCCATCAAGGAGGGCGATGAGTGCCGCACGACCGGCCGCGTCATGGACATCCCCGTCGGCCACGCCATGCTGGGCCGCGTGGTGAACCCCCTGGGCCAGCCCATTGACGGCAAGGGCCCCATCGACACATCCCACCGCCGCCCGATCGAGTTCAAGGCCCCCGGCATCATGGATCGCCAGCCGGTCTGCGAGCCTGTGCAGACGGGCCTGCTCGCCATCGACGCCATGGTCCCCATCGGCCGCGGCCAGCGCGAGCTCATCATCGGCGACCGCAAGACGGGCAAGACGGCCATCGCCATCGACGCCATCGTCAACCAGCGCGACACCGACATGGTCTGCATCTACGTCGCGATCGGCCAGAAGGCCTCGACGGTCGCCGGCATTCGCGAGCAGCTCGCAGCGCACGGCGTCCTGGACAAGACGATCATCGTCTCGGCCACTGCTGCCGATTCCGCGCCTATGCAGTACATCGCACCCATGGCCGGTGCTGCCATCGGCGAGTACTTCATGTACAACGACAAGGACGGCAACCCCGCGGATGCCGAGCATCCCGGCGGCCATGTCCTGATTGTCTACGACGACCTGTCCAAGCAGGCCGTGGCCTACCGTCAGATGTCGCTGACGCTGCACCGTCCGCCCGGACGCGAGGCCTACCCCGGCGACATCTTCTACCTGCACTCGCGTCTGCTCGAGCGCGCCGTCAAGATGAGCGACAAGTACGGCGGCGGCTCCATGACCGCCCTGCCGATTATCGAGACCCAGGAAGGCGACGTCTCGGCCTACATCCCGACCAACGTCATCTCCATCACCGACGGCCAGATCTACCTGCAGTCGAGTCTCTTCTTCCGGGGTCAGCGCCCAGCAGTCGACGTCGGCATCTCGGTGTCGCGCGTCGGCGGTGCCGCCCAGGTCAAATCGATGAAGCAGGTCGCCGGCACACTGCGCCTTGACCTTGCGAGCTACCGCGAGAAGCAGGCTTTCGCGCAGTTCGGCTCCGACCTCGACGCAACGACGCAGTACCAGCTCAACCACGGCGCGCACATGATGGAGCTCCTCAAGCAGAAGCGCTACGCGGCGCTGCCGGTGGCCGATCAGGTCATCGCGATCTTTGCCGCCAAGGAGAACTACATCGACGACATCGACCTCGATCATGTGGTCCTCTTCCGCGACGAGCTCGCGAAATACATGAACGAGAACCACGGTGCGCTGCGCCGTCAAATCGTCGCCGGCAAGATCGACGACGGGATGGAGGCACGCCTGCGCATTCACATCAAGCACTTCAAGGAGCAGTTCCTCGAGAAGCATCCCAACAGGGCGACCCTCGATGTGACGGGCATGTCGGAAAAGACCGACGATCCCGCCCAGGCGTAAAGGCGTAA
The DNA here is from genome assembly GCA_900314685.1 of uncultured Actinomycetes bacterium. Lineage (GTDB taxonomy): Bacteria > Actinomycetota > Coriobacteriia > Coriobacteriales > Atopobiaceae > Olegusella. The sequence goes on along the minus strand of OMWE01000047.1, from coordinate 4,143 downwards.
AGGCACGAGATGGCAAACCTTCGTGAAATAGCGCATCGTATGGCCTCCATCAAGAGCACCATGCAGATCACGCGCACGATGGAGATGATTTCCACGGCGCGTATCCAGCAGGCGCTCAAGGCGGCGGAACAGGCCGAGCCCTACAAGAGCGCTATCACCGAGATGCTCGCGAACGTCGCAGCCGCGAGCCGCGGGTCCAATTACCCGCTGCTCCAGACGCACGCCAGCGAGAAGTCGGTGCTGTATATCCTGATCGCCTCGGACCGCGGCCTGGCGGGCGGCTTCAACATCATGCCCCAGCGCGAGGTCGAGCGCGACATGCTCCGCCTGCAGGCCGAGGGCAAGCAGGTGTCCATCATCACCTGCGGCCGCAAGCCCACGGAGTACTTCATGTACCGCAACGTGACGCCGGTCATGTCCTTTACGGGCATCTCTGCGACCCCCAACATGGACGAGGCGGCACGCATCGCCTCCTTCGTGATGGACGGTTACACGGCCGAGAAGTTCGACCGCGTGGTCCTCAAGTACTGGCATGCGAAGAACCGCATGGAGCAGGTGCAGGTCACCGAGCAGCTCCTGCCGGTCTCGCGTGAGAGTCTCATGATGCCCAACAAACCGCGCAACCCCGAGGCGCTCTCGGAGATCGGTATGCACTACGATCCCGAGTTCCGCTTCGAGCCCTCCGCGGACAAGGTCTTGGGCTACCTGCTTCCCGCGTATATCAGGACTGTCATATTCCACGCGCTGCTGGACTCGGCGGCGGCGGAGCACGGCGCACGCCGTCGTGCGATGCAGTCGGCGACCGACAACGCCAAGGAGGTCCTGGAAACGCTCGGACGCACGTACAACCGCGTGCGTCAAGGCTCCATCACCACCGAGCTCAACGAGATCATCGGCGGTGCGAGCGCATTGGAGGAAAGTGAGTAATGGCTAACGAAACTACCCAAGAGCACAGCGTCCTCGAGGACGCCGCCCTCATGCAGATGGAGCGCGACAAAGGCATCGGCACCATCGTGCGTATCGTCGGCCCCGTCGTCGACGTGCAGTTCACGGACCGCATGCCCAACATCTACACCGCGCTCACCGTGGATGCGGACACGCCGGTCGGCCACATCTCGACCGTCCTCGAGGTGGAGTCGCAGCTGCCCAACAAGGTCGTGCGCGCGGTCGCCATGTCCTCGACCGACGGCCTGCAGCGCGGCATCAAAGTCAAGGCGACCGGCCACCCGATGATGATGCCGGTGGGCCAGTCGACCCTCGGCCGCGTCTGGAACGTCATGGGTCAACCGGTCGACGGCAAGCCCATCCCCGACGACGTCGAGTACTACCCGATTCACCATCCGGCGCCCTCCTTCTCGGACCTCACGACCCAGACCGAGATCTTCGAGACCGGCATCAAGGCGATCGACCTGCTCGAGCCCTATGTCCGTGGCGGCAAGACGGGCCTGCTCGGCGGCGCCGGCGTCGGCAAGACGGTCCTGATCCAGGAGCTCATCAACAACCTGGCGCAGCAGCACGGCGGTACGTCCGTCTTTACGGGCGTCGGCGAGCGCACGCGTGAGGGCACCGACCTGTACCTGGAGATGAAGGAATCCGGAGTCTTGGAGAAGACCTGCCTGGTCTACGGCCAGATGAACGAGCCGCCCGGAGCGCGTCTGCGCGTGGGCCTCGCCGGCCTGACCACCGCCGAGTACTTCCGCGACCAGGGTCAGGACGTCCTGCTCTTCATCGACAACATCTTCCGCTTCTCCCAGGCGGGCTCCGAGGTTTCCGCGCTGCTCGGCCGTATGCCGTCCGCCGTCGGCTACCAGCCCACGCTGGCCACCGAGATGGGCGACCTGCAGGAGCGCATCACCTCCACCAAGGAGGGCTCGATCACTTCGGTCCAGGCGGTCTACGTCCCGGCCGACGACCTGACCGACCCCGCCCCCGCGACGACCTTCACGCACCTCGACGCGACGACCGTACTTTCCCGCTCTATCGCGTCGTTGGGCATCTACCCCGCCGTCGACCCGCTGGCGAGCTCGAGCTCCGCGCTCGACCCCTCCATCGTCGGCGAGGAGCACTACCGCGTGGCCATGGCCGTGCAGGAGATCCTCCAGGAGTACTCCGATCTGCAGGACATCATTGCGATTCTTGGTATGGACGAGCTTTCCGAGGAGCAGCAGCTGGTCGTGAGCCGTGCGCGCAAGATTCAGCAGTTCCTGTCGCAGTCCTTCCACGTTGCCGAGAAGTTCACGGGCAACCCCGGCGTGTACTGCACGGTCGAGGACACCGTCCGCTCCTTCGCCGAGATCGTCGACGGCAAGTGCGACGACATCCCCGAGCAGGCCTTCCGCTACGCCTCCACGATCGACGACGTGCGCCAGCGCGCCGCCAAGATGGCCGCGGATGCCTCCAAGGCGGGGGAGTAAGGTCGAACCATGGCAGCAATCACCTGCCGTTTCGTGCGGCCCGACAAGCTCCTGTACGAGGGCACCGTCAAGAGCCTCGTCCTGCAGACCCCCACGGGCGAGCTGGGCGTCTGGCCCGGCCACGCCCCCGAGATCTGCGCCCTGGGCGACGGCGTCGTCCGCCTGCATCCCGTGGACCCGGCCGAGGGCGAGGAGCGTCGCGTCGTGATCTCGGGCGGCTATGCCGAGATCAGCGGCAACGTCGTGATCATCCTTGCCGACCACGCGCGCGAGGTCAACGACATCGAGCCCGACGTGGTCCGCGAGACGCGCGAGAAGGCTTTCGACGCCAAAAAAGGGCTCGATCCCGATGACCACCGGCGTGCGTACTACGACAACAAGATCAAGTGGTGTAACCTGCTGCTCAAGACGGCAGGAGTCACGGCGGAGGCAACCCCGCAGGAATAAGTACAATACGTACCGAGCCAGTACAATTCGTACTGAGACGTACCGAGATGCGGCCCGTGCCAAACACAGCGCGGGCCGCTTTTCCCGAAAGGCGACGCAAATGGAAGCAATCCGTGTTGAAGGCGGTCACCCCATCACCGGCGAGGTCACAGTCGAGGGCGCCAAGAACTCCGCGCTCAAGCTGATGGCCGCCACGATCATGGCACCCGGCGTCAACACGCTGACCAATGTGCCCAACATCGCCGACGTCCATGTGATGGGCAAGGTGCTCAAGCGCCTCGGCGCGAGCATCACCGTGTCGGACGAGCACACGCTGGTCATCGACACCAGCGCGGTGGACAAGTGGGAGACCCCCTACCAGCTCGTCGCCCAGATGCGCGCGTCGACGGCCGTCCTGGGACCGCTGCTGTCCCGTTTCGGCAAGGCGATCGTCGCCATGCCCGGCGGCTGCAACATCGGTGCCCGCAAGATCGACATGCACATCCTGGGCCTCGAGGCGCTGGGCGTGAAGTTCGACATCGACCACGGCAACATCCACGCGACGACGCCGGATGGCATCATCGGCACGACCGTCACGCTGGACTTTGCAAGCGTCGGCGCGACCGAGAACCTCATGATGGCCTCCGTGCACGCCAAGGGCACGACCACGATCGACAACGCGGCACGCGAGCCCGAGATCGTCGACCTTGCCAACCTCCTCAACGAGATGGGCGCGCACGTCAGGGGCGCCGGCTCCCCAGTGATTGAGATCGAGGGCACGGACGAGGAGCTGCATCCTGTGACGCACCGGACGGTGGGCGACCGCATCGAGGCGGGCACCTTCATCGCGATGGGCGGCCTCGTGGGGGACCCCGTGACGGTGCGCGGCTTCGACCCTCGTCATCTGGGCCTCGTGCTCAAGAAATACGAACTCATGGGCTTGAACATCGATCGTCTTCCCGACGGCGTGACCGTCAGCCGCGACCATGACCTCATCCCGACGGACATCCAGACGCTGCCGTTCCCGGGTTTTCCGACCGACATGCAGGCGCAGACCATGTGCCTGCTCGCGATGGCCAAGGGCAGCTGCATCATCACCGAGAACGTCTTTGAGAACCGGTTCATGTTTGCCAGCGAGCTGCAGCGCATGGGCGCCAACATCACCATCGAGGGCCATCACGCGATCGTGCACGGCGTGCCCGGATTCTCCGGCGCCGAGGTCAAGGCGCCCGACCTGCGCGGCGGCGCGGCGCTCGTGATGGCGGGCCTTGTCGCGGACGGCTACACGACAGTCTCCGACATC
>OMWE01000005.1:102882-109068 GCA_900314685.1 uncultured Actinomycetes bacterium | reverse complement strand
CCACGTGGACATGGGCCTCGACGACGAGGCGATTCTTGCCTGCTACCCCGTGGACTTCATCAGCTTCAGCTACTACCAGTCGGTCGTCGACAGCATCGACGCCGACCGGCGCGAGAAGGTGGGCGGCAACCTCACGACCGGCGTCAAGAACCCCTACCTCCCCACATCCGACTGGGGCTGGCAGATGGACCCCGACGGCCTGCACTACTCGCTGATTGACATGTGGGACCGCTACCACCTGCCCCTCTTCATCGTGGAGAACGGCTTGGGCGCCCACGACACGGTCGAGCCCGACGGCCGCATCTGCGACGACTACCGCATCGACTACTTCCGCGGCCACATCGCCGCCATCGGCGCCGCGATCGACGACGGCGTGGACGTGATGGGCTACACCCCCTGGGGCTGCATCGACTGCGTGTCCATGAGTACCTGCCAGATGTCCAAGCGCTACGGCTTTGTCTACGTGGACCTCGACGACGAGGGCCGGGGTACCTACGACCGCTCGCGCAAGAAGAGTTTCTACTGGTACCAGCATGTGATCCAGACCAACGGCGCCGAGCTCGACGGACCCTTTGAGTACCCGGCTCCCGCGGTCGATATGCCTGCGCCAGCCGCCGCTCCCGCGGAGTCCCGATGAGCGTCCTGGTCGTTGGCGACATCCACGCAAAGCCGCAGGTCTTGGCCGAGATCGACGCCGCCGCATCGGCTGTGGGCGCCGAGCGCATCGTGTGCCTGGGCGACTATCTCGACCCCGTCTGGCCACCTTTCGAAGACGAACATGCCAACTTCGACATCTTCCGCCGGGTGGTCGCGTGGGCGGAGCGCCGCGGCGACGTGACGCTCCTGCTCGGCAACCACGAGGCCGGCTACCTCGATGCCGTGCGGGCTGCAGAGGAGCATCCCGAGTACCCCGAGATCCTGACGGGACCCTTTGAGTACGCGCCGGCCGTGCGCGAGGCGATCGAGGGACGGCGCGGGCTTTTTGCCTGGGCGACGGCGGCGGAGGGGTGGCTGCTCACGCATGCCGGCGTGACGCTCGCGGGCGCGGAGGCAGCGGGAATAGCGGCGGGACTCGATGCCGCAGCCGTTGCCGACGCGGTCGATACGGCTGGCTGGGTGACCCTGCGCGACGACCCGCTCGGGTGCCACGGCGAGCCCGAAGACCTGATAGCCGACCCGTATCCCGTCGACCAGGCGGTCGGCCACACGGCGGTCGAGACCGTTCGTCTTTTCCACGCCGGTGTTGCCCCCGGGTCCGTCGCAGGCGCAGGTGACGGGGGAGGGCTCGCAGCGGCTTCCGGAGACGGTTCTGCGCAAGGCGTCCGCCTGTGCTTCTGCGACACGATGTCCATGTGCGACAGCGAGGGCAAGCGGACGGGCGACTCGTCCTACCTGCTGCTGGACGGCGGAGAGGTGTGTCTTGTGCGCCATGCGCAGACGTTCGCGATTGCCGCGCGTGACACATGGACCGAGCCGGAGTGGCCCGGGTTCTAGAGACATAGGGCGAATCGGCCCGCGGGCGGCCCCTGCGGGCCGATTCCGCAGGGGGGTCAGTCTTCTACGGACGCTTGGGCGACCAGTCGAGGCCTTCCCGCATGAGGTGACGGTAGTGCTCAGCCTGTTTGTGGTCGCCCTTATTGTCATACTGCTGGGCGAGGAGCATGAGAAGCGAGGGGCGTTCGGCGTCGGTTGTGTCCCTCAGCCGCGACTCCATCTCGGCGATATGCGACCAATCGCCGTCGGCGAGGATGGCGTAGGTGGTTTCAAGGCTCTCCGCCATGGGCTTGCCTTCGCTCATGCCCTCTATCTCGTCGATTGCGGTGCGGGCTTCGGGATAGCGCCCCTTGCCGAGATAGTAATGGGCGGCTCGCAGTAGGATGTCAAGGCGCGTTTGGCCTTTGGACTTGGTCGCCAACAGTACCTTAAGCGCAGACTCCGCCTGTTCGTCGTCAGCTGCCGCAATTGCCGCGTTGAGGCGCAGGTATTGGTAGTTGTAGCGGGGCAGGAGCATCCGCACGTACCAACGCCTCAGGTAGGCGAGGGTATCGGCGGCCAGACCGCTGGCCATGAGGCTCTGGGCATGTGCGCGTACGCGCTGAGCCGCGATTGACGACAGCACAAAGACCGCCAGGATGGTCAATACGGTCGCTCTGATTCCTTGTCCCACGAGTCTGCCTTTCCGGATGGTTTCGCAGCGATTTCCATCATACGCCCAACAAGGTCAATTGGTATTAAAAACACCAAAAGTGGCATTGATTTCGAATAAGTGGTATTAAAAATAGATAAAGTCGAAGGTTTGAAAAAATTGTGAGGAAGAACGTGTTAAGATGACGCTGTCCTGAATGAAGGGCGGTGGGGCCTGGCGTCGCATAGGCCCGCCGGGGGAGAAGGGGGTTACCTTGCCTACGCCTGATATCGTGCTTACGAGGATCGACAACCGCCTGGTGCACGGACAGGTCGGCGCTGCCTGGACCGTTGCCTGCGGAGCCAATCTGCTCGTGGTGGCAAACGACGAAGCCTCCCAAGACAAGATGATGCAGTCGCTCATGTCTATGACCGCCAAGGCCAACGGCGTGGGGATTCGCTTCTTTTCCATCCAAAAGACGATCGATGTCATCGGTAAGGCCAGCCCGCGTCAGCACATCTTCCTAGTGGTCCAAAACCCCCAGGACCTCCGCCGTATCGTGGAGGGCGGGGTGCCCATCAAAGAGGTCAATATCGGCAACATGCACGTGGGCGAGGGCAAGCACACCTGGCACGAGCCCCATGTATACGTTGACGACCAGGACCTGGCCGACTTCAAGGCCATGGCCGACAGGGGCGTGAAGTTCTACATCCAGCTGCTGCCCACGGATAAGAGGATCGAGAACCTCGGCCTCTAGTCGGGAATCGTCCCCCGCGGCATCTCATCGATAGTTTTGTTCGGTAACATCCGGAGGCCACGCGCCACCGGTTGGGCGTCGGCGTGCGCGTCGACATGTTGTTAGGAGGCTGTGTATGGCTCTAACGTTGGGTCAAGGCCTGCTGATTCTGATCGTCGGCTTCATATGCTCGATTGATCAGCAGACCGAGGCGTTCTATTGGTTCAGACCTATGGTCTGCACCTTCTTCACGGGCATCATCCTGGGCAACCCGGTTCTGGGCGTCCAGTGCGGTGTCGTCACCGAGCTCGCGTACCTGGGTATGACCAACGTCGGCGGCACCGTCCCGCCCGATCCCCTCTTCGCTGGTGTCATGACGGTCGTGCTTGCCTACACCACGGGCCAGAGCCCCGAGGCGGCACTGGGCCTCTCCTATCCCTTCGCGCTGCTCGCACAGGCGGTCGGCATCCTCTTCAACACCGTGTACTCCTTTGTGCCCGAGCGTCTCGACGTCTGCGCCAAGGAGGGCGACGTCAAGAAGTTTAATAGCACGGTCATCGCCGCGACACTGTTCAAGAGCGTCGTTGTAGCCTTCCTCCTCTTCCTGTGCTCGTATGCGCTGCAGGGTCCCATCCAGGTCTTTGTCAACTCCTTCCCGCAGTGGGTCATCCACGGCCTGGAGGTCGCGGGCGGCATCCTTCCTGCAGTCGGCCTCTCCATGCTGCTGCTGACCACCCTCAAGCCCGAGACCTATCCGTACCTTGCCCTGGGCTTCATCATGGCCACCTTCCTGACGATGCCCAACGTCCTGCCCGTCGCTATCGCCGGTGCTGCGCTCGCCTATATCGACTACTCGCACCAGAAGAAGCTTGACGACGCTGTGGCAAACGCCCAATTGAACGACGGTGGTGATATCGATGGCATCTAATGAGATGGATACTCCCCTGAATAAGAAGGGCGAGCCTCTGAACAAGCTCGACGACAAGGACCTCACCCAGCTGGGTCTCAACTCTATCTTTGAGCAGATCGCCTTCTCCTTCGAGCGCATGCAGGCCCCCGGCTGGACCATGAACATGCTCCCGATGTTCCAGAAGATCTATGGCGACTCGCCCGAGGACCTCAAGGAGTTCATGACCTACAACATGGAGTTCATGAATACCGAGCCGCACATGGCGACGCTGCTGCAGGGCATGGTCCTCTCCATGGAGGAGAAGGGCGTCGACCGCAAGACGATCGAGGGCGTCCGCAACGGCCTCTTTGGCCCCATGGCCGGTATCGGCGACTCCATCTTCTGGTTCACGGTACTGCCCATCACCGCGGGCATCGCCTGCTCGCTGGGCAGCAACGGCTCCGTGCTTGGCCCGCTGGTCTACATCGCGGTCTACCTGCTCGTGGGCTTCTCCCGCATCTGGTTTGCCCACCTCGGCTATAGCCTGGGCAACCGTACCGTCGAGAGCATCGGTCAGTCCACCGAGTACCTCACCCGTGCGGCGGGCATCCTGGGCACCATGGTCATCGGCGCCCTCATCCCCAGCTACGTGAGCATCGCCTTCTCCGAGGACTTGGTCTTCGGCGTCGGCTCTACCACGGTGCAGTCGGTCTTCGACAACCTCCTGCCCAATATTCTGCCGCTCGCGACGGTCTTCCTGATCTACTGGCTCTTCAAGAAGAAGAACGCCAACACGATCGCCGTTATCGGCTGCGTCATCCTCTTTGGCCTGCTGATGTCGCTGCTTGGCTGGATGTAAGCTTGCTGGCAAGACACACAGTCTGGTGTTGATAGCGTCCCGGGTCCAGCGTGCGCAGGCCCGGGACCTCGTTTTTATTGGACCCGACGAGGTCCCGCAAGGCTCGATGGGTCTCATCGGAACCCCTTATATTTGGAGGTGATCCGCCGGGAAGGCGGGCAGTATGGTAGGAATCATCGTTACGGGGCACGGGCACTTTGCCACCGGCATGACGAGTGCGGCAGAGCTCATCGCCGGACCCCAGCAGGACTTCGTTGCGGTCGACTTCACGTCGCTCTCGGGTACCGATCAGCTCGGGCTGGACATGACGGCGGCGTTCGATCAGCTTGCGGGCTGCGACGGCGTGCTGGTGCTGTGCGACCTCGTGGGCGGCTCGCCCTTCAAGACAGCTGCTATGCTGGGCATCCCGCGCGGCAATGTGCGGGTCGTGGCGGGGCTCAACCTGGGCATGCTGGTGGAGACCTGCATGCAGCGCGACGGTATGACTCTGGACGAGCTGACCGAGCAGGCCATAGAGACGGGCAAGGCGTCTGTCCTGGAGTTCACGCTCGACGAGCCAGCCGAGGAAGAGGACGATTTCTCCGACGGCATATAGCCGCCGGCGTCGTACGCCGCGACGGCTGGGCGTATGCAAACAAGGAAAGGAAAAGGGGCGGGTCCCATTGGATCCGCCCCTTTGGCATCGGACGATGGACGGCCGACCGGTCGCGGCACGGCTTACAGCAACGGCATGACCTTGAGGATGTTCTCGGTCTTGGAGGGAGCGTACTTCTTGGCCTCCTTGAGGAGCGGGTTTTCCTCCCAGGTGCCCAGCTCGTCGGTGGCGCGGTAGGCGCAGATCTGGAAGAAGGGCAGCAGGTAGAGGGGCTCCAGCAGGGCCTCGGCGGGACGGTCAGCCGGGATTTCGAAGACGTTGGGGTCGCCCTGCGCCGCATCCCCAGACAGGAAGAAGGCGTGGTCGGACACATGCCGTGCCGCCTGGTAGAGCTGGTGCATGCGGGCCGAGCCCTGGCTGAGATCGTCTACGAAGAAGAGCGTGTAGGCGGGAGTGAGCTGCAGGTTCGGCCCGTGGTTGTACTCCTCGGCCTCGAAGGCAAAGGACGGGATCTTGATGGTCTCGCCGAATTTGAGCGCACCCTCGCAGGCGATGCCATAAGCCTGCTCGAAGCCGCACACGTAGTTGGTGCGGATGGACAGGAAATCCCTGCGGTGCAGGTCGTAGAAGGCGGACGTGCGCGCCTGCACCTCTTCATGGACGGCGGGTACCGACTCCAGCTGTGCCACGAGCGAGTCGTACTCGGCATCGCTCACGCTGCCCTGCGCGCGGCCCGCTTCCAGGGCAAAGAGCATGAGGAATTCGGCAAGGGTGGCAACGCCCTTGGTGACGTAGCCGACGACCTCGGTACCCACACCCCAGTCCACGAGCACGTCGGCGTGGTCCTTGAAGTCACCCTCCACATTGCCCGTGAGGCCGATGGCGGGGCGGCCCATCCGGCGCAGCTTGTCGAGCGCCTCCACCGAGTTGGTGGAGCAGCCCGACTGCGAGACCACGAAGCACAGCGTGTCGGGCTTGGGGG
>OMWE01000005.1:0-102840 GCA_900314685.1 uncultured Actinomycetes bacterium | reverse complement strand
ACGTCGCGGTCCAGGTAGCGGCGCATGAAGGGGGCCGCGCACCAACTGGCATTGGAGCTCGAACCGCAGGCCACGATCCAGATGTTGCGGAAATCGCCGGCCAGGTAGGCTTCGACCAGGGGCTGTGTCAGCTCGCGGCGGCGACGGACGTTGTCGGCGATCTGGGCGGGCGATTCCTTGATGTAGGTCATCATCGTGATGTCTTCGGGCTGTGGCATGCGTGCTCCCTTCGATAGCGGGCCGTCTGCGGAGCGGATCTCGCCTATGGCTCGAGTGACTGGTTAATTGGTATTATAATCTTAGCATCTTGTATTGTAAGCGATATAGTGACGTGCGGAAGGTGGACCCATGGGCGCCAGGGGTATCGCAGGGGTTGTCTTTGATATGGACGGCGTGCTGGTGGAGAGCGAGCGCGCCTGGCACGACATACACAAGGGTGTCCTTGCCGACTACGGCTATGAGCTGGATGACGCCTCCTATCGTGAGCTCTACGGTGCTAGCGACGAGGTCGAGAATGTGGTGCTGGGCCGCATCATGGGGGTGAGCCCGGAGGTCGCAGGACGCCGCAAGCGCGAGTACGTCATGCGGAATCCCATCGACTATGCGGCGATTGTGATGCCGGGCGCACCCGAGGCGCTGAACAGCCTCAAGGCGCGCGGCCTGAGGCTGGCGTTGGCATCCTCCAGCCTGGCCCCTGACGTCAACGCCATGCTGGACCAGACGGGTCTGCGCGACCGTTTCGACGCCGTGGTCACGGGCAGCGACTGCGAGCGCGCCAAGCCCGACCCGGCAATCTACCTGGAGGCGTGCGCGCGCCTGGGTGCGCGGCCGGTCGACTTGCTCGCCGTGGACGACTCTGCCTACGGCGTCGAGGCGGCGGCGCGCGCCGGCATGCGTGTGGTACACTTCGCGCGCGATGAGGCGGGCGCTCCGCACGACCCGTCGGCCGTGGAGCTCACCTGCTCCGACTTTGCGGAACTCGAGAGTGAGATCGAGGCGCTGCTGAGATGACACGCAATGATGCCTCCCCGCGTGAGCGGGCATTGGAGGGTGTCTTGGCGCTCATACTGCAGGAGCGGATACCGGCGGGTCAGGCATTGCCCCCCGAGCGCGAGCTCTGCGAACAGCTGGGCGTCTCGCGCACCAGCCTGCGCGGTGCCCTCGGTGCCCTCGGTGAGCTGCGGGTGCTCGACGGCAAGTGGGGCTCGGGCAACTATGTGTTGCCTCACCCGCCAGAGCTCGTTCTGCAGCGCGACGAGGGTTTCAACGTCAGCATATGCAAGGCGGGAATGAAGCCCTCCTACCGGATCCTTTCCGCCGCGGTCGAGGCGGCGGGGCCCGCCGTGGCGGCTCGGCTGGAGATCCTCGAGGGTGACGACGCCTATCGCTTCAGGCGGCTGGTCATGGCCGACGGCAACCCGGTTTGCCTGCAGGATTCCTGGCTCAACCTGGTGCGCTGTCCCGGCCTCGAGCGCTATGATTACGCGACCACCTCGCTTTATTGCGTGCTCGAGGAGGACTACGGCATCGTGGCCCATCACAACGTCGCCAAGGTGTCGGTCGAGCATGTCTCTGCGGAGGAGGCAGGTCTGTTGGCCGTGGAGGAGGGTATGCCGACCCTGTGCGTGGAGGGCACCAACCGCGACGATGGCTTGGTGCCGGTGGAGTGCTACCGCGAGGTGTTTGTGCCCGGGCGCATGGCGATCGTGAGCGATACGACGGTCGACGACTTCTTTGGATAGCGGGCGTTGATGAAAGACGAAAAGGACATATCGGCACGGCCAAAGTATCTGGTCATCCGGGAAGACGTGCGTGGCCGTATCGAGGATGGCACCTACCCCATAGGGGGCACGATACCGTCGGAAAACGAGCTGGCGCTTGCCTACGACACCACGCGCCTGACGGCCCGCAGCGCTATCGACGGCCTGGTGGAGGAGGGTCTCGTCTGTCGCGTGCAGGGCAAAGGCGCCTTTGTCGTGGGGGACGCGCGGATTACCTCCCGTCCGCCGCAGGGTTTCCGTGCCCATCAGCAGCAGCGCATGCACGAGGCCGAGGTGCGCATCATCGATTGGGGGCTTCGCGAGGCGGGCCCGCTCTATGCCTACCTCTTTGGTGTGGGGCAGGATGACCTTCTCGTCAGCCTGCGCCGTATCAACGTGGTGGACGGCAGCCCCCGCTCTCTGGAACAGACCCTCATACCCTGCTCGACGGTCCCGGGTATCGAATATGTAGACCCGTCCGTCTTTTCGCTCTACGACTCGTACGCCCGCCTGGGCCACGCCGTCTCCCGCGTGCGCGAGGAGATGGGCGTCTCCACGTTGGCGGCACGCGAGGCGCGCCATCTGGGGGTGCCGGCGGGTACGGTGGCTTTGACGGTGCGCGGCCTGAGCTACGACGTCGCCGGGGCCGTCATCGAGTACAACGTGTCGCTCACCCCGGAGGATCGTGCCACCTACACGGTGCGCTTCTAGCGCGTGGGTGTCGCACGGGGTGCTACCGCCTGTTTGTCTTCTCGTCTCTCTGTGAGCATTAAGGGGAGTCCTGGCTCTTTTGCTAAGATATTGCCGTCTGTCCATGTCGCGAATAGAACAAAGGAGTACCTGTGGCACATCACTTTCGCAGCTCAGAGCGACAGGGCGAAACGGACGAGGGCGTATTCGGCACGGACACAGCGCAGGAGCAGGCGTTTGCCTCGCTCGACGCCGATGTGACCGAGCCTGCTCCCGTCGCGGATACCGCTCAACAACCGCTCGACGCATCCTCCGCGATGGCGCCGATGCCTGCGCAGGAGGCCTACCCTGCCGTGGCGGCGGACGCGGACCCGTATGCGGACCCGTTCGACATCATCGCGCCCGCCGACGTGACCGTCTCGGCGCGCGCCAACATCCCCGACCCGCTGGCCGAGCCGACCGACCCGGGCGAGCCCGAGGCCGTCCACGCCCAGACCGCGTCGGCCGACGTCGCGACCCCGGACGGCGGCGGCAACATCTACGACGAGCTGGGCAGCGCCCCCGCCGTCGAGGTGCAGCGCACCGGCACGCCGACCATCTCCATGCGCAACGTCACGATGGTCTACCCGGCGCAGCCCAACAAGCCCGCGCTGCAGGACGTCAGCCTCGACATCTACCCCGGTGAGTTCGTCTTTATCGTCGGCCACTCGGGATCGGGCAAGTCCACCTTTATCCGCCTGCTCACGCGCGAGCTCAGGGCAACCAAGGGCAAGGTGCTGGTGGCCGGCCAGGACCTCACGCGCATGCGCAACCGCAAGGTGCCGTACCTGCGCCGCCAGCTCGGCTGCGTATTCCAGGACTTCAAACTGCTGCCCGACAAGACATGCTATGAAAACGTCGCCTTTGCCCTCGAGTGCATCGGCAAGCCCCGCTCCGTCATCAAGGTCCAGGTGCCCGAGGTGCTGCGCCTCGTCGGCCTGGAGGAAAAGATGGACAGCTTCCCCGACCAGCTCTCCGGCGGCGAGCAGCAGCGCGTGGCCGTCGCCCGCGCGATGGTCAACCGCCCGCCGCTGCTGGTGTGCGACGAGCCGACCGGCAACCTGGACCCGGCCATCTCGCTGGGCATCATGAAGCTGCTCGACCGCATCAACCGCACGGGCACCACCGTCGTGATGGCGACCCACGACCGCGAGATGGTCGACTCGATGCGCAAGCGCGTCATCGCGCTCGAGGCGGGCCACGTGGTCCGCGACCAGGAGAGGGGAGGCTACGGCTACTATGGGGCTCTATAATTTCCGCTATTCCATCCGCGAGGCGTTCCGCCATATCCGCCGCAACTTCGGCACCAGCCTCGGCGCCATCGTCACCATTTTCCTTTCGCTCTTTGTCATCGGCACCTTCGTCCTGGGCAGCGTGATGCTGTCCGGCCTCGTCGGCAGCGTCGAGGACCGCGTGACAATCCAGGCCTTCCTGTCCGACGATGCGGACCAGGCGGCCGTCGATGCCCTGCAGCAAAAGGTCCAGGGCTGGGACAACGTCGAGTCCGTCACCTACAAGAGCAAGGACGAGGCGCTCGAGGAGTACCGCAACACGATGAGCAACCGCAACGCCAACGAGGCCGTGGCCGCGCTCGACGGCGAGAACCCCGTGCCCGCCTCCCTCGTGATCAAGCTGAGCGACCCTGAGCAGGTCTCGGCTGTTGCCGACAAGCTCACGGCCGACAGCGATTTTGCGGCGGTCTGCGACGATCCCGACAACGTCTCGGCCTCGGTCCTCTACGGCCGCGAGACGGTTGAGCGCCTCTTCTCCGTGACCTACTACATCCGTATCGCCACGGTCGCGCTCGTCGTGATGCTGACCTTCGTCGCCTTTATCTTCATCAACAACACCATCCGCCTGGCCATCTCGGCGCGCCGCCGCGAGATCGCCATCGAGCGCCTGGTCGGCGCCAACAACAGCTTCATCCGCGGGCCCTTTGTTGCCGAGGCCGCAATCCAGGCGCTGATCGGCGCGATCCTCGCGATCGTCGCGCTCCATGCCGCGACGGGCGCACTGCTGCCGCGCCTGCAGAATGCGATGTCCTTCCTGTCGTTCCAGATCCCGAACCGGATCACCTACGCCACCTACGGCGCCCTGCTGCTGGTGGGCTTGATCCTCGGCCTGCTCGGCTCGGCCATCGCGATGAGGCGTTACCTCAAGGTCTAGGCTGGGTACATACTAGGTACGGTCCGGGCGGTGCGGCAGAGGTCGTGCCGCCCTTTTTTGTGAAGACGGACATACGCTGTACCGGGGCGTGACGTGTGCGGGCGCACCGATTGTCTTATTGGAGGGGAAGCATGGGAAAAAGACGGGCGTACCGCCCGCGCAATCAGCGGGGCACACGCAAGCCGTCCCCGGTCGTGCAGGGGACGCTGCGCGTGTCGGGCAAGGGACGTGCCACGGTCGAGACCGCAGAGGGCGTCTTTGCCGTCGCGCGCGGCGGGCTGCGCGAGGCCATGAACGGCGACGAGGTCCGCGTGTCTCTCGTGCGGCGCGGCGGGCCCGAGCTGGTGGCGGTCGTGCGTGATGTGGTCGTGCGTGCCACAGCGGATTTCGTCGGTACCTACGACGTGGCCGATCCGCTGGGCGTGGTCCGGCCGCTCGACGCCCGCCTGCGCCACGACTTCTTTGTGTTGCCCGAGGATACGAGCGCGGCGCGCTGCGGCGTGCGGGCGGGCGACGTCGTGCGCGTGCATATCCTGGAGTACCCCGACCGGCGCAGCGCCGGCGTCGTGACGATCGACGCGCGGCTCGGCAGCACCGAGGAGCTCGACCTGGGCGTGGAGTCCGTGATCGCGTCGTATGGGTTCGCGACGGCGTTTTCGCCCGCCGCGCTCGCGGAGGCCGAGGGTCTGACGCTCGACGTCGACCGCGCGTTGGCTGCCGACCCGCTCCGCCGCGACCTGCGCGACGAGCTCACGTTGACCGTCGACCCGACCGACGCGCGCGACTTCGACGACGCGGTGAGCGCGCGGCTCCTGGACGGCGGCGGCTACGAGCTGGGCGTGCACATCGCCGATGTCAGCCACTACGTGCCCTGGGACAGCCCGATCGACCTGGAGGCGCGCGGCCGTACCACCTCGGTCTACCTGGTCGACCGCGTGCTGCCGATGCTGCCCGAGCGGCTGTGCAACGACCTGTGCTCCCTGCGGCCCGGCGAGGACCGCCTCACGATGAGCGTCCGCATGGAGCTGAACGCGCGGGCGGACGTGGTCTCGGCCGAGGCCTTCCCCGCGGTGATCCGCTCCCACGCGCGCCTCGACTACGACACCGTGGACGCGCTGCTTGACGTGACAGGTGACGGGGGAGTGGCACACGACGTGACAGGTGACGGGGGAGTGGCACGAGACGTGACGGGTGACGGGGGAGTGGCACACGCTTGTCCGCCAGATGTGGCCGAGACGCTGCGCATCCTCGACGAGATCGGCAGGCTGCGGCGCGAGCGGCGGCGCGAGCGCGGCGCCGTCGATTTCGACACGCGCGAGACCAAGGTGACGCTCGACGCCGACGGTCGCCCCACGGGCGTCTCGGTCCGCGAGCGCACCCGCGCGACCGGTCTGATCGAGGAGGCCATGCTGCTCGCCAACGAGGCCGTGGCCCGCATGCTGGCTCAGGCCGAGGTACCGGCGCCCTTCCGCACGCACGAGCGCCCCGCGCCCGACGACCTCAAGGGGACGCTGCCCGTCTTGCGCGAGCTGGGGGTCGTCGACCCGGGCGAGGAGGCGGCGCTGGTGGCGGGCAGTCCCTTTGCCCTGCAGGATGTGTTGCGCGCCGCGGCGGGCACCTCGGCGGCCCCGCTTGTGACGGCACTGCTGCTCCGCGCCCAGAAACGCGCCGTCTACCTGCCGCACAACGACGGCCACTACGCGCTGGGTGCCGACGCGTACTGCCACTTCACGTCCCCGATCCGCCGCTATCCCGACCTCGTCGTGCACCGCGCGCTGCAGGCGCTGCTGCACGGCCACGTGGAGTCGCGCGAGCAGCACGCGGTCGCCCGCCAGCTGCCGCAGATCTGCCGGAGCTGCTCGGACATCGAGCGCGCCGCCGACGCGGCCGCCCGCGCGACGCAAAAGCTCAAGATGGCCGAGCTCTTCGCGGACCACATCGGCGAGGACTTCTCGGGTGTCGTGATGGGCTGCGAGCGCTTCGGCCTCTTCGTCGAGCTCGACGACACGTGCGCCGAGGGCCTGCTGCCCGTGCGCGCACTGGGTGACGAGTACTTTGTGTACGACGACGCGCGCATGGCGCTCGTGGGGGAGGAGTCCGGCCGCATGTGGCGCGTGGGCCAGCGCGTCGCCGTTCGCGTCGTGCGCGCAGACGCTGCCACAGGCCAGATCGACTTCGCGCTCTCGGGCGGCCGCCGCTAGCGCACCGTCCGTCTTGCCGCGCGCCGAGTGGGGTAGACTAGCCACACGCATCCAGAAGGAGTTTTTATGCCTGCACATAGCACCATGGAAGACGAGCTCAACCGCGCCGAGGGCCTCCTCGTCAACGGCGAGGACCAGCTCGCGGCCGACCTGCTCGCGCGCCTCGCCGAGGACGCCGAGGAGTACGTCGACCGCAACTGCCCGACGACCGACGAGCTGCAGTGGTTCAGCTTCCCCACGATCTTTGAGCGCCTCGCGTACCGCCGCGTGGAAAACGACCCACGCGAGCTGCGCGATGTCGGTGAACCGCTCGAGCGCCTGTACGGCGACCTGGGGTTTGCCGAGGTGCGCCTGGGCGACTACGACGCCGCCCGCCGTGCGCTGACGCAGGCCGTCCGCTGGAACCCGATGGGTTGCGAGCACCGGCTCAACCTCGCGGACCTCTACCGCGTGTCGGGCGACGTGAAGGAGTACCTGGCGCTCACATACTCGGTCTTTGAGCGCGCGAGCGACGTCAGGCACCTGGCGCGCGCGTTTGTGAACTTTGCCGGCTGGTTCGAGGTAGAGCAGAAGCCGCGCGCGGAGGCGGCGGCGCTGCGGGCGGCGCGGCGGCTCAACGCGCGCGACGGCGCCACGGACGCCGCGGTCGACCAGGCCCGCGGCACCGACCACGACCCGGACGGGCTGACCGACGCCGAGGCCCGCGACGTGCTCGCCGCGGAGGGCCTGCCCGACGGCGCCAACGCCGAGATCGCCATCTGCCTGCTGCTGTGCGCGAGCGATGCGGCCGACCTGGGCCAGCGCGACCTCGCGACCCGCCTCACCCTACGCGCCCGCGACCTCGTGGGCCAGGACGCGGCGATGGCGCTGCTGCATCTCCTGCGCGAGGACGAGAACGAAAGGGAGCCTGCGCCAGCTGCCGAGCCCGCCGAGCCTGATTGCGCCGGTTCTTCTTCCTCTGGCGCGCCCGAGAGGAGCGACGGCGATGCCCAATAAAGCCGATCAGCGCCAGATCAAGGTCATCGCGCGCAACCGCACCGCCCGTCACGACTACGAGATCGGCGAGACGTGGGAGGCGGGCATCGAGCTCGCTGGCAGCGAGGTCAAAAGCCTGCGCGAGCGCCCGTCCCAGATCACCGACACGTACTGCGTGGTGCGCGGCGGCCAGCTCTGGCTCGTGGGCATGCACATCCATCCCTACACGTATAGCA
The DNA here is from genome assembly GCA_900314685.1 of uncultured Actinomycetes bacterium. Classification (GTDB taxonomy): domain Bacteria; phylum Actinomycetota; class Coriobacteriia; order Coriobacteriales; family Atopobiaceae; genus Olegusella. Next base: position 94,773 of record OMWE01000005.1, on the reverse strand, counting down.
GCGCCTGGGGCGTCGACCCCGACCGTCGGCGCCGCCTGCTGATGCACAAGCGCCAGATTGCCTACCTCGACGAGAAGCTCCGTAACAAGGGCACGGCGGTCGTGCCGCTGCAGATGTACTTCGACGAGCACAACCGCGTGAAGGTCCAAGTTGGGCTCGGCCACGGCAAGAAGCTCTATGACAAGCGCCACGACCTCGCCGCGCGCCAGGTTGACCGCGACATCCAGCGCGCACTCAAGGAGCGCAGTCGGTAGGCTGGCGGAGGCCGAGAATCGGAGGCCTTCCGATGGCGTGGCCCTGACGGGGACTGGAGAAATAGACCCCTCTTTCGGCGTTTCGTACGGGATGGGCGTCTCCCGTCGGCGTCTGCGGCACATCCTTGAAAGACAGGTGCGACCCGCTGCGTTTGTCTTCCCCGCCTCACGGCCGGCAGGGTATACTACCCACAAGCGCACAACGCGCTGCGCATCCGCGCACCGTCGAGAGAGGAGCCGACAATGGCTGACGAGAAGACTTACACGTTCCGCTGCACCGTCTGTGGTTTTGAGGTTACCGTCGATACGCCCGAGCTGCCCGAGGACTACGTCTGCCCCGTCTGCGGCGTCGGCCCCGACATGTTCGAGCTGGTCGAGGAGTAAATCCGCGGTCTGCGACAAGACAAACGTTTACAGAAGAGGGGCGCCGGGAAAGACTCGGCGCCCCTCTTTATGTGACAGGTGACGGGGGAGTGTCACGCCAGCGGGGGTGCCACGGGGTGACAGGTGACGGGGGAGTGACACGCGCTTGCACTACACCTCGAGCGCGTCGACGCCGTCGGCCTCCATGCGACGGCGCAGCTCCTCGATGATGGGGATGCCCGCGGAGCACCCGATGCGGGTGGCGCCGGCGTGGACCATCGCGAGGAAAGCGTCGGCGGTGCGGATGCCGCCCGCTGCCTTGACCTGTACGTTTGGCCCGACGTTGGCCTTCATCAGCTCGACGTCCTCGACGGTCGCGCCGCCCGTGCCAAAGCCCGTGGACGTCTTCACAAAGGTCGGCTCCACCTCGCGTGCCACGCGGCAGAGGCCGAGTTTTTCTTCCTCGGTGAGGAAGCAGTTCTCGAAAATGACCTTGGACGGCACGCCCGCCTTGCGGCAGACGGCGACGATGGAGCGCATCTCCTCGGTCACGTAGTCCCAGTTGTGCGCGCGGACCTGCGTGAGGTTGACGACGTAGTCGATCTCGTTGGCGCCCTGCGCGAGCGCGTCGCGGGTCTCGAAGGTCTTGGCCGCGATCGAGGTCTGTCCGAGCGGGAAGGCGATCGCGGCGCCCGTATCGATATCGGTGCCGGCCAGCTCGCGCGCGCAAAAGGCGGACTGCGTCTGGTTGATCGCGACCATCTTGAAGTGGTATTTCTTGGCCTCGTCGCACAGGCGCCGCATGTCGTCCTCGGTGGCGTCGGGGTGGAGGTTGGTGTGGTCGACGAGGCGGGCGAAGCCGTCGAGCGTGTAGCGTGCCATGGGTTTCCTTCCGGAAGACGAAATACCAAGAAGCCAGATAGTGGCAATAAGACCCTGTGAAGGGTAACATAATTTGTAATGACATAAAAGCCTACCGCCGCAATTACGGAGTAATGCCCCGTCCGGAGCCGTGGAGCGGTAGCCTGCCCGACTGGACGCTTGCCGGCGGGACGATGCCCACGGACGACGTCGTCGAAGGCCAGCGGTCTGTCGGCTCATGAACTGCATTTGGAGTGTGGCGCCATGGCGACGCTTTACAGCAAGATCAGGGAAGACCTCCTGGGCAAGATTAAGGACGGCACCTACAAAGAGGGCGACCTCCTGCCGACCGAGGCGCAGCTCGCCGAACTGTACGGCGTGAGCCGCCCGACGGTCCGGCAGGCGTTGCAGACGCTGTCCGACGAGGGGTTTGTGGAGCGCCGCCGCCGCCGCGGGACGGTGGTCCATATCCCGACATCCGGCCAGTACTATCATCATGAGCTGCGCAGCTTCGTCGATGAGATGAGGGATATCGGCAAGACCGTCACGACAAACGTGATCGTCTTTCATCGGTGCCCCGCATCGAAAGAAGCCGCCGAGGCGCTGGATATTGCGCCGGGCGAGGAGGTGTACAAGCTCGTCCGCCTGCGCTACCTCGACGGGGAGCCCCGGTTTTTCCTCGAGACCTACATCCCATGCGCGCTGTACCCCGGGCTGGACGCGTACGACTTCAACAACACTAGCCTGTATTACGCCATGAGCCAGTGCGGTTCCCCCGTGTTTTCCGCGCGGTCTCAGATGCAGGCGGTCCTCGCGAACGGAGCTGTCGCGCCTCTCCTGGATGTCGAGGAAGGCGCGCCCATCTTGCGCTACCGGCAGGTCTCGCGTACGGAAGCGAACCAGATCGTCGAGTTTACCTGGTCTTATTACACGGGGACCCTCATGCTGGAGGAACTGATTCCGAGTCATCTGGTGAAATAGGGCGACGAGCGGAATGCTCGGCTTTTAGATGCCCGGCAAACTAAAAAAGAAATACATGCTAACAAAAACAGTCAATTTATAACGTTATTATGTCAATAAGTAAATACATATTGTAAACCAGTCATAGTCTCCTATTGTATGTGCCAGGAAGAAGTGCCAACGGCGTTCCTTCGCCCTTTCATTGGAGGTATGTATGGCTGATATGGTCAATTTCGACGAGCAGGATTTTCTTCGCCGTGCCGACATCGTCTATACGCGCCGCGCCGAGCTCGAGGCTATGGCAGACAGGGCGTACGAGGACGGCGTGACAAACGTGCTCGTGTGCTCCGTCGGCGGGTCGCTGGCGACGATGGAGCCCTTTGCGCTGATGATCGACCGCATGAGCGACCTGCCCGTGAGGAGCGTGCATGCGGCGGAGCTCATGGCGGCGGGATGCAACATGGTGGGTCCCGGCACGCTCGTGCTCATGGCGAGCAAGTCGGGTGACACGGTGGAGACGGTCGCGGCGGCCCGTTGGCTCAAGGAACGTGGCGCGAGGATCTTCTCGTCTACGGGCCCGGACGCATCGCCCCTCGCGGAGCTGTCCGACTACGACTTCCACTTCGGCGACGGTCGCCCTCTGGAGCTCCCCTTCTATCTCTTCGTGGGCAGGCTGTTGGCGGATCGCGGGTCTTTTGCCGACTATGCCGACTTCGCGGACAACCTGGCGTCGCTCGGCGGCGCGCTCAACGCGGTGCGCAAGCAGTTCGATGAGCGCGCGGTGGCGTATGCACATGCCTACCACGCCGAGCCGTATCACATCTGGGTGGCCTCCGGCGACCTCTGGCCGGTGTGCTATTCGTACGCCATGTGCGTGCTTGAGGAGAGCCTCTGGATCCGCACCAAGTCGGTCAGCAGCCCGGACTTTTTCCACGGGACCCTCGAGCTGCTCGAGCCCGGCGTGCCCCTCACGCTGCTGGTGGGGGAGGGAGCCACACGCGACCTCGACCTGCGCGTCGCTCGATTTGCCGAGCAGCACACCGACAAGCTCACGGTGATAGATGCAGCGGACTTCGAGCTCCCCGGCATCGATGACCGCTGGCGCGCCCTGCTCGGCCCCGCGGTCATGAATGCGGCGCTGCAGCGCATCTCCAAAAATATGGAAGTGGTCTGCAAGCATTCCCTGGACATCCGCCGCTACTATCGCAAGGAGGCCTACTGATGCAGGTGGTCGGCCTCGGGGACAACGTCTTTGACGTCTGGGAGGGTAGCGGCCTCGGCTATCCCGGCGGCAATGCCGTCAACGTGTCGGTCTCGGCCGCGCGTTTGGGCTGCGACGCGGCCTACGTCGGCGCGATCGCCGACGACAAATGGGGCCGCGCGATCCTCGCGACGCTTCGCGCCGAGGACGTGGATACCTCTGCGTGCCAGGCGGTCGCGGGCGCAAGTACCAAGCGCTGCATCGAAGTGCCCGATGGCCCGGGGCATCGCTGGGTCCGCAACGAGCTCGGCGACGCTTGGCCGGGCTATCGACCCCTGACGGACCGGCAGCTGGCAAAGACGAACGCGGCGGACGCCATCCTCACGAGTTGCAATGCGAAATGCGTGTCCGACCTCCCGAGGCTCGCCGGGCGCGCCGGTGTCCTCTCGTTCGACTTTGGCGAGAAGCCTGCGTACCGCACTCCCGAGTACCTCGGTGCCGTCGCCCCCTACATCGACCTTGCGCAATTCAGCTGCTCCGGCATATCGGAGGACGAGGCGGCGAGGCTCTATACCTCCTCCGGTCTCGAGTGCCCCGTTCTCATTACCCGGGCCTCGTGCGCGCCGCTCCTCTTCTCCGGGGATGGGTGCGTGCGGGGCCGCGCGGCGGAGGGGTCTGTGCGCGACACGCTGGGCGCCGGGGATTCGTTCGTCACCGCGCTTGTCATCGCCCTTCTTCGGCGCGGATGGGGCAGGGGCAAGGCCCTGCCTGCAACGGAAGTGTGCGAGGGTGCGCTGCTGGAGGCGGCTGACCATGCGGCGCGCATGTGCCAATTGCCCGGGGCGTTCGGCCACGGGCTCGTCTTTGAGCGCCCCGCCGCGGTGGTCTTTGACAACGACGGGGTCATCGTCGACTCGGAGCCCCTCTACGGGCGCATCACGCAGGAGTTTGTCCGCTCGCACGGGGCGGAGCTCAGTGCGGAGGACCTTGGGAGCCTGCGCGGGGCATCCGAAAAAGACCAGCTGCAGATCATCGCTCCCTATATCGGCTGCACCACGGAAGAAGCACGGGATCTCTCGACCCGGGCGTTCGACGAGTACTTCGCGCGCAATCCTCTCGACTTTGCGGATATCGAGATGCCGGGAGTGCGTGACCTCATCTGGTGGCTGCACGGTCAGGGCATACCCCTGGCTCTCGCCTCGTCGAGCTCGATGCGCGACCTCGAGCAGGTCATAGATCAGTGCGGGCTGGGGGGCGCCTTTGACGCGGTAGTCTCTGGGCACGATATGCCGGAGAGCAAGCCCAATCCCGCAATCTACCTCGAGGTTTTTTCGCGGCTCGGTGTCGATGCGGCTCACTCTATCGTGATTGAGGATTCCAAATACGGCGTCGAGGCGGGGCTGCGCGCAGGGGCCCAGGTGCTGGCCCTCAGGACGCCCGAGGCGCCGGTCGACCTGACGGAGGCGAGCCTAGCGTTCGACAACCATGCGCAGATACTCCGCCACCTCCGCGACAGGCTGTGCTGACGTGACAGGGGACGGGGAGTGACACATATTACCTGGCACAAAAAAATTACCTGGCACAAAAAAACGGGCCGCGACCAGCACGTATCCGGTCGCGGCCCGTGGGCCTGCATGGTGGAGCTTAAGCGAAATAGCGCGAACGCTTACACAATAACGCTAAAGTGCGGCTATTTGCAAGTTAACCGTAATTGGTTCGTGATTGTGCGCGATATATAAAATCCCAGTTCGGCGGCTTGCTGTAAGCCCATCTAACGCATGAAAACGGGGCACCCCTTATAAGGGTGCCCCGTATTTGCGCTAGATTTTGAGAACTTGACCAGGATAGATGATATTCGGGTTTGCAATGCCGTTCTTTGCGGCAAGCTTCTGATAGGTCGTGCCGAACTTCGACGCAATGCCAGAAAGCGTGTCGCCCAATTTGACGGTATAGGTCTTGCCGCTCTTGACGTGACCGTTGATAACCTTCATCACGTCATCATAGCGGAACGAAAGAATAGCCTTGCGCTCTTCACCGTTGCGGTACTTGCCCGACCACGTTTCCTTTGCAAGCTCTTCAGCCGACGCGCTGCAAATGTGGTTGACCATGGCTTGAACTTCGCTGTAGCGGTTGCCTAACTTCTGCTTGCGCGTCTCGCCCTTTCCGTAATCATCCCTGAAGACGCCCGCCACGAGGTCTAGAACGTCCATGTTCTCGATGCCGGTTGCGGGCGCTGAAGGTGTCGGCGCGGGCTGTGCGTTGCCGTTGACGGCTGCAAGGCTCTGCCATGCTGCCGCGTCGATATAGGACTTGTTCAAATCAAGATTGGCACTCCAACCGCTGATGCGCCCACAGCTCGAATATTGGCGAATGTCGCACTTGTATGCGCCCTCATTCCAAGGGTTGTTCTGCAAGCCGGTTCGGTTCATGTTTGCATACTGTGCAACCCACTTCGAGCAGCCGCGTTTGTCGGCAACGCCCCAAGGGAAGAAAGCCTTACTTGCGTAGATCATGGGCGTTACGCCCGTAAGCTCTTTGACCTTTGCCGCGATGGCGTCAAGGTATGACGTATTGCCCCACGCGCTGTTCTGGTATTCCTCCCAGTCAAGCGCGATAACGGCTTTGCCAATATACGCCTTGATGTGTGACACGAAATGATTTGCTTCTGCATCGACGCCGCCGCCTCCGATGTAGTGATACACGCCCAAGCAAAGCCCGCGTGTAACCGCCTGTTCGGCTTGCCGGTAGAAGTCGGGCGAAATATAGCACGTGTTCTGCGTAGCCTTGCAGATGGCAAAGTCGATTGGCAGAACGTTTAGGTTGATTCCGTTCTGATAGTTGCTAATGTCAATTCCCTGCATCGCCATTGGTTCCGCCTTTCATACATACGAAATAGACTAGGTTTGCTTGTTCCAGCTCTTCACGCGAGAAGGCACGCGTCGAATTGACACCGCTATCCGGGTCGCGCACCCAATAGCCGTCGTCATCGTGCCGCCAAATCATGACAACGTGCCCCGTATAGGCTGCATCGCCAAGAGTGCCGTTATGGATGCCCGCGAATGCGATAGCGCCCGCGTCCACCTGTTCCAGCGCGTCATCAAGGCGGTAAAGCTTACCGGTGCTTGTGATGCCTGAATCGTGGTACGTCTCGACAATCCATTTACCGAACTTCTCAGGGTCGTTCACGCCGTCCGTAAGGCACGAATCGCCGACGGCGGCGGCAAGGTCGGGCGGCGTTACTTCTTGCCCCGTAAGGTAAGTGACTGCCATAGCGGCGCACGTAAGCCCGCAACCGCTGTCGCAGATGGTGCCGCCGGCATATGGCACGCTTGCCCATTGCGGTTCTGTCTGAAGGTACAGCGGCATGAAAGTGCCCGCCGGTTTCGGGTCGGCGGGCACGTCATTTGCCGTTTCTGATTGCTCTGTCTGTGGGTGCGGTGCGGGCTGCTGCGTGTTGGCGGCGGCGATCATGAACGCAAGCCTGATTGATAAAGCCGCCAAGACGCCGCAAAGGAACGCCGCCACCAAAGGCAAGGGCACGTGGTGTCTAATCGGTCGCATCGTCGCGCTTGGGCTCGGTGTAGGTCAAAGCCTGCTTGCTGTCGCCGATGCCGGCGGTTGTCGGGTCGGCTACGATGCCAAGGATGGAAAGCACCGCGAACAGCGCGTTTACAATGGCGGTAAGCTGCTCGCCAAGTACGCCGAAATCCCAGTTATAGCCGAACGGCGCGGCGACAACCTGAATCAGCAGCAGAACCGCCGGGATAAGTGTTAGCCAAAACGTCTTGTTCTTGATTCGTGCGGTGAAGTTAATCATCTAAAACACCTTCTAAAGCTAGTTTGCTGCGTTGGCGTCTATCAGTTCTTGCCAAAGGTGGGTGCCAACCCCGTTGCCCCCAAGACCTGCGTAGACCTCATGCACGCTGTTTGCCTGTTCTTTAATGTCTAGCGGTACCGGCTTGCCGGTCTGCACGTATTCTTCGTGCAGCTTGAAAAGCTCTGCACGCATGAGCACTTGCATACCTTTGAGCAAAAGCGCATGTTCAGCCTTGTAACGGTCATCGAAAGCGCGTGCCTTCTCGCGCTGTGCGCGGATGGTTGCGCTAAGCGCACCGACAACGGCTGTCATTACGATGCTGAACACCGAAAGAAATATATCTGCGATTGTCACGGCTAGCCTTCTGTAACTTCGCGCCAAAGCGCTTCTGTTCCGGTCGCGCCCGGTTCCCAAACGTTGTTAGCAACGATTGACTCCCAGACCTTCCCGCCGTGTCTTACGCGTGCGCCTTGCGCGTAAGGGTTCGTTGAATCGGGCTGAACCCATTCGGGAACATCGCCCGCCGGCGTGTCTGCGTTTCCGGCGGCAAGCGTCTTAGCCCAAAGGCTCACCGCCGCCGTAGGTGACCAATCAGCCTGTGAAGTGTGCGCCTGAAGGCAGACGTAAAGCGTCCCTGCGTAGTAAACGCGCTCTCCCTGTGCGTATGCATGCGCATCTCCCGTCCAAGCCGGATAGATGGCTGGCGCGATCTCTGCCAAGTCATCGGAAAGCGCGGGCGCTTTCGTCCGGTAGATTGCGAGGATGCCGCGCAATGCCGCCTCTTCCTCTTCTGTAAATGACATTTTTGCCCCTTTCGCAATAAGAAAGCCAGCGTGTGCGGTCTTGTGGCTTTTGGTTGGTTTGCGTTTGCGGTCAGCCGAAAAGTTGCGAAAACAACGCGTCCATGCTCTTAACCGTCCTGTGCGCGTCTAGTTTCAGCATCAAACCGCGCCAAGATTGATAGCTCTGCATGGCCTGTTTTCGCGTCATCTCCCCACGCTCGACAAAGACGGCAAGCTTCTTCAGCTTTCGCCGCTCGCGTGTCACGGCGGCGCGGCAAGGGCGAACAATGACTTTGCCAGTTTCGCCATATTCAAACCTCTTCTTCAGATAGGTAAAGCCGCGCGATAGCTTGACTATGCGGGTTTTCTTCTCGTTGACGATGATTCCAAGCTTTGCGCACTCTCGCCGAATGTCAGCCATGACGGCGTGAAGGTCTGACTTGTGAAGCGCGATGCAATAAAGGTCATCCATGTAACGCCCGCTTGCCAGAACGCAAGGCGTGCGCAATAGCATGTGATCAATAGGGCTTGGCAACGCTACTGCCAAAACTTGGTTCGGTTCGCTGCCAAGCCCAAGACCACGTGAGCCGTGGGAATCAATTTGAGCGTAGACAAGTTCTTTCACGCGCGGATCGTCAAGGCACCTATCGACAAGGCGCTTGCACGCGTCATGGTCGATGTTCCCAAAGTAGTTCGAGAAGTCCACCAGAAGCACGTAACCTTCTTTGCCGTGCTTCTGATAGTGCTTTGCAAGCTGCTGTTTGAGCCGCTTTAGCGCGTATTCCGTGCCACGTCCCTTGATGTTCGCGGAACAACCGGCTGTCAGCGTAGACCATATGGCGGGTGCAAGCGCATACCTAGCCAATGCCTTGTGTATTACGCGCTCGGAAAAGTGAACCGACGTGATATGGCGCAGCTTCCCGCGCTCGCATATGTCGAACTCAACGAAACCGCGCCTAATGTCCTTTCCTGAAAGCACGTCAGACCGTGCCCTGCGAACGTTGGTAACGCACCGCGCCATGTATCGTTGAACGGCTGACTTCCAGCCAACGCCGCTGCTGCAAGCGTGGGCGCACTTATAAAGCCGGTCAACGTCCATGACCTGATCCATAGTGCATGATTCAAGACGCTTCGCCCGGTTTGCAGCTCTCGTCGCATCGCGGCGGGCGCGTCTAGCCGCCCGCCGTTCTTCTGATTTCATAGGCACCCCGCACGGCTTCTAGTCGGCATTCCATAGCCGCTTAGGCACCAGCAATGAAACGTAGGCGAACGCCGGAACCTGCGCCATGCAAGAAGCGGTCTGCGGTGCCCACGGGGCGCATATTTACGGCGCAAGCGCCGAACGTTGCGTCTTCCTTCCTTGTGCGCTCGGATTGCGGACGTATCCGCAATGACTGGCAATGCAAAGGAATCACGGGCGCGGGCGTATCCAGTCGTTCGACGGCACGTTGTTGTTGGCATTGCCGTTGTTGTTGACATAGCACGCGTTGACGGACGAAACGCCGGAGACGGAACGGAGCCACCAATTGATGCGCGAAACAAGACGCAACGCATGAATATTTTACCTCGAACCAATCAGCTTCACACCCTTTCGAGCGCCCTTTATTAGCTTCACTTCCTTCTCAATGTCATCCGCCAAGCGCTCGCACCTGCTGACCTTCACAACGCCAAGGTCTGCAAGGCATTGCACGTCCTGCAAAAGCAGCTCGCAAGCGGCAACGGCAAGCGTCAGATAGTGCCTTCGCTGCGATACGTTGTACTCGTCGTTTGGGTAGAACGCGCTAGCCGTCACAATGTCGCCCACGATCTCACGCGCCGCCTGTGCCATGGGAACCGCGAGAATGAAGCGGTACGATTTCGGCATTGCCGACGACGTTACAAGCGCCGTCACGTCCCTGCGAATCCGTAGCGCCGTGTTGAAGTACTCATAGTTGCTGATGCTGCGATAACGCGCTAATACGGTACTCAATGGAAGCCCTTCTTAGTGAAAGCGCCCGCACAAGGCGGGCGCTGCTGAAGCGATTAGCACGGCTTTTAGCCTATCAGGAAGCACGGGCGCGGGCGTATCCAGTCGCCCGACGGCACGCTGTAGCTGGCAGCGCCGCTGTTGTTGACAAAGCACGCGTTGACGGACGAAACGCCGGAGACGGAACGGAGCCACCAAGTGATGCGCGTTCCCATGATTCGGTGTGCCGTGTCGCTGAAGATGGGGAACTGTGAGTCAAAGCCGACGGAATAGCCCTTCGTGCCCCATATGACGCAGCCGTATACCTCCATCTCAGAAGGTGACCAAACCTTGCCAAGCTCAGCCCAAGACCAACTGCCAGATTCGCTAAGCTTTGTCGTTGAAGAATAGCGCTCTTCCAGAAGCGCCCGTCGGGTCATCAGCACGGCTTGCAGGTCGGCGGGAAGCGCTTGCAAGAAGTCGTTAATCTCCCAATCGTGCAGCTTTGAAACCAAGTATGGGTGCTTTTCGTCGGCGGTTCCATTGTTGTCGTTCGTCTCGCGCCATTGCAGATAGCTTCCGTTGGAAGCCTTGTCGCCCTTAACGGACACGGGCGCACGCGGAACCATGATAACGTGATGCCCCGTTGCTTGGTCTCCGCACTGATAATACTGGTCGATTGCGCCGATCATATAGCGCACCGTCTGCGCGGGCACGTTCGCGCCCTCGGTAATAGGCACGTCGATGTAGTCGCCGATGCGCAACCCCTCAAAGTTCGCGTTTCTCACGCGGCTTTGCAGCCACTTATAGATGCCCGTGCTTCCAATCTCTCCTTGGAAGGTTGCAGCAATCGAACGTCCGGCATAAACGTTTCCGCTCTGCTGCCTGTTGTAGTTCGCTTCTGACACAGCCGCATTTGCTGTGTTGCGTGCTGAATTGTCCTTCAGGTCGTAAGCGGTTCCATTGATTGAAAGCTTTGCAATGTCTGCCATGGTTCCCCCTCTAGTTGAGCGTTGCTATATCCGTGCTCGCGATTGCTTTCGCAACGGTGATCGTTTCGCCGGTAAGCCCGGAATTGCGGCTTGTGGGCATATAAGCCGTTGACCCAAGCACAATGTATTTGTCCTGTGCGTCGGCAAGCGCCGTAGCAAGAACGCGGTTGGCGTCCTGAAGCTCTGCAACCGTCTTATCTGTTGGCGGTGCCGATGCCGCAATGCTGTTGGCAATCTGAAGCGCGTTGCTTGCCGCTGCTGTAGCTTCCTCAGCCGCGCCATTGGCTGAAGATGCGGCGGTGCGGGCGTTTGAAGCGGATGCGTTCGCCGCCGATGTGGCGGCGTCTGCCTTTGCGGTAGCTGTGTCGGCATTCTGTGCCGCCTTGTTCGCGGTTGACGCCGCGCCGTTGGCTGCGCTTGCTGCATTGTTCGCACCGTCTTTGGCGGTGTTCGCGCTAGAAGCTGCGTTGTTTGCCGCCGTAGCCGCCGAACTTGCCGCGCTTGCGGCGCTTCCGGCTGAACTAGCGGCGTTGTTCGCAGTGCGTGCGGCTGAATTTGCAGCGCTCTCCGCTGAATTTGCCGCGCCAATCGCTGTGTTAGCGCGCGTGATAAGGCTTTCTAGGGCATCGTCATAGCTCTTTGCCGGCTGCTGCCCAGCCGTGGCGCTTCTAAGAATCTCGATTGCGAAACGTTCGGTCGAATAGCGTGTACCGTTCTTCTCGAACGTGAAATAGGCTTCGTCGGTGTATCCTGCGATTCCGCAAAGCTTGCTCTCGTCAACCGTGATCGTCACGGCATTGCCAGATACGGTAGCAACTGCACGGTAATAGTTCGTCTTGTTCGGCAACAGCACTTCTAGGTAAGCCGTATAGCCTGAAAGCTCGGCTTCTGCGCCCGAATCGTAGACTAGCGCCTTGATCGTCGTTCCGCCCTTGTCGCCTTGCCCCAAACGTACAAGGTTTGTTCCCAAACAGTATTTGTTTAGGTCAAGTTCTATCGTCTGCGTGTTCACTCGTCATCACCGCCGAACACAATCTTTTTGAGCGCTTCAAGGGCGCTTTCGAACGCCGCTTCTGGCGTGATTGCGCGTGCCGCCTTGCGAACGCCGTTTGCGCTCTGCGTCTCTGCGTCCGCTGATGGGAATACGGCGCTACCCAGCGCGTCAAACACGCTGATTGCCGCCTTCATGCGGTCATCTACGTATTGCGGCTGAACAATAACAAAGTTGCTGTCTTTGCTCTCAGGCTCTTTGACCTCTTCGGCGCTGACGATTGACCTTGCGCCGTCAGAATCAACGGCTATGAATACGATTCCGCTATCAGCAGCGCTTTTAATGGTGTCTTGGTCATACTCAGTGATTACGCCCTCTGTGTTGCTAATTGGGTCGTGCGCCATGTAATACATGATGCGTGCCATATGTGCTCCAAACCTACAAGTTGCATACCGTACAGATGCCGTTAATGAAGTCGATGTTTCTTGTTCCAGTCCACCATTGGATACGTCCTTCCCCTAAGTCATCAATCTTTGTTATGAGCGTGAATTGATGATCACCGGTCGAACCGGTAGTCCCTGCGGATGACGTATTCGTTGCCGTATATAGATGCGGTGCTCGCAAGCCAAGATACGTTGCTCCATCGCAAGCCTGTATGTATCCACCCTTGGAACCGCCGGTGTATGAAGGTATCGACACGACTTCAATTGTCGGGTTGTCGTTGTAGTAGAACCGCATTGAACCGCCTGTAAGCTTCGCCATATAACCTGTGGTTGTCCCAGAAGTCATAGTGCCGTTGGCGTTTATATTGTTCGCGGTCATGTAGTTTGTTGTCAGCGCGCCGGTGCTCAGGTTCCAAGTGTTGCGCCCCAGCTTATCGCTTATTATCCCGGTCGAAATGTACGTGGCGTTGATGTACAGAAGACCGTTGCTTAGGTAGACGCCTTGCGTCTTGCCGTTGTTGGTAAGGCGGTTGAACACCTCGCGTTGGTTCAACGTATCGTCAAGGTCGTTGGTTGACTGGTTGCCGCTTGTGAGCGCCGATGCCAATACCGGGTTCGTGAACGTGGTTGACCCATCAGACCACGTTATTTTACTTCGCGTCCAGTATGAGCACCCCTTGACCCAAGTTGGTTGCTGCGAGTACCAATAGCCACCGGACGGTGACGTTTTGCTAGTGCTCAGATAGTATTGATCTTCAACTGAAGCGATGCCGATTCCTTGACCGTTCGAAACAAGCCGCGCCGCCGAATATATCAACGTCCCGTCAAGTAGGCGCATCTTTACACGCGTCCAAAGGTATTTGCCTTGCTGCCAATGGGCGTCTGTAGCCCACTCTGTGGGCTTCTCCGTGGCGCTCGCACTGTTGCCATATTCTACGTCTGCGCTATAGACGGTGTGCGCCATGTCAACGTCTCCAACTTTGGCATTTGTCGCAAGCTTGAATTCACCCGTTGTCAGGTCCCAATAGTTGGTGCCAGTCTCGTCCGTCAGCAGTCCGGCGCGGATTCGGTCAGCCTTCATCGTCCCGGCGTTGATAAGGTCTGCCGTGACGCTCGCGCCGGTTATGAAGGTCTGCCAGTCCCATTGCCCGGAACTGGTAAGGCTCGACGCAAGGCGGATTCCGCGCCCGGAAATGTTCACCGCCCACATGTCGGCAACGCTCTTTGTGGGCAATCCGGTTTGCGGGTTCAGCGGTACGTTGCTGTAGATCGTGCCAAGCTCGAACGTCTCTACCTTGTACGTTCCAGTGGCGTTGAATTGGTCGTTAAGCGCGTCTTGAAGCCTCGTTAGCCACCCTGAAGACGCGCTGGCAACGGCGTCATAGGTCGCCGCCGTGCGGCTGTGCGTCCTTAGCGTCTGGCTCACCGATTGCCACATGTCCGCCATGCTGTCTTGCAGGTTTCCGAACGTAACTACTGCATCGCCGGTCAAAAGGTCGCGTTCAAGCTTAGACACGCGCCCAGCAAGGCGCACACCCGATTCGCTGAAGCCCTTGTCGATGATAGCAACGCGGTCGCCGATGCCTACGCCCTCCCACTCGCGCCCGAACGCGTAAAGGTCTATGACGCTGGCTTCATAGCTGACTTTGGGTTCCGAAACCTCCGCAAGGTACGCATTACTTTCTGCAAGCAGTTGCGCGGCATCCTCGCATTGCTCGTTAACGTAGCTTGTGCAAGCCGGCAGTATTGCCCCGTCAGCGCCGGGATGCCCCCATATCCTCGTTGCCGCCGCATCCTCGACATAGGACTTGCCCCCGTTGATGCTAGCGAACGTCAAGCGCCGTCCATATCCGCCGCTTTCGGTCTCAACTCCCTTGCCGTAACCGTAGACGCGCGTTTTGGGGTTGTCGCTCGAAACCTTGCGCTTGATCGTCTTAATGTCTTTCGTCCACGTGAAGCGCTTTGGACTTTGCTGGTTGCCACGCAACCGGCGCACGCCGACGCTGCGCCCCGTGACCTCAGAACCGTTGGTCGCAATGGTTGTCTCTAGCTCGCCGCCCCATGCGTCCAGAATGTCGGATATGGATTCGCGGGCGCTCTGATGGTAGAGAACCACGCTTGCGCTAGTCGTAACGTCGCACGTGCCAACCGTCCAGCGCGTGCCATTGAGCACGCTTTGAAGCGCCGTGGCAACTTGACCAGACGGGCGCTTGTCATCCGTCCAATCGTCCCACAGCTCAGCGATGGAGTTAACGCCGGTGAAGGTCGTTTCTATCGTGCCATCCTCGCCATGCTCGCGATCCACGTCATCAACGATGTGCTCATGCGGCACGCCTTGGTTGTCAATCCAAACGATGTAATCGCCCTTGTTCACGTCATCGCTGCATGTGATTTTCAGCTCGTCCGTGCCGTCCAGCGCTTCGGTATGCGTTGCGCCCATGGCGTGCAATCGCCCAAGGTTCGCACCGAAACGCGAGAAGCGCGTAAAGCCGATTCGCCTAACTAAAGCCATCGTTCCCACCATTCCAGTACAGCCGTGCCGCTGCTAAGCCGCAACTTCGTGCGCCCCTCGACGGTGAAGAAGTCAGAATCGAGGGTGACGGCTGCAAGGCTGTTGTTGACGGTCGCGTGCTCTTGCGCCATATCGACGCGCACGGTGCTTGAACTCGTCACGCTAGATGAAAGCTTGACTTGCTCGCCCGTGTCTACGTTTTGGATGTACCAAGCGGCGCTAGACGCGGGCTTTGCCGTGATGCGCAAGTGCGTTGGTATGTCTCCGCCCGCGTTTATCGTGAACGTGCCCGCTGAAGCATCGGCGCGCCGCTTCTGACCGTAATAGAACGGGTCGCCGACATGGAACTTGATTGTCGTTGAAGGGCTGCTGTCCGTGATTTCGCCAAGGTCTGTGTCGCCGGTGACGATTGCGAGAAGGTAGCGGGTCGGGTCATCAGGAAGGTAAAGCGGTGCGGGTTCAGTCGTGTAAAGCATCTGTGCCAACGCGTGCCGAACCGTTGCCGCGTCCCTTCTGTCATCGCTCCTAAGCCAAATGTCAACGGGCAAGTCGTAGCCGTCGAAATATGCGCTCTTGAAAAGCTCGCCGTCTCGCCCGCTGACGCTCTCGAACTTTGCATTAACGGGCGGCATTATCGGACGGTTCACCTTGCACGACACAAGGGCGCTTAGGTCGTTTCCGTTGAACTTCAGGCGGTCGGTCTGTGCCCTCTGCTGTCTACGTTGCAACTCTCACACCCCTTTGCTTTAGCTTGCTTGCGATGCCCAATCCGATTTGCTGCCCGGTCTGGTATGCGTCCATGCTGCCCGCAACCGTTGCGTTGACCTCGACTGCAACGTTGACCTGCTGCCCTGCTTGGTTGTCGAACGCCCTGTTGACGGCGCGTTCGATGAAGTTCCAAAGCTGCTTTTCAGGCGCGGCGAACTCGCCGCCGCCCTCGCCAATGCCGATGATTGAAGGCTTGTCGAAATAGCCGCCTTTCGCGTACCAGTCAACGCCGATTGAAGGAACGCTGAAGTTGGCGGGGTCTAGGTTGAAACTCCCGCTTACCTTGAAGTGCGGCAAGTTGATGTGCGGCAAGCTTATGTGAATGCTGCCGAAGGCATTCATGATCTTGCTTGGTATGCCGCTGATGAAGTTCCAAGCGTCCTGGATCTTGCTCGTAATGGCGTTTCTCACGCCGTCAAAGACGCCCGCAACCTTGGTGCCAAGACCGGGGAAGCCTAGCTTTGCGCCGATGTTGTCGGCGATGTTGATAGCCGCTTGCCGCGCCGCGTCCATCTTGTCTTTTACGTTGTCCCTGATAGCGCCAAAGGCGTTCTGCGCTTCGCTCAGCGCCGTTGACCAATCGCCGTTCATGGCGGCTTGAAGGGCGCTCGCCGCTGAACTTCCGACGGTCTGCGCGGTTGACATGTCGCCTTGCACGGTCTGACCGATTGCGTCAAACGCCGTCTGCGTGTTGGTGGTCAGGTTTCCCCACCATGTGGAGACGGCATCGACGGCACCTTGCGCCAATCCGCTTACGGTGTCTTGGATGCCCTGCCACGCGGAAGAAGCGCCGTCCTGAACGGCAGTCCACGTGTCCGATGCCCCTTGCTCCAGCGCGTCCCACTTCTCGCCCACGCCATCGACAAAGCCTTGCACGGCACCCGTGACGCTATCCCAGATGCCTTGCCAGAAAGCCGGCACGCCGGCAAAGAAATCTTGCACGGCTTGCCACTTCTCGGAAATCCAGCCCGTGAAGTCAGCCCACATTTGCTTGCCGGTCTCGGTCTGCGTGAAGAACCACACTAGACCGGCGACAACGGCGGCTATTCCGGCAACGACAAGCGCCCATGGGTTATCCATGAGAACAGACGTTAGCCCGCTGAACGCGCCGCTAACCTTGCCCGCCGCGCCCGTTAATGTCGTGCCGAACTTTGCCACGTTCTGAAACGTTGTGCCTATGTTGTCGGCGGCTTGCATCGCCTTGCCGATGCCGCTTGTAAGGCCGCCAAAGGCGATACCGCCAAGCACAACATCTGATGCAAGCTGCTGTTGCGCAGGTGAAAGCCCGTCCCAAACCTCTTTAAGTTTGTCGGCAACCTCAGCCGCCTTCTGAACCGCCGGCAACAGCGTGTCCAGAATGTCCGCGCCAAGCTCTGCGCCCGAAATTTGCAGCGCGTGAAGGCTTTCTTTCATCTTGTCGGGCGCGTCTTCCGTGCCCTCGAACGTGTCATCGACAGCGGTTGCGTAGTCATCCAATGAGCCGCCCAGCGCGTCTAGGTTCACGCGCCCCGATTCGGCGGCGTCAACGAACGCCATTGCTGACTTAGACCCGAAAAGGTCTATCGCGTCCTGCGTAGCTTGCGCCTGCGTCGCCGGGTCTTGCAGCCGCTTAGTAAGGTCTTGAAGGGTCGTGCCTAGGTCTTTTCCGCTCGCGGCGCAATTGGCGGAAGCCTTCTTTAAGCCCGTCAACATCTGGTCGGCGGGAATGCCGGCGGCTTCGAAACTGCCAAGCAGCGCCGCCGAATCCTGAATGCTAAGCCCCATGTCTCGGAAGGTCGCGCCATTGGCGTTCACGTCCGACATGAGCGTTTGCACGTCTATGCCGGTCTGCTGTGAAACGGTTTGGAACATGCCCAGCACGTCGCCGGCTTGTGAGCTGTCAACGCCGAACGCTTGCATAGCCATTGACGCGTCTTCGCAAGCGGTTGTCACGTCAACGCCGGTGTTCTCGGAGAAGCGCAAGAACTGAAGCGATGTGTCTTCCAGCTGCTCGCCGGTAAGACCGAACCGCGTTGAGACCTCGCCAACAGCCGTGCCGATCTCTTCCATGGATGCGGAAGACTGCTTGGCTACGTTCTCGAAAGACTGGTTGAGCTGTTCGGCGGCTTCCCCCGTCGCGCCCGTCTTCTGAATGACGGTATCAGCGCCGGCGTCTACCTCGTTGAAGGCAGCAATCGCGCCGCCGGCAACGGCGGTGCTTGCGCCCATGATGGTATTGCCCACGGTTTCAACGCGCTTGCCGTGCTCTTCCCACTTGTCGGCGTTGTCCTTCAGCGATTGCCCAAGCTGGTAGATTTTCGTTTGCGATGCGTCAAGCTCGGTGCTTGTCGCCTTTATCTTGTCGCCGTAGGAATCAAGCTGTGATTCGCACTCGATGATTGAGCGCTTTAGCGAATCGTATTGCCTTTCTTCTTCTTCGGTGAGCTTTGCGCCGCTCTGCTTCCTTTCCTCTAGCGTCGATAAGGCTTGCTTGTAGGCATCAAGCCTTTGTTCCGTCTCTTGGTAAGCCGCGTTGAGCGTCTTCACCTTCTGCGCCAGCAGCTCAGTGTTGCCGGGGTTGAACTTCAGCGCCTTGGTAATCTCTCTCAGGTCGCTTTGCGTGTCGCGCGATGCCTTCTGAACCTTCTTCAAGGCGCCTTGAAGCTCGGTCGTGTCGCCGCCGAACTTGATAACAAGACCCTTGTAGCTAACCGCCATGCCTTCACCCCTCTTCGGTTGTCAAATTACGTGAGCGTTTCAAGCACCGCGCCCGCCTTCCGGAGGGTGCGGTGTTGTGAAGCGTTCATGATCAGCCCCAGAACGCCGCTTCTGCCTTGCGTGCCTTCTCGTCATCCTCGTAGTTAGCCGCCGCGTCCGCGTAGTACGCGTGTATTTCCAGCAGGTCTTTCACCTGCCTATAGCTAAGCTGCTGAAGGTCTGTGACGGTCAGCCCGCATTGCTGGCAGTCGTACAGATATCTGGCGTCGCACGCGTCGCTAAGACTGCTCGGAAGCGGCGGTGCGGGTCTTTTCGGCGGTCTTGGGTGCCACTCCATTGGATGCAGAAGGAAAAAAGTTATCTTCAACAATCTTGATCACGTCAGCCGCCCAACCGTCCCCCTTCTGAAGGTCGAACGTGCCGGCTGGCAAAGCCTTGACCCAATCGCTAAACGGAACGTCAAACTTTGGCGTCGCCGTCTTGATGCACGCATAAAGGATTTCAAGCAGCGGTGCAATTGCCGGCACTCCGTAGGTCTGCAAGGAATCGGCAAGCTGCCCAACTGATTCGTTAATGTCCTTCGGGCGATAGATTATCGTAGGCTTCCTAGGCTTCTCGCTGGCGTCAGGCTTCTGCACCGTGAAGCAGCGCGAGAAGATAATCGGCGTGAAGCCGTTGAACGCCGCTTCGTACTCGGTTTCACCAATCTTGATTACCATTCTCCGCCAGCTCCCTACTTGCCCGTATTAGACGTGCTGGCGGTGCTGTCCGCCTTGGCAAGCAGACCTTCGATGTTGACAGCATCAAAGAACGTGTCATAGCCCGTAACGCCGGTGAAACTGTCATAGCCGCTCGTGCGGTCATCGGCGGTGCCACCGGGCGGGACAATCGGTTTCCACTTGAAGGGATAGTCAAGCTGCGTGATCTCCGGGGAATCCTCGGTTGTCTTCATGTCAAGTGACGGCTTGGAAAGCTGGCACATGAGAAGGCAACGACGCCGCCCGGACACGTGCCCCGGCTGCTCGCACATGAATGCAAAGGGCTTCGGCTTCTTGTTCGCCTTCATGTTGGTGCGCCCGTCCTTGGTGATCTCGTATCCCACAAGGTCGGCGATAAGCTGCCTAAGCTCTGGCGTGCTCTCGGTGTCATAGAAGCTCATGGTTCCGGACCCGCCGTTGTCCTGCTGCTCGTCAAGCCAAACGTCATTGTCGGCGTGGCTCGTGCCGCTCTCGACGCTTGGCTCCATTGAAATCTCGACGGTGCCAGCAATGTGAACAGGCTTCTCATAGGTAAGCTTCTCTTCGTCGTTGCAAATCGCGACGTGCGAATTGCGCACGCCAAAATAACCGTTACGCATTTCTGTTTCTCCTTTACTCTTGCACGCTGACATAGAAGGAAGCGACAACAAGGCGTTCGCCGACTACGTGCGTGACGGATTCGCTATAGGCGCATCCCTCGGCATCAAGCGCCGATTCGATTTTGTCTTCCAGCTCATAGGCGCGATGCGCCGTGTAAAGCAGGATTTCGTAGTTCATCCAGCTTGCCCACGCCTTGTTGTCGGCGTAGGACGTACCGCCCAAGTCGGCTTCAAGGCTTATGTATGGCGGCTCTGGTCGGTCTTCGTCCGTGTAGCCCTCGTTAGTCCAAGGGATTCCCAAGCCGTCAAGCAGCTTGCAAAGGTCATCTATCTTCATCACTTTGCATCGCCGCCGCCGTTGGCGAACTGCTCGCCTATCCGCTCAGCAACGGACGAAATGACCTTGTCGCCGTGCGCTGTTCCGTATGTCTTGCCGGTCTGGTTCTTTATGAGGTGGTCGTTTTCAAGCAGGTGCGTTAGCTGGTACTGCTTGTTATGCACGGTGACTTCGACGCCGGCTTCCCCGCTGTCAACGCTATACTTCCAGCCTTTGGCGTACTGTCCCGAACGCTTGCGGCTTTCCTTCTTCAGCTCTTTAACGGCATCTTTGCCGGCGTCGATTGCGCGTTGCTCCAAGACTTCTTCGTTCTCGTCTATGCACTCGCGCATGTAAGCGTTGATGGTGCGCTCAATGTCGTTGCTTGTGCCTCTACTCACGATTGCCCACCCTTTCAACAAGCGTCAGCCGCACGTTGTCCGGCGTGCGCTCCACGCGCTCAACGGCGTACACGGTGCCACGGAACCTGACTAGCGATTCGTCGCGGTAGGCGCACGCCCTCAGCTCGATAACCGCTTGCGGTCGGATTCCGGCGGCGCTTGCGGCGTAATAGGCTGCTGCGCTTATGCTGTAGACGTTGCAAGGCACCTGTCGTTCAGCCGTCACGGTTGACACGACGCCGCGCTTGTCGCGCTTCTGCGTCTCTATGATCAGCTGGCACATTCCAGCCCACATGCTCATTGCGCCCCCGCTTTCTCAGGCTCGCCGTGCTCGGTGCTCCCAGCCATGCGGCAAAGCATGTCGCGGAATGACTGCATCAGCCTTTCGGCGTCTGGGTTATCCATGCCGAAATTAGCCTTTACGTAGACCTTCACGGCAACGCGCACGCTCGCGTCATCGTCGCTTGTCGCCATGGCTTCAGAGACGCCGCCAGCCCGCAAGGCGGAACGGGCGGCGCTGATAAGGTCGGCTATTTCATCGTCATAGATAAGGCAGTCGGCGGGGATGCGCAACGCGGCGCGGCAAGACGCTATAAGGTCTGCTTTCTTGCTACCAGCCATGATGCGCCCCCGTGAGATTAGGACTGCTTGACGGTGAGCTGAACGAATCCCTTGGGAACGACAAGCCCGCAATCGTAAAGCAGATAGCCGTCAAAGCAATGTTTCTGCGAACCGTCTGTTGCTACGTAGCCCTGAACGTCGACGCCATCAAAGACGTTGCCCTTCAGCAGGTCGGGATAGCCGACAAGAAGCGTCCCGTCCGCCATAGAATCGTCTTGCTTCACAAGCTTGCCGAAAATGCGTCCCTGCACCTCAGGGTCGTCGGTCTTCTCGTCCACGAAATAGGAACGGTTGTTGCCGTCCTCGATCATGGCAAGGTAGTTCCAGATCATGTCGGAATTGCCATAGAAGATAGCGCCCTTCGCGGCGGGGTTGCCAAAGGTCTTCAGCAGGGAAAGCGCCTTGGTAATGTCAGCCTTGGAAAGCTTCTTAACGCCCGCACTGGCAATCTTGTTCGCCGTGTCGATGCCAAGCGTTTCGTCTGCCAAGCGCTCATGGCAGAAGGCGTTAGCCGCAACGGAAAGGCGGGCAGCAACCTCGTTGATGATGTACTGCTCGAAACCGTCCATGGACTGAACAGCCATCTTGCGGGACATTTTGACGGTCTTCTTGATCTCCTCGCCCACAAGGGAAATGGTGTCAAAGCTGTTCTGCTCGTAGTCGGGTGCAGCGCCCTCGTCGGTCTTTCCGGCGTCGCCGGCGGCAATAGCCTTGTGGCGCACAATCTCAAACTGGTTCTTCAGGTTCGAGCGTGAAGCGTCGCCGAACAGAACTGCCGTGTTGTCAATCAGGCTGATAATCTCGTCCTGAATCTCCTTGGGCACAACGCTGTCGGTGTTGCCGGTCGTGTGGGTGAATGCCGCACGCTCAACGGCATTCAGCTCGTTGCCGTCGGCAAGCTGAATGCCGCCGCGCGTCGCAACGTTCTTCACCCAAGCGCGGCGGTAAGCCGCCTTGTAATCGGTCTTGTCGATGACCACGCCGCCCGTGGCGCTCGCGCTGCGTGCAAGCGGGACGTTGGATACAACAGCGGCCTTGCCGCTCTCAATGGCAGAACGTGCGTTCGTCAGCGCGGCAGCGCGGGCGGTGCGGGCGTTCTCATTCTCGGTGGTGATGCGCTTAATCTCCTGCGTGAGCGTAGCCATGCGCTCTTCGTCCTGCTGCGCCTCGTCATCCGTGGTGCCCTCGGGCGTGCCGTTGGCGTACTTGTCAACGAGTGTCTGAAGCTCGGTAAGCAGATCGTCCAGATTCATTTTCTAACCTCTCTTTGCGTTCGCAATTGCCATTACGGCGCACGCCCTCGCGTGCGTCATGCGCCGCCGCGCAATCTCCTTGCGCGTCCGCTCAATCTCTCCGTTAAGCAGGTTGCGTGCGCTTATCTCGGTGTTGGGGTCAGCCGGAAGGCTCACCGCCGACACGTCGAAAACCTTCTTGATGCGCGTGATTGTGTCCGTGCGCGTCTCACGGTCGTACTCGTCAGCAGCCACGGTGAAAGCCCATGACATGCGCGTTATAAGTCCTGCGTCGATTTCCTCGTAAAGGTCGCGTGCCGCTTGGCTGCGCGAAAGGTCGGCGGCGATGAACAAGCCGTGTTCGTCAGGCTCTACAATCAACGTGCCGTTGCTCATGCGGGCGTATACGCGCCCCTCATGGTCGAACTGCATGATCACGTCGGACATGTCGGCATCGCGGAAGGCATCGGGGCTGATAACCTCGCTGTATTTGTTGCCGTCCCAATCCTCGAACAGCACATAAGGGTCGTTGAAGGTCGATGCGTAGCCCTCTACGTAGTAATCGGAATCAAACCGCTTCTTCGGATCCTCGGTCGTGCCCTCGGCACGCTTGACCGGCGCAAGCGCCGTCGTTAGCGCTCGATACTGCCTTTCATTCGGTTTCGCTGGCATCGTCTGCCCCCTCGTTCGTGTTGCCTAGCTGGTCTGAAATGGCAATTTTGGCGTTCGTCTCGGCTGCTTCCGCCGCCGCTTCCGCCGTGTGCTCGCTGATCAAGTCAAGGTCGATGTACTCGCCGCGTATCACGTGGCGCTCTCCGCCGTCATAGTGCGGCGATTGGAATATGTCGGCTACTTGGTTGCCGCTGAAAACTCCACGGTCGAACATCGCCGTCGCAACGTTCAGCTTGGTTGCGTTACTTGCGAACTCCAACCGGTTTGCCGAAAACATTATTTCGTTTCCGTGGGCAATCTCGGTCTTTGAGAAGGTCATCGTCGTTAGCACAAAACCAAGCTGCACGGCGAACGTCTCAATATTGCCCTCGTAAAAGGCGTTGTAAGTCTCTTCGTCGGCACGGTTTAGCACCACGTCTTCAGACATGCCAAAGAAGCGGTATGCCGCCTTCTCTATGCGCTCCATCTGCTCGGCGTCAACGGTGTAGCTCGACGGCGTAATCTGCGTTACCTCGTCAAACAGACGGTCGTAAACGGCGATGCCGCCTGAATTCTCAGGCGCAAGCTGCCGGTTGAAGCGCTTTCGGGCTTCCTCTTGGTCTTCCTCGTTGCGGTTCTGCGAAAGCTTGCCAATAAAGCGTATAGAAGCGCCCTGCTTGATTGCTTCCTGCTCGCCCTCGTTCTGCGCTTGCAGCAGTTCCAGCGTCGGGTTAAGAACGTTCGTGCCGTCGCCGAACAGGTCATCGCGGTATTGGTGTCGCGTCATCACGCCGCACCTTGACCACTCGACATAGACGGTTTGACCGGTCGGGAAGTCAAGCCCTAGCCACAACTCGCCGTCCACGTCATACGCCGTGCAGCTGGTCGGCAACACGGGGTAATAGCCAACCTGCGTGATGTTGTCTTCCGCAAAAATCGGGATGATCAGCGCCGTATCGTTTACTTGCAGCATCGTATAGATGCGCTTGATGAATTGCGGTGTTGTCATCCATGGGTTGGGCTGGTACCTCAAAGACGCCGTGGCTTGGCTTTGCGCCACGCCTTGGATTTCCGGCTTCAGCTTTGAAGCGTGGTTCGCGCCGCTCTCGATGATTGAACGCGTAAGCTCTGCTTCGTAGATTCCGCCCGTCCACGTCGTGAAGCTCGGCTGGTAGGCGGTGAACGTCGAAAAGTAGCCGTTAACCGCCTTGACCTGTGGGCGGTGAAACACTGCGTCGAACATGGAGCGCAAGCGCCGACGCCTTTTCACTCTTGCCACGTCTAACCCCCTATCATTGATTGGTATTCGTCCGCTATGTCCTTTAGGACAACGAACGCGTCACACTCAGCCGCCCAAGCGTCAATGCGGTTGCGCGGGTCTTGGTTCTTCTTGTCGGGCGCAATGTTGCCGTTTGCGTCGCTACGAACGGCAACGTTCGAGCGGCACCATTCCGCAATAGGGTTCGCGTTATCGACAATCTTGTTTTCGCGGTAAAGCGCCCTAAGTTCCTTCATCGGCATTGATAGGGTCTGTGCGCCCTGAACAACGCGCCTGAAGTAGTCGGCACCGAAATAGCCTTCGTATGCTTCGACGGTCGGAACGTCTCGCATGTGCCACGGGTCATAGCCGCACGCGGCGGCATAGATACCGTACTTGTCTTGAATCTCTTGCACCCATTCGAGAACAACGCGCTTGTCGATGATTGGCGTTGCGCACGTGCGTAGGTAGCCGTTCGCAATCCAAGCATCGTAAGGCACGCCGTCACGCCCGCCGCGTCGCCCCTCGCGCTCTGCTTGCTCCAACGCGCGTTCTGGTATCCATGCCATATGCATTGCATAGATATTCTCGTCGTGCGGGCGCTTCATCAACATGCACGCCGCCGTTAGATCGGTCGTGTCCGATGCGTCCACGCCAAGAACGCCGTATTTGAAGCCGTCCGCCGGGTCGAACGTCGCGGCGTTGTGAATCTCAGACCACGTTAGCCATGCTTGGCTTTGGTTCTCAATTAGGTTGAAGTCTTTCACAAGCAGCGTCGGCAAGAACGTAGGGTCGTTCTTTGCCTTTGCAACGTTCTTCTTCAGCGCCGCCAGAGACTTGATTTTCCCTAAGCCGGGGTTGGCTTTGTACCAAGCCGCTTCATTTTCCCATTCCTCCCGTTCGTCCAGCTCGTACACAAACGCAATAAAGTGCTCTGCATCGACGCCGGTTGCCTTGCCGTCCAGCCAATTTGCCGCGTATTTGTATTGCGCGTCAAAGATGCCCGCACGGACAAAGCCGTTGGTCGTGATCTCTAGAACCAGAGGTTGACGTCGTGCCGATGTGCCTTGAATTGTCAGGTCGTAAAGGTCACGGTTGCGCATCGCGCCTAGCTCGTCAATGATTGCGCCAGACACGTCCAAGCCGTCTAGGTAGTTGGTGTTAGCCGCAAGGGCGCGAATGACGCCCATGTTCAAATCACAGTACAAATCGGTAACGCGCTTTCGCACGTGCTTTGCCAGCGCCGGTGAAGTCTTGACCATTCGCAAGGCGTTGTTGAATCCCTTTGCCGCTTGGTCATGGGCGGTTGCCACGTTGTAGATTTCCGGTGCGCCCTCGTCATCGTTGACTAGCAAATCAAGCTCGATTGCAGACGCAAGCGCCGTCTTGCCGTTCTTCCTTCCCATGATCCACAGCACTTCACGGTATTGCCGTAAGCCCTCGGCATCCACGAACCCGAAAATCACTGAAAGAATGGCAAGTTGGAATAGCTCTAGGTTGAAGGCGTGCCCAAGCTTGCCGGAAGGTAGACGGCAAAACCGTTCGATGAAGCCGACGTGCTTCTCCGCGTATTCCTCGCGGAAGTGATACGGATAAAGCGAGTCTTTGTTGTCCATGTCGCGCAAGACGATTTCGGCAACCTGCTTCATCTTGCGGCAAGCCGTGATTGATCCGTCTTTGATTCCGCCGAAATAAGACCTTATGGCACGTTCGCAACGCCCATCCTTGCGCGGCTTAGTCATACCGCGTATTTGCTAGGTATTCCGTCAGGGCATCGGCGGCGCTTGCGCCCGCTGGCATTAGATCGCAAAGCTGCTTGATGCCCCTTTGGAAGGTCGTGAATAGCTTGTTGTAGGCGACAAAGCCCGGATGCTCGCGCAATCCCGTTTGCCCGCCGCCGTTGTCGTACTCGCAGACGATATGCTCATTCATCAGTTCTTTGCGGGCTTCGTCCAGCTTCACTTTCATAAATGCCAGATTAGGCAACATACTTAGCACGACGTTGCGCTTCTCGTCCGGTATGGCGTCTTTCGTGATGCGCTGAAGCTTGCGCAACTCCGAATCGACACGCGCTTGCGTGGCGGGCGGCTTGCGCTTTTTTGAACTTGTGCCGATTTCTGCCGAAATTTGCGAACTATCGCACACTTTCTTTGATTTCACAAGACCACCCCCCTTTGAAAATCCAGCACGCGCAAGAATTTACCTCCCGGCGTTGGTGCCCTAGGCATCAAGCGTTTTTTCTAAATCGGGGGGATGCTGCGTTGCGTTTACCTGCGGTTTTGTGTCAGAAATTTTTGTGTTGTGTTGTGTTATGTTGCGTTGTCTCACTCGCTCAGGCAAATTAAATTGCCGTCGCTGTCAAACGCAAGACCTTGCCTTGTTGCTCCGTTTCGCGCCCAGCCGTGCGTTATCTTGTGGCACCTATCGCAAAGGCTTACCAAGTTATCAAGCCCGCACGTTATGTTTGGGTCGTTGATGTTGTCCGGCGTCAGCTCTTGGATATGGTGAACCATTGTCGCCGGCGTTATGTCTCCGTTGGCTAAGCAGCGTTGGCAAAGGTGGTTGTCTCTGATCAATGCCGATTCGCGGGCTTGTGCCCATGCGCTCGAATGGTAGAACGCATAGCTGAAAGGCTTAGCCATGATGCACACCGCCTAAAGAAAAAGGCACACGGTTTCAATCCGTGTGCCCTCTTGTGACCTATGCCACCGTAGCGAACTTTAGCACAGAAGCGGAACTGAAGGGAAGTACCAATTTTCATGCGGTGCGCACTTTGGCGAATCCTTCCTTGTCGATGTAGCGGAATGCCGCGCCCGCCAACTCATGGCACCACTTGGGCGAACAGCTCATAACGTCCGCAACTTCCTTCCATGGCATCGCCTGAAGATATGCCATGCAAAGAACGTCGGCATATCGGTTGCCCTTCAGCTTGGCTAACCCGCCGTGGTTGTCATCGCCGTACAGTAGCGCGGTCGCTTCGTCCAGAACCTTTGTGGCATCATCGACGCGCATTGCCAATCTCTCTTGCAAATCAATGCGGCGGTTGATTGCGTCCATGGCATCTCCCGCACAACCGCCGCCGTAGTGCGGTTCATAGCTGATGCCCTTCACGCCTTCCCTTGCCTTCAGCGCTGCAAGCATTTCTTCTGTGCGTGCTATCTCGTTTACCGTGTCGCGTATCTGCTCGAAATACTCTTGCGCCAACATAGCCGCTACCTAACGCCGGTGCTGCCAAAGCCGCCAAAGCCGCGCTCCGTCTCTTCCAGCTCGTCCACCTGAACAACGGTGCAAGGAACATACGGCATAACGACAAGCTGACAAACACGGGTGCCCGATTCGAGCGTGACGGCTTTGTATCCACCGTTAATGAGCGATACGCCGATCTCTCCACGGTATCCGCTATCAATCACGCCGACGCCGTTTGCAAGCGCGATACCCTGCTTGCTCGCAAGCCCGCTTCGAGGGAACAGAAGCCCAACGCATCCCTCGGGAATCTCAACGGCGATGCCGCAACCAACCGTCTTGCGTTCGAGCGATTCGAGGGTAACGGCTTCGGTGATTCTCAGGTCTAGCCCCGCGTCGCCCTTGTGCGCGTATGCCGGCGCTTCCATGCCATCGTTCATGCGCACGTTCAATCTTCTTCCCTGCATTCCTCTTCCTCCAAATCGAATAGCGTTGGTTGGCCGGTCGGCTGGTCATCGTGCTTCAGCTTTTCCATCACGCAATAGCCAACTTCAAGGCAGTTCGTCCAAAGCTTCCACGGCTTGCAGAAGCATTTCTTGCCGCCGACAACCACGCCCCTGTTTTCGCAATCATCAATCATCGACGCGCTCTTTTACTAGCTTTCGCGCCTTGCGCCATGTGCGCATCAGTTCTAGAAGACCCATTCGACCTATTGCATGGTTTGCGCTTGTGAGCACATCGCCGTCAATGGAAGCGGCAACCACGTGCGCCCGCAACGCGTCATCAAGCACGCCTTGCGCTTCGTCAACAAGAACACGTTGATTTGGGATAGGTCGTGCCGCCAGGCTCACGTAGGAAATGGGCTTTGGAATCGGCTTGCCCATCTCGCGTGCCTGATGCTCGATTGCCCTTGCCGCCATCTCATTACGCGCTACGATTGTTAAGCCTGTGTCATGCGAAAGGTTGATTAGGTTCCACGTCTTGCCTGTACGTCTTCCGCTAACGAAACAATGCATTGCCACCCCCCTTAGAACGGAATGTCTGCGTCGGCAACGTCGGCGCTTTGCTGTGCCGGTGCCGGTTCGCTCTGCTGCGATTCACGGCGCGTGTTCATCAGCTCTACTTCGTCCACGATCACTTCAATTCGGCTGTAGGTCTTGCCGTCGTGCTCGTACTTGTTTTGACTAAGCCGCCCGGTCAATGAAAGCTTCGAGCCACGGCGTAAGTAAGGCTGTATGCCCTCGGCACGCTTGCCGAACATCACGCAATCAATCCAGTTCGCCTTGTCCTTATAGGTGCCGTCAGACTGTCGGCGGCGCTCGTTGACGGCAACGGAAAAGGCGAGAACGGATGTGCCGCCCGTGGTTACGCGCAACTCGGCATCCTTGCCAAGGTTGCCGGATATGGCTACTGCGTTAAGGCTCATGCTTCCACCCCATCCAGCTTCTCGATAAGCGCCTTGGTCTGGTTGGCTCCAAGCCCTCCGACGCGGCGGCTTTCCGAAATGTGCAGCTCGCGCATGAGCGCTTGCGTCTTGCTGAAGCCATATCCGGGCATTGCGCTTATAAGCTGCTTCACGCGCATACCCTTTGCCGCCTTGTCGCCGCGCTCGGCACGGCTGATAACGTCGCTCGCGCTTGTCGCGCCGGCTTTAAGCTGGTTGCGGATTCCGGCGCGTGCCCTGCGTAGCTCCATGCTCTTATCGAGGTTGGCAAGCCTTTGTTCCTTGGTCAGTTCCGGTACCATGCTCAAAATCCTTTCTATCGTTTGGTGATTCGATACGTGCCATTCAGCTTCAAAGCCTTCAGGTGGTTGATTGTGTATTCGGCATTCTCCTTGCCGACGATGGTTAGCGTTTGCGAGGGAATGGCAGTCTCATAGACCGTTTGCGCTTGCTGCTTCTCGGTCGCCCACTTCTTCTTCAGGGCTTCGTGGGTCTTCTCCATGAGCGCTTGCATTTCCTTTGAAAGGTGCGTTTCGCTCGGTCTGATTTCGCCCTCGGTCTGATCCATTTCACCGCCCTTTTTCACGTCTTCCTGATAATTACTTCTTATCTGCCACTAGCCCTTTTATGGCGGCGCGTTTTCCGTGTCGCACCTGCGCGTTAACGGTGGCTCCCTGCCATGCGCTGAAAAGCGCCATAACGACTTCATTCCGACACACTTTCAGCGCTTGCCATCGCATCGTTGACGGCTTTTTCAAACACCGTCGCGGCGTACTCGTCGCGCCCCGGCAACACGTGCGCATAGATTCGCAACGTGGTTGCCACGTCCCTATGCCCCAAGCGCTCGGAAACGGTTTGAATATCAACGCCATGCGTTAGTAGCCATGTCGCGTGCGTATGTCTCAGATCGTGGAACGTGAAGCCCTTCGGCATGGCTGTGTTAGTGGCAAGGCGCTTGAATGCCTTTGAAATGGCTGTCGGTCTGCAATAGCCGCCGTCGAACGTCACAAGCGGCGCGTCTTGCGGAAGCTCGCCACAGAACGACGTTCTAAGCCTTATGAAGCCGTCTATCGTCTCGATGTCCGATTTGCTAAGGCTTACCGGTCTTGATCTGCGTCCCTTCGTAACGTCGCGCCTATACGGCTTCTTGCCCGTCTCTTCAATCACGGTGCCGCCGACAAGGATTTGCGGCTTCTTGTTCTCTTGCTTCTCCTTGGAATAGTCGCGGTTGCGCACGGCGCATACCTCGCCGCAACGCATCCCGGTTGCAAGCGCCATCCAAGCGGCAAACGCGTTCATTGCATTTCTGTACGTGTGCGCGTCTATAGTTGAAGGTTTAAGCAATGCTTTAAGCTGTGCTTCAATCGCCCTGAAATCGCCTATGTTCAGCGCTTGCGCTTCGTGGTGAACAAGCTTCGGCTTATCGACGCTTAGCAGCGGGTTTGAATCGCAAACCTTCATCCTCACAAAGAAGGTGAATGCGGCGTTAAGGAAGTCATGCACGCCGCGCACGCTGTTTTGCGACAAGCCTTGCCCGCCGGCGTCCTTCGGCGTGAGCAACCTTTGCTCAAATCGCGATAAATCAAAGCTGCTTACGTCGCGTGCGTTGACGCTCGGAAGGTATTTGGCAACGTATCTTGCAAACCTTCTGTAGGCACGAACGCTGTTTGGCGAATAGCCGTTACGGAAACGCATGTCTATGAACCCGTTAAGCAGGTCGGCAAGCAAGGCGCTATCGAGAAGACCGTTGGCGGTTAGGTCAGACTTCCACGCTTCCGCAAGCTTGATAGCCTGTTCTTCCGTCTCTGCTGTCGGAAGGTCTCGTTGCTTCTCGACCTTCTTTCCGTCATCGGTTCGCCCGATGAACAGACGCGCAACCCAGACGCCGCGCCTTGCGTCCCACTTGACCTTAACGCCAGCCATTTTTAACAGCCTTCCCGATTGCGTATGCCGTCACAAGGAACGAGACAAGGCACGTCAGCACATAGGCAAGCAGCCCAAACCAAACGCCGTTGAAGATGCCGACGCCGATTCCAACGCCGATAGGAACTGCAACGAAAAGCAGCACGATTGCTAAGCACCCACGGTTCATTTCTGATCACCGTTGTTGCGTGCTATCGCCGCGTTAGCCCACATGACGCATTCTTCAAGCTTCGTGTTCGCCAACGAACGCTCGCGGCTTTCCGGGCAATCCTTCAGGATGGTTAGCGCAAAGCCCTTGGCTTGTGACCTGATTTCCTCGTAAAGCTCGATTTGGTCTTGGCTTGGCGCGTGGTATGACAAGTTGTTGTTAATGCTCTTCGAGTTCATGGAACACCCCTAAAACGTTGTGACGGCTGCAACCGCGAAAGCGATTGCGAAAACGAATAGCCTTAATTGCTCGATTGCCAACCAGACAAGAAGCAAGGCAAATGCGGAGGCAATCACAACCGCGATTGCTCCTTTGCGGCTCATTCCTTGCCTATTTCTTCGATAAGAAAGTCGATGCACTGCTTGCACTTCTGCAAGTCCTCGACGCCGTTCTTCTTGTCCCAGCGCCAAAGGTATTTGAAGGCGCAACCCCACCAGTAGAACGCCGCCGGCGATATAAAACGTTTCGCTGAAGTCGCCATGTCAGGATCTACAAATAAAAATTTGCTATAGCTCATTGCCGCCTTCATGGCGTCCTTGCACTCAATGCCGCCGCTTGCGTAATGGCTTGGGTGAGAAATAACGTTCGTACTCTGATTCTCTTGTCCGCTCATTTGCTTGTTCCTTCCTTCTCTTGCTCTCTTTAACCAGTGCTTTTAGCAATGGTTTGTTAACGAACGTGACTTTCAGCTCGACGCTTCCGCCCCAGCTTTTGAACAGCTCTTGCGGTGTCGCTTCGTCATGGGCGTTCATCGGTCATCACCCACAGCGAAACGAAAGGCGTACCGGCAAGAGTGAGGAGCACGAACTCAAACAGCTTCAGGGCGTCTTCCGCATCATTCATCGACGTTCACTCCCAACGCGGCAAGGCGGATTCTGAAGCCCTCTAGCGCCGCTTTCGGCTTGGTATGGTGTCCCGTGTTGATTGCTTCGTCAGCAAACGCGTAAAGGTCGCGTGTGGCGTTCTCCAACGTGTCTGAAGGCTCGTTCTGCTCGTCGCTGCTCACGCTGAACCATTGGTCATCGGTGCCATCGTGTGCCGGAACCTCATAGCCGCACAAGCACCCCGACGGGTTAGGCTCGCAGCACGGCATCAGGTCATCAAGCGAACAGCCGCATTCGGCATCAGGGTTGCAAAGCCCGTCATAGTGGTTAGCCCTCAGCCATTCGCCCACTATCTCTTCGATGCTCGTTCCGTCCCTGCTCTCCATGATTCCGCACACGTCGCGATAGTCACTTTTGTTCTTCAAATTACGCTCACTCCTTAAGTGTCAGAAATGCCCGCATTGCCGCCCAGATTCGTTTCTGCGCTACTTTTCCACCCCTTTGTGGGCATCTGTCCCGTTTTGCGAATTGCGGCGCTCTAAAGGCTTCTCATTGCGTCTAGTCAAATCCGCGTATTGCTCTTTCGTGCAAGTGAGATGTTTGCGGCGAACCTCGATAGTCGGCACTTCGTCAAAGCGGAACCGCGCCGTTATATCCATCTCGCTTAGAAGCGATGGGTACTCCCCAAGAAGGTTCTCGGCATGGTCTGCGATGTACTCGCCCGCTTGCCTGATCGTCTCGATGAAGCCCTCGCGCGTCTGGTAGTTCGGCATCCTGAAATCAGCAGTCATCGCGTCCGCCCCCTAGCAAGCCGGCGCAAGACCGGAAGCAAGGGCGTTTGCGGAAGCCGAACGATAGGCAACGCGCCTGATGCCCATCCACTCGACAAGCCACCGCATAAAGGCACGCAAGAATGGCTGTATGTTCGTGTCATCAGCCCAGCCGGCAAAGCCGATATAGCCGTCTTCGTTGAAGCTGATTGCTTCCCTTCCGTGGAAGTAGAAGCCGGACACGAACAAGAAGGCGCTTTGAATGCTTCTGCCCGTCTTCTCCGATACGGTGATTTGCGGCTCGGTCTTCTTGCGGTAGGAAGGCTGCATCTCCATGTGATTGCCGTTGCGCTCATGCCGTGCGTACTCGATGCACAAGAAGCCCTGAAGCGCTCGAACGTCGTTTGGCGTCACGTCTCGATAGGTGAGGTTGTCGCCAAAGGCTTTGCGGCATTGGTCGCGCGTCAGCTTGGTTGAATCAATCATTTCATCGCTCCTTTGCGATTGTTGAAAACCTGTTGAAAACTCTGTGGAATCCAAAGAAGGAAGAAGCAAGGAAGAAAGACTTGCTTGTTACGTTGACTAACAAGCACGACGCTTTGGTTTGGTTTGGTTTATGAACCAAACCAAAGCGTCTAGTCTTGTTTTGTTTTGTTTAATTGCTTAAACAGACCGGATACCAAAGCTTTAGCAATGGTTTTCATGGCGCTTTCTCCCTTGCTCTCGGTTCGTCTACTCTTCTTGTCCGTCGCTCTTCCTAGGTCTTCCGCCCATGCGCCCAGCTGCGCGTTTGCGCCCAAAGTAGCGTGAGTTTTCAAACATGCGTTCGCTGTAGATTTCGCCGGCGTCTGACTGCTGAACCAGTCCGATTTCGAGCAAACCGTTAATAAAAGCTGTGGTTTCCTCGATGGTTATCATTTCTTCGAAGCTGTTGTGGTCGAACCCCAAGACGCCGCCTAGAATCAGCTTGTCTTCGTCCGTCTTGAAGGGCACCGCGTGCCCGTCGATAGCCGCTAGGTGCTCGCACAATCGCCACCAACGCCCGTAGCCCTCATAACCCATGCGCCGAATAAGGCGTTGGCATTTAATGTCTGCTGAAGCGTTGGAATCGTGGGGAAAGAACTTCATTGGCTTTTCGGCAAGCGCCGCCACGGCGTCGGTCGCTGCGCTAGCCATGATCCACCACGCACGATTCTTGCAACATCATTTCGATGTAGGACTTGCCAGCCAAGCCCACCGTGGACTTGTACGTCTCTTCAATCGGCGTCTCTTCGCCGTTCATAACGTCATATGCAATGATGCTTGCAGCGGCTAAGCCCGCGAGAAGTCCAGCCTTTACGGCCTTAGCATCCGGCGTAACAGTCTCGCCGGTGCCCATGTTCCTTAGCTCGATAGTGCATTCGACACCGTCCGCAAAGTCGAAAAGAACATCGATTCGGCGTGCTATCTCTTCTGATTTCCTAGGCATTCTGCTATCTCCTGTTCGAGGTCATCAAACATTGACTTGCGCTTTTCAATCCGCATCTTTGGGTGCAGCGAAAGCAGCCAACGTGCCAATAGCGGCGTTACGGTGTTGTTGATGCAGTAGTCGTGTTCAACGCCGTATTGGTCTACGTAAGGCACTGCAACAAGCTTTGAGCGCCCTTCGTAGCGTTGCCGCTCGATTAGGTACTTGGTCGATACGGTCAGCCCGCGTGCGTCGATTCCAAGCGCCACTATTTCAATCTCATGCGCCGCCTTCGGGTTGGCTTTGAGCCATGACATGAACAGACCAACGTAGCTTTTGGCTTTGAGCGGTACCGGATACGTGGCGGTACGTTCCTGCGCCACAACAGCTTCTATCGGCTGCGTGAAGTCATCGACGTTGATTGCGGGCGCGTCGGTCTCCTTATCGGTCATGGTGCACCAGCCCGTAAATCACAGCCGCATCAGCGCCTAGGCACGCGAGGAACGCCAAGTTGCCGTAAACGTCCATTAGCCATGTTTGGAACCCAGCAACAGCCATAGGCAGAATTCCAGACAAGGTAAGCGCGGCAAGAAGGTACAAGGCACACTTCTTCAGGTTTTGCCGCGTTATAATGGGTTCGTCAAATCGCGTGGCGCGTTTTTGACGTGCAAGCGTGCGGGTTGCAGCCGTGCGCTTGCTTCTTTTTTCCCGCAATTCATAGCGTCCGTAAGGCTGTGAAAGAAAGCCTTCTGCGTCGCGTCTTGATGTTCGCGGCGTCGGTCTACGTCGAACGTTATAATCATTGGTTAAACCTCTGCTTATACCAATGGTTTTCGTAGCGGTTTTCATTCAACGTCTCCTTTCCTTCCTTCCTGAAAAGCTGTGGTTTAAGCACTGGTTACGCGCTAGACCGGCAAGCCTTATGCGTGTTTAAGTTGCTGCACTCCCAACAACTCATCCGCTGAGCACTCATAAAGCTTGCAAAGCTGAATCAGCCTTTGCGCTGTTGGGTAGGTCTTTCCGTTCTCCCATGAACAAAGCGTTGTAATGGAGATGCCAAGTGATGTTGCGGCTTCCTGTGCCGTGTATCCCTTTTGCTCACGCGCCTTGCGATAGTTGTTCATATGCTCACCCCCTTTGCACGGGCATGTAATCCGTCTTACATCATTAGTAAGCCGTTTGGTTTATTTTACGGTTTAGATACTAAGCCGAACGGTCTAGCGCGTCAACAATTATTTGTATACAATTATCCGTAACGGTTACCACAAAAGGGGTTCGGCTATGGAATCTGAGAATCTAAAGCGCCTTATTGGGCAACGCATCGCCATAGCACGCAAGGCGGCTGATATGAGCCAAGAACAAGTTGCGGCGGCAATAGGTGTTCACAAGCAAACGATTTCACGATGGGAACGCGGCGGGCGCTCGCCAAACGGTGAGGAAATACGTTTGTTGGTTGAGCTGTTAGGTTGTTCGGCTGATTTCATCCTTGGATTAACCGACACGTTGAAGGTAAGCAAGAAATAAAAAACGCCCCACAACGGGCGCAACCGTTGCAGGGCTTGTTTGTCCGTCGCACAGACAAAGTAAGGTGATTTTAGCATGAGTAAGAACCGCGCGGCTATATATGCCCGCTTCTCGTCGCACAACCAGCGCTCGGAATCAATCGAAATCCAAGTTGAGAACTCGACACGGTATTGCAAGGAAAACGGGCTTGAAGTCGTGCGCACCTATGCGGATTATGCCAAGACCGGGCGCAACGCTGATCGTGCCGAATTTCAACGCATGATGGCAGATGCCCGCACGGGCTTGTTTGATTATGTGGTCATATACAAGGTGACCAGAATCATGCGCAACCGTGACGAAATGGCGCTTGCCCGTATCATGCTGCGAAAGGCGGGCGTTGAAATCCTCTATGCGGGTGAGGAAATCGCCGACGGTTCCAGCGGCGTTCTTCAGCTCGGTATGTTGGAAGTTCTTGCCGAATACGAAAGCGCCATTGATAGCGAACGCATCAGGGACGGCATAAAGAAGAACGCTGAAAGGTGCATGGCGAACGGGCGCACGCTCTACGGTTGGAACATTGTAGACGGCTATTACCAAATCAACGAACGTGAAGCCTATTGGCTGCGCAAGATGAAGAACATGTTGCTTAGCGGGTCAACAATGGCGGAAGTCGTGCGCGGCGTCTCTGCCATGCGCACGCGCAATGGCAAGAAGCTGAACCAAGACACGGCTACCAAGCTTCTTCGTAGGGTACAGAACGGCGGAACGTACTCTTATGCGGGCATTGTCGTTGAAGGCGGAATGCCGGCGCTCTGGTCAAAGACCGAACAAGACATGATCATATCTATATTGAAGCGCCGCCATAAACCGCATAGGCGTATAGACAGTTCGCAAGAATGGCCGCTGACCGGCAAGCTTTGGTGCGCTTGCTGCGATGCCACGTTGTCGGGAACCAGCGGAACAAGCGCCACGGGCAAGACATACGCCTATTACAAGTGCAACAAGTGCGGGCGTACCTTCAGGCGCGACATTTTGGAAGATGCCATTGTCGATGTGGTCTGCCAAGCGGTGAAGCAGCCCGAAATTAGAGAAAACATCGCCTACGGAATGGCGCAATATGAAGCGTCGCAAGAAGACGATACGCCGCTTGAAAGCGAAATGATAAAAGGGGAAATTCGGCGCATAGACAACGCCTTTGAAAGAATCTGGCAAGCCATAGAAGACGGCATAGCGCCGCCGGGTGGCAAAGAAAGGGTTGAGGAATTGCGCGAACGCAAGACTGACCTTGAAACCCAGTACCAAATAGCGAAAGCCAACGAATCGGCTAAACCTAGCTACGATGATCTAATGCGTTGGCTTGACGAAATGGCGGAACATCTGACGCCACAAGAAATTTTGAAGATGTTCATTCGCGCCGCCGAAATCGACGGTGACGTTATAAGGCTGTTTTTTGCCTTCGATTACTACGGCGATGATTTCACACCGCCAAAGCATAGACACGAACTAGCCCAGAAACGGGCTAGTTCGTGTATTTCTCCTATGGTGGAGGCGCGGAGAATCGAACTCCGGTCCAAAGCAATCCCCTGACAGGTGTCTCCAGGCTCAGTCACTGGTCGATCTCGGGCGCGCTATGTCCAGCGACAAACACCGCGCGCCCCAGCTGGTTCGGTCTTAGCGTGCGCCATACCAGTCACGTGCGCACGAGCGTCTCCCTAGATGACGTCGCACCGGGGCCGGGAGCACTCCCCGGATTGACGCGCCAGGCTTAAATTAAGCGGCGAGAGCCATGGAAGGCTCGAAAGAATAAACGTTGTCGTCAATTCAATTTGACGGTACCCCTGTTTTACGTGGCGAGGAGACCACGGCCTGCTGCCCATCTCAGAACCACCCTGTCGAAACCAGTCGCCCCCATACGATAAGACGGACACACAATCCGTGCCGTCGTGGGGCCACAGGGCCACCATGCGAGTGTCAAGTTACGCCCGAGCCGCGGTCCTGCCGTCGCTCGGTAGCGGGTATTATACCCAAGTGAATCATCGTTAGTCAGGAGGAACACATGCACATCCGCCGCGCAACCACTGCCGACACGCCGGGCCTCGTCAAGCTCCTCGACCAGGTGCTGATGGTGCACTACGAGGGCCGCCCCGACCTCTTCCGCCCCAACACCCGCAAATACACCGACGCCGAGCTTGCCGAGATCATCGCCGACGACGACCGCCCCATCTGGGTCGCCGTGGCCGACGACGCACCGGCCGGCGAAATCTACGGTTACGCCTTCTGCGTCGTGCAGGACTTCACGCACTCCAACAACATGCAGCCCATCAAGACCCTCTACATCGATGACCTCTGCGTGGACGAGGCGGCACGGGGCCAGCACGTGGGCTCCGCGCTCTACCACCACGTGTGCGATTGGGCCGCCGACCACGGCTTTTACAATGTCACGCTCAACGTCTGGTCCTGCAACCCGCGGGCGCAGGGCTTTTACGAGGCCATGGGCCTCAAGCCCTACAAGGTGGGCATGGAGCACATCCTCTAGAGGGCGGGCACCGCTTAGACAAACGATGCGGAGGCAGGCGCAATGGCTGACATGCAGAAGACAAACGGCGCGCAGGTAAGCGGCGCGCAGGCAGACCCGGTCCGCTGGGGCATCCTCGGCGCGGGAACGATCGCACACCGCTTCGCGGCGAGTCTGGCGCACGAGCCGGGCAGCCGGCTCGTGGCGATCTCCGGCCGCACGCCTGCGCACGTGCGGACGTTCGCTGAGGAGTTCGGCGTCCCTGCCTCGCACGCCTACCTCTCCCACGAGGACCTTCTCGCCGACCCCGCGGTCGACGCGGTCTACCTCAGCCTGCCCCACAACCTGCACCACGAGTGGGCGGTCCGTGCCCTGCGTGCGGGCAAGGCCGTGCTCTGCGAGAAACCCGCTGCCATGACCGCCGAGGAGGCCGCGGATATCGCGGCGGTCGCACGCGAGACGGGCACGCTCTTCATGGAGGCGCAGAAATCCCGTTTCGTGCCCCTCTATGCCGAGGTCATGGACCTCATCGCCCGCGGCGCGGTGGGGGAGGTCATGACTGTGGAGACCTCGCTGTGCAACGAGATGAGCGCCGCCATCCGCGACCCACACAGTTATATGAGCGACCCGGCCTGCGGCGGCGTGCTCTACGACTGCGGCACCTACTGTGCAAGCTGGCTGGACGCGCTGCTCCCGGGCGACTTCACGGTGCGGCGCTGCACCGCGCGGTCCATCGGGGAGGTCAATTCCTTTGCGGACGCCGAGCTCGTCTTTGCCGGGGGCAAGACGGGCTGGCTCCAGTGTGCGGCCGACGAGCGCAAGCCGCGCCAAGTGACGATCATCGGCACGAGCGGGCGCCTCACCCTCGACGAGCTCCACCGCAGCCAGCACGCGGTGCTTCACGAAGACGGACAGATGCCGCTCGCGATCGACACGCCGTATGCGGTCGACGACTTCTACGGCGAGATCGCGCACTTCGCGGAACTTGCGCGTACGGGCGCTGCGGAGTCCCCGGTGATGCCGCTGGCGGCGACGGTCCGTGTGGCGCAGATGCTGGACGCGGTCCGCGCTGCGCTGTAGCGGGGTATCCCGAGGCTGCCCGACCGGCCGGATATCTGGGGCCAAATCGTGAGGCATGCCGCCGCCGCGTTCGTCTTTGCGTGTGCCCGTGTGCCCGTGTGCCCGTGTGTCCCGATTGTGTGCCGCCCGAAAAAAGCGCCTTTGACACTGGAATCTTTGTGGCGAAACACGTATCCTTACTGTTTGCGTGACTGTGCCAGGGGTGTATTCTGCCTCGAACGCAGCGCGTATAGGCTCCCGGGTTGCCGACCTGGGAGGCGCGAGGCGGACCCCGCGCATAACACCCTCCATGATCGACAGAAGGAGCACGACAATGGCAAAGAAGGAAGCAGCGGCGGTCGCCGTGGCCAAGGCCCCCGAGACCCCGCGCCTCAAGAAGCAGTACGTCGAGGTCGTCCGCGACGAGCTGCAGAAGCAGTTCCAGTACAAGAACGTCATGCAGATCCCCAAGATCGAGAAGATCGTGGTCAACATGGGCGTCGGCGAGGCCGCTACCGACTCCAAGGCCATCGACGGCGCTGTCTCCGACCTGCGCGCCATCACCGGCCAGCAGCCGCTCGTCACGCACGCCCGCAAGTCCATCGCTACCTTCCACCTGCGTGAGGGCCAGGCCATCGGTGCCAAGGTCACCCTGCGCGGCGACCGTATGTGGGAGTTCCTGGACCGCCTGATCGCCGTCGCGATCCCCCGTATCCGCGACTTCCGCGGCCTCAACCCCAACTCCTTCGACGGCCACGGCAACTACTCCATGGGCGTCACCGAGCAGCTGATCTTCCCGGAGATCGACTTCGACAAGATCGACCACACCCGTGGCATGGACATCACCATCGTCACCACCGCGCCGACCAACGAGGAGGCCAAGGCGCTGCTCTCCGCCTTCCACTTCCCGTTCAAGGCCGAGTAAAAAAGGCATCGACTCGGATTGCCCGAGAGGCGGGCGACCGAGAGAGTTTTTTCGTAGAGGAGGATTTGTGGCTAAGACATCGATGATCGTCAAGGCGAATCGCACGCCGAAGTTTTCTACGCGCACGCAGAACCGTTGCCAGCGTTGTGGGCGTCCCCACTCCGTGTATCGCAAGTTCGGCCTGTGCCGTGAGTGCTTCCGCGAGCTGGCGCTCAAGGGCGAGCTGCCCGGCGTTCGCAAGGCTAGCTGGTAAACAAGGCCTGCGGAGTCGGGGCACTGGCGTGGAGGCGTTCGCCCCACGGGAGCGAACGAACCGCACGTGCAGATTCATCACGAACTAAGGAGAAGGATCAATGAAGATTACCGATCCCATTGCAGATATGCTCACGCGTATCCGCAACGCGAGCAACGCCGGCAAGGACGAGGTGTCCATGCCGTCGAGCAAGGTGCTCGTCGAGATCGCGCGCGTCATCACCGAAGAGGGCTACGTCGAGGGCTACTCCGTCGAGGACACCAAGCCTCAGAAGACCCTGCACGTCACCCTGAAGTACGGTGCCAGGCGCGCCCGTGTCATCCATGGCATCAAGCGCGTGTCCAAGCTGGGCCTGCGCATCTATAGCAAGGCAGCCGACCTGCCCCGCGTCCGCGGCGGCCTCGGCACTGCCGTCATTTCCACTTCCAAGGGCATGATGTGCGACCGCGACGCCCGCAAGGCGGGTCTCGGCGGCGAGGTCATCGCCTACATTTGGTAGTCGCGAGAATCGATAGGAGGAAACCATGTCTCGTATTGGTAAGCAGCCTGTCCTGATTCCCGCTGGAGTCACCGTGACAGTCGATGGCAACCACGTCCACGTCAAGGGGCCCAAGGGCGAGCTCGACCGCGAGTTCTCCAGCCTGATCAGCATCGAGGAGGTCGCCGCCGAGGCCAAGCTCTCCAGCGACCCCAACGCCCTGGAGCTCACCGTCACCCGCAACGACGACACTCAGGAGTCCAACGCCCAGCAGGGCCTCTCCCGCACGCTGCTCCACAACATGGTCATCGGCGTGTCCACCGGTTTTGAGAAGAAGCTCGAGCTCACGGGCGTCGGCTACCGTGCCGCGCTCAAGGGCAAGGACCTCGATCTCTCCCTGGGCTACTCCCACCCCGTGATCTACAAGGCCCCGGAGAACATCAGCTTCGAGGTGCCCGACAATACGCACATCACCGTCAAGGGCATCTCCAAGGAGCAGGTCGGTCAGGTCGCGGCCGAGATCCGCGCCAAGCGTCCGCCCGAGCCGTACAAGGGCAAGGGTATCCACTACGCGGGCGAGCACATCCGTAGGAAGCTCGGCAAGGCGGCCAAGTAAAACCACCCTGCCTTGTAGATAAGACCATCACCCCGTCAGGTGGTGGCACGGCAAAGGAGAAGGAATGAACAAGTATCAGAAGAAGAGGGCGAATCAGAAGCGCCGCGAGCGTCGCGTCCGCTCCAAGATCTTCGGCACCGCCGAGGCCCCTCGTCTGACCGTGCATCGCACGAATGCCAACATCTACGCTCAGGTCATCGACGATGCCGATGGCAAGACCATCTGCTCTGCTTCGACGCTGTCGCCGGAGTTCCGCGCCACGGGCAAGGTCGGCTCCAACAAGGAGGCCGCCGAGTTCGTCGGCAAGCTGGTCGGCGAGCGCGCGCTTGCCGCCGGCGTCACCGCGGTCAAGTTCGACCGTGGCGGCCACATCTATCACGGCCGCATCAAGGCTCTCGCAGATGGTGCCCGCGAAGCGGGCCTGAAGTTCTAGGAGGAAATTAATGGCACGTGAACAGCGCGATCGCAGGCGCCAGGACTCCGACCTTCAGGAGCGCGTCGTCTATATCCACCGCGTGTCCAAGACCGTGAAGGGCGGCCGTCGCATGACGCTCGTCGCTCTCGTGGTCGTGGGCGACGGCAAGGGCAACGTCGGTCTCGGTCAGGGTCGCTCCACCGAGGTGCCTCTGGCGATCAGCAAGGGCGTCGAGGACGCCAAGAAGCACATGTTCAAGGTCCCCGTCACCGACGAGGGCACCATTCCGCACGAGGTGCTGGGCCACTTTGGCGCCGGCCGCGTGCTGATCAAGCCGGCTATCCCCGGTACCGGCGTCATCGCCGGCGGCCCGGTCCGTCCCCTCTTTGAGGCAGCCGGCATCACCAACGTCATCGCCAAGTCTCTCGGCACTGACAACGCCCTGAACATCATCAAGGCCGCTGCCGAGGGTCTGAAGGAGCTCTCCTCCGTCGAGGATTCCGCGGAGCGTCGCGGTCTCTCCGTCAAGGAGATGTTCGTCGGGAAGGAGGCGTAAGCAATGGCCGACAAGACACTCAAGGTGACGCTCGTCCGCAGCGCCGTCGCTTCCGTCAAGCACGATCAGACCGCTACGTGCAAGGCCATGGGCCTGCGCAAGATCGGTGACGTCGCGGTCCTGCCCGACA
Organism: uncultured Actinomycetes bacterium; assembly: GCA_900314685.1. GTDB lineage: Bacteria > Actinomycetota > Coriobacteriia > Coriobacteriales > Atopobiaceae > Olegusella. The sequence continues at coordinate 52,102 of OMWE01000005.1, read as the reverse complement.
ATCCGTCCGTCCGAGGCATGATCTTCAAGGTCAAGCACCTCGTGACCGTTGAAGAGAACTAGGAGTCATCATGCAGCTCAACGATCTCCGTCCCGCGGAGGGCTCCAAGAAGGCGCGCAAGCGCGTCGGCCGCGGCAACAGCTCCGGTCACGGCACCTACTCGGGCCGCGGCCTCAATGGCCAGCTCTCCCGTGCCGGCGGCGGCAAGGGCGCAGGCTTCGAGGGCGGCCAGCAGCCGCTCGCCATGCGCCTGCCCAAGCTCCCCGGTTTCAAGAACCACAATCGCGTCGAGTACGCTCCGGTGAACGTCGCTCGCCTCGAGGCCCTCTTTGCCGACGGTGAGACCGTCGACGCCGAGTCCCTCATGGCCAAGGGCGTCATCAAGCACGACTACATCCCCGTCAAGGTCCTCGGCGACGGCGAGCTCACCAAGCAGCTCACGGTCAAGGTGGACAAGGTCTCCGCTTCCGCCAAGGCAAAGATCGAGGCGGCTGGAGGAAAGGTCGAGGCAGCGTGCTAAAGGCCATCCAAAACGCCCTTCGCATCCCTGATCTGAGGAAGAAGATCCTCCTCACGGTGGCTCTTCTTGCCCTGTACCGTTTCGGCGCCTACCTGCCCGTGCCCGGCGTGCCCTTCCAGGACATGCTCGCCGCGTACAAAAACGCGGCCTCGGGCTCCGGCGCCTTGACGGTGCTCAACCTCTTCTCGGGTGGTGCGCTTTCGCGTGTGTCCGTCTTCTCGCTGGGCATCATGCCCTACATCACTGCGCAGATCATCCTGCAGATGATGCAGGCTGTCATCCCGTCGCTTGGCGAGCTTGCGCGTGAGGGCGAAGCTGGCCAGCGTAAGATTACGCAGTACACGCGCTACCTCACCGTGGTGCTGTCGCTGATCTCGGCTATCGGCTACCTCTTCCTCTTCAAGAGCGCTGCCTACGGCATGAGCTTTGAGGGGATGGGTATCCCGAGCGTCCTCGAGGACATCATCGTGGTCACCTGCCTGGTCGCAGGCTCGCTGATCATCATGTGGCTCGGCGAGGTCATCACTCAGCGCGGCATCGGCAACGGCATGTCGCTCATCATCTTTGCCAACATCATGGCCGGTCTGCCCTCCGCCATCATCTCGTCGGTGATGACCTCGGGCGGGCTGCTGGTGACAATCCTGACCCTCGTCGTGATCTGCGCGATCATCCCCGTGATCGTCTACATCGAGCGCGGCCAGCGCCGCATCCCGGTACAGTACGCCAAGCGCGTGGTGGGCCGTCAGATGATGGGTGGCCAGACCACCTACCTGCCCATCAAGGTCAACACGGCCGGTGTCGTGCCCATCATCTTCGCCTCGGCGATTCTCTACCTGCCGGCGCAGATCGCGGTCTTCTTCCCCAACGTCAACTGGATGCAGGTGTTTGCCAACGCCGTGTCTTCCGGCTGGGTCAACTGGATTCTCTCCGTGGTCCTGATTGTCTTCTTCGCGTATTTCTACACCGCCATGGTGTTCAATCCCGAGGAGACGGCCGACCAGCTCAAGAAGTCCGGCGGCTTCATCCCCGGCATCCGTCCCGGCAAGGCGACCGCGGAGTACATCAAGTCGGTGCTCGACCACGTCACCATGCCCGGTGCCATCTTTATGGCGGTGCTGGCGGTGGCCCCGTCGATCATCTTCTCCTTCACCAACAACAGCCTGATCCAGTCGTTCGGCGGCACGTCGATCCTGATCATGGTCGGTGTGGCGATGGACACCCTGGCCTCGCTGGAGTCCCAGCTCAAGATGCACGACTACGACGGCTTCTTCAAGTAGCCGGCGTACGAGCCGCGCGCCGCACCACCGTACGTGCAGCTTAACTAGCGCGCTCTGCGCGTAGAAAGAACACAAGCCCGCCCCGGAAAAGCCGGGGTGGGCTTTTTATGTATTACACGTCATCCGTATACACAAGGCTACCAGTACTTTTACGCGTGCATCCCGCGAGCTGCCGCGCGCCCCGCGTGATACTTCGCACGCCTCGTGTGCTACCGCGCGTCCGTGTGCAACTGTGCGCCTCACGTGCTTCCGCATGCACCCCTTGCTCGTCTTTGCCAAGACGCATGGTTGAGTTTGATTACCCCTCCTGGGTAGGTAGCTGCACGGATTTACGGATAATCGCGCGCAAGGGGGTAAACTGCGGAACGCCGCTAGCGGCAATCGCCCCTCCTGGGCAGGTTTCTGCGCGGATTTGCGGAAAACTGTGGGTGAGGGGGTGAATCGAAACCACGTGTTTGCGGCAAATTACCCTCTGAGGTGGTGTTTTGCACGGAATTGCGGAAAACCCTGGGTGGGAGGGAATGATCCGGATACCCTCACGTGAATCTGTGGCCTCGCCGGCTAAATACTCACGGGAATGTCTCGCGCGCATCGCTTGCGCATCGCTCGCGGAGGCATTGGTGCTTGCGGCACCCAGCACGTGTATCATGGATTCAGAGTTTGGCCGGAACAGCCAAGAGATGCATCTTCGTGCACATCCTACGGAAGGAGTCCCCATGAACATCGTACTGCTCGGCGCCCCCGGCGCAGGCAAGGGCACCCAGGCGCAGAAGCTCGTCGCCGAGTACGGCGTCGCCCACATCTCGACCGGTGACCTGCTGCGCAACGCGGTCAAGGCCCAGTCCGAGCTCGGCAAGCAGGCCAAGAGCTACATGGATGCCGGACAGCTCGTGCCCGACAGCTTGGTCGTCGACCTCGTGAAGGAGCGCCTTGCCGAGCCCGACGCGCAGAAGGGTTGGATCCTCGACGGCTTCCCGCGCAACACCGCGCAGGCCGAGGTCCTCGACCAGATGCTGGACGCGGAGGGCATCAAGCTCGACGCCGCCCTGGCCGTGGTCGTGGAGTTCGGCGTCATCATCAATCGCCTGTCCTCCCGCCGTACCTGCAAGAGCTGCGGTTACACCGCGGGCCCCGAGGTTGAGGTCTGCCCGCGCTGCGGCGGCGAGATGTACCAGCGCGACGACGACAAGCCCGAGACTATCCAGAAGCGTCTGGACACCTACCAGAACCAGACCGCTCCGCTGATCGGTTACTACAAGGAGCAGGGCAAGCTGCTGGAGGTCGACGGCGACCGCCCGGTCGACGAGGTCTACGCCGACGTCAAGAAGCTCCTCGGCCTGTAGAGACAAAGCCATGCTTCAGATCAAGTCAGCCTCAGAGATACAGCAGATGAAGGGGGCCGGTGCGCTCTCCAAGGCGGCGCTGCGACTGGCCGGCACGCTGGCGGTGCCCGGCGCGACGACAGCGCAGATCGACGCGGCGGTCGAGCAGCTGATCCGCGACGGGGGAGGCAAGCCGACCTTCAAGGGGTACAGCGGTTTTCCCGCAAGCATCTGCTCCTCGATCAACGCCCAGGTCGTGCACGGCATCCCGTCCTCCGAGGCGGTGCTTGCCGACGGCGACATCATCTCGATCGACACGGGTGCCACGTATGGCGGCTGGGTCGGCGACAACGCGTGGACCTTCTTTGTGGGCACCGTATCCGACGAGGTCAAGGGCCTGTGCGAGGTCACGCGCGACTGCCTGGAGGCGGGCATACGCGAGGCGGTGCCGGGCAACACCCTGGGCGACATCGGCTACGCCATCCAGACGCTCGCCGAGAACAACGGTTACGGCGTGGTGCGCGGTTACACCGGGCACGGCGTGGGCCGCGTGATGCACGAGGACCCGGCCGTCCCCAACTACGGCAAGCGCGGTCGCGGCGTCCGCCTGCAAAAAGGCATGGTCATCGCCATCGAGCCGATGATCACGCTCGGTTCGTACGAGACGCGCACGTGGCCCAACGGCTGGACCGTGCAGACGGTCGACGGCAAGGCAGCCGCCCACTATGAGAACACGGTGGCCATCACGGCCGACGGCCCCGTGATACTGACCTCGGACGAGCGCGGTCCCTGGTGCCCGATGCAGGGCGGGGAGTAGTACAGCGCACAAGAAGAGACTCGCACTATTAGAGGCGCGCACAAAGAGCACGCGAGCGCCGGGTTCGTCTTCGCGACGGGCCCGGCGCATCTTTGTCCGCGTGACTCCGCCCCGTCACCTGTCACGGCACGCGTGATAGTCGCCCCGTCCCCTGTCACCTGACAGCCCCCGTCCCCTGTCACGCCTTAGATTTGCATGTTTTTTGGACGAGAGACGGCGAACCCTCGACAACCTGTGTGCGGGGCACTATTATTTAACGTTGCTGTCACTATGGGTATTCGATGCCGACGGACACCGATATCCAAGGTCAAGAGCCGAAAGGTGGGTCGCGTGAGCAAGCAGAGCGGAATCGAGCTGGAGGGTCGCGTCGTCGAGCCCCTGCCCAACGCCATGTTCAACGTCGAGCTGGAGAACGGCAAGACGATCCTCTGCACGATTTCGGGCAAGATCAGGATGAACTACATCCGCATCCTTCCCGGTGACAAGGTCGTCGTGGAGATGAGCCCGTACGACCTCACCAAGGGTCGCATCACCTACCGCTACAAGTAGGCGATGTGCCTGCCTGCGCGAGAGCGCGGGGTCGAAACGCGGCGAGTTGCGGTCGCACGGTCGGTGATCGGCAGCACAGCGGCGCTTGCCGCGAGCAACAACAGCCTCAGGAATTCACGCCAGCGGCTGGGCGAGTATATAGTTCGGCAGGTACTTTCGAAAGGAAAGCATCATGAAGGTACGTCCTTCTGTCAAGAAGATGTGCGACAAATGCAAGATCATTCGTCGCCACGGCAAGGTGTATGTGATCTGCGAGAATCCGCGTCACAAGCAGCGTCAGGGCTAAAGGGGGAACAAGTTGGCACGTATCAACGGCGTCGACCTCCCGCGCGACAAGCGCGTTGAAGTCGGCCTTACGTATCTCTACGGCATCGGTCAGACCAGCGCAACCAAGATTTGCGAGGCCACCGGCATCAATAAGGACACGCGCGTCAAGGACCTCACCGAAGACGAGGTCACCAAGATCCGCGATTACATCGACGCGAACTACACGACCGAGGGCGACCTCCGTCGCGAGCGCCGTCAGAACATCGCCCGCCTGATGGAGATCGGCTGCTACCGCGGCCTGCGTCACCGCAAGGGCCTGCCTGTCCACGGCCAGCGTACCCACACCAACGCGCGCACCCGCAAGGGCCCGCGTCGTCAGGTCGGCGGAAGGAAGAAGTAAAACATGGCTCAGAAGAAGAACGTCCGCAGCACCCGTGTCCGCCGTGCTGACCGCAAGAACATCGCCGTGGGTCAGGCCCACATCAAGTCTACGTTCAACAACACGATCATCTCGATCACCGACGCCCAGGGCAACGTGATCTCTTGGCAGTCCGGCGGCACCGTCGGCTTCAAGGGCTCCCGTAAGTCCACGCCGTTCGCCGCTCAGATCGCCGCCGAGGCCGCAGCAAAGGCCGCCATGGAGCACGGTCTGCGCAAGGTGTCCGTCTTTGTCAAGGGCCCGGGCTCGGGTCGCGAGACGGCCATCCGCAGCCTCCAGGCCGCCGGCCTCGAGGTTTCCGGCATCCAGGATAAGACCCCCATTCCGCACAACGGTTGCCGTCCGTGCAAGCGTCGTCGCGTGTAGTAAGGAAGGACAGAAACAATGGCAGTTGATAGGACTCCTGTCCTCAAGAGGTGCCGCGCTCTCGACATCGACCCGGCGGTCATGGGCTACAACAAGAAGTCCAACCGCGAGGGCAAGCAGCATCGTCGCCAGCCGTCCGAGTACGGCCAGCAGCTCCGCGAGAAGCAGAAGGCCAAGTTCATCTACGGCGTGCTCGAGAAGCAGTTCGAGGCTTACTACAAGCGCGCGCTCAAGATCGAGGGCATTACCGGCGACAACCTGATGGCTCTCCTCGAGACCCGCCTCGACAACGTCGTCTTCCGTCTGGGCTTTGCCCGCACCCGTCGTGAGGCCCGTCAGACCGTCCGCCACGGTCACATCACCGTGAACGGCCATCGCGTCGACATCCCTTCGTACCAGGTCAAGACCGGCGACGTCATCGCCGTGGCCCCCAAGTACAAGGACCTGCTTCCCATCAAGGAGGCCGTCGTCGCTAGCGAGCACATGACCGTCCCCGCTTGGCTCGAGGTTGACATCGAGAAGCTGTCGGGCTCTGTCCTGCAGGTCCCGACCCGCGACCAGATCGACATCGTCACCGACGAGACCGTCGACCCGCAGGCCATCGTCAACCTGTACTCCCGTTAATAAACGGAATCACAGAGCCAGGAGGATTACATGTCCGAATTCATCCGACCGCAGGTGTCGGTGGAAGAGATCAGCGATACCGTCGCCCGCATCAGCGCAGAGCCGCTCGAGCAGGGCTACGGCGACACGCTGGGCAACTCTCTGCGCCGCGTGCTCCTGTCGTCCCTCTCGGGTGCGGCAGTGGAGGCCATCAAGATTGATGGCGTGCAGCATGAGTTCACCACCGTACCGGGTGTCTATGAGGACGTCACCGATATCGTCCTCAACGTCAAGGGGCTCGTCTTCCGTTCCATGGGTACCGGCGACGAGGCTACGGCCACGCTCAACGTCGAGGGCCCGATGACGGTCACCGGCGGCGACTTCGAGGTTCCTGCCGAGTTTGAGCTCGTCAACAAGAACCAGGTCATCTGCCACCTCGCCGAGGGTGAGCGTCTGACTATGCAGATGCGCATCGGCGTCGGCCGCGGTTACGTGTCTGGCGACGACAACGAGCGCGAGGGTGACCCCATCGGCATCATCAACGTCGACTCGCTCTACTCGCCCGTGCGCCGCTGCGCCAAGGTCGTCGAGCCCTGCCGCGTCGGCCAGCGCACCAACTACGATCGTCTCGTCCTCGAGGTCGAGACCGACGGCTCGATTACCCCGCGCGACGCGGTGGTCGAGGCGGCCAACATCGTCAACCAGCACATGAGCGCCTTCATGACGCTGGCCGACGAGGAGGAGCCGCAGGAGGATGCCTCCATCTTCTCGACGGGCGTCGAGGAGGAGGACAACACCGACCTCGACAAGGCAATCGAGGGGCTGCAGCTCTCTGTGCGCTCCTACAACTGCCTCAAGCGCGCCGGCATCCACACCGTCCGTCAGCTCGTCGAGTTCTCCGAGAACGACCTGCTCAACATCCGCAACTTTGGCGTCAAGTCCATCGAGGAAGTCAAGGACAAGCTCGAGGATATGGGTCTTGGGCTCAAGGCCTAGCGGACCATCACCAACATCAGCACTTAGAGGAGTGGCTAGACCATGAGACACAACAAGAAGAGGGGTATGAAGCTCGGCACCGATGCCAGCCATACCAAGGCAATGAAGAAGAGCCTGATCTGCGCGCTTCTTGCCAACGACCGCATCAAGACCCTCGACCAGCGCGCCAAGGCGATTCGCCCCGACGTCGACAAGGTCATCACCTGGGCCAAGAAGGGCGACGTGGCTTCCCGCCGTCTCGCCATCGCCAAGGTGGGCGACAAGGAAGTCGTGCGCGAGGTCTTTGACCGCGCCGCCCAGGGTCAGTGGGACGACCGCAACGGCGGTTACACCCGCATCATGAAGCTCGGTCCCCGCAAGGGCGACGGAGCCGAGGTCGTCATCATCGAGCTCGTGACCGAGCCGGTGGCCAAGAAGCCGGTCAGCAAGGTCACCAAGGTCGAGGAGACCCCCAAGGCCGAGCCGGTCGTCGAGGAGGCCGTGGTCGAGGAGGCTCCCGCCGAGGAGCCCGCGGCCGAGGCTGAGGAGACCCCCGCGGAGTAACCCCGCAATCGCACATAGCGAGTCAGAGGCCCGGTTCGTCCGGGCCTCTTTTTGTACGGGCGCTTGACGGACCCTAGGCTGGCGAGATGCGGTAGGCTAGCGACGGAGGAGGTTGGCATGGCGGAAGAGACAGCGGGCGCCCTGACGGAAGAGCTTACGTTCACAGAGGCGATAGCGGTAGAACTCGGTTATCGCGGTGCCCACTTCGCCGGTTATGCCGAACAGCCTGGCCAGCGTACCGTCGCCGGCGAGATGCGGCGGGCGCTCGAGACCGTGCTTCGCCGCCCGATCGAGATGGATTGTGCTGGCCGCACCGATGCCGGCGTGCATGCCCTGGCACAATACGTCAGCTTTCCTGCGACCGCAGCTGAGCTCTCGATGCCCGCACGCCGGCTCATGTCGTCGCTGGTTGCGCTCACGCCGGACGACATCTCCATCCGTGCGCTCCACCGGGCGCCTGCCGGCTTCTCCGCTCGCTTCGATGCCGAGGCGCGCCACTACCGCTACCGTGTCGCCTGCGGTCCGACCCGCCCCGTGATGGGCTGGGACCATACTTGGTGGCTGCGCACAGTGCCCGAGCTCGACGTCGACGCGATGAATGCCGCCGCACGCCCCCTCGTGGGCGAGCATGATTTCCGTAGTTTCTGCAAGGCATCGTCAGCCGAGCTACTTATAGCTGACGGACGGTCTACCTCGCGCAACCTCTCGGATGTGTCCGTGGACGTGACGGTCGAGGCGGGGGAGCGCCTGATTGTCTTCGATGTTGCCGGAAATGCCTTCCTGCACAATATGGTCCGTGCGATCGTCGGTACGCTGGTCGAAGTCGGCCGCGGCCATCGTCCCGTCGGCTGGGTCGCCGACGTGCTCGCCGCACGTGACCGCTGCGCCGCAGGACCCACCGCGCCCGCCCAGGGCCTCGTCCTCGAGTGCGTGGATTATCCTTCAGGCGTACTGACTCCTTGGTTGTAGCGTTGTATCGATGCGAAAGTGCGCAAAGGTTGGGCATTGCGGCCGAACGAAGGACAGCAAACGTTCGCCCATCGGACCCCCCATTCGAAAATATGACCCTTATGAGTCATCTGCAGGGTCGTGACCGCTTGAAAAAATGCAGGTAGATGAGGTGTCGTCTCTGCTCGGTAAAACACGAGACTATGTCGATAATTAAAAAATGCATATTCGCAGGTGAACGGCTTAAGAACAGTAGACGGCCTGATAGAAATCTCCTCGGAATCGCGCCAATGACTCAAAAGGGTCATATTTTCGAATAGGGGCTTCCGTCGGCTTTGGTGCGAGGGCACGTTTGGGGTCGGCGCAAGCGGGCGCGCCCGTGCACATGAACAATTGCGCCGCTGAGCAGGCATTCATATGAATACAAATTCATGAAATCCCAGCTAGAAGGTAGGGTATAGTGCTACAGGCAAATAATGACCCTGGAGGCTTTCCCATGTTTCTTGATGTATTGCTGGATAGTGTGAAAGACACGCTCGAGCTCATCCCCTTCCTTTTCATGACCTATCTCGCGATGGAGGCGCTCGAGCACAGCATGGAGGGCCGCGCCGAGCGCATCGTCGCGCGTGCGGGTAAAACGGGCCCACTGGTCGGGGCCCTGCTCGGCGCCCTGCCGCAGTGCGGGTTTTCGGCCATGGCGGCGACGCTCTACGCCGGACGCGTCGTGACCGTAGGCACGTTGGTCGCAGTGATCCTCTCGACGTCCGACGAAATGGTGCCCGTCTTTATCGCGCACCATGAGCCGGTCGGCCGTCTGCTCGCGATTATCGGCATCAAGGTCCTCGTAGGCATCGTGGTCGGCTTTGCCGTGGATGCCGTCCTGCGCGCCTTGCATCGCACGGGCGACGGCAAGCTCCACATCGCCGAGCTCTGCGAACGCGAACATTGCGACTGCGACGAGGTGGAGGACGAGGAGGACGTGACAGGTGACGGAGGAGCGGCACGGGGAGTGACACGCGCGGCCGATACGGGAGAAGGCGCCGATGATCACCACGGCCACGGTCACGGCCACGCTCACGCCCACCACCACGGTAGCCGTCTCGCGCACATCGCCCACAGCGCGCTAGCCCATACCGTGCAGGTGACCGCCTTTATCTTCCTTGTGACCTTTGCGTTCGGCCTGCTCATCGAGGTGATCGGGAGCGACGCCATCGGCGCGGCGCTCGCCGTCCATCCCGTGCGCGGTACCCTGCTGGCTGCCCTGATCGGTCTCATCCCCAATTGCGGCGCATCGGTCGCCCTGACCGAGCTCTATCTCGACGGTACCCTGCCGTGCGGCCAGATGATCGCCGGCCTGCTCGTCTCGGGCGGCGTCGGCCTGCTTGTCCTCTTCCGGACCAACGACCACCTGCGCCAGAACCTCCTCATCACAGCCTTCATCTATGCCGTCGGCGTTGTCGCAGGTCTTGCCGTGGGCGCCTCAGGTATACTGCTGTAGTTGTTCATAGGCGCAAGCGGATAGAGAGGGCGCTCACGCCAGCGCAGCGCGCGGATCCGTATGGTGGGGCGCGTGAATGCACTGTGGAGTGCTGCATGGTCGTAAGGGCCCAGGGGCCTATGGTCGTACGGGCCGATTGCCGGGGGTGTCCGCATGTCGAGAGGGGCCACGATGCTGCACAAGAGGGAGCGCTTCGAGCGCAGCGATGTGTCGAAGTCTATGGCCGGCGGTACCGCGCTGGCGGTCGGCGTGCTCGTCTTCCTGGTAGTGGGCCTGGCCATCGGTTTCGCATGGGCGCGGTCGCGCTCCGGCATCGACAGCAGGCTCTCGGACGCCGACCTGAGCTCGGCCGTTGCGTCTCAGGCTGCGGTCGCTGGCCCGGGCGACGGCTACACCGCATCGACCGACACCTTCACCAACGTACTGCTGCTCACCGTCGACGACCTCGACGCCGAAAGCCCGACGCTCACCTCGGCGCAGCTCCTCTCCATCAACGTTTCCGCAGGTACGGGCACGCTCGTCAGCCTCCCGCTCGACACCCAGCTCACGACAGAGGCGGGCAACACCACACTTGCGGCCCTCTTTGCAAGCTCGGGTGCCTCCGCCTGCATCGCGCCTGTCGCCGCCGCTACAAACACGCAGCTCAGCCACGCGATCGTCGCCACGAGCGAGATCTGGGACAAGCTCGCGAGCTACAAGGGGTCAGGTGTGCATGCGATCCTCGGCTCCGACTCCGATCTCATTTCCTCCATCAAGACGGACATGGACAACGACCAGCTCATGGACGTGGCCGAGCTCGTGCAGTCCACCGGCGTCGCGAATTGGACGCGCGCCGACGCGCCGGTTTCCGCCGGTAGCCTCGACGACGGCACCGCTACCTCGGTCATTGATGCGACGCAGCTCGACGCGCAGATCGGGACGCTCGTCGCCGCGTAAGCCTGGGCGCCGCGCTTCGGTAAGGACCTCTTCCATGGGCGGGTGCACAAACAGGCGGGGAATGGCCTGAGTTTCTCGGTAAGCGGCACAACGGGAGTGTCCGTCTTCGCAATGCCAACACATGTTTGTTGACTCCGTGAGAGCGGCAGCGCGCGGCGGGGCGGCGGTGCCCGAGGCGCGATAATCGAGCTTGCATGAAACACACTGGACATGTTTGGTATAGCAGCATACATGTGGATGGAGCGCGTCCGGGGATGATACATTCGATCGACAAGCCGCGGGTCTCGGTAGTGATGCCCGCCCATAATGTCGATGCGTATGTGACGCGTGCCGTCGAGAGCCTGCAGCGGCAGACGATGGAGGATTTCGAGCTCCTCGTGGTGGACGACGGCTCGACGGACCATACGGGCGACATCCTCGACCGTCTGGCCGACCGCGACCTGCGGATTGACGTCTTTCATCGCGTCGAGCCCGGCACCTCAGCGGCGCGCAATCTGGCGCTCGACCACGCCCGCGGCGAGTACGTGATGTTCATGGACGCCCATGACTGGGCCGAGCCGCATATGCTCGCCGGCCTTGTTTCACTCTCCGACGCCAACCGTCTGGAGCTCGCCGTCTCAGGCTTTTACATCGACACCTATGTGGGCGACAGAGGCGACTATCGCGCCGAAGTCAGGGCGTGCCCGGACGCCGTCTACGACACGCAGGCCGATTTTCGCGCGGCTGCCTGGCAGATTTTCGAGGCCAACCAGCTCTATCAGCCCTGGGGCAAGCTTTTCCTCCGCTCCCGCATCGAGGGGCTGGGCCTGCGTTTCGCCCCCGCGCCGCGAGCCGGGTTCCCCTTTGTGCTGGACTTCATCCGCGACGTCGAGCGCGTCGGTGTGCTCTCGCACCCGTACTATCACTTCACCTATCGGAGTGGCGGGGCCAAGGCAGCCGGTTGGTATCCCGATCTGTACGAGCGGCGAGAAGAAGAACATGGCCTGCTGCTCGACCTCTACCGGCATTGGGGCCTCGACGGCGACCCGGCCAGCATGGAGATGGTGCAGCGCCGCTATATCGAGCGCCTGCTCGGCTGCATCCGGAACGTGTGCGACCCCGCCTGCGACCTGTCGGATGCGGAGAAGCGCGCCCGCGTACAGACCATGATTAGCTCCGACCGCGCCCAGCTCGCCGCGCAGGTGGCGCGTCCGCGCAGCCGCATGATGGCCATCATGCTCTCGCCCATACGCAGCAAAAACGTGACGATGACCATGGCGGAGGGGCGCTTCATCTCCTACGTCGGGCAGCGCGACGCCCAGGAGCTCACGCCCCTCGAGGCCCGCTGCTGACGAGCGAGCCTGCAGCCTGTTGCTGACGGGCGCGCCTGAGACCAGCCGCCGCGCCTGAGGCTCGTCCCGCCGTCACGGCCCATATATCAACCTTTATAGGTATTGTTGCCTTACCGTTTCCAGTCGGTGGATGGTCCGTCCGTCTGACCCGCGGTGCCTATACTGCAAACTACGCGAGACTTTCACGCATTGAGTTGCAAGGGGGTTGGGCATGGGGCCCAACCGGTCGCGCGTGTGAAAGGGGTCCGGCGCAAGCCAGAGGGCAAAAGCCAGAAAGAAGAGGTGCACTATGAGCGAGAAGCGCAATATCGGTACTGAGTCGTCATCTATTCCGGAGGCGAAGGTCCGTATGCTGGGACGCCGTGGTTTCCTCAAGGCTTCTGGGCTTTCCGTCCTCACGATCGGCGGCATGACGCTGCTGACCGCCTGCGGTGGCTCCGGTTCCTCCACGAGCGCCGGCTCGTCTGCCGGCTCCGCGAGCCCGTCTTCCGATGAGTCCACGCTGCGCGTGGGCATGGAGGCCGCCTACGCCCCCTACAACTGGCAGACCGACGAGGAGACCGAGTTCACCATCCCCATCGCCGACATGGACGGCCAGTACGCCGACGGCTACGACGTCCAGTTTGCAAAGAAGATCGGCGAGGGCCTGGGCCGCACGCCGGTCGCTGTCAAGCTCGCATGGGACGGCCTTATCAACGCCGTCAACAATGGTACGATCGACTGCATCATCGCCGGCATGTCTGCCACCGACGAGCGCAAGAAGCAGATCGACTTCTCCGACCCGTACTTCGTCGGCAGCTTCGGCCTGCTGGTCCTCAAGGATTCCGACTACGCCAGCGCCACGTCGCTCGCGGACTTTGCCGGCGCCGCGGTCCTGGGGCAGAAGGGCACCATGCTCGACGACATCATCGAGGACATCGACGGCGTCAACCACCTGACCCCGGTCGACTCCGTTCCCGCCCAGGTCTCCGCTCTCAACGCCGGCACCTGCGACGCCATCACCTACAACGTCGAGAATACCAAGGGCTTCCTGGACGCCAACCCCAATTTCGTCGCGGTGCAGTTTGCCGAAGGCGACGGCTTCCAGGAGACGGTGCCGGCCAACGTCGGCCTCAAGAAGGGCCAGGACGACCTGCTCGCCCAGATCAACGACATCCTCGCCGAGGTCGACGACGACACGCGTCAGGAGATGTTCGACGCCGCGGTCGATCGTCAGCCCAAGTAAGACACACGTTGCCCACCGGGCCGGACGCCGCACGGCCTGCCCGATGAGCTGCCGCGCCCGTTGCTCGGGCGCCACATGAGCGAGAAGCCTGGCAGGGGAGACCCTGTCAGGCTTTTGCGGTAGAGCATGGTGTCCGTCGCATGCATTAGTATTGGTTTTGGTACTCGAGTCTGCGGTGTCGTGGACGCCGCGTTCCGGTCCCTGCCAGGGAAATGGGGAGAGATGGCACAGAAAACAGGCCCAGCGGGCATGAATGCCGACTTTGCGGCAGCGGAGAAGAAAACCTTCTCGCGCAGGGTCAAGAAGTTCCTGGGCACCGACCACCGGTATGTCTTCTTGGGGACGAGCGTGCTGGCTTGCATCGCCTACGCCTTGCTGCAGGGGGCGCCCTCGCGCTACAGCTTCCTCGCGGTGCCCGCGCTCGACCTGGCGGCAAAGGCGGTGCTCGGCGCCTGGTTTGTCTTTGCCGCTGTGGCGCTGGTCACCAAGCTCACGCACTGGGATCCTGCGCGTTACGCCGCCACCTGGGCCTGTACGGACAAGATGAAGCGGATCGAGAAGATCTGCGCCTACGTCGTGTGGACCCTCGTCGCGCTCGTGGTGCTCGATCGAGCCGTCTTTGGCTTTGTCGCGATGGCGCAGGACGCGGCGGCCGCGCCCACGGTGCCCGATGGCTTCGTCGAGAGCGCGATCTACATGATGGCCGCCTCGCAGTCCATGTACGTGCGCGGCATCTCCACCACCATCGAGCTCGCGGTCTTCGGCACCGTGATCGCCTTCTTCCTCGCGCTGCTCATGGTCTTCCTGCGCATCCAGACACCCAACCGCAAGGACAACGACTTCGTCAAGTTCCTCAAGATTGTGGGCTCCGGTTTTGCCTCGCTCTACAGCACCGTGGTCCGCGGCACCCCGATGATGGTGCAGGGCCTCATCATCTACACAGGCGGCTTCCTCGCCTTCAAATCCACGGGCATGACGACGACGGAGGTCACGCACGTCTGGACCACCTTCATCGCGGGTCTCGTGATCATCTCGCTCAACTCCACCGCCTACATCATGGAGGCACTGCGCGGCGGCATCGAGGCCGTCGACCCCGGCCAGACCGAGGCGGCCCGGTCGCTGGGCCTCTCGCAGTGGCAGGCGATGACCAAGGTCGTCTTCCCCCAGGGCGTGCGCAACGCCATCCCCGCCCTCTCCAACGAGGTCGTCATCAACATCAAGGACTCCTCCGTGCTGTCGGTCGTCGGCGTGTTTGACCTGATGTTTGCCACGACGTCCGTGGTCGGCATCTACTACAACCAGATGCCCGCCTACGTGCTCGCGGCCCTCATCTACCTGCTGCTCACCTATGTCGCGACGCGCCTGCTCGCCCGTCTCTCGATCGCGCTGACCGCCAAGGCGCCCGAGTCGGTCCCGAGCTCCAACTAGACGCAGCCCACACCGGACGTACGAGGAGGCAATCCCATGTCACAAGAACCGCTCATCCGCGTCGAGGGCCTGCGCAAGTCTTTCGGGTCGCTCGAGGTGCTCAAGGACATCAATTTCGAGGTCAATCCCGGCGAGGTCGTCACCATCATCGGCGCGTCGGGCTCCGGCAAGTCCACGCTGCTGCGCTGCATCAACCTGCTTGAGACCCCCGATGCCGGCCACGTCTGGTACCACGGCGAGGACCTCACCGGCCCCAAGACGGACGTGGACACGCTCCGCCAGTCGATCGGCATGGTCTTCCAGGGCTTCAACCTCTTTGCCAATAAGAACGTGCTGGACAATTGCACGCTCGCCCCGGTCGCGCTCAAGAAGATGGGCAAGGCCGAGGCCGAGAAGGTCGCGATGAAGCACCTGGAGTCCGTGGGACTGGCCTCCTTTGCCAAGGCGCCCGTGACCTCGCTTTCGGGCGGCCAGAAGCAGCGCGTGGCCATCGCGCGTGCCCTCTGCATGAATCCCGAGATCATGCTCTTCGACGAGCCGACCTCCGCCCTGGACCCCGAGATCGTCGGCGAGGTCTTGAGCGTCATGCGCAGCCTGGCCGAGAACGGTATGACCATGGTCGTGGTCACGCACGAGATGGCCTTTGCCAAGGGCGTCTCGGACCGCGTGGTCTTTATGGATAAGGGCATCATCCTGGAGCAGGGTGCGCCGGCCGATATCTTCTCGCGCCCGCGCGAGGCCCGTACCCGCGAGTTCCTGGCGCGCTATCTGGACGAGCCCGCGGACGAGGCCGGCGTCGCGCCCGCGTACGCCGCACCGGCTACCGCCGCGCCTGCACCTGCCGCACCGGCTGACACCACCGTTTAGGCGCACCCCATGGCCGACGTCTGGAAGTACTTCGCACACGAGGACGACTATCCCGACCTCGACGAGGCGGCGGTTGTCGAGCGCATGGCTGGCTTGCTGCGTTTCCGTACGGTCAGCCATCTCGACCCGACCCTCACGGATTGGGGCGAGTTCGATCGTCTTCAAGCGTATATGCGTGCTACGTGGCCGCATGTCTTCTCCGCGGCGCAGGTCGAGCTCGTGGACCACTCGCTGCTGTTGACCCTGGTGCCCGATTGCGCCGTTGGCTTCGCGCCTGCCGACACGCCCGGTTCTACTTCCGCGCCTAGCCCAGATATCGCCGCGTCCTCCTCCGCCCAAGGCCTCGACCCCGTGCTCTTCATGGGCCACATGGACGTCGTCCCTGTCGTCGAGGGCACCGAAGCCGACTGGACGTACGACGCCTACTCAGGCCATGTGGACGAGACCTATGTCTGGGGTCGCGGCTCCGTCGATATGAAAGACCAGGTCGCAGGCGAGCTCGAGGCTGTCGAATATGCGCTCGCGCACGGCTGGCGTCTGCGTCGCCCGCTCATCCTCGCCTTTGGGCAAGACGAGGAAGACCTGCAGTCCGGCGCCGCGGGCCTGAGTCGCGTGCTCCGGGAGCGGGGCGTGCATCTGGCCTTTGTGGTGGACGAGGGCACCTACCTCGTCGAAGACGCCGCTGGCTACGGCGCGCCCGGCTTGCCGATCATGGGCGTCGGGCTCGCCGAGAAGGGCTATGCCGATATCGAGCTGACGGTCCGTTCTGCCGGCGGCCACTCCTCGACTCCCTTCGGCGGCACCTCGCTGGGTATCCTGGCCGAGGCGATCACGCGTATCGCCAAAGCCCCCTGGCCCGTGGCGCTCACGGGACTCGGCCAGGCTACCTTCGCAGCCGTTGCCGATGCCGTGACCGACCCGCGTCTTGCCCCGCTGGTTGCGGGTGGTGCCGAGACGATCGCGGCCCATGCGGACGAGATTGCGCAGGTGTGTCTTGCCGACCGCGACCTCAATGCCTTTGTCGTGACGACCGTGGCCCCGACAGTGATCGAGGGGTCTTCCCAGGCCAATAACGTCCTGCCCCAGGACATGCGCGCCGTGATCAACTTCCGTATCCTCGAGGGGCTCTCGGTGGGTGACGTGCTCGCGCGCTGCCAGGAGCTGGTCGCCGACCTGCCCGTGGAGGTGCGCCTGCTCGGCGGCGACAACGAGCCGTCCGCGGTCTCGCGCGCCGACAGCGAGGGCTTCGCGGCGCTCGCGCGCGTGGCGGCGCGCTATTTCCGTGACCCCGTGACGGGGGAGGCCGTCCGCCTGGTCCCCGAGCTGCAGGTCGGTGCGACTGACGCGCGCTCCTACGAGCCCATCTGCGATTCCTGCCTGCGGTTTTCCGCCTTTGTGGTCGATGCGGACGAATGCGCCCGTGGCGTCCATGGTACGGACGAGCGCATTACCCGGCGCGCGTACCTGCAGGGCGTACGTTTCATGATCGGTCTGCTCGCCGACTCGGTGTGCGACCCCGCCTAGTGCGCCTCATCCGTGTTTGACCTCGTGTCCGATGGCGTGGGAATAGACCGGACGCTTTCCGGTGGCGGATTCCGAGATGCGCGCCATTCCGGTGATTGCTGGGACGGGTTTGGGAGGATACTTCGCACTGCGTATACTTGTGCCGTTCGCATCCCCGTCTGCAGACCTCAAGCTAATTAGTCAGGCGCGAATCAAGCCGCGTGTTGCGAGGCTAGCCCACGAACCTCGCCGGCGTCGACGGGGGAGATTACTGACATCTGACTCTGCGGGATTGGGAGGCATTCATGCACGACATTCACTGCCACATTCTGCCTGGCGTCGATGACGGCGCGCAGACAATGGCAGATTCACTTGCGATGCTGCAAGCGGCGTTGCGTGCAGGCGTATCGGCCATTACCTGTACCCCGCATGTGCGTGACCCGTACTTCGATGGGATCGAAGACTACAAGCGCGATTTCCGCGCCTACGAAGCCTTCGCCCAGGAGTCCGCCTCTTGGCTGGCCAAGAAGGGCCTGCCCCCGGTGCCGGTGACCATGGGATTTGAGGTCAATGTCCGCAAGCTCGAGGAGCTGGGTCTGGACTGGTTGCCCCGTCTCTGCACGGAGCGCAGCCGGGATCTGCTTCTGGAACTCTCTGTGGGTGCGTCACCCTCGCGTTACGATGATTACGAGCGCCTGGTATTTCGGTTGCAGGGGGAGGGCTACCACATAATAGTCGCGCACCCCGAACGCTACCGTGCGATTCAGCAGGATCTCGGCTTGGCGGAAGAGCTCGTGAACATGGGTTGCGATTTGCAGGCGAGCGCGGATTTCATCGAGGGTGGCCGCCTCGGCAGAGAGAAGAAACCCGCCCGTGAGTTATTCCGCCGTGGTCTCTACACGCACATCGCAAGCGATGCACACAACCCGCATCACTACGACCTTCTTGCCCGGGCTGCCAAAAAATACGGTAAAAGGCTTCCCCGGCATGTGTGGGACTAAGCGCAGCTGACGTGCCGTCAGCGCCGCCTGGCGCGTACGGTGGATTCCCTTCGTACCAGGAGTTGACTACACGATAAAATATCCGCTGTCGCTTGACCGCCGTCTCGCCTTGCTGGCGATGAGCATAACGTGCGGCACTGCGATAGGCGCTTCAGAGTTGCGGAAGAAGTGCCTAAATTTATGTGCGCATGGGCTGGCTTGTACAGCACATTGGGGTATTCGGTTTACTATGGGGAATCAGGCGGCGGATCGCGCAAGAGGGCGGTCCATATGGTGACGGCGCGAGAGGGGAGATGTCCGACAAAATGACGAGCGATTCAATTCTTGACGGCAAGACCTTGATGATCACCGGCGGGACCGGCTCTTTTGGCTCGACCGTGCTCAAACACTTCCTCGAATCGGATCTTGCCGAAATCCGTATCTTCTCGCGCGACGAGAAGAAGCAGGACGACATGCGTCACCTTCTGCAGCAGGAGCATCCCGCAGAGGCGGGCAAGGTTCGTTTTTATATCGGCGATGTCCGCAATCCGCAGTCGGTGCGCGATGCCATGCACGGCGTGGACTACATCTTCCACGCGGCGGCCCTCAAACAGGTGCCTAGTTGCGAGTTTTTCCCCATGGAGGCCGTGCGCACCAATGTCATCGGTACCGACAACGTGCTCCACGCGGCAATCGACGAGGGTGTGCAAAAGGTTGTCTGCCTCTCCACGGACAAAGCCGCCTACCCAATCAACGCCATGGGCACCTCCAAGGCCATGATGGAAAAGATTGTCTATGCCAACGCCCGTCTTGGCGCGGGTCGCACTACCATCTGCTGCACCCGTTATGGCAACGTGATGTGCTCGCGCGGCAGCGTGATTCCCCTCTTCATCGAGCAGATTCGCGCAGGTGAACCGGTTACTGTCACAGACCCCAATATGACGCGGTTCCTGATGAACCTCGATGAGGCCGTGGACCTGGTGAGCTTTGCCTTCGAGCACGCCAACCCCGGCGACCTCTTCATCCAGAAGTCCCCGGCGTCCACGATCGGCGACCTTGCCGAGGCCGTGCAGTGCCTCTTCGGCCACACGGGCGTCAAGGTCATCGGCTCACGCCACGGCGAGAAGCTCAACGAGACCCTCATGACCCGTGAGGAGCGCCTGCGCTCCGAGGACATGGGTCGGTACTTCCGGGTGCACGCCGACTCCCGCGACCTCAACTACGATAAGTTCGTGGTGCAGGGCGAGGTGCGCACCATGGCAGACGAGAGCTATACCAGCGACAACACTACGCGCCTGGATGTCGCAGGCACCATCGAGAAGATAAAGACGGCCGAGTACGTGCAGCGGGCCCTCGCGGAGGCCGGCCGATGAGGGTGCTCGTCACAGGCGCAAGAGGCTTCATGGGGCAGAATCTGGTCGCCTCGCTCGAGGCCATACGCGACGGCAAGGACCGCAGGCCCCAGTACCAGCAGCTCCTGCCGCTCGAGGTCATGACGAGCGACGTGGATACACCCCCTGACCAGCTGCTCGGCATGTGCGCCAGAGCCGATGCCGTGGTGCATCTTGCGGGTGTCAACCGGCCTGAGAATGATGCGGAGTTTGAGACGGGCAACCTCGGCTCGCTCGAGGCGGTGCTGTGTGCTCTCGAGGCGGCGGGGAATCCTTGTCCGGTCGTCTTCTCCAGCTCTATCCAGGCGTCTCTTGTGGGGCGCTATACCGGGAGCGCCTATGGTAAAAGCAAACTCGCGGCAGAGAAGCGCTTGTGTCGATACGGCAAGAAGACCGGTGCGCTTACGTACGTGTTCCGCTTCTCCAATACGTATGGCAAGTGGTGCCGACCCAACTACAATTCCGTGGTTGCCACCTTCTGCTACAACATGGCTCATGGGTTGCCCCTGCAGGTCAACGACCCGTCGGTGCTCCTGGAGCTCACCTATATCGACGACCTGGTAGGGGCGGTGCTCGACGCGCTCTGCGGTCGCGTCCACCGCTGTGATTATGCGGGCGTCGAGCCCGTATCCAGGCCAGACGGGCCCTTCTGCTATGTGCCTACCACAGACCGCATCACAGTGGGAGAGTTGGCCGACATGCTGCGGTGCTTTTCTCGTATGCGTGATGGCCTTGAGGTGCCGGATTGCACCGACGGTTCATTCGAGAAGAAGCTCTATGCCACATACCTGAGCTACTTGGAACCGGAGAATCTCGCCTACGTGCCAGAGTCTCACGTCGACGCCCGCGGAAGCTTCACCGAGCTCATTCGCACAGCGGATCGAGGCCAAGTCTCGGTCAACGTGATCAAGCCGGGCGTCACCAAGGGTCAGCACTGGCATCACACCAAATGGGAGAAGTTCGTCGTCGTGTCGGGCGAGGGCCTCATCCGTGAGCGTCGTGTGGGGCGTGACGGGGAAGGGCACGCTTATCCTATAGTGGAATGGCGCGTGACGGGGGACCGCCCCACGGTGGTCGAGATGGCTCCGGGCTACACCCACAGCATCACCAATACCTCTGCCACGCAGGATCTCGTCACCCTCATGTGGGCGAGCGAGTGCTTTGATCCCACAAGGCCGGACACGTTCCACGAGGAGGTCTAGATGACACGCGCGTTTGATGTGGCCTTCAAGCAGGACGGTCGCCTGCGCCTGCTCATCATCGTGGGCACCCGGCCGGAGATCATCCGTCTCTCCGAGGTCATAAAGGCCTGCCGCAGGCACTTCGACTGCCTGCTCTGCCACACGGGGCAAAACTGGGACTACAACCTCAACGGGGTTTTCTTCGAGGATCTGGGCCTGGACGCGCCGGACGTCTATCTGGACGCGGTGGGCGAGGACCTGGGCCAGACCATGGGTAATATCATCTCGCTCGGTTACGAGCTCATGGCGCAGATCGAGCCCGATGCGGTCCTCGTGCTGGGGGACACCAATAGCTGCCTTGCCGTCATCGGCGCCAAGCGGCTGCATATACCCATCTTCCACATGGAGGCGGGTAACCGTTGCAAGGACGAGTGCCTGCCGGAGGAGACCAACCGGCGCATCGTGGACGTGATCTCGGACGTCAACCTGGCCTACTCGGAAGCGGCGCGCCGCTGGCTGGCTGCAACGGGCTGCGCGCCCGAGCGCACCTTCGTCACAGGGAGCCCCATGGCGGAGGTGCTGCAGCACAACCTGCCGCAGATAGACACCAGCGACGTGCATCGGCGCCTTGGCCTGGAGAAGGGCCGCTACATCCTGCTTTCCGCCCACCGCGAGGAGAACATAGACACCCGGGAGAACTTCGAGAGCCTCTTCGGCGCTATCAACGCTATAGCCCGCACCTACCGGATGCCTGTGCTCTACAGCTGCCACCCTAGAAGCAAGAAACGCCTGGAGGAGTCCGGCTTTGAGCTGGACCCGCTGGTGGTGCGCCACGAGCCCCTCGGCTTCCACGACTACAACTGCCTGCAGGCCAACGCCTATTGCGTGGTGAGCGACAGCGGCACCCTGCCCGAGGAGGCCGCCTATTTCGCAAGCATCGGCCGTCCTTTTCCGGCCGTGTGCGTGCGGACCTCCACAGAGCGCCCAGAAGCCATGGAGCGGGGCGTCTTTGTGCTGGCGGGCAACGACGAGCGGGGCCTCCTGCAGTCTGTGGACCTGGCGGTCGACATGGTGCGCCAGGGCGAGCTGCCCTCTGTGGTGCCGGACTACGCAGACCAGAACGTGAGCACCAAAGTCGTCAAGATCATCCAGAGTTACACCGGTGTCGTGGACCGGTTCGTGTGGAGAAAGCGCTGAAGATGATCGCATCCCCGCAGCGCACAAAGTTGGTCAACCCCGACTCCGACGAGTTCATTGCCGAGGCGAGCAGCGGCCTGGTGGACCGCTCCCGCATCGTCGAGGTCGAGCGTCTCGACCCCCAGCAAGTGAGGAAACGGACGAGTTACCTGGTAGTCAAGCGCCTGTTCGATGTGGTCGCAAGTATCGTGGCGCTGATACTGCTCTTCATCCCCATGGTTGTTGTCGCGATAAGGATCAAGGCGGACTCTCCGGGGCCGGTCTTCTACGTGCAGGAGCGGCTGGGGAAGGATGGCAAACCGTTCAAGCTGGTGAAGTTTCGCACCATGCGGATAGACGCCGAGGCCGATGGGGCGCAGTGGGCCATGAACGATGACCCCAGGGTGACGCCTTTCGGTCGCAGGCTCAGGCGATCCCGCTTCGACGAGACGCCGCAATTTTGGGGAGTCATCAAGGGCGACCTCAGCATCGTGGGCCCGCGTCCCGAACGCGCGGTGTTCTACCGCGAGTTCGACAAGTACATACACGGCTTCGAGCAGCGGCTCATGGCGCGCCCGGGTATCACGGGCCTTGCCCAGGTCAATGGCGGCTACGATCTCTTGCCCGAGAAGAAGATCGTGTACGACCTGGACTACATAAAGAGAGCGAGCGTCAGCCTGGACCTCAAGATCATGGTCCAGACCGTGGGCGTGGTCTTCGGCGGCTCCTCGCGGGGAGCGCGCTAGCATGAAGACGCCCATGGTCAGTGTAGTGATGCCCGCATACAATGCTGAGCGTTTCGTCGGGGAGGCTATTGTCTCCGTCCTGTCTCAGGCCTATGGCGACTGGGAGCTCATCGTCGTGGACGACTCCTCTGCCGATGCTACCTGCGAGGTGGCGAGCGAGGCCATCGCCGGCGAACCCCGCGCAAGGCTGGTCTCGAACAGGGAGAACCTCGGTGTGGCACGCACGCGCAATCGGGGAATCTCTCTGGCGAACGGGCGCTACGTGGCTCTTCTCGATGCCGATGACTACTGGCTCCCCGGCAAGCTTGCGACTCAGGTCGAACTTGCCGAACGGACCCATGCCGACATGGTCTACTGCTCATACTCGATTGTGGGCGAGGACGGAATACCGGTGTGTGCCGACTTCCTAGTGCCGAAACGAACTACCTTCGATTCCATGCTCTCCCAGAGCGTTATCAGCTGCTCGACTGCCCTGTTGAGGGCATCTTCCCTGCCGGAGGGCCCTTTTCCCACAGGAGTGCAGCACGAGGACCTGGCCCTTTGGCTCGCCATGCTGAGAGACGGGTGCACGGCGTACGGGACAGCTGAAGTCCTGGCCTGCTACCGACAGGTTTCAGGCTCGCGAGCATCCAACAAGCTTGGAAGCGCCCTGGGCAGATGGCGCGTGCTGAGGGACTATCTGGGCCTCCCTTGGAGCCAGAGCGTCCGTGCCATAGGTAAGTACGCCGCCTTTGGGGCGCACAAGTACCGCAGGAGGCCTGACGCCCGATGAGCCTCGCCGACGTCATTCGCCTCGCGCGGAGGAACATTGCGCTTGTTCTTCTTCCCTCGCTTGTGGTCGCTGCTGTCGTGTGGGTAGGGAGCAATTACGCCTTGCCGAACTGGTATACAGCGACGGCAACGCTTATCGCCACCGCCGAAGCTGACGGCACTTCGCTCACCGCCTCGGAGCTCCGCGCCGCCAGCCTCATGGCGGACGACTTCGCCGCCATGGCGGAAGACCCGCAGACGCAGCTGAAGGTCGCACATTCCCTGGGGATGCCCGATCTCGACGGGTACGTGGTCCGCGTGCAGATAGTCGACAACACGCGGATCATCATGGTGTCGGTCACGGGAGTCGACCCGGACGTTGTGGCTGACATTGCCAATGCCCTGACAGAGACGTTCAACCGGCAGGCAGAGATGCTCTTGGGGAGGGGCGGCGTCTCGGTCGTCAGCGCAGCCCTCCCGCCAGAGCATACGAGCGGGCCTCCCCGGAAGATATACTGCGCCGTTGCGTTTGCGGCGACGTTCGCCCTGGTCCTCGTGTGGCTCGTCGCCAGGGAGATGGCGCAGGGCAAGGTGGAGAGCGGACGTGAGGTAGAGGAGCTTCTTGGCAAGCCCGTGGTGGGGAGGGTCCCTACGTGCAGGTAGACGCCAACGCCATACAGACCGCCACCCTCAGGGAGCACCAGCTCTGCCTCCTGGGCATGCTACGGGACCTGGACGCCGTGTGCCAGAGAAACGGTATCGCCTACCAGCTCTTTGCAGGCAGTGCCCTGGGGGCGGTGCGCCACCGGGGCTTCATCCCCTGGGACGATGACCTCGATGTGGTCATGCTGCGGGAGGACTACGACCGTTTCCTCGCGGTGGCTCCGCGCGAGCTCGACCCCGAGACCTACTATGTGCAGGCGGAGTTCTCGGAGCACTGGCCCATGCAGTTCTCCAAGCTCCGCAAGAACGGCACCGCCTGCATCGAGCGGTACCGGCCCCGCGACCCGAGGACGCACCAGGGGGTCTACATTGACATCTTCCCGTGCGACAACTTGGCGGATAGCGGCCTTGTGGCACGTCTGCAATTCCTGGCGTCCAAGGTGGTCATAGCCAAGTGTCTGGAAGCACGCGGGTATCTCACGGACAGCGCGCTCAAGAAGATCTTCATGGGGGCCTGCCGCATTCTTCCGATGGAGGCAAACCGTAAGCTCGTTATGCGCGGGAATGACGCCGGGTCGGCTCGGGTGCATACCTTCTTTGGCGCATCACGGCGGTTCTCGCATGCGATCTATCTCAGGGAGTGGTTGTCGGAAAGCGTGAGAGTTCCCTTCGAAGACGGGCTTTACCCCGTGTCGGCCCACTACGACGAGCTGCTGAGGACCCTGTACGGTGACTACATGACGCCGAGTCCCGAGGGAGAGCGAGCCCAGAAGGTGCACGCGGTGTTGGTGGACCTGAGCAACTCCTACGAGAGGTACGTGGGCATCCAAGACACCATGGAGTTCGACGTGCTCACCAGGAGCATACGATGAGCGGCGTGGGTCAAAGCTCGGCTGAACAGCATCCCCGCGGTGGCGAGGAGCAATACCCTCGCGTGCTGGTGGTGAGCCACAACGTGCTCGGCGGCTCCACGGCGATGGGCAAGACCATGGCGAGCCTGCTCGCGGGCATACCCGCCGACTGCCTGGCTCAGGTCTATTTCCACTCCGAAGTGCCTACGAGCGATGGCTGCTCTACGTACTTTCGGGTGACGGACGTGGACATGCTGCACTCCGTGGCGGGCCGCGGCAAGGCGGGGCGGGCAATCGGGCCTTCCGAGCGTCGCGTAGGCCAAGCCCGCTCTCGCACTGACAAGGGCGCCATTGCCCGCGTCTACCAGCTAGGCCGCAAAAGGACGCGTCTTACCTATGCCGCTCGCGGTACCCTCTGGCGCGCGGGGCGTCTCGATGAGGATGCCCTTCTCGGCTGGGCGCGCGTCTTTGCACCCGACGTCATACTCTTCGCAGCCGGCGATTATGCCTTTGCCTATGATGTGACGCTCCTCTTGTCGGAGCGGCTGGGCCTGCCGGTGGTTCTGTGGTGCATGGACGATTACTACCTGGGGCACTCCGTGCGAGGGCTGGGACGCCGAATGCTCATGCGAAGTCTCGACGCCCTCAAGCCCAAGATCGCGTCGGTCATCACGATCAGTGAGAAGATGCAGCGCGACTACGCTGCGCTGTTCGATGTGCCCATCCACGTGCTGCGAATCGGCGCCAGGGAGCCCGCCGCGCCGCTGCCGTGGGAGGAACGCGCAGGCATCTGCTATGTGGGCGGGCTCGGCGTGGGAAGGCTCGACGTGCTTCTTGCCGCGGGGCGGGCCCTGGCTCAGGCCGGGATTGCCGGTCTAGGGCATGTGGACGTGTACACGGGCGACGAGAACCCCAAGACGTTGAGTCGCCTGCGCGATGCGCCGGGCATCCGGTATTGCGGCTCCCTGGACCGTGAGGGGGTGGGGCGCGTCCAAGCCTCTGCGCGGTTCCTCCTCCTGGTGGAGTCCTCGGAGCCGGCCTTCAAGGAGAGGACACGCTATTCCTGCTCGACCAAGATAGGGGAGTACCTGGCGAGCGGCGCGGTCGTCGTCTGCGTCGGGCCCGCGGACATCGCCTCGGTCGAGTATCTGCGAGACAACGACGCCGCGCTGGTGGCGGAGGACCCGGCTGAGGTACCTGCTCTCCTACGGAGTGCGCTCGTCTCTGGGACGAGCGTTGCCAGTTTGTTGATACACGAGCACAAACTTGTACAACGGTGTCATAATGCTGAATGCAATTTGAATAATATGGGCGGCATTCTACGTGAAGCCGCCTCCATCGATCATAAGGGATTGGATAGGGACGGATGGCACGTATAGTCAAGCATACGATGCGCGAGATGCTGCGCAGGCAAGCGGTGGGGCTTCCGGCCATTGCCCTTGCCGCAGCCCTCTTGCTCGCGGGGTGCAGCGCTTCCGGCAAGCCGGCGGCGAATGGCAGCGCCGAGTCCGGCGCTGGTTCAGCGCAGGCGGATTCGGCGCAAGAGCCGCTTGAGTCCGGCAAGGTCGCGGTGAACACGCCCTACGGCGACCTCTTCTACTCGGACGAGTGGGATGGTGTCATCAATACCAGCCAAGAAGAACTTGACGATGGTGTGCGGGTCGCCTTCACCACGGATGTGGACGACACCACCTACGACCTTTACACGGTCACCATCGGTGGGACGGACGCCGACGGTATCCTGGCCGGTCACCTGACGGGACCGGACGGCAAGGCTCGCGAGGTATATATCGCCGTGGGTGACCATAGCGACCTCGACAAGCTCGACAGCGCAGGCCAGGACCGAATCTACGCCATGACCGACGGCGTGAACGTGCTCATTGACAATCTTGAGGACTAGGAGGATGGACATGGGCAAGCATGGAGCACGGGAGATTATCTCCATCCTCCTCTCGATAGCAATGGTGAGCGCCAGCGTACCCACGCCGGCGATTGCGGAGGTTGCCGGCGTGCAGCAGCCTGGCACACAAGCCGAGCTGACGGCACCGGCCGCGACTGACGAACAGCCTGAGGAAAGCGCAGGGGACGATGCGGGGCAGGATTCGTCTGCCGCCGACGATGCCGGTGTAGATATCGGGGCGCCTGACGAGTCCGCCGAGACAGAGTCCGCCGCAAAGGCAGCTGTGCCCGCGGAAGAGCCAGCCGCGCAGGAGGAGACGACGGAACCGGAGTCCGACGCGGATGCCCAGACCGTCACGAGCGTTTCCGACTATGCCACACTCCTCTCCCTCCTCAAGACGCTGGACGGCTACGCCAAGGACTATGCAGCCAGCCACTCCGGCGAGGATGCCACCGAGCTGGTCCTCAACTTTGTGCGCACCGGTGTGGAGCGCTACAACGACGGCAACTGGAAGATTCTCGCGGGCGAGGAGAAGACCGCCTTTGTCACCTATGTGAGCGAGCAGGACGCGGCCAACGGCACCAGCGTTATGGCCCTGCGCGACATCGAGGTCATGGCGGCGCCGAGCGGCGAGGACATGGACTTTGGTCACATCTTTGGCACCCTGGACATTACCTACCATATGGCAAAGACCAACCCCACCGAGGCGCAGTCCGATGCGGACCTGGGCGGCTGGGCCGGCGACGTGTGCGACCTTCTGGACTTCACCCACGACAAGGTCTCTGATACCGACGTGGATACCATGGCGGATCAGATCCGTACCACCTACCTGGGCGTGGACGACCCCGAGGGTCACGAGTTCAGCTGGACCGACGTTTATGGCGACCTCGACGCCGTCTATATCATGGACGGCCTCAAGAGCGGAAAGACCGTGAGCACGGTCTTCTCGCAGTATTACAACACCTACCTTACCAACAGCAGTCGCGCCAAGTACTTCCTCAAGAGCCGCTTTGGCTTCACCAGCGGTACCAAGGACCAGGTGCGCCAGCTCATCGCGGAGGCCTACAAGTCCAACCAGATGATTGCCACGCTGGAGGGCAGCCGCAACCTCACCGACGTGGACGATAACCTGCGCCTGGCCAACTGCTATGCCTGGGCCGACTACCTCTGCGAGCAGGCGGGCATCACCTCCGGTAGCACTACGGGCAATCCTTACTACACGGTCTTTTCCCAGAAGGACTCCACCCTGGCACCCGGCGTCACGCAGAGCATCCGTACCGCTACCACCGCGGACAAAAAGCAGATCATCTACTACATCGCCACCGCGGACGTGGCCCGCAACGACGTGATGGTGCAGGCCAACTACAAGGACAACGCCGGCGGTCCCCCCTGGGGCATGCAGCGCCTGACCGACCAGATGGCGGCTGCCAAGACAAACCACTCTGATCCCACCAGTGACCGCTACATTGCCAACTACAACCCCGTGGTGGGCGTCAATGCGGACTTCTATGACATGACCACGGGCAAGCCCACCGGCGCCCTGGTGATGGAGGGCACGGAGTACTCGCCCGTCGGCAACGAGGGCTTCTTCGGCATCCTCGACGACGGTACCGCCATCATGGGCGATGCGTCAGTCTATGCGGCTAACAAGAACCACATCGTCGAGGCTGTGGGCACCAACTACGACCTGGTGAAGGACGGCAAGATGGCCTTCACCCCCGGCTCCGACTACTACAACAACAGGGCCTCCCGCACCTGCGTGGGCATCACGGCCGACGGCCGCGTGGTCCTCATGGCGCTCGACGGTCGCCAGGAGCCCGTATCCGCAGGCGGCAGCGCCGAGGAGATGGCCCAGATCATGCTGGACGCCGGCTGCGTGGTCGCCGCCAACCTCGACGGCGGAGGCTCCACCACCTTTGCCGCCAAGGAGGAGGGCGCCGACGAGGTCACCGTCGTCAACAACCCCTCCGACGGCTATGCCCGCTCCGTGAGCTCCACCCTCATGGTGGTCTCCACCGCCAAGCCCTCCAATGAGTTCGACCACGCCGTGGTTTCCACCGACTACGACTACCTGGCCGTAGGCGCCAGCCAGGAGGTCACCACCTCCGGCGTCAGCGTCTCCGGCGAGTCCGCCGCCATCCCCGAGGGCGCGACCCTGCGCGTGAGCGACACCAGCAAGGGTCACCTGGACGGCACCACCTTTGTGGCGGATGCCCTGGGCGACGTCACCATCGAGCTCGTGAGCGGCGACACCGTCCTGGGCAGCAAGACCCTCCATGTGGTCCAGCCCGACAAGGTGGCCTTCTCCAAGGCCAGCATCAGCGCCGTGTACGAGCAGCCCGTGGAGCTGCCCATCGTGGCCACCTACAACGGCAACCCCGTCGCCGTGACGCCGCAGAACGTAATGGCCGGCTACATCGACTCCAAGGGCAATCCCGTGACCGATGGCGACGCCGCCACCGTGACCGGCTTCACCTTCACGGGCCACGAAGCCTCCGGCGTCCGCACCGTCACGGTCGGCGCGGCCCTCATCGTCAACGGCCAGCCCGACACCTCCACCGCGGCGACCGCCACGGTCAACCTCTACAAGGCCAACGAGGCCATCTTCGACTTCTCCAAGGCCACGGCGGGCGACCGCACCCTGGCGCTCCTGCGCGAGGTGAGCAACTCGCAGGAGATTGACGGCAACTATTACCTTATTGAGGACCCCAGCCAGCCCATGGTCACCTCCTACACCTACGGCATGGACATGAGCACCATTCCCGTGCCCGACTCCATGACCGAGCTGGTGAAGCTCCTGCCGGGTGGCGACCAGGCGGGCTCCACCGCGTGGAGCTTCCTCATGCAGCTGGCCGAGCGTGTGAGCGTGCTCACCAACGTGACCATCACGCTCAAGGTGGATCCCAATTTCGACGTCGACTACAGCGGTCTCACCATCTCCAACGACTACTTCACGCTGACCAGCGCCACACTCGACGAGGCTACCAACACCCTCACCATCAAGTGCAACTGGATTGACCAGGACCACGAGATTGACCCCACCACGGCTAACCCTATGTGTGTGCTGAGTGGCCTCAAGTTCACCCCCAAGGACGACGCTGCCTGGGATGAGAAGGAGTGCCTCAAGCCCACCAATACCTGCAGCGTGGCCTACGACATCTACCTGCGCTCCAATGCCCTCTACAGCTTGGGCAACCAGCAGAGCTTCCAGGAGAAGTACGGCATCTACGCCTTTGAGAACCCCGACGTGCAGTTCAACGGCGGCAACGAGAGGGGTGCCCATTTCTCCAATACCTATAAGAGCCTGGACGACACCTACACCCTGGACAAGCACAGCAAGAACGGCTGGGTGCTGGAGTCCGACGGTAAGTATTACTACTACAAGGACAACGTTGTCCTCACGGGCTACCAAGAGCTGCCCGACGTGGATGGCACCGGCTCCTACTGGTTTGACCTGGGCACCGACGGCGCCAGCAAGGGCAAGGTGAGCGGCCTCTTCCAGATGGGTGACGACCTCTACTTTGCCGAGAACGGCCTGCTTCAGTCCGGTTGGCAGAACCAGAAGGATGAGAACGGCACCCGCCAGTACTACTTCTTCAACACGGCTAGCCACAAGGCGGTCGACGGCAACCAGACCATCG
The DNA here is from genome assembly GCA_900314685.1 of uncultured Actinomycetes bacterium. Taxonomy (GTDB): domain Bacteria; phylum Actinomycetota; class Coriobacteriia; order Coriobacteriales; family Atopobiaceae; genus Olegusella. Next base: position 21,388 of record OMWE01000005.1, on the reverse strand, counting down.
GTGGCTACCACTACGTCTTCAAGGACAAGAAGCTGATCCGCGGCGAGCTGGTGACGCGTCCCAATGGCGACATCTGGTACATGTGGGCCGGCAGCTGGGCTTCGCAGACGTGGATGACCATCGACGGCAAGCAGTACTACTTCCGCTCCGGCTATCAGGCGGCCACCGGCATCTACGGCTTCAACATCGGCGGTACCAATGTGCACTACGTCTTTGGCAAGGACGGCGTGTGGCAGGAGGACCTCAACGGTTTCTATACCGCTGACAATGGTCGCACCTACCTGGTCAAGGACGGCATCATTGACAAGTACCCGGGCCTGGTCTACATCGACGGCTATTACTACTACTTCACCTACGACAACATTGCCTACATGGTTAAGGACGGCACCTACTGGGTGGACAAGACCAACGGCCTGCTGCCCCAGGGCAACTACAAGTTCGATGAGCAGGGCCGCATGATCCTCTCTGGTACCTACACCGTCACCTGGAAGAACTGGGATGGCTCCGTGCTGGAGAAGGACACCTACGTCAAGGCGGGGGAGATGGCCAAGTACGATGGTGCCACACCCACGCGCGATGCGGACGAAAACTTCTCCTACACCTTCAAGGGTTGGGACAAGGAGCCTGCCGGTGTCACCGCCGACGTCACCTATACTGCCCAGTACACCAAGACGGGCTGGCTGACCGACGACAAGGGCACAACGTACCTCATCGACGACGAGGTCGCCTACAAGGACCAGATCGGCTGGGTGGACGGCAAGGCCTATTACTTCGACAAGGATGGCTACCTCAAGGCTACGGGCTTGGTGCGCTACGTCAAGGACGACGGCGAAGTCAATTACTACTGCTTCATTGATGGCGGTCGCGCCGTCACCTCCGCCGACTACCCCGAGGGCGGCGACTACTGGGTCTCCGAGGAGGCCGCCAACGGCCTGCTGCCCGAGTGGGGCTACCGCTTCGGCGCCGACGGCGTGATCGAGCACGACCCCGACACCTCCAAGAACGGCACGGTCAAGGAGGATGACGGCAACCTCTACCGCTACGTCGACGGCGTGAGGGTCCACGTCGGCATGTTCGAGGAGGACGGGGCGATCTACTACGCCCGCTCCAACGGCCAGCTGGTGGTCGGGCGGTCCTACTGGTGCGAGCGCACCAACGGCATAAAGCCGGCGGGCTCCTACGAGTTCGACGAAAAGGGCCGCCTGGTCGAGCCCGAGGCCCACGCCGACGGCATCTTCCCCGAGGACGGCTCCCTCTGGTACTACCAGGGCGGCGAGCGCTCCTACGCCGGGCTCATCCGGGTCGACGGGAAGTACTACTACGTCAGGACCTCCGGCGAGCTGGCGCACGGCCAGAGGTACTGGATCACCAAGACCAACGACCTGCTGCCCGAGGGCTCCTACGAGTTCGACGAGAACGGCGTGCTCCAGGTGCCCGAGGCCCCCAAGGAGGGCATCGTCTCCGAGGACGGCTCGCTCTACTACTACGAGAACGGCGTGAGGGTGCACAAGGGCCTCTTCCAGCTGGACGGCTCCTACTACTACGCCCGCACCTCCGGCGAGCTGGTGCACGGCCGCTCCTACTGGGTCACGGACACCAACGGCCTGATGGCCCAGGGCTCCTACCAGTTCGCGGACGACGGGAAGATGGTGGACCCCAGGCCCGCCGACGCCTCCAAGGACGGCATCGTCTCCGAGGAGGGGTCGCTCTTCTACTACGAGGGCGGCGTCCGCACCCACAAGGGCCTGTTCCTCAAGGACGGCGCCTACTACTACGCCCGCACCTCCGGCGAGCTCGTCCACGGCCGCTCCTACTGGGTCACGGACACCAACGGCCTGATGGCCCAGGGCTCCTACGCCTTCGGCGACGACGGCAAGATGGTGGTCGAGTAAATAGGCGTTAGTTAGTGTTCCCGCCGCGGAGAAACAGTCCTTCTCCGCGGCGCTTTGCTATTGAGTGAAAGCAATGGGCTAGAGGGGTGGCCTCTATGAGCCCATGGTTTGTTGAGCAAGGGGATGTGGCCCCTTGTAGCTCAGCAGTTGGACGGGGAACATGAGGGTTCTGCAGGTCAATAGCGTGTACGGGACGGGAAGCACCGGCGTGCTTACCCGTACCCTGCACCATGGCCTCATGGAGCGCGGCCATGAGTCGCTGGTGCTCTACGGTAGGGGCCCCGAGGCACAGGACAGCAACGTGATCAGGGTCTGCTCGGATACCTACGCCCGTGCCAATAAAGCTTGGAGCATGCTGAGCGGCTACGCCTATGGCGGCTGCGAGGCATCGACCAAGAAAGTCATCCAGTACATCCGGGACTTCGGGCCGGATGTCGTTCACCTGCAGTGCATCAACGAGCACTTCATCAATATCTATCGTTTGCTAGACTGGCTGGCTCAGGCGAAGCTGCCTACCCTGATCACCCTGCATGCGGACTTCATGTTCACGGCCAATTGCGGCAGCGCTCTGGGATGTGAGGGGTGGAAGGGTGGCTGCGAGAACTGTCCTGACTTCAGAAGGGCGACCGGGTCACTCGTCTTGGGCCGCACTCGTGCAAGTTTCAACCGGATGCTCGCGGCATACCAGAAGTTTGACGAGCGGCTATCCATCGTGGCGGTATCTCCATGGCTGGCAAGGAGGGCTGAGCAGTCTCCCATGTTTGCCGGCAGGGGAGTGACCACCATCTTGAACGGAGTGGATTGCGGGATCTTTACCCCCAGCGACGATGAGAGTGGCGAGGGCAGACCCTACCTCCTGCATGTGACCTCGCATTTCACGGACAAGGACGATGCCCTCAAAGGCGGGCGCTACATCATCGACCTCGCCGACCGTCTGAGCGACCTCCCGTTGGAGATTGTTGTGGCGGGCAAGTCCGAGGTCGAGGCGTCGCGCCTGCCAAACAACGTGCGGATTCTCGGGCCGGTCTCCGACGCTGCGGAGCTCGCTCGTCTCTACTCAGGTGCCACGGCAACGCTTCTCACCAGCAATCAGGAGACCTTCTCCCTACCTTGCGCGGAGAGCCTCTGCTGCGGTACTCCCGTGGTTGGTTTCGAAGCCGGTGGTCCAGAGTCTATCGCACTGCCCGAGGCGAACGTCTTTGTGCGCTACGGTGACCTGGATGCGCTCGAGGCTGCGACGAGGTGCTTTATCGGCAAGAGTTGCCCGTCTCGCCGGCAACTGGCCGCACACGCAGCAAGGGTATACTCAATTACTCGAATGATTGACGAGTACGTGCGAGAGTATCGGAGAGTGGCGTGTCTCTAGCGTGGGCAGAGTCGGCACTTGTGATCTGCGGCTACGCCGCGGGGTCCGTCATTGTCGTCTCTCAGGTATTGGGCGCAAGCAGCCTCGCCAGTGCGCTCTTCTACCTGACCTTTGCGATCTCCGCGCTCCTGTGGCTCTGTACCCTCATTGAGCGGGTGGAGCCCATCGATCTTGTCGCCCTCGTGACCATCGTGGTGGCGTCGGCAAACGTACTCATCAACAGCGCCTTGACGATGACACCGATGTCGTTTGACTACCTCAAGAAGCTCATGATATTTGCCTGCACCATCATCTTCTTGGCGGCTTGCGTAAAGGTGAAAATACCAGGAAGGACACTGCGCCTGGTGCCTTACATGGCGCTCGGGGTCGGGCTGGTGCTGGTGGCTTCGTATGTGCTGCGTAACTCCCGGATGCACCTTTTGGGCGGCTTTCGGTCCTCCTACCTTACCTTTGGCTTTACCAATCCTAACCTCACGGCGCTCTTCCTTGCGTGTTTCATCATGATGCTAGCCCTGGAGGGCATGGGGGCAAAGAGGCTTTGGCGCAAGGCCGTATTCTTTGCCTTTGCTGGCGTAGAGCTGGTCTTTCTCAATGAGACCCAGAGTCGCAACGCACTTTTGGCCATCGCCGTGTTTGTCATAGTGTCTGTTCTTGTGGCGGCTCTGGGACCAGAACGTATCGTGCTGCACCGGTGGCTCTATGCGTTTGTGTCTGTCTTTCCGCTCCTGTTTGTCGGTGCCTACATGGCCTTTGTGGGCAACGAGGACCTCATGCAGGCCTTTTCATTTCTCTCGGGAGAGGGCAAGGGGCTGGGCTCTCGTACCAGGATCTGGCAGGATGCTCTGGATCGCTTCTGGGAGTCGCCGATGGTCGGTGCCTACTCTCAGCTCAGCAATGGTTCTGGCATGTCTCAAATGCACAATACCCACATGGACATCATGGCGTCGTATGGCATTGTCGTCCTCATCCTCATCTGCGTCTTTCTATATCTGCTGATGGCGTGCTCCTGGGACGAGGGCAACCATGCCACGCGCGTGGTGGGCGTCGTGGCCTTTGAGTGCGTGATTATGCTGTGCGTGGGCGAGGCAGCCCTTTTTGCGGGCGGTCTAGCCATCTATGTCTTCATGGGCTACTTCCTGCTCTATGCCAATCAGGAGCCAGACGATTCAGCCACCAGCGTTCAGCCGGCCGGTCCCCTGCCCGAGGGGGTGGAGGAGGCATGAAGGTAGTCTTTCTGAGCAACTACTTCACCCCGCACCAGAGGGGGCTCTCGGACGCGTTGTTTGAGGCAACCGAGGGGAACTATACGTTTGTCGCTACGGTGCAGCCCGAACAGGACCGACGTGACCTTGGGTGGGATGTCGATGACTTGCCGAAATACGTGGTCAATGCCTCTGAGCTCATTTCTGAAGATCTGTCCTCGCTCCTTCTCGACGCCGATGTCCTCATTACGGGCAGCGCCCCGGAGGAACTGGTGCGCCCTCGAATCAAGGAGCGCAAGCTTGTATTCCGCTACTCTGAGCGGCCTCTCAAACATGGGAAGGAACCACTCAAGGCGCCCGTGCGCTACGCCAAGTGGCATAGGATGAATCCAGCCTCCGCGCCGATCTACCTGCTCTCCGCCGGTAAATATGCCGCAGAGGATTACGCTCGCTATGGGCTCTTCAAGGGCAGGGCGTATCGCTGGGGTTACTTTCCACCCGCAAGGTATCATGATGTCGCATCTCTTATGGCAAATAGATGCGGTGACGAGATTCTCTGGTGTGGGCGTTTTCTTGATTGGAAACGTCCCCATGATGCATTCTCTGTCATGCAGAAGTTGAAGGATTTAGGCGTAAACGCCAAGCTCTCGATGGTCGGTACGGGACCCGAACTTGAGGCGTTGCGGGCCAGGGCACGTGAAGCTGGACTGTCCGATTTGGTTGCGGTCGAGCCATCCATGCCCTATGAGGTGTTGCTGGACCGCATGGAACAAGCGCAGGTGCTTCTCTTCACAAGCGGATATGAGGAGGGCTGGGGCGCCGTCCTTAACGACGCCATGGACGCTGGCTGTGCTGTGGTGGCAAGCGATGCAGCGGGCTCGACTTCCTATCTCATCGAGAATGGGAAGAATGGCTACAGCTATCCTACGGGCGAGGTTGATGCCGCGGCTGAGCTCGTCGAAAAGCTGCTCTCGGATGATGCCCTCCGTGCTCGCATAGGAGCAAATGCCTATCGCACCATTGCGGAGACATGGAACTGTGACGCTGCGGCCCAGAGGTTGTTGTCGCTAGCCGAGGCCATCCGAGCGGGGGAGCCTACTCCTGATCTGTATGCGGATGGACCCTGCAGTCTCATCAAGGGACCGGAGCAGTGAACAAGAAAGTGACCCATAACATATCCTGGCTTATCGGTGGGAGCGTGCTTCACAAGGTCATATCCTTTGTGGCCGGCATACTTGTGGCGCGCTATCTCAAGCCGGAGATGTACGGCTTGCTCTCTTATGCGGGGGCCTACACCACCTTCTTTACCTCGCTTTGTACCCTGGGCGTAAACTCCATGCTTGTGGCAGAGCTCCTGGAATATCCAGATAGCGAAGGGGAGGCTATAGGGACCTCCATTGGGCTCCGCTTGGCCTCCAGCTTTCTCTCCTTCATTTCCATAACCTGTATTACAAGCATCGTTGATGCTGGGGACAGGACGACCGTCTTGGTGGTTGTGCTGAGCTCCCTCGGCCTCATCTTCCAGACGTACGACACGCTCAAGTACTGGTTCCAGGCTCACTTGCAGTCGAAATACTGCGCAGTGGCCACCAACCTGTCCTACCTCGTGGTCTTCGCTTTCCAAGTGACTCTCATCGCTCTGGGCAAGACGGTTGAATGGTTTGCCTTGGCAACCTCACTTGATGCGCTGGTCGCAGGAATCATTCTCTTTGCCATGTATCGCAGAGGGGGAGGACAGCGCCTGAGTTTCTCGAGGTCGCGGGGTCGTCGCATACTGAAGCGAGGGCTTCCCTTCGTGGCAGCAAGCATAATGTCGGCGATTTATGCCAGCACAGATCGTTTGATGCTCAAGTGGCTCATGGATGATGCGTCAGTGGGATTCTATTCCCTGGCGAGCACCTTGAGTGTGGCGGGATCCTTCGTTCTTTCGGCAGTTATCGACTCCGCCTATCCCACGATTGTGGAAGCACACAACAGTGACCGAGAGCTCTTTTTGCGCAGAAACCGACAGCTCTACGCCGTAGTCTTCTATGCCGCAGCGGGGATGTCTATAGTCGTGCTTCTGGCGGCGGGGCCGCTTATCAGGTTTCTTTATGGTGCGGACTACCTGCCCGCGGCCAATCCGCTCAGAGTGGTGATTTGGTCTACGGCGTTCAGCTACTTGGGGGTCGCTCGAAACGCTTGGGTAGTCTGCGAGAACAAGCAGCGCTATCTTCTCTTGTTGTATGCGGTTTCTGCGGGAGTAAACGTTGCACTGAATTTAGTCCTTATTCCCACATGGGGTACCGTTGGGGCGGCTATCGCCTCCCTGGTTGCGGAGGTGTCGGCTACCTTGATTGCGCCCGCGTTCGTTGCTCAGCTTAGGAATAACGCCAAGCTCATGCTGGATGGCATACTGCTAAGAGACGTGCTTCCACATCGGGCGCAGAGGTAGTCATTGGCGTCTTTGTCGGTCGAGAGGGAGAGACGTTGAAACTGTACACTGCAAAGCGTGTCGTGGCGATGTTCTTCGTGAACAAAGTGCTGGTGGGGACCCATGCCTTTGGAGCTAAACGACGCCTTCTGAACTCCGCGGGTTACAGCATCGGTGAGGGCACGAGGGTAGTAGGGCCTTTGCGCTGTACGGGCCAATTGACCATAGGTAAGGACTGCTGGATCGGTCGGGACTTCGCCGTCGAGGGCAATGGGTCGGTGAGTATTGGCGACGGGTGCGATATCGCGCCATCCGTCAGTTTTCTAACCGGTGGCCATGCTATAGGCTCACATGACAGACGTGCTGGCGCAGGGGAGTCCTACGCAATTGCGGTGGGCGATGGGGCGTGGATTGGCGCGCGAGCGACTATTCTGCGTTCTGTGAGCATCGGCAAGGGCTGCGTGGTGGCTGCCTGTGCGTGCGTTGAGCGTGATGTACCGGATGACGTGCTTGTGGGCGGCGTCCCTGCGCGGGTAATTAGAAATCTAGGATGCTGAAAACTGTGTCGCGCAAATTGTCTTGCTCCGTCTGATTCATTGTGAGAGCCGCAGGAGCCTACTAAGCGGCCGCCAGATACTCCCCCACACTTGCTTCATAACAACAGAAACTAAGACAGTGCCCAGGATGGTGCCAATTACAAACAAAGCGGTAGAGCTCTCTGCGAAGACGCCCTGCCTCTTCATGCACAAAAACAAGCCTTGATATACATAGATCTCAAGAGAGTAGGTACCAAGCCAATGTATGACCTGGTTGAAGAAGATCTTCGTATCGCCAATGGCGTACTTTGTAACGACAACAAAGGTTGTAAAGCAAACAGCAGAGAGCATTTTTGAAATAAGGCTTACAAATGCGCCCAGAATCGTGGCAAACGTTATCAACAGACATACAAACCAGCATGCCCATTTTTTTTGAGTTTGTTAGTCTGGGGGTGAGCAGCGCGGAGTCTATTGAGGTTTGACCTATCGCCCAAAGCATTCCAAATGGAAAGCAGAAGACGCTCTCATACCAAGTGGATGCGAGTCCACATGCGTGGCACAGCAGAGAATAAACGGCCAAACTTACCGTCAGCGTGAGTAGTCGGTGCTTGTCGTTGGGGATTGTGGAGAATATTACCCAGAACAGGATATATAGGAGGAAAAGAGTCTGAAGATACCAGCCCAGATACACCAGGGAATTCCCGAATATGAGTGACTGTAGAAGATCCAGTACCGTCCAGTCGATAGACAAGGCCCTCTCTAAGGCCGCATAGATGACGACGAGGAATGCATAGAATGCATAAAGAGGTATAAATCGTCTCTTAAAGAAGCACTGCAGGTAACCCTTCCTTCTGGATGATCGGGTAAGCCCATATCCAGAGAGGAAGTAGAACATTCCAACGGCCAAGTAACCAGCAGCCTGAAGCGTGTGGTTTAACGCGAATCCCAAATCCACACCCGAGAATTGAAAGAGATGATGCGCTAGCACCACTAATGCGAGAATGCCCCTCATGCACGTTGTCGAATACCTCGAGAGGACTTCATCACGGTTGCTCTGAATTTGGAAGAACATATATGGATAGACCTTGCTTATTCTCGCTGTAGGATTTTGTGCCTACGCTAGCATAGTTTCTCAGATGGCAGCCCTGGGCGTTTGTTTCTAGTGGTACTTAAGCGAGCTTACGGTCTTATTCACTAAGTGACTCACCCGCCTGCACGCGGTAACATGTAACACTGATTCCGAACGATACTGGAGTGTTCAAGCAGTGAAACCTAACGAGTTCATAGCGCTTCTCAGGAGCCACCGGTTGCTTCTGGTGGTGGTCCCGCTTGTGGTGGCGATTGCTACGGGGGCGGTGAGCTGGTTTTTCTTGCCCAACGAGTACACCGCAGAGGTCAGCATCTACGCCATGGCAAAGAGCGAGACGGCAAACGACGCCACGGGCGACGTGATCTACAGCGACCTCAATGCGTCGCAGCTGCTGGCCAACGACTTCGCCGAGCTGGCAAAGAACGACCAGATACGTGCGGCCACGGCGGAGAGGCTCGGCCTCGAGGACCTGACCGCCTTTGACATAGACATCAAGTCTTCCTCCACCACGCGCATCATCAAGGTGGACGTGACGGCGCAGGACCCGAAGGCTGCTGCCGCGGTGGCCAACGAGCTGACCAACCAGATCGGCCAGACCGCCACGCGCGTGATGGACGTGGAAGCCGTGAACGTCATCAACGCGGCGCAGGTGCCTGACCAGCCGAGCGGTCCTCCGCGCGTGCGCTTTGTAGTGCTGTCGCTCCCCGTGGCCTTGCTTGCCGTGATACTCGTCCTTGTTGTCCGCGCCAAGGTCGATACGAGGGTGCATAGCGGGTCCGACGTGGAGGACCTTCTGAGTGTCAGCGTGATTGGGCATGTGCCGACGGCGAGTGGAAAGCGGGGATAGATGTCACTTTTCAAGAAGAAGTCCGCTGGCTACTACGGGTACGGCTACGGTGGTGCCAGTGACATGGACAACTCCTTCAAGACCATCCTGGCCAACATCCGCTTCATGGACGTGGACGACCCGATCAAGACCATCGTCATGACGAGCGCAGTGCCCAGCGAGGGCAAGAGCTTCGTGGCGCTAGGCCTAGCCCGCGCCATCGCGTCCTCGGGCAAGTCGGTGCTCCTGGTGGAGTGCGACCTCAGGCGGAGCTCGCTTGCCGGCCGCCTGGGCGTCCATGCCAAACACGGCCTCTATGCGGTGCTGAGCAATGCGGCGTCCTTTGAGGACAGCGTGATGCCCACGCAGGCGAAGGGCCTGTATTTCTTGGACGCCGAGCCCAGGATTCCCAACCCCAGTGATCTCTTCAATAGCCGCAGGTTCGAGGTGTTCCTCGCCGCCGTGCGGAAGACGTACGACTACGTGCTGCTGGACACGCCCCCTGTGGGCGCGTTTGTCGACGCGGCCGTGCTCAGCCGCCTGGCCGATGCCACCTTCCTGGTGGTGCGGGAGAATTACACGCGCCGCGAGCAGGTGGTGGCCGCCTACGATCAGCTGGTGAAGGCGGGCGGCAACGTGGCTGGCGTCATCATGAACTACTGCTCGCGCGGCGGAGGGGATTACTACTATTACGACAAGTACTACGACCATTACTCGGATGGTGCTGCGAGCGGCCAGAGCGCCCGCGCGGACGCGAAGGCCACGGCGGCGCGCGACCGCAGCGGCAAGGTGGTGAGCTCTCCTTCCCGTATGAGGAGCGCGCGAGAGATTGCAGGCGCGCACGCTGTCGGGGCGGAGAAGGGCGTCGTGGAGAAGCCAGTGCCGACGCCGAGAGGCAAGTCGTTCAAGTAGGGGATGCGTTCGAGTAGGGATGCGCGAACGGAAACCGCGCAAACGGAAACCGAGTAAACCAGGCAAGGGTAGACCATGGCAAATGCCAAGCACATAAAAGGGCAAGATGACACGCGTGCCGCTTCTACTGAGGCGAGTGGCAGGCACACCTCAGGCGGCAAGCACGCTTGTGGTGACAGGCGTACCGCGGTGATCGCCGCTGTTATTGTGGTAGCGATTGTGGCGGTGCTTGCGGTGGTGCTAGGTGGCCTCGGGTCTTCAGGTGTCCTATCGTCAGGGTCCGAACAGGCGATTGTGACCGAAGGGTCTGACGCGGCATCCGGGCAGGCGTCGGGGAGCGCCGCGGCGGATGCGGAAGAGAGCGGTTCGTCGAGCGCCGCCGCTGCGGCTGGCGGGGAATCCTCCGCGGAGGATTCGTCCGCTGAGGATGCGGCGTCGGAACGCCTGAGCGCTGATCCCTCGAAAACATTCACGGAGCAAGCGGATTTTGCTGCGCTCTCGTACCCGCAGAGGTGGAAGGATGTGTGCCGTATCGAGACCGATAAGAGCTCGGCCCGGTATTACGCAACCGTGCGCCCCGACGAAGAGGTACTGCTCTTTACCGTATCCTCGCAACCTATCGACGGCGGGTCCCTGCTCGGTAGCCTTGATGGCCAGGATTTGTATCTAAAAACCGAGGAGCCGAGCTTTGGCAAGGATTGGCAAGAGTACGAAAAGTCCGAGGTGCTCGCCATGCTGGAGGACGTCAATGTCCTCATTGATGGGTTGACCGCTACTCCTGGTTTTACCGCTACTGACAACTGACACCCACGTGGGTGTACCTTGCCAGCCGTGACCTCGGCGGTACTGTCTTGACGGCAGTCGCTCCGGCGGAAGACCACCGTTCTTTCCTTCCGTCGCCTCCACGCCGACGGAAGGCGCTCGTCGAAGGCTGAGCTGCGGGTTTGTGGTGACGGAACTCTTCCGTCGGCGTTACGTGCCATCAAGGACGACCGATGCCCGCACTCGTCGGCGCGCGGGGATGTTTCGGACATGGGGAGACCGGCACGCCGCGCGGAACCGTTGCCCTGTCCAGAGAGTAAGATACGGGCGAAGAAGAAAAGACGCTCTCGTCGATGGGAGATCGTATGTCTTGCGAACGTGTCATTGTGTCTTCGCGTGTCTTCACGGGGATGGGTGACCGGACCCGCGCGCTGGCCATCGGCATCAACGGCGGCCTGATCACGGCCGTCGTGCCCGCCGACCAGGCTGACGCCCTCGTCGGACCCGCGACTGATGTGCGCGACTACGGCGACGCCCTCATCACCTACGGCCTGCACGACGCGCACGAGCACGTGCTCCACGCGGCTCTCTTCCCCTCGGCGCTCGCGACGCAGTACGTCGGCACGAGCGAGGAAGACGAAATCGCGCACCTGGTGGAGTTCGCGCGGACGCTGCCCGAGCCGGGCGGTGCGGGCGGTACGGACGGTGCGGGCGACCCCGGCTGGGTGCTCGCGCACGGCTGGCGCTCGGCGCTCTGGAACGACCCGACCACCCCGACCAACGCCAAACTCAATGCCGCCTTTCCCGACCGCCCGGTCGCGCTGTACTCCGGCGACTCCCACACGCTCTGGCTCAACGCGCGCGGCCTCGCCGAGCTCGGCATCGACGAGGCGACCGAGCCCCCCGCGGGCGGCAGCTTCGACCGCGACGCCGACGGCCACCTCACGGGCGTCCTGCACGAGGCCGCGTCGATGGCCTACGTCGCGCGCCTGATCGGCATGCTGCCCGACGACGCGCTGCTCGCCGTCTACCGCGACTACATCCGCCGCCTCAACGCGATGGGCATCACCGCCGTCTGCGATATGGCCCTCTCGCTCATCCCGGGCGCCGACTCCATCCGTCCCGACATCTACCGGCGCCTTCTTGACGCGGGCGAGCTCACGGTGCGTGCGCACCTCTTCCCGACGCTCACAGACGACGAGTCCAATCTGGAAGACATGCAGGCGGCCCTGACCGGCCCGATGCTGCGCGCGCCGGGCTTCAAGCAGTTCTTCGACGGCGTGAGCAGCGAGCACACCGCCTGGTGCAGCGAGGAGTACGCCAATCCGCGCTTCCCCGGCGATGTGGGCCGGCCGACCGTGCCGCCCGAGCGCATGCGCGAGCTGGTGCTGGCCGCCGCGAGCCGCGGCCACGCCGTGCGCATCCACACGATCGGCGACGCCGCGGTGCATGCCGCGATCGATATCTTCGACGAAGCCTACCGCACCTACGGCGCGCCGAGCCAGGGCGCCAACACGATGGAGCACATCGAGGACATCCAGCCCGCGGACATCGCCCGCCTGGCACAGGCGCACGTGGTCGCCTCGGTCCAGCCGCCGCACATCGTGCTCAACCTCGTGCAGCCCGACCGCGACCTGGGTCCCGGGCGCGCCGCGCGCATGTGGCCCCTCGACGGGTTCGAGCGCGCGGGCGTCACGACGGCGTACGGCACCGACGCCCCGGTCGTGGGCCCGAGCAGCATGGACGTGCTCTACACGGCTGTGACGCGCCGGACGCCCGACACCCACGAGCCGGCTGACGGCTGGTACCCCGAGCACCGCGTGAGCCGCGCCCAGGCGCTGCGTGCGTACACGGCGGGCTCCGCCGCGGCGGTCGGCCGCGGGGACGAGCTCGGTACCATCGCGCCCGGTCGCTGGGCCGACCTCGCCGTCTGGGACCATGATCTGCTTACCTGTGCGGACGACGAGATTCAAGGCACCCGTTGCCTCGCCACCTATGTGGCGGGCGAGGCGGTCTACGAGGCGTAACGGTCGATGCGGAGCCACGCGAATAAGCGCGAATAAGGTAGGTTTGTCTGATGAAAACGCTTTACCTGGAATGTCGCATGGGCGCCTCGGGCGACATGCTGATGGGGGCTCTGAGCGAGCTGATCGACCAGCGGGAGTTCGTCCGCCGGATGAACGGCCTCGGGCTGCCGGGCGTGCAGGTGGAGGCGACTGCCGCCGCGCGGTGCGGCATCCACGGGACCCACATGCGGGTGACGGTGCACGGCCACGAGGAGCTGGAAGACGAGCATATCCACGAGCACGACCATCATCACGAGCATCATCACGACGATGCTTACGATCACCACCACCATCACGAGCACCGCCACCTGCACGACGTTCGTGTCATCATCGACGAGCTCGACATCTCGGCGGCCGTGAAGAAGAACGCGGGAGAGGTCTACGCCCTCATCGCCGAGGCGGAGGGGAGGGCCCACCGTGCGAGCGTCGACGAGGTCCACTTCCACGAGGTGGGCGCACTCGACGCCGTGGCCGACGTGGTCGGCTGCTGCCTGCTGATGGAGATGGTGGGCGCCGACCGGGTGGTCGCCTCGCCCGTCGCGGTCGGCGGCGGCACGGTGAGCTGCGCGCACGGCATCCTGCCCGTGCCCGCGCCGGCGACGGCAGCCCTCCTGGAGGGCATCCCCAGCTACGCCGGGCCCGTGGAGTCCGAGCTCTGCACGCCGACGGGGGCGGCGCTGCTGCGGCATTTCGCTTCTTCCTTTGGCCCGCAGCCCCTCATGCGCGTCGAGGCGGTGGGCTACGGCCTCGGCTCCAAGGACTTCCCGCAAGCCAACTGCCTGCGCGCCTTCCTAGGCGGGGCAGAGCAATCTGTGGGCACAGCAGCCGGCGTTGCCGCCGCTGCGCAAGACCCTGACGACCAGGTCGTCGAGCTCTCCTGCAACCTGGACGACCAGACGGGCGAGGACGTGGCCTACGCGTGCCAGGTCCTGCGCGCCGCCGGCGCCGTCGACGTATGGACGACGCCCCTCCTGATGAAGAAGGACCGTCCGGGCACCATGGTCACCTGCCTCTGCCGCCCGGCTGACCGCGACACGATGGTTGATCTCATGTTTGCCCACCTCACCACCATCGGCATCCGCGAGGCGCGCCTGCGCAGGCATGTTCTCGCACGGGAGGTGGCGACGGTCGAGACCTCGCTGGGCCCGGTGCGCGTCAAGCGCTCGTGGGGCCACGGCGTGGAGCGCGAGAAGTTGGAGCACGACGACCTCGCGCGTGTCGCACGGGAGCAAGGGCTCACGCTGGAGGAAGTGCGTCGCAGGGTCGAGTCCGAGCGCGCCTGAGGCCCGTCGCCTTTAGGCTCCGGACGCCCGTCGGCGCGCCGCCCGACCCCCGGCAGTCGCCCGTCGGCGCGCCGCCCGAGGCCGGGCAATCAAGGTGTCCGCTGGCGGTGCTACCATATCCGCAAGCGTATCGGGCGCGGCCGCACCGTCCGTCTTTTCGACTGTGCGGCCGCGTCGCAAGGACGGAGGATCTCATGAGCGCACCCGTACCCGGCACCAATGGCAACGTGCACGTCCCCTACGAGGAGCGGACCGGTGAGGAGTCGGTGGTCTTCTTCACCCGCGACCTGAGCCCGGAGGGGCTGCTGCGCATCTACGACCGCGTGAGCTCCGTGCTCACCGGCAAGATCGCCGTCAAGCTGCACACCGGCGAGCCCGAGGGCCCCAACATCATCCCGCGCCCCTGGGTACGCACGCTGATGGAGCAGCGGCTGGCCGATGCCGGCACGATCGTCGAGACCAACACCTACTACGCGGGCGGCCGCTACACCACCGAGAAGCACCGCAAGACGCTCGAGACCAACGGTTGGACCTTCTGCCCCGTGGACATCATGGACGAGGACGGCGTGACCACCCTGCCCGTGGAGGGCGGCAAGTGGTTCAGCGAGATGCACGTGGGCGACCACCTGCCCCGCTACGATTCCTTCCTGGCGCTCACGCACTTCAAGGGGCACACGCAGGGCGGCTTCGGCGGGTCAAATAAGAACATCGGCATCGGCTGCGCGGACGGCCGCATCGGCAAGGCCGAGATCCATACGACGCCCGGCTCCGACGACCAGTGGGACATCGCCAAGGAAGAGTTCATGGAGCGCATGACCGAGAGCACCAAGGCCACGGTGGACCACTTTGCCGGCCACATCGCCTTCATCAACGTGATGCGCAACATGTCGGTCTCCTGCGACTGCGAGGGCAAGGGCGCCGAGCCCGTCATGACCCCCGACGTGGGTATCCTGGCCTCGCTGGACATCCTGGCCGTGGACTCCGCCTGCGTGGACGCCATCTACGCGATGCCCTGCCACGCTGGCAAGCACATGATCGAGCGCATGGAGAGCCGCCACGGCCTGCGCCAGCTCACCTACATGAAGGAGCTGGGCATGGGCAACGACCGCTACCGCATCCTGGACAACGACCACGACGACCAGGTGGTCACAGTGGAGGACATCGTCCGCGACGTGACGCCCGGCTGGGAACCCGACGAGTACAATACCTTCCCCGGCCGCAACAAGGTGCGCGCGTAGGATATGGCAGGAAGACGAACGGTCGCGCCGGGGCTCGGCATGACGGGAAGACGAACGATTGTCTCGGGGCGCGGCGTGGCGTACGGGCAGATGGCTGCGACGAGGCTTGCGGCCGCACGACGGCTTGCGGCCGCACCACGGCTTGTAGCCGTGAGTGTCGTGGTGCCCTCATGAGTCAAGACATACGCGAAATACTCGAGGGCGTGCGCGCGGGCACCTTCTCGGTGGACGAGGCAGTGCTGGCCCTGCGCGAGGAGCCCTTTGAGGACCTGGGCTATGCCAAGGTGGACCTCCACCGGCAGGTGCGGCAGGGTGCCACGGAGGTGGTCTACGGCGAGGGCAAGACGCCCGATCAGATCGCGGGCATCGTCCGTGCGCTGGCCGCAGCCGGACAGGGTCGGGTGCTGGTGACCCGCCTCTCCGCCGACAAGGCGGCTGGGGTGCAGGGAGCCCTGCGTGGGCAGCCCGATGACGCCTCGCCCGATGCGACCTGCCTCGACGTGCCCTTTGCCTATCATCCCGAGGCACGCCTGGGTGTCTTCGGCGAGATGCCCGCCCCGTCCGGCCTCGGTACGGTGCTCGTGGCCTGCGCGGGCACGAGCGACCTCCCGGTCGCCGAGGAGGCCGCGCTGGTCGCGGAGTTCTACGGCAACGAGGTCGACCGCGTCTACGACGTGGGCGTGGCAGGACTCCATCGGCTGCTGGCCCATACCGACGAGATCATGGCCGCTTCGGTGATCGTTGCCGTCGCCGGCATGGAGGGCGCGCTCGCCAGCGTCATCGGCGGCCTTGTCAGCTGCCCCGTGATCGCGGTACCGACGAGCGTGGGCTACGGTGCCTCTTTCCAGGGCCTCACGGCGCTGCTCGCCATGCTCAACTCCTGCGCGTCGGGCGTCTCCGTGGTCAACATCGACAACGGGTTCGGTGCCGGTTTCCTAGCCAGCCGCATCAATCACATGGGGCTGGACGCGTGACAGGTGACCGTGACAGGTGACGGGGGATTGTCACATGATGGGCGGCCGTCGCGCAGTGACAGGTGACGGGGGATTGTCACATGGTGACAGGTGACGGGGGACTGTCACATGGTGACAGGTGACGGGGGACTGTCACCGCGGGGGATTGTCACATGACAGGAAGTCATCGTACGCCGCATGCGGGCGTGGGATGCCTGCCTGCGGTAGGATAGACGCATCACACTCGACTTCCAGCGCCCGTCTTCCCGGATTCGGCGCCAGGGAGGCACCGGGGAACTAGGGAGGACCTCATGCGGGACGGCTTCGTAAAGGTCGCGGCGCGCACGCCGGAGGTGCGCGTGGCCGACGTGGACTTCAACACCAAGGCCATCCTGGAGGAGGTGCGGCGTGCGCACGAGGACGACGACGCCAAGCTCGTCGTGCTGCCCGAGCTCTGCGTGACCGCCTACACCTGCGAGGACCTCTTCTGGCAGGAGACGCTGCTCGACGCCGCGGAGCGCGCGATCGGTACCATCGTCCGCGCGACGGCTGACTACGACATGCTGCTCTTCTTCGGCGCGCCGGTCCGCGTGAACGACAAGCTCTACAACTGCGCGATCGCCGCGTCGGCTGGCGAGGTGCTGGGCGTCGTGCCCAAGCTCTACCTGCCCACCTACAACGAGTTTTACGAGGGTCGTCACTTTGCGAGCGGCCCGCTCGACGCGGTCGCGATCGACCTGCCGCTCGCGGACGTGTACGACGTGCCCTTTGGCGCGCGGCAGGTCTTCTGCTGCGCCACGCTGCCCGAGCTCAAGGTCGCGGCCGAGATCTGCGAAGACCTCTGGGTGCCCGCGCCGCCCTCGATCGCCCACGCGCAGGCCGGCGCCACGGTGATCGTCAACCTCTCGGCCTCCAACGCCCTGGTCGGCAAGGCGGCCTACCGCCGCAGCCTCGTGACGAGCCAGTCCGCCCGTCTGATCTGCGCCTATATCTACGCGAGCGCGGGGGAGGGCGAGTCTACGCAGGACGTCGTCTTCAGCGCGCACGACATGGTCGCCGAGAACGGCTCCATGCTCGCCGAGAGTGCGCCCTTTGACGAGGGTTGCGCGACCTCCGAGATCGACGTCCGCATGCTGAGCTCCGAGCGCCAGCGCATGTCCACCTACGAGACCAGTGCCGCGCCGGTCGACGAGCTGGGCTACACCTACACCTCCTTCGCGCTCGAGGCGGCGCGCACGGGCGCAAAGACGCTGCTCACGCGCTACGTGGACCCGCATCCCTTCGTGCCCGACGACCCGGCGACGCGTGCCCAGCGCTGCGAAGACGTGCTCTCGATTCAGGCACACGGTCTGGCCAAGCGCCTGTCGCACACCCGCTCGACCCACGTGGTGGTGGGCGTCTCGGGCGGTCTGGACTCCACGCTGGCGTTGCTCGTGATCGCGCGCGCCTTCGACCTGGTAGGGCTGGACCGCGAGGGCATCCTGGCCATCACGATGCCGGGCTTCGGCACGACGGAGCGCACGCACTCCAACGCGCAGGACCTGGCCGACGCCCTGGGCGCCGAGCTGCGCGAGATTCCCATCGGGGACTCCGTGCGCCAGCACTTCGCCGACATCGGCCACGACGAGGCGGTGCGCGACGTGACCTACGAGAACTGCCAGGCCCGCGAGCGTACACAGATCCTGATGGATGTCGCCAATCAGGAGGGCGGCCTCGTGATCGGCACGGGCGACCTGTCCGAGCTCGCGCTGGGCTGGGCCACCTACAACGGCGACCACATGAGTATGTACGGCGTCAACGCCAGCGTGCCCAAGACCCTCGTGCGCCACCTCGTGCGCCACGTGGCGGACACGACGAGCTCCGCCGCGCTCACGCGCGTCTTGCTCGACGTGCTGGACACGCCCGTCTCGCCCGAGCTGTTGCCCGCCGAGGCCGACGGCACCATCGCGCAAAAGACCGAGGACCTCGTCGGTCCCTACGAGCTGCACGACTTCTTCCTCTACCAGGTGCTGCGCCGCGGCTTTGCCCCGCGCAAGGTCTACCGTCTGGCCTGCTACGCGCTGGGCGACACCTACGACGACGAGACGATCCTGCGCTGGCTGCGGACCTTCTACCGGCGCTACTTCGCGCAGCAGTTCAAGCGCAGCTGCCTGCCCGACGGCCCCAAGGTGGGCTCCGCGGCGGTGAGCCCGCGCGGCGACCTCCGCATGCCGAGCGACGCCGTCGTGACGCTGTGGCTCCGCGAGCTGGACGAGCTGTAGGGGCTGCGGGCGCGCCGTCCGTCTTCGCAAGCGTGATGTTACGTGACAATCCCCCGTCACCTGTCACAAGATTCTGCCACGTCGCATGGGCGTGACAGTCCCCCGTCACCTGTCACACCCGCACGCGTGACAGTCCCCCGTCACCTGTCACGCGTGCCTTGCCACTCACAAAACCTAAGTCTGTCGATGTCAGATTTTTTCTAAATCTGTTGTTATATTTCGCGCGTCTGGGTATAGTTCACAACGTTGGTAAAAAAGACGCCCTCGGCCGCGCGGAGATGCACGGCGGCCCACGGGTGCGGTAGCCGGCAGGCCTGGCGGCCTGCAGGCGCAACAACAAGGAGGTTCTTAGTTATGACACTGAAACCGCTGGGCGATCGCGTCCTCGTCAAGCCCGCTCCCAAGGAGGAGAAGACTTCCACCGGCCTGCTCATCAGCTCCGGTGCGCAGGAGAAGCCGCAGCGCGGCGAGGTCATCGCCGTGGGCGAGGGCAAGCGCGACCAGAACGGCAACCGCATCCCCCTCGACGTCCAGAAGGGCGACCAGGTCTACTACGGCAAGTTCGGCGGCAACGAGGTCAAGATCGACGGCCAGGACTACCTGCTCCTGCGCGCCGACGACATCTACGCCATCATTTCTGAGTAGGTATAGCTACCGGGTGGCCTGAGACGGCGGCGACGCAGCTTCGAGCGCTCGGTTTTTCTTGGTCACGAAACACAAGCACGAAAGGGATACATCATGGCAAAGGACATTATGTTCGGCACCGACGCGCGCGCCAAGCTCGCAAAGGGCGTCAACACGCTCGCGGATGCCGTCACCACCACGCTTGGCCCCAAGGGCCGTTACGTCGCGCTGCAGCGTAGCTACGGCGCGCCGACGATCACCAACGACGGCGTCTCCGTCGCCAAGGAGATCGAGCTCAAAGACCCGATCGAGAACATGGGCGCCCAGCTCGTCAAGGAGGTCGCCACCAAGACCAACGACACCGTCGGTGACGGCACCACCACCGCGACCCTGCTCGCCCAGGTCATCGTCAACGAGGGCCTGCGCAACGTCGCCGCTGGCGCCAACCCCATCGCCATCCGTCGCGGCATCGACAAGGCTGTTGCCGCCGCCGTCGAGGAGATGAAGGGTGCCTCCCAGGAGGTTTCCACCAAGGACCAGATCGCCGCTGTCGGTACCATCTCCGCCGGCGACCCCGAGATCGGCAAGAAGATCTCCGACGCCATGGAAGTCGTGGGCAAGGACGGCGTGATCACCGTCGACGAGTCCCAGACCTTCGGCATCGACATCGACACCGTCGAGGGTATGCAGTTCGATAAGGGCTACATCTCCCCGTACTTCGCGACCGAGAACGACACCATGACCGCTGAGCTGCAGAATCCCTACATCCTGCTCACCGATCAGAAGATCTCCAACGTCGAGGACATCCTGCCGATCCTCCAGGCCGTCCAGAAGGCCGGCTCCCCGCTGCTGATCATCGCCGAGGACGTCGACGGCGAGGCGCTCGCCACCCTGATCCTCAACAAGCTCCGTGGCGTGCTCAACGTCGCCGCCGTCAAGGCCCCCGGCTACGGCGACCGTCGCAAGCGCATGCTCGAGGACATCGCCGTGATGACCAACGGCCAGGTCGCGATGAAGGAGCTCGGCGTCGCCCTCACCGACGTCACCGCCGAGATGCTCGGCCGCGCCAAGTCCGTCAAGCTCACCAAGGACACCACTACCATCGTCGGCGGCGCCGGTGCCCGTGAGGCCATCGACGACCGCATCGCCCAGATCAAGGGCGAGATCGAGAACACCACGTCCGACTTCGACAAGGAGAAGCTCCAGGAGCGTATGGCCAAGCTCTCCGGCGGCGTCGCCGTCATCAAGGTCGGCGCTGCTACCGAGGTCGAGCTCAAGGAGATCAAGCACCGCATCGAGGACGCCCTGCAGGCGACCCGTGCGGCTGTCGAGGAGGGCATCGTCGCCGGCGGCGGCGTCGCGTTCCTGCAGGCCACCGCTGCGCTCGACAAGGTCGAGTGCGCCGATGCCGACGAGAAGATCGGTGTCGAGATCATCCGCAAGGCGCTCGCTGCCCCTGTGAAGACGATCGCCCAGAACGCCGGCTTCGAGGGTTCCGTCGTGGCCGAGAAGATCAAGAGCCTGCCCGCTGGCCAGGGCCTCGACTCCGCGACCGGCGAGTACGGCGACATGATCGAGATGGGCGTGCTCGACCCGGTCAAGGTCACCCGCACCACCCTGCAGAACGCCGCCTCCGTCGCGTCCCTGATCCTCATCACCGAGGCCACGGTCTCCGATGAGCCCAAGGACACCACGATCGAGGACGCCATTTCCCGCGCTGCCGCAGCTGGCGGCCAGGGCGGCGGCATGTACTAAGCCGGTCGCGCTCGATTCGCGCCACGGCTTTAGCCTATATTGCTCGCACAGGGACCTCGCTTCGGCGGGGTCCTTTCTTTGTATACCTGCATCGTTAGCCTTCGCTTCTTCGGTTGATTGCCAAAGCTAGTGCAGCTTCGGCGGGGTAAGTGCGGCTGACAGAGTAGATGCAGGAAGACAGCGCCGTCCTTGGCGTTGTCGGATGCGAT
>OMWE01000046.1 GCA_900314685.1 uncultured Actinomycetes bacterium | reverse complement strand
GGCCTTGACCATCATGCCCTGCATGCCTGCGACGAACCAGGGCTGCGGCCAGCCGAACATCTCCCCCATCGCCACGTAGAAGAGGGGCAGCTCAAAGACGGCCGAGACGATGAGCTGGCGCTTCTTCTCCTCGATGGCTTTCTGCGCGATGGAACCGGGCTGGGCTTGCGCAGGGGAAGAAGAACTCGCGACAGCTGGCCCCGCACCGCTGGCGCTCGCAGTCGACGATACAGCCGCCGTTCCGGCCTGTGCCCCGCGGCGCGCGGCCCCGTATCCCGCCTTGTCGATCGCGGCGATCACCGCCGCGACCGTCTCGGGCTTACCGTCGTAATCGAGCACCATGCTGTTCTTGAGCAGGTTGACGTCGGCCTCGGCCACGCCCGCGACCCCGGAGGCCGCCTTGCCCACGCGCGACGAGCAGGCCGCGCAGGTCATGCCCGTGATGTCCAACGTCTCTTTCATGCGATCTCCTTTGGTTCCGGGACGGATGCCCGCCCTGCCCCGCCATGCGGGGTCTTTGTTGTGCGTGGCCACGCTGCACGTATCACGCGCGGCTATGCGCCGAATTTCTTGAGCAGGTCCATGACCTCGTCGACAACCTCGGTATCCCCTGCTTGCACCCGCTCCACCACGCAGGTCTCCAGGTGCTCCTTGAGGACGATGCGGCTCACGGCCTTGATGGCGCTCTCGGCGGCGGCGAGCTGGGTGAGGACGTCGCCGCAATAGCGGTTGTCGTCGAGCATGGCCTTCACGCCGTTGAGCTGGCCAATCGCCCGGTTGATGCGACGGTCGATGTCGCGTACGAGCTCCTCGGACCGCGGGGTGTGCTTGTGCTGCCCGCAGCAGCTCGGCGAATCTTTTCCGCAGCAGTCGGCGGCCAGTTCTCCTTGCACGCTCTGCTTTTCTTGCACATCTTGCTCTTCCTGTACGCCCATATAGTCTGAGGTGGCGGCGGTTTTTTTCTCATTAGCCATATCTCTCCTATACCCCCTGGGGGTTTCTAATCGCAGTCATCCTATACCCCCATGGGGTACCTGTCAAACAGATTTGCCCCTAGCAGCAGATCCTTCATCGCTCGGATTCATATGGATTCATATTTCGCGTGAGACTCGCATGACACCAACCGCCAGTTGGTGTTGCCACGCGCATCAATATCGTGAAAATTCACCGCCTTCTAGCGCCAGTTGGCGGTTGGCGTCAACGGACGGGTGGCACAGCTTTCACCTTCTGACAATCGAACGCAACGGATCAGTTCGAGATAACCTCTATACAAACCTTTGCCCATATATTTGTGTTCATTTACAAATATATGCACTCGAATTCGCACCTCAATCTGCCTACCTTCTAACTACGGACGCGAGCGGGGACGCTTCCCGAGAGGACGTCCCCTCGCGATTCCCCGCCCCAGCCGACAGGGGCGCCCAAGTCTGCGAGTGTTTCAGCCAGCAGACATCCCGGTCCGCGGGCATCCCAGCCCGCGAAAACCCTACAAGGAAGAGACCCGTCCTAAGGAAGGAAACGATATGAGCAAGCTGCGCATTCTCGGCAAGGCCGAGGTCGAATCCGTACTGACCATGCCCATGGCCATCGAAGCCGTGGAACAGGCCTATCTCCAGAAGCAGAGGGGCCAGGCCAGCGTGTGGCCCCTGCTCTTCCATGATTTTGCGGAGGATCCCCTTACCGACATGGACCTCAAGAGCGGCAACCTGGACGGCGACGGCGTCTGGGGCTACAAGGCCATCTCCTGCTACACCGGCAATCGCGCCAAGGGGCTGCCTGTCTACCATGGGCTCATGAACCTGTGGGACCGCGAGACGGGCGAGCCGCGTGCGATTCTCAACGCCGGCCCCATCACCAATTACCGAACCGGCGCAGCGGCTGCGGTCGGCGCCAAGTATCTGGCCCGACAGCACGCCACCCGCGCCCTGGTCTGCGGCACTGGCGGCCTTGCCCCCTACATCGGTGCCGCGCTCATTTGCGCCCTGCCCAGGCTCGAAGCTATCACCTACGTCAATCCCCGCCACCCCGATGCGGCGGCGCAGGAGCTGCCCCGGATCGCAGGGGATGTGCGGCACCTGCTCACGGCTACAGGCATCGACCCCGTCCCCGCCCTCCTCGCATCCGATGACCTGGAAGCGGGCGTGGGGCAGGCCGACGTCGTCGTCACGGCGACCCCGGCCACCCAGCCCTACCTCCGCGCCGAGTGGGTCCGCCCCGGCACCCACCTCTCCTGCATGGGCTCCGACAAGTCTGGCAAGCAGGAGATCGAGGGCGCCTGCTTTTCGCATGCCCGCGCCATCTGCGACGACACGGTCCAGGTCATGAACGTCGGCGAGTGCGAGATGGCTCACAAGCAGGGCTTCCTCGAAAAACCCGATGCCGAGATCGGTGCTGTGATCGCCGGCGAGGCGGAAGGCCGCCAGAGCGCTGGTCAGATCACCATCTTCGACTCCACCGGTCTTGCCCTGCAGGACCTTGCCAGCGCCTCGCGCATCGTCGCACGGGCTGAGAAAGACGGTATCGGCACCGTCGTCGATCTGTAGTCGCACGAGAAAGGAGGACCGACATCAAGATCGACCGTTTCGAGCTCGAGTTTTGGCTCAACCCCCTGGACCCGCTGGCCAAGTACAACCTGGGCTCCAGCTGCTGCAAACCCATCACCGTGGGCGAGATGCTTGAGCTCACGGACACCGACCCCGCCTCCTTTTACGACGAGGTGGGCAGGACCAGCCTCCACTACGGCTACTTCGCCGGCATGCCCCGTCTCAAGGAGGCCATCGCCGGCCTCTTCACCGACGCCGTGACGCCCGAGATGGTGACCACGGTCCACGGCGGGACGGGCGCCAACTCCATTGTCTGCTGCCTTCCTCGGCCTATCTTGAGGGACTCGAGGCATAACACCTCTATGCCGATCAGGTACCAGCCCTATATGCCAATAAGCACCTCTTGGCAGAAAGCCAGCTCCTCGGCCATACGGAGTTGCTCGAGCTCGTTCGGGACACGATAGCTCAAACCGGTGAGGGCGGATACGCGGTCGAGGCGGTAGCGCACGGTATTGGGATGCTGTCCCAGCCTGCACCCCGCCTCGACCATTGAGCAATCCGCCTCCAGGTAGGCCTTGAGCGTCTCCTCCAGCCGCGCGTTGGTCTCGGCATCATGCACCCGCAGCGGTTCGAGCACGCGCCGCTCAAAGGCACGCGCCGCAGGCGAAGAAGCACAGCCAAACAGCACCGACAGGGTACCCAGCTCGTCGTAGCGGACGGTCATTCCTCCGCGCAGCGTTGCGACCTCCGCCGAGAGGAGCGCCTCCACTATCGCCTCGGGGAGCTCGTCGGTTGTCTGGTGACGCGCGCTAACACCGACAACGGCAGTCTCCTCGTGCGAGAGGAGCTCATCGCGGAAAGCGTGCAGCATCCTATCCACGTCGACATCCTCAAGCGGGTCCCAACTCGCGATGAGCATGACACCGCCCCGATATTGGAGAAAGACATTGGCGGCCTTATAGAGCTCACCTTTCCGAAAGACACGCTCCAGCTCCAGGAACGTATCAGCAAGCAGGTCGTCCGCACTCGGCGCCCACACGACCAGGCACTCACGCAAGAAGGAAGGGTTGAGCTTACCCACGAGCTCGCGGGTATGGGTCAGGTCTCGACTGGGGTCTCTCGCCTCCTCCCGCAGCCCGTCTATCAGGCGTTCCATCTCCACAGCCGACGACAGACGCTCGATGCGCCCGACCACGTCCACGACGACCTCGTCAAAGAAGAAATCGTCTGCCGTCGTGACAAAGACGGGATAGTTGCGCGCGTTGGCAAACCTCAACGCAGTCTCGGGTATCTGCAGGTGAAAGACGTTCTTGATCACAAGTCCGCTCGTCCCCTTGCCGACCAGGTAGCGGATCGCCTCGCCGATGTAGTAGGGGTCGTCGTGCGTGTAGAGGAATGTCGAGAGGACAAGCTGGTCATCGTAGAAGTTGACGCGCTGGTATTTGTTCTTGAGACCCGGCATCAGCTCGTAATCGAGGATACCGACAGACTTCACAGGGCGCACGAGGCCGCCTGACCCGGCGGCTATCGTGAGCTTGCCCTCATAGAGGTGGTAGAAGTCTGACATGCTGAAAATCATGTTCAACTCCCTAGGAAAAGTGTTGTTGCTATTCCTAATTTTATCGATTTTCTTTTGGTTGTTTCTACAAATACTCGGTATAGGCTCAAATCCACTCGGCCGATAAGGTGGAAACCAGCACGAAGCAAGCCATGCAACCGGCAAAGGAGACTGAGATGGCAAAGGTACTTGCCCTGTCCGCACACGATATCGCAAGCGTCCTCACCATGTCCGACGCGGTCACGGCCGTCGAGGAGGCCTACGCACAAAAGGCCCAGGGCAAGGGCCTCGCCTGGCCCATGGTCTATCACGCCTTCAACCCCAGCGTCGCGGATATGGACATCCGCTCGGGCGAGCTCGTCGACAACGGCCTCTTCGGCCTCAAGCTCACCGCCTGGTTCTCCGAGAACCCTTCCCGCGGCCTTCCTGAGATCTTCGGC
Organism: uncultured Actinomycetes bacterium; assembly: GCA_900314685.1. Classification (GTDB taxonomy): domain Bacteria; phylum Actinomycetota; class Coriobacteriia; order Coriobacteriales; family Atopobiaceae; genus Olegusella. The sequence continues at coordinate 4,858 of OMWE01000046.1, read as the reverse complement.
ACGACCCTGCTGTGCGACGACACCACCGGCGCCCCGCTCGCCCTGGTGAACGCCAGCGCCGTGACCGGTCTGCGCACCGGTGCCGCCGGCGCGCTTGGCATCAAGTGGCTCGGCCGCAAGGACGCCTCCCGCCTCCTCGTCGCCGGTACCGGCCATCAGGCGACCTACCAGGTCGCAGCGGCCCTGGCCGCCAACCCGGGCATCAACCACGTCGAGGTCTGGGATCCGCGCAAGGCCGAGGCGCCGGTCGCACGCGTCGAGCAGATGAAGGCCACCGTCGCAGACATGCTGGCCGCAGCACAGGTAAAGAAGGACTATGAGATCGTCGCGGTCTCCGACGGTGAGGCTGCGGTGCGTTCCGCCGATGCAATCATCACCATCACCCCTGCGACCACGCCGTTCATCAAGGCCGACTGGGTCCAGCCCGGCGTGCATATCTCCGCGGTCGGCGCCGACATGGAGGGCAAGCAGGAGGTCGAGAGCGGCGTCGCGGCGCATGCGCTCGTCTTTGCCGACGACCGCCCGCAGTCCATCAGCGCCGGCGAGCTGGAGCTCCCCTACAAGGAGGGCGTGCTCGCCGAGGATGCCATCACCGAGATCGGCGAGGTTATCGTCAACGCCAAGCCCGGCCGCACCTCCGATGACCAGATCACCCTCTTCGACACCTCCGGTATCGCCGTCCAGGACCTCGCCGCCACCAAAATCGCCTACGATCGCGCGGTCGAGGCCGGCGTCGGCACCTACGTCGAGCTGTAAGAAAAACGGGCATCGCAAGCAATTCTTAAACGTACGGTAATTTCGAGATGCCACCATGAGTGGCAAGACCAGAGGAAGGAACCTCTTATGCAAATCGATGACTTCAAGGTCGAGCAATGGATGAACGAGTGGGAGACCAAGTGCACCTACAACGTGGCGGAGACCTGCACCTACTCTGTGACGTTGGACCAGCTCTTTGACATCTGCGGGGGCGACCGCAACGCCTTCATGGACGATTTCGCCGCCCGTCGCCTGACCTATGGCGACATCGAGGGCAACCCCGCATTCCTCCAGGGCATCTGCGGTCTCTACGAGACGGTCAAACCCGAGCACATCATCCCCACCCACGGCGCAGCCGGCGCCAATTACCTGGTGCTCTCCACCCTCTGCGGACCCGGCGACGAGGTCGTCTCGATCATGCCCACCTACCAGCAGCTCTACTCCATCCCCGAGATGTGCGGCTCGCACGTGAGCATCCTGCACCTGGAGAAGGGCAGGCACTATCACGTGGACGCCGCCGAGCTCGACGCCCTGTGCTCCCCGGCCACCAAGGTCATCTGCATCAACAACCCCGACAACCCCACCGGTGCCCTGCTCTCCCGCGAGGAACTCGAGACCATCGTCGAGATCGCCCGCAAGAACGACGCCTGGCTCATGTGCGACGAGGTCTACCGCCTGCTGACGCAGGACGATGACGGCTTCACCACCTCCCCCATCGACCTCTACGACAAGGCCGTCGTCGTGAGCTCCATGTCCAAGGTCTGGTCGCTGGCCGGCATCCGTCTGGGCTGGTGCATCACCAAGAGCCCGGAGCTCCGTCACGACCTCCTCTCCCACCGCGACTACGACCTCATCTCCTGCGGCATGTTCGACGAAGCGGTCGGCGCCTACGCTTTGGCCCATGCCGACAAGATCCTTGCGCGCAGCCGCCGCATCGTCCGCCAGAACCTCGCCGCGCTGGAGGAATGGGTGGACTCCGAGCCGCACCTGTCCTTCGTGAAGCCCGAGGCGGGCACCACCGCCCTCGTCTACTACGACTACGATATCGACTCCTATGACTTCTGCAGCCGCATGATCCAGACCACGGGCGCCCTCGTCACTCCCGGCGATGCCTTCGAGGAGCCCCGGAGCATGCGCATCGGCTACGCCTACTCAGACAATACGGACGACCTCAAAGAGGGCCTCGCCGCCATCTCCCGCTTCATGCGCACGCTGGAGTAATGCAGCGAGGAGTGGCAGGATGTAGCAGATGGACGAGGGTTTCCTGACACACATCAGTGCCGCGGACGATTCTCTTGTCACAGAAAAGTAGCGCGGTCAGCTGCGTGACAAGCCCCGTCCCCTGTCACTCGTCCTTCGGCGCATCGAGCTCCGCGAACCGCGCCTTCATCGTGGGGTTGTTCCAGGTGAGCTTGCGGATCGTCAGCTGCTGCTGGGCCTTGTCGTTGGCCAGGCGCAACTGGTTCTGCGAGGCGGTCAGGTTGTCCTTGACCTTCTGCAGGTGCTGGATGGTCTTGTCGATCTCGTCGATGGCGGTGTCGAAGCGCTTGGTCGCCGACTGGAAGTTCTTTGAGAAGCCGTCTTTGAAGGCCTCCATCTTGTCCTCGAAGTCCGTGATATCGATATTCTGCTTGCGGACCTCTGCCAGCTCGCGACGGGCGTCGGCGGCGTTAAGCGCCGCGTTGCGCAGCACCGTGATCATCGGGATGAAGAACTGCGGACGGATCACGTACATCTTGGGATACCGGTACGAGACGTCGACGATGCCGGTGTTGTAGAGCTCGCTCTCCGGCTCGAGCAATGAGACCAGCACCGCGTACTCGCACTTCTTCTTGCGACGGTCCGCGTCGAGCTTGGCAAAGAAGTGCTCGTTGGTCTTCTGGTTTTTGGGATCGGAGTCGTCCGCCTCGTTCTTCATCTCGAACATGATGGAGAGCAGCTCGACCCCGTCGACCTCCTCGCGGTAGATGAAGTCGCCCTTGGTACCCTCGGAGGCGTCGTTGTCCTTTTCGAAGTACGCGTGCGGGAAGGCGGTGGCACGGATCTTGTTGAACTCGATCTGGCAGTGCTGCTCCAGCGACTCGCCCACCAGCTTGGTCGACTGACGGCTCCGCAGGTCGCGCAGGCGCTCAATCTCGTCCTGCGCGTCCTGGATCTGCACGTCCTTTGCCGCGAGCTGCGCCGTCATCTGCGTCTGCAGCTCGCCCGTCCTGCGCTCGGCCTCGCTGCGCGCGAGCTCGAGCCGAGCCTTGTACGCCTGCTCCTGCGTTTGCGACTGCTGCTGGTAGGATTGCGTGAGCGTCGCAACCTGGGCCTTGAGCTGTGCGATCTCGGCCTGCGCCGCCGCCAGGTCGCCCTGCGACTGCTGCCGCGCCTCCGCCTGCGCCAGACGCACGGCCTGGTCCTGCTCCGCGCTCAGTGCATCAACCTTGGCCGAGAGCTCGGCGATGCGCGTGTCCTTGTCGGCGAGCTCCCGCTGCCGCATCTCACGCTCGTCCGCCGCACGCCTCTGAAGGTCGTCGCGGACCTTCGCCACCTCGAGCTGCGTCGCCTGTGCGTTATTCGAAGCAAGCAGATCCGTGCGGCGCTTCAGCTCCCGCTCGAACTCCGCGTCGCGCACCTGCGCCACGATCTGCGCGTAGCCGCTCTCGTCGACCGTGAATACCGTCCCGCACTTGGGGCATTTGATCTCTGCCATGGCATCCCCTTCCTCGTTTTTCTGTCGAGAACATGTTCTCACAAGGACCGGACACCATCATCCGAGACGCGGGGACGGCGGTTGACAGCCTAGGCAGATGCGGGATGATTCAGTCGGCAGCCCGAGGCGGGCGGCACGCGATCGGATCAGTTGCCCGTGGCGATGTAGGGCTGGACGGCACTGGCCAGCGCGCGGACGGTCATGGTCTGCAGCCAGATGCGGCCGGGACCGGTCACGATGGTATTGAAGAAGCCCTCACCGCCCAGGAGCTTGTTCTTCATGCCCTTGACCGTCACGGCGTCGATGGTCACGGTGGGGTCGCACATCGCGAGATTGCCCGTGTCGACCAGCATCTGCTGACCGGGCTGCAGCTGGTACTCGACAATCGAGCCGTCGAGCTCGACAAAGACGATGCCCTGGCCGGAGAGTTTCTGCAGGATGATGCCCTCGCCCGACAGCACGCCGCCAACCGTCTTGTGATTCCAGAAGACGGACAGCTCCACACCCATCTCGGATGCGAGGAAGCCCGACTTCTGCACGACCATCGGGTGCATGGGATCGATCTGGATCGCACGCACCTCGCCCGGGAAGCTCGAGCCAAAGGCAATCAAGCCGGGACCGCCCTGCGCGGTGTAGATGTTTTGGAACATCGACTCGCCCGAGATAGCGCGGCCGAATGCCTTGCCGATGCTGCCGCCGCCCTCGGTCGTCATCTGCATGTTGGGGCTCATCCACACCATGGACCCCTTCTCGGTACGCATCGACTCACCCGACGCGAGCTGGCAGATGGCGACGCCAAAGGGATTGCCCTGGATCTGGTATTGCATGGATGCTCCTCATGACATAGGCGCGCGCCGCGCGCAGGACAAGAAGGACGGACGCAGAAGAATGAACCCACCCAACTTTACTTGAAAAGCGGGTGGGTTCGTCCGAGTCCGTCCTTGCATCGGCAAGCTGGCAAGCCTGCGGGACAAGCGGTACGAGGTTACGCGGCCTTTACCGGCCGAGATGCCCTTTACTGTCCGAGGCCGAAGGGGTCGAAGGGATTGTACGACTGGTCGTCGCCGCTGTTCTGGCTCTGCTGCATCCGCTCCGCGGCCTGCTGCTTTTGCAGCTCCTCGTCGTTGCCCAGCGTGACCTCGACCGTATCTTCCTTGCCGTCGCGGTTGTAGGTCACCTTGACGACATCGCCCTCGGCGTGCTCGCGGATCGCGACGAGCAGGCTGTCGGCACTGGTGATGCTTTCGTCGTCGACCGCGGTGATGATGTCGCCCTGCTTGATGCCCGCCTTGTCCGCCGGGCCGCCGTCGGCGACCTCGGCCACATAGGCGCCCTGGTCCACGGAGAGGTTGTTGTACTTGGCGTTCTGCTCGTTGACCGTGGAGAGCGACAGGCCGATGTAGG
>OMWE01000042.1 GCA_900314685.1 uncultured Actinomycetes bacterium | reverse complement strand
CGGTGCGTGCCGATCAGGACGTTGACGTCGCCCTCGGCGAAGCCCTTGAGCGCCTGGCGCTGCTGCGCGGGCGTCACGAAGCGCGAGAGCACGCGGACGTCCAGGTCAAAGGGGGCGAAGCGCGCAAAGAAGGTCTCGAAGTGCTGCTGCGCCAGGATCGTGGTGGGGCACAGCACCATGACCTGCTTGCCGTCCTGGCAGCACTTGAAGGCGGCCCGGAGCGCCACTTCCGTCTTGCCGAAGCCGACGTCGCCGCACAGAAGACGATCCATCGGGCGCGGGGCCTCCATGTCGGCCTTGATGTCGGCGATCGCGGTCGCCTGGTCGGGCGTCACGTCGTAGGGGAAGCTGGCCTCCATGTCGGCCTGCGCCGGCGTATCGGGGCTGAAGGCGTAGCCGGCCACCGTTGAGCGACGGGTGTAGAGATCCACGAGGTCGAAGGCAAGCTTTTTGGCTGAGCGGCGGGCCTTGCCCGTGGCGCGCGACCAGTCGGCGGTGTTGAGGCGCGTGAGACGCGGGGCCGAGCCGTCGGGGCCGATGTAGCGCGTGATGCGGTCGACCTGCTCGAGGGGCACGTAGAGCTTGTCGCCGCCGGCGTACTCCAGCAGGAAGTAGTCGCGCTCGCGGCCGCCCACCTCCTGGCGCACGATATCGGCAAAGAGCGCGATGCCGTGCGTGGCGTGGACCACGTAGTCGCCCGGCTTGAAGGGGAAGGTCACGCTGGTGGGGTCCACGCGGCGCACGCGGCGGCGGCTCTTGGCCATGCGCGCCGTGAGGTCCGAGACCGAGAGCACGGCAAGGCCCGCGCCGGGCACCACAACGCCAGCGGGCACCGGCGCGTCAATAAAGGTCACCATGCCGTGCTTGAGCGGGGCAATCGTCTGACGGGCGGCGGCGCGCGCTGCGCTGACGTCCGCATCGTTTGTCTTCGCGACGCCGGACCTCGCACCGGCACCGACCTTCTTCGCGTCCTCCGCCGCGGTCAAGACGGGCGTGCGGTTCTCCGGCGCCGCGCCGAGTGACTCGGTGAAGGCGATCTGCTCGTCGTTGAAGGTCAGCTCGAGCGCCTCGCGCGCGCCGCGGTCGGGCACGGCGAAGAGCACGGCCATGTCGTCGCGCACCATCTGGCGCACGCGGCCCAGCAGCTTGGAGCTGGCACCCGCGATGCCCGGCTGGCGTATCTGCAGCTCAGCGGTGGTCGCACCGGCGCCCGCGCGCAGCATCGACGCAAGCGACAGGCGCTGCTGCCGGCCGAAGTCCAGGTCGCGCGGGGAGGTGTAGAGGCCGTCGATGCGGACGCGGGAGGCATTGGCGGCGACGCTCGTCTCGTCGTAGACGCGCGCGCAGTCGTCGAAAAGCGCGCGGGGCTCGGCCAGCACGACCAGCGTGTCGGGGCCCATGTGGTCGAGCGGCGAGGCCGTCTTGCCGTAGAGCTCGGGCAGGTACTGGTCGAGCGCGGGCGCGGCGGCCCCCTGGGTGATGAGCTCCAGGTCGGCGGCCACTTTGTCGCTGGACTGCGCGCGGTTGTAGAGGGCGCGGCTGGCATTGGCGATCGTCCGCGGCGTGAGGGCCAGCTCGCGGCAGGGCACGATGGTGACCTCGGGCAGCTCGCCGATCGTCTGGCCGGTGGAGGCCACCATGCGGCGCACGCGGTCGACCTCGTCGCCGAAGAATTCGACGCGCACCGGGCTCGTGGCCTGCGCGGGGAAGACGTCCGCCGCGTCGCCGTGCACGTGGAAGAGGCCGGGGGCGTTGACGTCGGCCGTGTCGCCCGCGTCGGCGTAGCCCATGCCCACGAGCAGGCGACCCACGTCCTCGAAGTCCACCTCGTCGCCCACCGCAAAGGTCGCGCTGGCGAAATAGCCCGACCCCACCGGCGGCACGCGGCGAAGCAGAGCGTGCGCGCTTACGACCACAATGACCTTGTCACCTGCAGAAAGATGGGCGACGGCGGCGCAGCGGGCACCGACCACCGCGTCGTCGGCGGGCTTGTCGGACCAGGGGAGGTCGCGACGCTCGGGGTAGCGGGCCACATGCTCGCGCCCGACCCAGGCGGCGAGTGCGCGGGCGGCTCGGTCGGCGGCCTCCTCGCCCGACACCACAAAGAGGCAGGGGCGCGGGTCGGCAGCCCACAGCGCCGCCACGACCAGCGGGCGGGCGGACTGGGCCACCGCGAGCGAAGCGTCGTGGCCGGCGCGCAGCTCGTGGAGGAGGGGCATCAATTCGGGTGCGGCGAGCAACTGCCGCGAGACTCTGTTTATCAGCATGGGACCATTGTACCGACGCGCGCCGTCGCGGTGCGTCTGCGCCGGGTGTCTTCCCTGATTCCCATCACTCGGGGCGCGCGAGGGTCCGCGCGAGTGTCCGCGTGAGGGGGCCTGCGTGAGGTAATTCGCAGGTGGGCACGCAGGAGGGGGCCGCGTGAGAGGACCCATGTGAGAAGTAATCAGCAGGAGAGGGGACGCGCGAGAAGCAGCCCGCGCTCCCGAGGACGATTTGCAGCATCTGGTCGCAACGCCCGGCTGCAATCCCCTATCGGAAGAGCGATTGCATGCGCACGCAAGGACAGCCACCGTTCTTCCGACAGCACTTCGCAGCGATTCGCGGCGTTTCCCCGTCGGAAGAACGATTTCCTCTCCGCGCAAAGAAGGACATCGTTCTCCAGAGGCCACTTTGCCGCGATTCGCTGTAATCTCCCATCCGAAGAACGATTGTCTTCCCTCGCGGGGCGGGACATCGCACTTCCGAGGTCGACTTGCAGCGATTCGCGGCGAAACCCCATCGGAAGAACGGCTCGCCACAGGCGGTACCGCCCGACCGAACTTTCGATGCCAGTTTGACGCAAAGGGTCGAGTCGGGACACCGCCCGGCTCAGGGCGTATAAAGTATCCTGGCGGCGCGTGGGTACAATGACGTCAACGGCAGGGAACGGCCTCGAAACAGGTCAAGGGCTTTGTAGCGGCCAAGGGATACGACATGGCAGGCAATCCGAAGAAACACAAGCTCGAGAGCCGGCAAATCGGCGCACTCATCATCGCCGCCATCGCGCTACTGTGCGTCGCAGGCGGTCAGCCCTACGCCGCCGCAGCGTTTGTCTTTGTCTCGATCGTCTACCTCTTTGGCAGTCGCGCAAGCGGAGATCGCTAAGCCACCATCCGATGCGGTTGCTAGGTACGCCTCGCAACAACCCGACGCTACACAAACTCTCGCAGGATGTCGCGCATGGGAGACAGCGCGAAGGCAAGCCTCCCGTCCAGCCTTGGCACGATGACGCCCTCCTCGAGCAGACGGCGCTTGTATTGCGAGGCGTATGAGCTTGTCTTTCCCATCCGCCGTGCGATATCTTCCAACGCGCTGGATCCCTCATCCGCAAGCATGGCCTTGAGAAACTCCCGGTCGTTCGTCGAGAGATCCGCGAGTGTCGGCAAGAGTATCTGATCCCTGAGCTCAGCTTTTGCGACGGCGATGCCGCGCGTCGTATCCTCGTCGGATATCTCTTCCGTAAAGGGGTTGGCGTCCCACACGCGATAGCCCACGAGCTGAAGCATGTACGGGAAGCCTTCAATCGACTCGATGCAACGGGCGAGCTGCTCATCACTGGCCGTCCGTCCACCCTGGATGATGGTCTTGCGCAGCGCGCTCTCCACCTCGTAGTCGGGCACCTTGGCGAGACGTACCTGGTGCGCCCGCCGCAGAAAAGAGACCGACTCGTCCTGGATCAGGGCTGACGTATAGTGCGGCAAGCCCGCCATGATGAGGCCGACCTTGCGCCCCTCGCGCACAAACTGCTGGTAATTGGCCGCGAGTAGGATGAGATCCTGCTCGCTCGCGCGGACCTCGTCCACCGTGATGAGCAGCCCCGTCCCGTGCTCCGAGAGCACATCGAGCAGCCCTGTCATCTGCGTCCGCCAGTTGCCGTCCCCGTGCTCCGCACGGTCCCACGTCACATTGACGCTCGCTCCGGCCACCCCGATGCCGACGCCCGTCACCCTACGGTCGCTTTGCTGCGCGACAAGCTCCCGTGCCGCTGCCCGCGAACGCTCGAGGATATCGTCGAGCATCCCGGGAACGGCAGTGATATTCGCCACAACCCATCCCCTCGCAGCGGCCATCTCCGCCGCCAATGCCAGAAGGGCGGTCTTTCCGGTACCGCGCACCCCTGAAATGAGCGTGGTGAGTTCCGGACGGCGAGTGGCTGAGTCGAACGATTTTCGGAGGTCGCTGATGACCTGCTGCCGACCAGCCATGATTGCGGGGACCTCGCCAAAGGAAGGGGTGAAGGGATTCTCGAACATCTCGGCCATCGCAATTGCTCCGCTCGACGATGCGGTTGCTACGTCTTTATTCTAGCTTGATTTGTTTTGCGAGCCTTGATTATTATTGCCGGCCTTGATTTAGTGCGGTTTTTACGTGAGATTTTTTGCCAGCTTTGATTTTGGGCATTTACAGATGCGAAATTTTTACCAGCTTTTGCAAATTCCGTTGAAGCGGCCCCTATTTTCCGCGAGCGCCACTTATCCCTACAATCGCGCACCGTCACGGTACCACAGCGCTCTCACGGCGCCGCAGCCGCCGCAGCGTCGTCCCCTTACAGCTCCACGTGCAGGCCGGCGGCATCGAGGGCCGCGAGGAAGGAGTCAGCCGAGCGCGTGGCGATGAGCTTCGCGGGGAAGTCGATCTCGTCCAGCATCGCGGGCACCGCCTCGAAGCGGCCCACGTCGTAGGAGATGTGCGCGTCGGTATTGACGGCGATGCCCACACCCAGCTCGGCGCAGCGCTCGGCGATCCGCCGGCACGGGACATACGAGCGGTCACGGCCTTCGGGCGTGTTGAGGCTGTGCTCGTTGATCTCGATCAGCTTGTGCTGGTCGCGCGCGGCCTCGAGCACTGGGTCGAGCTCGAAGGGGACGCCGGCGCGGCCCGGATGCCCCACGATCAGCACGCGCGGGTCGGACAGCGCGCGGATGTACATCTCGGTGGTCTGGGCGATCGGCGCGTCGTCGGCCCAGCCGTGGTCGTGCACGCTCGCGATCGCGTAGTCCACGTTGCGGAATACCACGTCCTTCAGCGAGTCGGGCCCCGTGCCCACGCCGCGCCCGAACCAGCTGAAGGGGATGTCGTACCCGTACAGCCGCCCGTCCAGGTCCACGATGTCCGCCTCGACGCCGCGCAGCAGCGTGAGGCCGTGCCAGCTGCGCGGCCAGCAGCCGAGGTTCACGAAGTACTGGTAATTGCGCAGGTCGCGCGTGGGAAAGAGCATATCCGAGAAATGCTCCGTCACGCCCAGCAGCTCGATGCGCCGCTCGGCCGCCTCGCGCACGTTCTCCTCCAGCGTCGAGTACGCGTGCCGCGAGTACAGCGTGTGCGTGTGCACGTCGCAGCGGTAGTGGCGCTCCTGAGCCCTCGGACCTGGCATAGTACCTCCTTACGCGTAGCTCTCCTTGAGCTTCTTCCACGCGGGCATGGAGTTGACGATCGTCTCGTAGTCGCAGCAGTAGCCCAGACGGACCCAGCCCGTGCAGCCGAAGCTGTCGGACGCCACGGGCAGCAGCTCGAGCGCCTTGGCCCGCTCAAAGAAAGCCTCCGCGTCGGGCTCGAGCGCCTGGACCCACAGGTAGAAGGCACCCTGCGGCTCGATGTAGTGGTAGCCCAGCTCGGAGAGGCCGCGCGTGAGGGCCTCGCGGTTGCGCGCGTAGCTCGCGACGTCGGCGGGCACGTCCACGCAGTCGATCAGCACGCGCTGGAAGAGCGCCGGCGCGCAGACAAAGCCCAGCTTGCGGCCCGCGCCCGCGACGGCGGGGATGAGGCGGTCGTGGTCGGGGTTGGTGGTGGGCACGTAGACCCAGCCGATGCGCTCGCCCGGCAGCGAGAGCGACTTGGAGTAGCTGTAGGTGACGATGGTGCGGTCGTAGTACTTGGGCACCCAGGGCACCTCGCAGCCGTAGACGATGTCGCGGTAGGGCTCGTCGGACACGAGGTAGATCGCGGTGCCGAGGTCCGTGCTCTTCTTGTCGAGCACGGCGGCCAGGGCGGCCAGGTTGTCGGCGGAGTAGACGGCGCCCGAGGGGTTGTTGGGCGAGTCGATGATCACGGCCTTGGTGCGGGGCGTGATGGCGGCCTCGACCGCGGCGGTGTCAATCTGGAAGGTGTCCTGGTCGGCGAGAACCTCCACGCAGGTGGCGCCGGCGGTCTCGATCCACACGCGGTACTCCGGGAAGTACGGCGCGATCACGATGACCTCGTCACCGGGGTTGACGATCGCGTGGAAGGAGATCGAGATGGCCGCGGCGGCACCGCAGGTCAGGTAGAGGTCACCGGCGTCGGCGCCCGCATCGAAGCGGCGGTTGAGCGAGTCGGCCACGGCCTTGCGCGCGGCGGGCGTGCCGGACGCGGGCGTGTAACCGTGCAGCTCGGTCGGCGGCAGCTCCAGCGCACGGGCGATCGACTCGCGGACCTGCGCAGGCGCGGGCACGGACGGATTGCCGATCGAGAAATCGTAGACGTTCTCGGCGCCGATCTCAGCCTTGCGGCGCGCGCCGTACGCAGCAATCTCGCGGATGGACGACTTGGAGGCGCCGTAGGCGTAGCTCTTCTCATTGATGCTCATGATCACTCCTCGTTCTTTTCCTCAGGTAAGACGGACGCGGCGCTCTCGGGCTCCGTCGGGGCGGGGTCAGCCGTCGTCTCGGCCTCGGTCCGGGCGGCGGCAGCAGCGGCCGCTTCGGCGATCAGGGTCTCGTCGTCGGGCAGGTCCTTCGGCGCGTCGCCAGTTGTAGCCGCGCCGTCCGTCTTCGCTCCGTCGGCAGCCGCGGCCGCACCGTCCGTCTTTGCCTCGTCGATCGCGGCCTCGGGGTGCTCGGCCACGTAGGCGTCCCACGTGCCGTTGAGCAGGGCGTCCAGCTCGGGGCCCTCGACGGTCTCGCGCGCCAACAGCACGGCGGCCATCTGGTCCATCTGGTCACTGCGGGCCTCCAGCACCTCGCGGGCGCGCTTGTGGGCTTCGCGCATCACGCGCTCGACCTCGTCGTCGATGCGCTTGGCGGTCTCGGCGGAGTAGTCCTGGTGGTCGGCCAGGTCGCGGCCCAGGAAGACCTCGTGCTGCGCCTCGCCGAAGACCTGCGCGCCCAGCGCGTCGCTCATGCCGTAGCGCGTGACCATGCCGCGCGCGAGTTTGGTGGCGCGCTCGATGTCGTTGGAGGCGCCGGTGGTGATGTCGTCGCAGAAGAGCTCCTCGGCCGAGCGGCCGCCCAGCAGCGTGGTGACCTCGTCGAGCATCGCGCCGCGCGTCTGCAGGAAATGGTCCTCCTCCGGCAGCTGCATCGTGTAGCCCAGCGCCTGGCCGCGCGGGATGATCGTGATCTTGTGGACGGGGTCGCTGTTCTCGAGCACGTGGCCGACCAGCGCGTGGCCCGCCTCGTGGTAGGCGATCGTGCGGCGCTCCTTCTCGGTCATCACGCGGCTCTTGCGCTCGGGGCCGGCGATCACGCGCTCCATGGCCTCCTCGATCTCGGCCATGCCGACGGAGTCCTTGTGCGCGCGTGCGGCGAGCAGGGCGGACTCGTTCATGAGGTTGGCGAGGTCCGCGCCCGAGAAGCCCGGCGTCAGCTTTGCCAGGCGCTCGAAGTCGACCTCGGGCGCCAGGGGCTTATTCGCCGCGTGCACGCGCAGGATCTGCTCGCGGCCCTTGACGTCGGGGCGGTCCACGGTCACGGTGCGGTCAAAGCGGCCCGGGCGCAGCAGCGCGGGGTCCAGCACGTCGGGGCGGTTGGTCGCCGCGATCAGGATCACGGCCTGGTTGTCCTCAAATCCGTCCATCTCGACCAGCAGCTGATTGAGGGTCTGCTCGCGCTCGTCGTGGCCGCCGCCGAGGCCCGTGCCGCGCTGGCGGCCGACCGCGTCGATCTCGTCCACGAAGACGATCGAGGGCGCCGCCTCCTTTGCCTGCTTGAAGAGGTCGCGCACGCGGCTCGCGCCGACGCCCACGAACATCTCGACAAAGTCCGAGCCCGAGATGGAGAAGAAGGGCACGCCCGCCTCGCCGGCCACGGCCTTGGCGAGCAGGGTCTTGCCCGTGCCCGGGGGGCCCACCAGCAGCACGCCGTGCGGGATCTTGGCGCCCATCTTCTGGTAGCGCTCGGGCTCGCGCAGGAAGTCGCGGATCTCCTTGAGCTCCTCCACGGCCTCGTCGATGCCCGCCACGTCGCTGAACTTGGTCTTGGGCCGGGTCTCCTCGGTCGTGCGCGCCTTGGTCCGGCCGAACTGCATCGCGCGGCCGTTTTGGCTGTTCATCTGGTTCATGTAGTACACAAAGACGATCACGAGCACCAGCGTGGGCACCACGGTCACGAGCAGCGTCTCCCACAGGCTGCCGTCCGTCGTGTCGATCTTGAACTCGGTCGACGGGTGCCGCGCCATCAGCTCCTGCAGGCTGTCGGCGCCCACGTAGTAGCTCCGGAACTCGACCGGCTCCTTCTTGCTGTCGCGCGCCTTGTCCGTCTTCCAGTAGGTGCCCTTGAGGCTGCCGTCCGCCGTGGCGTAGGTCACCTCGTCCACGCGCCCGTCCTTGACCGCGGTCACGAACTCGCTGGTAGAGAGCGTCGCCGCCGAAGAAGAACCGATGATGTTGGGCGCCATGCTGTAGGCGAGGTAGGCTGCAAAGGCGATCAGGAGCACCAGGTAGACGATGCCCCTGGTGCGGCGGCCGCCCCCGTCGGGCCCGCGGTCGCCGGCGCCGCCAGCGCCGTTGCCGGAGCCGCCGTTGCTACCGCCGTCGCCCATTCCCCCGGGCGCCGGCGGCCTGTCGTTGAGATTGTTCGCCAAAGGATTACTCCTCTACTTTTCGTACACCTCGGGCTTGAGCACGCCGATGTACGGCAGGTTGCGGTAGCGCTCGGCGTAGTCCAGGCCGTAGCCGACGATGAACGCGTCGGGCACGTGCGCGCCGACGTAGGCTGGGTCGACGGCGGGGCGCTTGCCCTCGATGTCCTTCACGAGGAAGGTCGCGACGCGCACCGACTTGGGGCCGCGCGCCTTGAGGTTGCGGATCAGGTAGCTGAGCGTGAGGCCGGAGTCCAGGATGTCCTCCAGGATCAGCACGTCGCGGCCCTCGATCTTGGTGTCCAGGTCCTTGACGATGCGGACGACGCCGGACGACTTCACGCCCTCGCCGTAGCTCGACACTGCCATGAAGTCGATCGCCATCGGGCACTCGATCGCGCGGATGATGTCCGCGGTGAAGACGACCGCGCCCTTGAGGACCGCGATGCACAGCGGGTTCTTGCCTGCGTAGTCGCGGGTGATCTCCTCGCCCAGGCGCGCGACGATGCCCTTGATGTCCTCCTCGGACAGGACGATGCTCTCGATGTCCGGATGCAGCTCCTCTGCCATGCCTACCCCTTTCGCCCGACGGCCCGATGCGGTCAGCTCGCGTCTCCGCGCGCCCACCGCGCCGACGATGTGCGTCCGGCTGCCCCAGCCGCCAGGCGCTCCTCTTCTCAACGATTCTTAAGTCTACAACATCGGATTTTGCGCGCGTCCATCAGGCTGTGCGGCAGCACGTACTTGAAACATGCAGGTATTTATTTATTGCGCGCAGCACGGCAGTCCGCCAACGCTCAGCCAGCCACCGCCCGCCGTGGGCACCTACTCCCCTGGCCGCTCCGCCAGCGCGGACGCGGGCACGTAAATGAACTCCAGCAGCTGCCTGGTCCGCGACGTGCACTTCGCGCGCTCGTCCGCGCGCACACCCGCGACCCACACCACGCGCCCCGTCGGCGACGTACGCACCACGGGCACGCGCGGCCGGTCCGCCGCGGGGATCTTTGCCTCGTTTAGCAGGTCGGACAGCTTCTTGCTCTGCCCGTGCATCCCGAGCGGGCACAGCACGTCGCCCGCCGCGGGCGCGTCCACCCACAGCCGGCCGCCGCGCGCCGGGTCCACGCCCGCCGCCTCCGCGTCCAGCAAGACGGACGCACCGCCCCACTCCTGCCCGTGCGCGCGGGCGAGGGCCACCGGGTCCGCCCCGCGCGGCACCTGGGTCAGGCGGACCACCAGCACGCGCCCGTCGGCCACCGCGAGCCGCCCTGCCGCGTCCGGCGCGGTACGGGCCTCACTCGGCGCCGGCACCACGAGCCAACCGCCGAGCCCGTCGAACGCCCTGTCCGTCTTGTCCGCACCGTCGCGCGCCGCACCTTGGCCGCCCGCCGCGCCTTCGTGCCCACTCGCCGCACCGCCTGCCGCACCACGCGCCGAGCCGCGGCCCAATGTGCCGCCGAGCGCCGCGTTCCTCTTCCCCGCGCGGACGAAAAGTAGCCCATACTCCACACGCACGTCCACGCCCTCGGCGACCTGCGCGGACCCGCGTCCCGCCGCGACCAGCCGCAAAACCGCAGCCACATGCTGTGCTTCGAGCCGCGCGGACGGCGCCACGGCCAGGATCGCCCGCCGCACCACGCGCCGCGCGATCACCACCTCGGCCGCCGCGAGCCGCCCCGCGTCGAGCGCCACCATGCCCGGCCCCTCGCGCCGCGTGAGGTCGCGGTAGGCGCGTGCGGCCACCTGGGTCAGGTACGCGTCCTCGTCGGAGAGGATGTCGCAGGTCGCGCCGAGGCTCGCGCTCACGCGCGGGTTGCGCGCGCGGACCACGGGCATCACCTCGTGCCGCACGTAAGCGCGCAGGTAGCGGGTGTCGCGGTTGGTGTCGTCCTCGCGCCACACGATGCCGCGCATCCGCAGCAGGTCGCAGAGCTCCTCGTGGGTGCGGTCCAACAGCGGGCGCACGATGCGGTTGCGCTGGCGCGGGATCGAGGCCAGGCCGGCCGGGCCCGTGCCGCGCATCGCGTTCATAAAGAAAGTCTCGGCGCGGTCGTCGGCCGTGTGCGCCGTGAGGATCCGCGCGGCCGAACGCGGCGTGCCCAACTCCTCCGAGAGCTGATTGGCCAGCTCGGCGGCCGCGGCGTAGCGCAGCTCGCGGCCCGCATTTTCAACGTTGCCGTCCGACGAGGCAGCCAGCGCCGCCACGTCCGCGCGCCGCACCGTGCAGGGGATGCCGTAGCGGCCCGCGAGCTCGCGCACGTATTCCTCGTCCTCCTGGGCGTCGATGCCGCGGAGTTGGTGGTTGACGTGGAGGACGTGCAGCCGCTCGCGCGCGATCCGGGCGGACCCGCGGCCGTCGCAGATATCCAGCGCCGACGTCGCGGCCAAGACGAGCAGCGCCGTCGAGTCCGCGCCGCCCGACACCATCAGCACCACAGGCGCGCGCAGCTCGTCGCTGCCCGGTGCCGCACTGACCCCGGCGCCGCGGCAGCTCGCGCCGGTCC